>NZ_JBIVKT010000015.1:0-199309 GCF_044750905.1 Streptomyces sp. NPDC088762
CGTTGATTTTTGGCACGCTGTTGAGTTCTCAAGGAACGGACGCTTCCTTCGTACTCACCCTCTCGGGCTTTCCTCCGGGCTTTCGTTCTGTGTTCTTGCGTTTCCGACTCTATCAGACTCTTTCGTGTCCGATTTCCTCGGCGCTTTCGAGGTTCTGCGCTTTCGCGCTTTCCCTTTCCGGCGGCTCCGACCTTATCAGCGATTCTCGGTCCCTCTGACCACTCTCCGTTTTCCCAAAAGGGCATGCGGAAGGGCCGAAAGATCAGTATCGGTGATGAAGAGGAGGGTCCCGTCCATCGGACGTTCGTGAGAAGTTCACACGAGGCGTCCTGGCGGGACTCACGACAGTACAGGCCCCGTGGTGGCCAAGCAAATCGATCCAGGCGTATGGTCTAGTCCACCGGTCTAGTCCACTAGTCTCCGTGCCAAAGGGCCAGCCCAGGTCGGGACCAACATCGGGCGAACCCGAACATCTTGTGCCATATCCTTCTGAAGAGTACGCCGTTCGCGACAGGTAGTGACGGCGACACGAAGCAGCCCCACCCCTGGGAGGCCCCCATGACCAGCGTGACGTCCCCACTTGCCGGGCGCGCCATCGGACTCGCGGCAGTGCCCGATCCGGTGTTCTCCGGCGCGATGGTGGGACCGGGCACCGCTATTGATCCCGTGCGTGAGCCCTCGGAGGCGGTGTCCCCCGTCGATGGTGTGGTCGTCTCCCTGCACCCGCACGCGTACGTCGTAGTCGACGGCGATGGCCACGGCGTGCTCACGCACCTGGGGATCGACACGGTCCAGCTCAACGGCGAGGGCTTCGAGCTCCTCGTGAACAAGGGCGACACCGTGACCCGCGGCCAGGCCGTCATCCGCTGGAACCCCGCCGCGGTCGAAGCCGCGGGCAAGTCCGCCGTCTGCCCGGTCGTGGCGCTGGAGGCCTCTGCCGAGTCGCTGTCCGATGTGGCCGAGAGCGGCGACATGAAGGCCGGGGACGTTCTCTTCAACTGGAAGTGACCGCGTCCGCCTGACCCCTCCGCCCGAAGAGGCGCGAGTCGGACATCCACCGCGGCGGCTGGGGCCGCCGCTCAATCGGAGACGGTGAAATGGAGACAACGCTGCGAGGCGTCGGCGTGAGCCACGGTGTGGCGATCGGCGAGGTCCGGCACATGGGTACGGCGGTTCTCGAGCCGCCGGCGAAGCAGATCACCGCGGATGAGGCGGAGCGCGAGCAGGGGCGCGCCCGTCAGGCCGTGGAGGCTGTTTCGGCCGACCTGATCGCGCGCGGCCAGCTGGCCGGTGGCGAGGCTCAGCACGTGCTCGAGGCCCAGGCGATGATCGCCACGGACCCCGAGCTGATGGCGGACGTGAACCGGCGCATCGCCGTCGGCAGCACCGCCGAGCGCGGTGTGTACGACGCGTTCGCCTCCTACCGCGACCTCCTCGCGGGGGCGGGCGAGTACATGGCCGGCCGGGTGGCCGACCTGGACGACGTACGGAACCGGATCGTGGCGCGTCTGCTCGGCGTGCCGATGCCGGGTGTGCCGGACAGCGACGAGCCGTACGTGCTGATCGCGCGGGACCTCGCCCCCGCCGACACGGCCCTGCTGGACCCGGCGCTCGTGCTCGGCTTCGTCACCGAGGAAGGCGGCCCGACCAGTCACAGCGCGATCCTCGCGCGGGCGCTGGGTGTGCCGGCGATCGTGGCGCTGCCGGGTGCGGGTGAGATCGCCGAGGGGACGGTCATCGCCATCGACGGCAGCACCGGTGACCTCTTCGTCGAGCCGAGCGAGGAGAAGCGGGCCGGGCTGGAGGCCGCGGCCGCCGAGCGGAAGGCCGCTCTGGCCGCCTCGTCCGGGCCGGGCGCGACGTCCGACGGGCACAAGGTGCCGCTGCTGGCCAATGTCGGCGGTCCGGCGGACGTGCCCGCGGCCGTCGAGGCCGGGGCGGAGGGTGTGGGTCTGTTCCGCACCGAGTTCCTGTTCCTGGACGACAGCAAGAAGGCGCCGTCCGAGGAGAAGCAGATCGAGTCGTACCGCAAGGTGCTCGAAGCCTTCCCCGAGGGCCGTGTCGTCGTACGGGTGCTGGATGCCGGGGCCGACAAGCCGCTGGACTTCCTGACTCCGGGCGACGAGCCGAATCCGGCGCTCGGCGTGCGTGGTCTGCGCACGCTGCTGGACCACCCGGAGGTGCTGCGCACGCAGCTCACCGCGCTGGCCAAGGCCGCCGAGGGGCTGCCCGTCTACCTCGAGGTCATGGCGCCGATGGTCGCGGACCGGACCGATGCCCGGGCGTTCGCGGACGCGTGCCGCTCTGCCGGGCTGCGGGCCAAGTTCGGCGCGATGGTGGAGATCCCCTCGGCCGCGCTGCGGGCGCGCTCGATCCTCCAGGAGGTCGAGTTCCTGTCGCTGGGCACCAATGACCTGGCCCAGTACGCCTTCGCGGCCGACCGTCAGGTCGGTGCGGTGTCGCGGCTCCAGGACCCGTGGCAGCCGGCGCTGCTCGACCTGATCGCCATGTCGGCGGAGGCCGCCAAGGCGGAGGGCAAGAGCTGTGGCGTCTGTGGCGAGGCCGCTTCGGACCCGCTGCTGGCCTGTGTACTGACCGGCCTGGGTGTCACCTCCCTGTCGATGGGTGCCGCTTCGATTCCGTATGTGCGGGCCACGCTTGCCAAGCACACCCTCGCCCAGTGCGAGCGTGCGGCTGCCGCCGCGCGGGCGTGCGACAGTGCCGAGGAGGCCAGGGTGGCCGCCCAGGCGGTGCTGTCCGGCGAGTAGCCGGCCGGGTGGTGCGTTGTTGCGTGCATGTCGATCGAGGGGCCTTCGCCGGTGGCGAGGGCCCCTCGGTCCTTGTGTCAGCGGTGCGGACCCGGGCCGTCCACCTCGTAACCGGGGCAGTATTCGACGCCCGGCTCGGGGGCGACGGGTTCCCCCGTGTCGGCGTCCGTGCAGTAGGCGTTGAAGACGGCCGCTGCCGAGAGGACGGTGAGGCGGCCGCGGTCCAGGCGCCAGCCGTGGACCCGGTCCCGGAATCCCTCGGTGGTGCTCCGCAGGACCAGTCCGCCGGGGCCGCCGAGGGCGAGACCGGCGGCGAGGACGGTCACGAAGTCGAGGCCCTCTTTGCCTTTGATGCGCGGTGCGGCCTCCGGCGTCTCGCCGGATTCGGCATGGAGGACGGCGACGAGCTGTTCCGCCTCGGTCGGGACGCTGCACACGAGGTGGTGGTGGCCGGGGCCCGCGCCGGCCAGCAGACGTTCGAGCGCTGCGGCGGCGCGTGCGAAGGAGGCCTGCCCGATGTCCTCTCCGCAGTCGGCGCAGGTGCCGACCTCGGCGAGGAGGCCGGTGGCGTACTCCCAGGTGGCCTGTCGGACGGCCTCGTCGACGAGGAGCGGGACGAGTTCGTCGATGGACTGGCCCGCGTACGGCAGGCCGGCGCTGCTGCCGGCCAGTTCCGCGGTGAAGCGGGTGCGGGCTTCGGCGGTGTCCGGGTCGAGGCCGTGGTCCGCGCAGTAGTCGGCGTACTCCTCGGGATCGAAGAGGGCGACGGTGGTGTGGATGCCCTGGGCCGCGAGGGAGCGGAGCAGTCCGTCGACGTGGCGGAGGTAGTCGGAGTAGTCGTCGTGGCGGTCGAAGGTGAAGCTGCGGTACTCCCGCATGGCCGCGAAGTCCCCGGCGTCGGCGAGCAGGCCGACGGTGCTGGGGACCTCGCGGCGCAGGGTGCGGCGCCGGTCGGTGCCGGTCGCTCCGCGCGTCCGCGAGGTCCTTCCGGTCTTGTCCCGCCGGCCGGCTCCGGTGGCGGTGGTGTTGCCGGTGTTTGTTCCGGTGTCCTTCTTCGGTGGCATGGCTCCCCCTGAGTGATGCAATCGCTTGCTCACTCAGAGTAATCATCACCACTGACAGTGACCTCAGCCGCGGGTACGGGCCAGCTCCTCGTAGAAGTGGAGGAGGTCGATGTTGTCGACGGAGCCCGGGTTGACCGCCTTGGCCAGGGGCGCGCCCTGGAGGAGCCGCTTGACCGGGACCTCGATGCGCTTGCCGGTGAGGGTGTGCGGGATGCCCGGGACCTCGATGATCTCGTCGGGGACGTGGCGCGGGGAGAGTTCCTCGCGGATGGTCGCCTTGATGCGGGCGCGCAGGTCCTCGTCGAGGGTGGCGCCCGGGGCGAGGTGGACGAACAGCGGCATCCAGTAGCCGCCGTTCGCCTCCTCCAGGCCGATGACCAGGGATTCCTTGATCTCGGGGAGGCGCTCGACGGCTTCGTAGATGTCGGCGGAGCCCATCCGGACGCCCTGGCGGTTCAGCGTGGAGTCGGAGCGGCCGTGGATGATCACCGAGCCGTGGTCGGTGATCGTGATCCAGTCCCCGTGGCGCCAGTTGCCCGGGAACATCTCGAAGTAGCTGTCGCGGTAGCGGCTGCCGTCGGGGTCGTTCCAGAAGCGGATCGGCATGGACGGCATGGGGTTGGTGACGACAAGCTCGCCGACCTCGCCGATGACGGGCTTGCCCGACGGGTCCCAGGCCTGGAGGTCCGTACCGAGGCAGGCGGCCTGGAGTTCCCCGATGTGGACGGGGAGGGTGGGCACGGCGCCGGCGAAGCAGCTGCACACGTCGGTGCCGCCGCTGACGGAGGCGATCCACAGGTCCTCGGCCACCTCGTCGTGCAGCCAGCGGAAGCCGTCGGGCGGCAGCGGTGAGCCGGTGGTGGCCACGCACTTCACGGCGGAGAGGTCGAAGTCCCGCCCCGGCTGGACCCCGGCCTTGCGGCAGGCCATCACGTAGGCGGCGGAGGTGCCGTAGAGGGTGGCCCCGGTGCGCTCGGCGATGCGCCACTGGGCGCCGGTGTCGGGGTAGCCGGGACTGCCGTCGTACAGGACGACCGTGGTGCCGGTGAGCAGGCCGGAGACCAGGAAGTTCCACATCATCCAGCCGGTGGAGGTGTACCAGAAGAACCGGTCCTCCGGGCCCAGGTCGCAGTGCAGGCCGAGCTGCTTGAGGTGTTCGAGGAGGATGCCGCCCTGGGACTGGACGATGGCCTTGGGCAGACCGGTCGTACCGGAGGAGTACAGGACCCAGAGGGGATGGTCGAAGGGGACCGCCTCGAAGACGGGCTCGGTGTCCGCGGAGGTGAGCGCGGACCAGTCGAGGGCGCCCGCGGGAGCCGGCGTGCCGAGGAGCGGGATGTGGACGACGGCGCGCAGGGAGGGCAGCTCGGCGCGGAGTTCGGCGACGGTGTCGCGGCGGTCGTGCTCCTTGCCGCCGTAGCGGTAGCCGTCCACGGTGAACAGGACCACGGGCTCGACCTGCTGGAAGCGGTCGAGGACGCTGCGGGCGCCGAAGTCCGGGGCGCAGGAGGTCCAGACGGCTCCGACGGCGGCGGCGGCGAGGAGGGCGACGACGGCCTCGGGAATGTTGGGGAGGTAGCCGCTGACCCGGTCGCCGGGGCGTACGCCGAGGGCCCGGAGCTCGGCGGCGAGCGAGCCGACCTGGCGGCGGAGCTCGGCCCAGGTGACGGGGACGGGCTCCTGGGTCTCGTCCACGCACAGCAGGGCGGCGTCGTCGGCGCGGTCCGGGTCCTCGCCGGCGCGCAGGGCGTGCTCGGCGTAGTTGAGGGTGGCTCCGGTGAACCAGCGCGCGCCGGGCATGGAGCGGTCGGCGAGGACCGACTCGTACGGGTCGGTGAAGCGGACCTCGAACCACTCGGCGACGGCCTGCCAGAAGGTGTCGAGCTCGTCGACGGACCAGCTCTGCAGGGCGGGGTAGCCGCCGTCGGCCGGGGCCCCGTGGTGCTCCGCGGCCCAGGCCTGGAAGGCAGTGATCCGGGCCGCGGCGATCCGGTCGGGGCCCGGGGCCCAGAGGGGTTCCGGCTGCGTGGCTGAGGTCATGGGGCGGCTCCCGGTCAAGTCTGCGGCTCGCGCTTCGTGTGCGTACGGTGCCATCGCGCGGGGGGTGTGCGCGCGGCGGCTCACAGGGACGATGCCATGTGATCGACATCCGCACCAGAGCCGTCATCACCGCTCACGGGAGCGGCGGCATGTGGGCGCCCACCAGTGGCCGGGGGTCACGCGCGGGGCCGCGGGGGCGGTCGCGCGTGGGTGAACGGCAGTTGAACGCAGCACCTTCGGCCGGGGGCCGGTGGCAGGGTGCTCTCCATGAACGGTCGTGATCTGGTGCGTGCGGTGAAGGACATCGGTACGGAGCGGGGGCGGCGCGCCTGGCGCTCGGCGTGGCGCCACCGGCGCGCGGACGCGGAGGGGCTTCCGCGCCGGGGCGCGGAGCGGGCGCGCGTGCCGGGGCTGCTGGCCGGTACGGAGCCCCGGCCCGGCGGGGGCGTGCTCCGGTTCGCACGTTCGGAGCTGCTGGTACGGGTCACGGTGGGCGGGGCCGTGTTCTGGGGCTGGGACGGGGCCGGGCCGACGCCCTCGTACGCGGTGGTGGGCAGCGGGCCCGAGCCGGATCCGCGGGCCGTGCTGGAGCCGGACACCGGGGGCGGCTGGCGGGTGGTGTCGGAGCGGGTGACGGTGGCGGTGTCCCGGCACGGGGCGGTCGAGGTGCGGACTCCGGGCGGGGCCGTGCTGCGGCGGGAGCTGCCGCCGCGGTGGTGGGAGCCGGTTCCCCTGGCCGGGGGGGCGACGGGTGGGGACGGGGCTTCGGGTGGGGACGGGGCTTCGGGTGGGGGTGTGGCTGGGCTGACAGGCGAGGTGCGGCTTCAGGATCGGGGCTCCGCCCCGGACCCCGCGCCTCAAACGCCGGCGAGGCTGGAATGGCTTGGGGACGGAAGTCCTGATGTGGGTGGAGGGCGGTGGCTGCAGCGCAGTGAGGTGCCGGCGGACGCGCGGTTCTTCGGGCTGGGTGGGAGGTCCTCGGGGCCGCGACTGCGGGACGGGGTGTACCGGCTGTGGAACACGGACCCGAAGGGCGGCTTCGGGCCGGGAGACGACCCGCTGTACCTGACCATGCCGGTGCAGATGGTGGTCGCGGACGCGGGCACGCACCTGATGTTCCACGACAACACGTGGGACGGCCGGGTGGTGTTGCGCGAGGGCGAGGAGGGCGCGGGCTCGGGGGCGGACCGGCCGGGGGTGACCGAACTGCGCATGGAGGGCGGTCCGCTGCGCTGCTGGGTGCTGGTGGGGACGCCGGCGAGGGTGCTCCAGGGCTGGTCCGGGCTGACGGGCGGCGCCGCGGTGCCGCCGGAGTGGGCGCTGGGGTACCAGCACGCGCGGTGGGGGTTCGGGAGCGCGGCGGAGGTGCGGCGGGTGGTCGGGGAGTACGCGGCCCGCGGGCTCACGCTGTCGGCCGTGCACCTGGACATCGACCACTACGACGGGCACCGGGTGTTCACGGTGGACGGCGAGCGGTTCCCTGATCTGCCCGGCCTGTCACGGGAGTTGGGCGAGCAGGGGGTGCGGCTGGTCTCGATCGTCGATCCGGCGGTGAAGACGGGTGACGCCGTGCACGCCTCGGGGCGCGGGGTGGGGGCCGCCGGTGCCTTCGTACGGGACGCGCGGGGCGGGGAGGTGCGGGGTGAGGTCTGGCCGGGCGAGTGCGTGTATCCGGACTTCACGGATCCGGCGGTGCGGGAGTGGTGGGGCGGTCTGTACGAGGAGCGGCTCGCCCAGGGCTTCTCCGGTTTCTGGCACGACATGAACGAGCCGGTGTCCTTTGCGCCGTTCGGGGACGCCACGCTGCCGCGGTCGGCGCGGCACGCGATGGACGGGGCGGGCGGGGACCACCGGGCCGGGCACAACGTGTACGCGCTCGGGATGGCGCGGGCGGGCTGGGAGGGGTTGATCCGGCTGCGGCCGGCCGAGCGGCCGTTCCTGTTCTCCAGGTCGGGGTGGGCGGGGATGCAGAGGTACGGGGGCACGTGGTCGGGGGACGTGGAGACCAGCTGGGAGGGGCTGCGGGCCTCACTGGCGCTGGTGTTGGGACTGGGGCTGTGCGGGGTGCCGTACTCGGGGCCGGACGTCGGGGGCTTCGGAGGTTCGCCGTCGCCCGAGTTGTACGTGCGGTGGCTGCAACTGGGGGCGTACCTGCCGCTGTTCCGGACCCACTCGGCGATCTGGGCGGGGCGGCGGGAGCCGTGGGAGTTCGGGCCGGAGGTGGAGGAGCAGGCACGGGCGGCGCTGGCGGAGCGGGAGCGGCTGCGGCCGTACTTCGTGACGCTGGCGCACCTGGCGCGGCGGACGGGGGCCCCGTACGTGCGGCCGGTGTGGTGGGGGGCGCCGGAGGAGCGGGGGCTGCGGGACTGCGAGGACGCGTTCCTGCTGGGGGACGCGCTGCTGGTCGCCCCGGTGCTGGAGTGCGGGGCGGACCGGCGGGCGGTACGGCTGCCCCGGGGGCGGTGGTACGACACCGCGACGGGGGCGGCGTACGAGGGGCCGGGGCAGATCCTGTTGGACGCCCCGCAGGGGCGGATCCCGGTGCTGGCGCGGGCGGGGGCGGTGCTGCCGGTCGCCTCGGGCGCCGGTGGCGTGGAGCTGGAGGTCTGGGCGCCGGCGCGGGGGCGGACGGGCGGCGGGGTGGTGATCCGGGATCCGGGGCCGGGGTTCGAGGCGGGCGCGCTCGAGCGGTACACCTCGCGGTGGGCCGGGGAGACGGTGGTGGTGGAGACCGAGGCCGGGGTTTCGGTGGAGGGTGGGGTGGTGGTGCGGGGCGTCTAGCGCCGGGCCGAGGGGTGGGTGCGGGTTCAGGATCGGGGCTCCGCCCCGTACCCCGCGCCTCACACGCCGGCGGGGCTGGATTTTGCACGCGCCACGTGCGCAGGTGCGGGCCTGGACATGGCCGGGATTGCCGTGTCAGGGGGCGTACTGGCCGGCGAACCAGGCGGTGGCTGCCTGGGTGTGGAGGGGGAAGGCCAGTTCGGTGGGGGTGTGGAGGATGTGCCAGCCGGTGGTTTCCGGCGTGGGGGCCGGGGCGGGGAGGGTGGCGGCCGGGCGGGGCGGGAGGAGGCCGAAGAGGAGCAGGTGGCCGGCCGGGGAGCTCAAGGCGTCGGCCAGGGTGACCTCCGAGGCCGGGGCGGTGATGCCGGTTTCCTCGCGGAGTTCGCGGACGACCGCGTCGCGCCAGTCCTCGCCGAAGTCGATGAAGCCGCCGGGCAGGGCGACTCCGCCGCGGGCCGGCTCGATGGTGCGGGTGATGACGACGAGGCCGGTGCCGTCCGCGTCCTCGACCGGCAGCAGGGTGACGGCCACCGGGAGCGGGTTGCGGTAGGCGGTGGCGCCGCAGGAGGTGCAGGTGCGGGGCCAGGTGGTCGTACCGTACGGCGCTCCGCAGGTGGAGCAGTGCGAGTCCCTCAGCTGTGCCGGCATGCCGCGATGGTATGCCAAGGGGTATGAGGGCAGCTGCTGTTGTGGTGTGTGTGGGACTGCTGACGGGCGGGGCGGAGGCTCCGCCGGGGTTCACGGCGCTGGCGGACGTCGATCCGACCGTCCGGCAGGACATGCGGTACGCGGGCGACCGGAATTTCACCGGCGACCCGGTCGAGGGGTACGAGGAACCCGTCTGCCTGCTCGCGCGGCCCGCCGCCGAGGCGTTGCGGCGGGCACAGCGGCGGCTGTTGCGGCGCGGGCTGTCGCTGAAGGTGTACGACTGCTACCGGCCGCAGCGGGCCGTCGACCGCTTCGTGCGGTGGGCCGGGGACGCCTCCGATCAGCGGACCAAGGCGGAGTTCTACCCGGATGTCGACAAGTCCCGGCTGATCCCCGAGGGGTACATCGCCGAGAAGTCGGGGCACTCCCGCGGAAGCACCGTCGACGTGACCCTCGTGTCCCTCGCCGGAGGCCGCGAGCTGGACATGGGGACGCACTTCGACTTCTTCGGGCCGCGCTCGCACACCGACAGTCCGGCGGTTCCGGCCGCGGCCCGTGCGAATCGGCGGCTGCTGGTCGAGGCGCTCGGTGACGCCGGTTTCGTCAACCTTCCTGAGGAGTGGTGGCACTTCACCTTCAAGCCCGAGGCGTTTCCCGATTCCTTTTTCGACTTTCCGGTTTCGGCCGGATCGGTGCGGCCGTGAGGAGCCGTGCGTACGGTGCCCGCATGACGTTCGAAACGTACGAGGAATTCTGGCCCTACTACGTCGCGATGCACTCGCGCGCCGCCACCCGCTGGGTGCATCTCGCCGGCACGCTCACCGGGCTCGCGCTGACCGTTTACGGGGCGGCGCGGGGACGGAAGCGGTACCTCGCCGCGCTGCCCCTGATCGGGTACGGGACCGCCTGGCCGGCGCACTTCTTCATCGAGGGGAACAATCCGGCGACCTTCGGGCATCCGGGGTGGTCGTTGCGCGGGGACGCGCAGATGATCCGGATGATGCTCGCCGGCCGCGACGCGGAGCTGGCGGAGATCGCGCAGAAGTGGCTTGCCGAGAACCGGTGACCCGGCAGCCTGCCCGTGCCAGACTTCTGACGATCCGTCAGCTGCTGGCTTGGGAGGGGTTTTGGCACGCACACGTACACCCGTCGTGAGCGGGTGGTTCACCGAGGACGGGCCGGGCGGCGGCTTCCGGCTGCTCGGCACCCGGTGTTCCGCCTGCACCGCGGTGTTCTTCCCGCGCGAGGACGCGTACTGCCGCAATCCGCACTGTCCCGGCGGCGGCGAGCTCCTCGAGGTGCCGTTGTCCGCGCGCGGGCGGGTCTGGTCCTACACCGACGGGCGCTACCGGCCGCCCGCCCCGTACGTGTCCGATCCGGACGCGCCCTGGGAGCCGTACACCCTGGTCGCCGTGGAGCTGGAGACCGAGGGGCTGGTCGTGCTGGGGCAGGCGGCGCCCGGGGTGGGCGTCGCGGATCTGGCGGTCGGCACGGAGGTCGAGGTGGTGGGCGGCGTACTGAACGAGGACGCCGAAACCACCTGGCTGACCTGGCAGTTCAAGCCGGTGGGAGGGGTCGCGTGAGCGCCGCCGACATCGCCGTGCTCGGCGCCGGGATGCACCCGTGGGGCAAGTGGGGCCGCAGCTTCGTCACGTACGGGCGGGCCGCCGCGCGGGCGGCGCTCGACGACGCGGGACTGGGCTGGACGGACGTGCAGTCGATCGTCGGCGCCGACACCGTGCGCTCCGGCTACCCCGGCTACGTGGCCGGGGCGACCTTCGCCCAGGCACTCGGCTGGCAGGGCGCGCGGGTGACCAGCGTGTACGCGGCCTGCGCGTCCGGAGCGCAGGCGATCGGGGCGGCCCGGGCGCAGATCCTGGCGGGCCTGGCCGACGTGGTGCTCGTGGTGGGCGCCGACGCCGCGCCGAAGGGGTTCTTCGCTCCGGCGGGAGGCGACCGGCCCGACGATCCGGACTGGCTGCGCTTCCGGGTGCTGGGCGCCACCAACCCCGCGTACTTCGCGCTGTACGCCCGCCGCCGGATGGCCGTCCACGGGGACACCCCGGAGGACTTCGCCCAGGTGAAGGTGAAGAACGCGGCGGCCGGGGCGCTCAACCCGTACGCCCGCTACCGCAAGGCGGTGACGGCGGAGGAGGTGGCCGGCTCGGCGGTCGTGGCCGATCCGCTGCGGCTGCTCGACATCTGCGCGACCTCCGACGGCGGCGCCGCCCTCGTGCTGAGCAGCATGGACTTCGCGCGCTCGCGGGGGTGCGCGGACCCGGTGCGGATCCGGGCCGTCTCGACGGTGACGCCCACCTATCCGCGTACCGTGCTGGACCTGCCGGACATCGCGACCGACTCGGCGGTGGCCGTACGGCCCGCGGCGGGGTCGTTCCGGGCCTCGATCGCGCGGGCCGCGTACGAGGAGGCGGGGCTCGGCCCGGAGGACCTCTCCCTCGCCGAGGTGTACGACCTGTCCACGGCGCTGGAGCTGGAGTGGTACGAGGACATCGGGCTGTGCGCCGAGGGCGAGGGGGCCAAGCTCGTACGGGAGGGCGCGACGGCCCTCGGCGGACGGATCCCCGTCAACACGAGCGGCGGTCTGGCCTCGTTCGGGGAGGCGGTGCCGGCGCAGGCCATCGCGCAGGTGTGCGAGCTGACGTGGCAGTTGCGCGGTTCGGCCGGGGACCGGCAGGTGCCGGGGGCCCGGGCCGGGATCACCGCCAACCAGGGTCTGTTCGGGCACGGTTCGGCCGTGGTCGCGGTGCGCTGAGCGGCGTCTGCCGACGGGTGTTGTCCGAACGCTTGACGGCCCCCGGCGGCGGGTTCACACTCGCTCCACGGTCCCGCGCCGCGACCGGGACTCCGAAGCCCCCCATGAGAGCTGCGGCCCGTACCCCAGTCGGCGGGGGTACGGGCCGCCTCCATGCCGGGCCGGCCCTTGCGGGCCCTTCGTGGTCGGCCCTTCGCGGTCGGTCCTTCGTGGTCGGTCCCTTCGGTCAGGCTCCCGCCGAGAGGCTCCGACGGCGTGCCCGGGCCAGCGACATCGCGTGTTCGACGACCCCGACCAGCACGTCCTTCACGGACTCCCGGTCGCGGGCGTCGCAGAGCAGCACCGGGACCCCGGGATCGAGGTCGAGTGCCTCCCGTACGGTCACCACGGGGTGCCGGTCCGCGCCGTCGAAGCAGTTGACGGCGACGACGAACGGGATCTCGCGCCGCTCGAAGTAGTCGATGGCGGCGAAGCAGTCGGCGAGGCGGCGGGTGTCCGCGAGGACCACCGCGCCGAGCGACCCCTGGGCCAGCTCGTCCCACAGGAACCAGAACCGGTCCTGTCCGGGCGTGCCGAACAGGTACAGCACCAGGTCTTCGCGGAGCGTGATGCGCCCGAAGTCCATGGCCACGGTGGTGGTGCTCTTGCCCTCCACTCCCCCGGTGTCGTCGATGCCGATGCCGGGCTCCGAGAGCTGTTCCTCGGTCCGCAGTGGTCTGATCTCGCTTACCGCACTGACCAGGGTGGTCTTGCCCACCCCGAAGCCGCCCGCGACCAGGATCTTCAAGGTCAGCGGCTCGACCGGTGACACGGCATGCATGGCACCGGTGCGGCTAGAGCGCCCGAAGGCCATCGATCACCTCACGCAGAATGGATTCGTCGGGCAGTTCGGCCGGCGGTACCGGCCGCGTCACGTGGACCAGTTCCTCGGCGACCAGGTCCCCGATCAGGACCCGTACGACTCCGACCGCGAGGTCGAGGTCGGCCGCGAGCTCGGCTACCGACTGCGGCCGCTCCAGGCACCGGCCGAGGATGTGGACGTGTTCCGGGGACAGGCTCATGTCCCAGACCGGATCGTCGGCCGCCGCTTCGGCGACGACCAGGGCGATCAGGTCGAGTCGGTGCTGACCCGCGTGGCTGGTCCGGCCGCGGGTCATGGCGTACGGGCGGACGACGGGACCGGCGTCGTCGTCGAACCAGTGCGCGTGGTCGGGGGCGGTGGTCCGGTCGGCGACCGGGGTGTCGGAAGGGTGGTCCTGGCCTGGTTCGCTCATGCCGTACGACTCACCCTCCGGCGGGCAGCCCGGTGCGCGGGGCGGTCGCCAGGTGGTCGCCGACGCGCTTGACCATCAGCGTCATCTCGTACGCGACCTGGCCCACGTCGGAATCGGCGTCGGCGAGCACCGCCAGGCAGCTGCCGTCGCCCGCGGCCATGACGAACAGGAAGGCCTCGTCGAGCTCGACGACGGTCTGGCGGACCTTGCCGGATTCGAAGTGCCGGCCGACGCCCTTGGCCAGGCTGTGGAAGCCGGAGGCCACCGCGGCGAGGTGCTCGCTGTCCTCGCGGGTCAGGTCCTTGGAACTGCCGGTGGGCAGGCCGTCACCGGAGAGGACCACCGCCTTGCGGATGGATCCGACCTTGTCGACCAGCTCGTCGAGGAGCCAGTTGAGCGGGCCGGAGCCACGGCCCCTGGTGTCGTTGCCGGTCTGCGGTGCGGTCATCGACCGTCCCCCTCGTTCTCGTATCCGGGACCCGTGGCGGCGGAGGTGCCGGCCCCGGTCTCCGACTGCTGCTGTGCGTGCTGTTCGCGGCCCGCGGTCCAGCCGCGCTGGAGGGAGGACATGCGCGCGCGCACGTCCTCCGCGTCCCGCTCGGCCACCTGGTCGGGGGCGGCGTCGTCGGGAGCCGGGGCCGGGGAGTTCTTGAGCTGCGGGGCCAGGCTGGCCTGGCGGACGCGGCGGGGCAGGCCGCCGGGGCCGGTGCCGGGCGCGGCCTTCGGCGCCGGCTTCGGGGCGGGCTGCGCGGGGGTCGGCGCCGGTGCGGGCTGCGGGACCGCGTGCACCGGGCGCGGCTCCACCCGGCGGCCGTGTTCGGCGACCAGGGTCGGGGTGGGGCGGCGGCGCGGCAGCGGCACGGCTCCCGAGGAGCGGGTGGCCTCGGGGCGCGGGGCCTCCAGGCGCTGGGTGTCCAGCCGGACCGGGCCGGTGGGGGCCGGGGTCTCGCGGTCGCCCTTGCGTGCGCCGTGGCGCTCGGCGTGCCGGTCGGCGTGCGGCCGGTCCGCGGGGCGCAGCCCGAGCAGGGCGCTGCGCGGGATGCCGGTGGGCGGGGTCTCGTCGTCCAGCGTAGCCATGGCCGGACGGCCGCCGATGCCGTCCAGGACGGCGGGGTCGTCGAGGCCGTCGAGGGGCACGACGGGTTCCACCCCGTCGAGGCCGAGGACGTCGAGCGGGGCCTCCAGCTCCACCGGTCCGCGCAGTTCGGCGACCGGCAGCGGGCGGCCCGCGGGCCCGCGCTCCACGGCGGGTGCGGGGCGGGCGGTGGGGATCGCGCCGGACCGGGCGGTCGCGGCGGCGGGGCCCTTCCCGGCGGCGCCGGCGCCCTCGTCGACGCGGATGCCGGTGCCGTTGGTCTCGGGAGCCTCGGTGAGGAGTTCCGAGGGGAGGAAGACGACCGCGGTCGTGCCCCCGTACGGGCTGGGCTGGAGGGCGATCTTGACGTTGTGGCGCTGCGCGAGGCGGCTGACCACGAACAGGCCGAGGCGGTCGGTGTCGGAGAGTTCGAACTCGGAGGTCTCGGCGAGCCGGAGGTTCGCATCGAGCAGGGCGTCGGGGTTCATGCCGAGGCCGCGGTCGTGGATCTCGAGGGTGAAGCCGTTGGCGACGCGCTCGCCGTGCACCTGGACCGCGGTGTGCGGCGGGGAGAACACGGTGGCGTTCTCCAGGAGTTCGGCGACGAGGTGGGTGATGTCGGCGACGGCCGGGCCGACGATGCCCAGGCGCGGGAGCCGGCGCACCTCGATGCGCTCGTAGTCCTCGACCTCGGCGACCGCGGCCCGTACGACGTCCATCAGCTGGACGGGCTTGCGCCACTGGCGGGAGGGGGCCGCGCCGGAGAGGATCACCAGGCCTTCGGCGTGGCGGCGCATGCGGGTGGTCATGTGGTCGAGGCGGAAGAGGTCGGCGAGCTCCTCGGTGTCCTCGGTGCGGCGCTCCATCGTGTCGAGGAGGGTCAGCTGGCGGTGCAGCAGGACCTGGTTGCGGCGGGCCAGGTTGACGAACACCTCGGAGACACCGCGACGCAGCTCCGCCTGTTTGACGGCGGCCTCGACGGCGGCGCGCTGGAGGGTGTTGAGGGCCTGGCCGACCTGGCCGACCTCGTCCTTCTCATACTCCAGGCGGGGCGCCTCGGTCTCGACGTCCACGTGCTCACCGGCGGCCAGGCGGCGCATCACGGCGGGCAGCCGGACGCCGGACGCCTCGTGGGCCTCCTTGCGGAGGCGGGACAGGTCGCGGACGAGTTCGCGGCCGATGCGCACGGAGAGGATCAGGGAGACGATCAGGGCGATGAAGCCGAGGATGCCGGCGACGGCGGCCTGGACCAGGACGTCCATGGCGACGGGCTCGACGCGCTTCTGGTAGCGGTTGCCGGCGTCGGTGCCCATCGTGGCGAGGTCGTCCAGGACCTTGGTCGCGGCCTCGTCCCACTGGGCGGCGGTGATGCCGCGCGGGTTCCTGACGGCACCGGCGGTGAGGAAGCGTTCCTCCGCGTCGCGCAGGGCCTTGGTGTCGACGCCGCCCCAGTACTGCTCGAAGCGCTCGCGCTCGGCGGCGGGGAGGATCGCGAGGTTGAACTCGTAAAGGAGCTTGCGGTTGGCGACGAGGTCGGAGACGTGGCGGATGTCGGCCGCGGTGGAGTTGCGGGCGGCGAGGGCGGAGGCGATGACGGCGTCCTCGCGGGAGAGCGTCTCGCGGGCCCGGGTGATGCCGACGAGGGCGCGGCCCTGCTTGTCCATCTCCACGTTCTCCAGCGCGTGGAGGTTCATGAGGAAGTCGTAGCAGGGGTCGACGAGCCGGCCGTAGAGGTCCAGGGCCTGGCCGGGGTCGAGGCTGTTCGCGTCGACGGAGTGCCGCAGGGCGCCGACGCCGCGGAAGGCGGCGAGGATGGAGCGCAGGCGCTCGGCGTTCTGGGGGCTCAGCTCGTCGAGGACCTCGGGTTCGCGGGCGCCGGCGCTGATCTTCTCGACGGCGGCGTCGGTCTCGGCGCGGCGCTTGGCGAGTTCGGCGGTGGCGTTGGCGGCGCGGGGGTCGCCGATGACGACGAGGGTCTGGCGGCGTTCCTTCTGGATGACGCGGACGACGTCCTCGATGGGGTAGCCGACCTTGTCGATGACGTAGGCGACGTCGAGGAGCTGGACGGCCTGGCGGCCGGTGATGACCGTCGCGAAGCCCCAGAGGGCGGTCAGGGAGACGAGCGGCACAAGGAGCAACGCCACGATCTTCCGGCGGATGGACTTCCCGCGAAAGCGCATGGCCTCCCCAGCCTCCCCCAGCTCAACCCCGTTGTCCGGGGTCGGTGTTCCGTCATTTAAACGGCGTGAGCCTACTACTGCCACGGAGCGGCATCGAAGGCGTGTCCGGACGTTTTCGGCCGGACGCCTGGGCGAAGATCACGAGTTGTCCGATACCTCCGGTGAATAGCCGCCCGATATGCGGCAGATGACACTTGGTGAGGTGTCGGTTCCCGCAATCCGATGGATGGCTGGAATTGTTCGTTCCGCGATCACCGGGGGCGTGGGAAGTGTCCGGGATCCGGGAATCTCCCGGCCGTGCGGATCGTCCTTCTCTTGGGGTAGACGTGTGGAGCGGGCACAGGCGGGCGCGCGGTGGGGAGGCAGCGGACCATGAGCGAGTACGAGGGCGAGGGCGAGGGCCGGGGCGGCGCGGGCCGCCGGGGCCTGTGGGTGGAGGAGCCGGCGCGCCGGCCCCGGATGCCGGATCCGGTGCGGGCGTCCGCGGTGCGGGCGGTGCTGATCGCCTCCGTGACGCTCACCGAGGCGACGATCGCCTTCTTCCTCACGATCACCGGCTCGTGGTTGGCCTTCCCCATGGTGCTGGGCGGGGTGGCGGCGACGATCGTGGCCACATGGGCGGTCCTGGACGTCGTCATCACCCGGCAGACGTGGAACCAGCGGTACGGGGTCGTGTCGGAGCCGAGCACGGTGGGCCGGGTGCGGTCGGCGCCCGGTGGCCGCCGAATACGACGCGAGGACGGCCCCCTCACGGCCTTCGGCCGCCGCTGACCACCGCGCCGGCGCGGCCCCGCGCTGCCGGGCTCCGCCCCGGCCCCCACGCCTCGGACACCGGCGGGGCTGCCCATCGGCCCCGCCCCGGCGCACGGGTGGGCGACGGGGCCGGGGTCCCGCGGAGCGGTCGCGCGTCAGGCTTGCGCCGCGGACCGGCGGAACATGCGGGTGGCGGTGATTTCGCCGTGGATCGTCTCCTCCTCCTGGGAGGGCTGGGGCAGCCCCGGGCGGAGGTGTTCCTCGACGCTGATGTACTTCAGGCCCGCGCGCAGGTCCGCGTCGTTGCGCAGGCGGATGACCAGCGGGAACTCGGCCAGGGCCGTGGTGTCGAACAGGCCCGTCGTGTACAGGAGCTGGACGCCGAGGGCGTCCGAGACGGCCCGCTGGAGCTCCAGCAGGTACGTGGCGTTCGCGCGCCCGATCGGGTTGTCGAGGAACAGCGTGCCGGCGTGGCGGTGCCTGTCGCGGCCGCGGTCGTTGCTGCGCAGCGCCGCCATCGTGCAGTAGAGGGCGATCGCGGCGGTCAGCAGCTGCCCGCCGGAGAAGACGTCTCCCATCTGGCCGACGGGGACGCGTTCGGCGCGCAGGACCGCGTCCGGCTTCAGGATCTCCACCGAGATGCCCTTGGGTTCGAGGGCTGCCTGGACGCCCCTCAGGAGGAGGGACATGCCGTCGCGGCGGCCCTCGCCGAAGGAGGCGGTGCTGTTCTTCTTCACCGCCGCGCGGGTGGCCTCGTCGATGACCTCGCCGAGCCGTTCCGTGAGCGTGGCCTGGTCCGGCTCCTCGAAGCGGATCCGGAGGAATTCCTGGCCCGACCATTCGCCGAGGCCTTCCGGCAGCTGGGAGAGGCGCTGGGCGGAGCGCAGGGTGGCCAGCGCCGATTCGACCAGGCCGCGCAGGCGGTCGACGATGCTGTCGCGGTTGCGCTCCAGCTGCGCCAGCTCGTCGGTCAGGACGCGCAGCCGCGGGGCGAACGCCGCCGCCCAGGCCGCCGCGTGCTCGGGCAGCGCGGAGGCGGGCAGTTCGCGGATCTGCTGGCGCGCGGGGGTGCGCACCTGCTCGTAGCGGGTGGCGTTGGCGTGCCGGACCAGGATGTCGCTCGCCTCGCGCACGGCGGACTCGGCGGCCGAGAGGTCCGCCGCGCAGCCGCGCAGGGCCCGGCGGGCCTCGGTGGCCGACTGGCGGGCCTCCTCCAGCGTGCCGGGGTGCGCCGCGGGCTCCTGTTCGTCCTCGGCGTGGGTGTGGTCGCGCAGGAGGTCCCGCAGCAGGGCTGCCGTCTCGTCGAAGCCGCCGGCGCCGTCCTCCGCGGTGCGGTGCGCGCGCAGCAGGTCGGCGTGGGCGGCCCGGGCGCTCTCCACGGCGGCGGTGTGGGCGGCGAGTTGGGCGGTGGCCGTACGGAGCAGGCCCTGGGCCTGTTCCACGTCCTCGGGAACGAGCTCCTCGGGGAGTTCGGTGTGCGCCTCGCCCTCGGCGGGGGCGTGCCGTTCGGCCTCGCCGCGCAGCCGGCCGAGCTGCTCGCTGGCGGTGGAGGCGCGGGTCTCCAGCATCTGGACGAGGGACTCGGCGCGGGCGGCCGCCGCCTGGCGGGAGGGGCCGTCGGCGCCGTCGGTGCCTTCGAGGAGCTGGGCGGCGCGCGTACGGACCTTGTTGGTGAGGCGGTCGAGTTCGGCGAGGGCGGCGCTCTCGTCGCTCTCGGCGCGGGCCTGTTCGGCACGCAGGTCGGCGCCGACGCCGACCTTCTCGTAGAGCCGGGAGGCGGCCCGGTAGGCCTCGCGCAGGTCCGGCAGCGGTGCCTTGACGGTGCCGTCGTCCTCGGGGAGGGGCTCGGGGGCGCCGGCGATCTCGGCACGTTCCGCCCGCAGGGCGCGGGCGGTGCGCCGGGCGTCGTCGGCGGCGCGCTGGGCGGCGCGCCGGTCCTCGTCGGCGGCGCGGGCCCGGTCGAGGCAGACCTCGGCGCGGGCCTCCGACTCGGCGGCCTCGTCGGCGAGTTCCCGCAGGCGGGCCTGCCAGCCGGCGCGTTCGCGCAGGCGGAAGGCGAGCCCGGCGAGGGCGTCGGCGACCCGGCGGGCGCGCTGGGCGGTGTCCTGGCGTTCGTCGCGCACGCGGGTGGCGTCGGCGGCGGCCTCGTCGGCTTCGGCGCGTACGGTACGGGCCTCCGCGAGCTCGGCGTCGGCCTCCTCGGCGAACGCCCGGGCGGCCTCGGCCTGCCCGGCCAGTTCGGCGAGGCGGCCGGGCGGGCAGCCGGTGCGCCAGGAGGCGAGGCGGGCGGCCAGTTCACGGTCGCCGGACAGGCGGGCGGCGAGGTCGCGGATCTCGGTGTCGCGGGCGGTGGCGCGGGCGCGCAGCGCCTGGCGCTCCTCGTCGGCGGCGTGCTCGTCGTGCATGGCCGGGTTGGGCGAAACGATGAAAACGCTGGAGACCGCGGAATCGGCCTCCACGGGCGCCGCCGGCGCCAGCAGGGCGGCGGCCGTGCCGACGGCGACGGTCGACCGGGGCAGCAGGGCGGCTCCGGAAAGGACCTCGCGGGCGCGGGCGTGGGTGTCGGGGTCGGTGATGACGACGCCGTCGACGAGTTCGGGGCGGGCCGCGAGGACGGCGGCGTGGTCGGCGGGGTCGACCGACTGGGCCAGGTAGCGCCAGCCGGGGAGGGCGGGGATGCCGTGCTCACCGAGGTACTCGACGGTGGCGAGGACGTCGGGGCCGGGCGGCAGCAGGCCGCCGTCGCCGAGGGCGCCGAGGATGCGGGCGTCGTCGGCGGCGGCGGTGCGCAGTTCGAAGAGGTGGCGCTCGGCCGCCGCGACTCCGTCGGTCAGCAGGGTGTGGAGGTCCTCGGCGTTCCGGTCGAGGTCCTCGGCGGTGAGCCGTCCGGCGGTCGCGCGGTGGTCCTGGGCCGGGACCGCCGGACCTTCGGTGTCTCCGGCTCCGCGGTCGGCCTCTCCCCGGGGCCCGGGAAGGCCCGGGGCCTCCGCGAGGCCCAGGAGGGCGGCCAGCCGGGGGGATCCGGCGAGGGAGTCCGCCGTCCGGTACTCGGCGTCGTGGGCGGCTGCGGCCGCCTCGGCGGCGTCCGCGGCGCGGGCGGCGGTGAGTTCGGCGCGGGACTCGGCGGCCGCGGCCTCGCGGGCGGCTTCGGAGGCGGCCCGGGCGGCTTCACGGGCCTCGTCCCAGGCGGCCACGGCGGTCTTCTCGGCGTCGGTGGCGGCGAGGGCGGCCCTGGCCGGGTCGGCGTCGGGCGCGGAGTCGTCGAGCCAGCCGGCCCGGACGGCCTCGGCGGTCTCCTGCTGGACCTCGCCGAGCCGGGCCCGGAGGTGCTCGGCCTCGCTGCGGGCCCGCTGGGCCGCCGTGGCGGCGGCGGTGGCGTCGCGGTGCGCGGACTCGCCGGCGGCCTGGAGGGCGGCGGACCGCTCCTCTTCCTCGTTGGCCACCCGCTCTCCGTGTTCGGCGGCGGTGTGCAGGGCCCGTACGAGATCGGCGGCGGCGCTCGCGCGGGCGGCCAGCGCCGGGGCGGCGTCCCGCTCGGCCTCGCGGATGGCGGCGGCGACGCGGGCGGAGCGGTCGGCGGCGGCGCGGTGGCGCAGCACCGTCTCGGCGGCCTGCCAGGCGGAGTGCAGCGTGCGGGCTTCGAGGAGTTCGCGGCGCTGGGCGGCGGCCGCCTTCTCGGCGACGGTCAGGGCCAGCGAGGCGTGCCGGTAGGCGAGTTCGGCGGAGACGGCGGCGCTGCGGGCGCGGGCGGCTTCGGCGGCGGTGACCTCGTGGGCGGCGCCGGTGACCCGCTGGGCGAGGTCGGCGGCCCGGGCGCGTTCCTCGGTGGCGCGGGCGGACAGCCGCCGGGCGAGGGTGCGCGTCCGGCGCTCGGCGCCCGCGTGGACGTCGCGCAGCCGGGAGCGGGTCTCGGCGGCCTCGACGATGCGGGTGAGCAGGTCCACGGAGCCGGCGGTGAAGTCCCGTTCGGCCATGAGCTCGGCGCGGCGGCCGAGCTTGTTGCCGAAGCCGTGGACGAGGTCGGCGAGGCCGTCGGTGTCGCGGGTGTCGGTGACGGCGCGCAGCAGCAGGTCGGTGAAGTCGGAGTCCTTCTTGACCGCGAAGAGGCCGGCGGCCTCGCCCTCGTCGGCGTTCATCTCGCGCTGGTAGCGGAAGAGTTCGGGGTCGAGACCGAGGTCGGTGAGGTGCTCGTTCCAGCGGTCGTGGATCTCCTCGAAGCAGACCTCCAGGTGCGGGTACGCCTTGCCGGCCTCGGTGAGGGCGTCGCGGAAGCCCTTCATGGTGCGGCGGCGGCCCTGGGCGCCGGAGGCGCCTTCGACGGGCGGGCGTACGGAAGTGGCCTCGGCGACGGGGAGGTTGTCGAGGCTCAGGCCCGGGCCGGGGCGGAAGGAGTACCAGGCCTCGGCGAACTTGCGCGGGTCGTTGGAGACCTGGCGGCCGCGCCATTCGCTGACCTTGCCGACGACCACGCACTCGCCGGTCTGGGTGTGCTGCCATTCCAGGGCGACATGGCCGCAGTCGTCGGCGAGCAGGAACTTGCGCAGGACGCCGGAGCTCGCGCCGCCGAGGGTGTTGCGGTGGCCGGGGAGCATGACCGAGAAGATCAGCTTGAGGAGGACGGACTTGCCGCCGCCGTTCTCCAGGAAGAGCACGCCCGCGGGCGCGGGGCGGCGCGGCGGGCCGGTGGGCTCGTCCTCGAAGAACTCCGCCTGGGCGGGCGCCGGGTGGGGCACCGGCTCGCCGACTCCGCGCAGGTCGAGCACGGTGTCGGCGTAGCGCGCACCGGCGGGCCCGATGGAGTAGAGGCGGATCCGGGACAGCTCGTACATGGCGGCGGACTCTCGTGGATGCTCGGTGGTTCTCGGTACGGAGGGCAGGTGGCTCAGGCGTGGAACGGGAGCCCGGCGTCGGCCGCGAGCTCCAGGTCGTCGCCCTCGGGCGGCGGCAGCAGGGTGGCGGAGCCGTCGCTGACGGGGACCACGCCCAGGTCGAGGAGCTCCGCCATGGCGGCGCTGCCCGCCATGTCGCGGACCTGGAGCTGGTAGCGGGGGGTGGTGCGGTAGGTGCCGCCGGCGTCGTCGCCGGTGCGCTGGAGGAAACCGGAGTCCGTGAGGAAGGCGGCGGCCTTGCCGACGATGCCGGTGGTGGAGCCGGCGAGGCGGCGGGCGTCCTTGGTGGCGCCGGTCGAGCTGCGGCGGGAGTAGACGCGCCAGGCGGCCTCCAGGCCGGGGGCGTCGGAGGCGGGGTCGGTGTTCTCGCCGAGCTCCTCGGCGCGCTCCTCCAGGCGGCGGCAGGTCTGGCGGACGAAGGCGTCGACGCCGTTGACGGTGATGCGGCCGATGTAGCCGTCGTCGGCGAGGTCCTCGGGGCGCGGGTAGGCGAGGGCGGCGACGGCGAGGTGGGCGAGGCCGTGCAGGAACCGGTCGGCGGAGTCGGCGGCGGTACGGCGGGCGTAGTCGCCCATGCGGACGGCGAAGACGGAGTCCTCGCCGGCGGCGACGGCCATGCCCGCGCGGGGGGACACCTCCAGGACGACGAGCCCGAGGCCGGTGGCGACGGCGTCGGCGAGGCGGCCGAAGGCCGTGTCCTCGCGGTAGCGGCGGAGCAGTTCGGCGTACTCGGCGTCGCGGGCGGGGAGCAGCTTGGGCTGGAGCCCGAAGGCGACGAGCCGGGCCGCGTCGGCGGCGTCCGCCGGGGTCACGGGCGCGGCGGCATGCACCGGCGCGGCCGGCACCGGCTCGCTCCACGCGGGGGGTTCGGCGTGGTGGTCGCTCACGGGTGGGTCTCCTCGGCGGTGCGGGGCGTACGGGTCGTACGGGTGGTGCGGACGGTACGGGTCGTACCGGTAGTGCGGACGGTACGGGTGGTGCCGACGGCCTGGGCGGTGTCCCGGGAAACCCGGCTCCGCCGGGCACCGGGCTCTGCCCGGACCCGCGCCTCAAACGCCGGCGAGGCTGAATTCGGCCCCGGCGAAGCCTGGTACGGCTGTCCCGGCGGGGCGGGATTCAGGCCCGGCGACGCCTGATACGGCAGCCCCGGCGGGGCGGGATTCGGGCTCGGCGACGCCTGATACGGCAGCCCCGGCGGGGCTGGATTGCCGGCCATCGCGCGGGCGGTCACAGCGCCTCCGCGCGGGCCGCCGCCATGCCGGCGGCGTCGAGGAGGGCGGTGCCGACGATCAGGTCGGCGCCGCCGAATTCCGGGTCGTCGAGCTGGGTGCCGTCGTCCACCGCGAAGAGCAGCCGCTCCTCGCCCTGGCGGTAGGCCGTGCCGACGGCGGGGCTCGCCGCGTGGACCGCCAGCAGCGCCACCAGGTACGGCAGATCCGGGTCGCTGCGGCGGGCCTCCGCGAGGAGGCCGGAGAGCCGGCGGGGGGCGTCGTGCGGGAGGTCCAGGAGCTCGGTCGCGGCGGCGAGCTGTTCCTCGCTGAAGCGGCTGTCGTCCGGGGTGGCGATCAGGTCGGGCTCCGGCATCTCCACGCCGAGGTGCTCCCGCTCCACCGGCGGGGTCAGGAGTATGTCCACCAGGTCGGCGACACGCACCGAGACGGGGGTCCGCAGACCCGTACCGGCCGCGAAGAAGGCGTCGGTGACCCGGCGGGCCTGGGCGACCGGCAGCGGCAGCAGCGGCGCCACGAGCTGCCCGTACAGGTCGATGCCCGAGCGCGGCGCGGGCGCGGCGAAGGCCTGGCGGTCCTGTTCGGCGCGGAAGAGCGGGCCCGCGTCCAGCAGCCGGGACTGGAGCTGGGTGTGGCGGCGGATGCAGTCCTTGACGATGTCGACCAGCTCGGCGGCGCGCCGCTTGCTCTCCGGCTCCTCCGCCTCGTCGCGCGCCTTGCGGATGTTCGTCAGGATGGCGTTCTCGTGCCGGTAGCGGTCGGCGACGTGGTCCAGGGCCTCCGCGATCATGTCGGGGACGGCCTGGAGCCAGTCGACCGCCCGGACGTTGCGCCGGGTCGCGTCCAGCGTCCGCCGCAGGGTCTCGGCGTACTGGACGGTGCGGTAGCGGGCCTGTTCCGCGGCGAGCTGCGCGTCCGCGAGCCGGCCCCGGCTGATCAGGACCTCCAGTTTCACCTCGGCCGCGATCTGTGCGCTGGTGACGTCCGTGTCGAGGGCGCCGACCAGCACGTTGACGGCTTCGTCCGTCGTGCGCAGGTACACCGCGCCGCCGTAGCCGGGGACCTCTTCGATCAGCTTGAAGTCGTAGTCGCGCCGGACGTACACGCCGTCCGGGCCGAACGTGCCGTAGATCGCGCGGAATCCGCGGTCCACGCTGCCGACGTTGATCAGGTTCTCCAGCACCCAGCGGGCCACGCGCTCGTGTTCGGCCGCGGGCCGGGCCGGTGCCTGGGCGGCGACGCGCGGGAGCAGCCGGGCCACTATCTGCTCGTGGTCGGCGCCCGTGTCGAAGTCCATGTTGAGCGTGACCAGGTCGATCGCGGCCAGCGCGACCTCCGCCATCGCGTAGACCCCGTACTCGCCGGCCAGGTTGGCCTTGCGTACGTCGAGGTCGTGCAGCGGGGCGGTGCAGGCGAGGGCGCGCAGCCGCCGGGCCAGGCCCTCGTCGGCGGCCGGGCCCGGCGCCGGGGACGGAAGGGTCTTCGCCGGGGCGGGGAGAGTCACGGGCAAAGACTAGGCGCTGACCCTGACAACATCCCAAACGGCATGGTTCGGCCGGATCGTCCTTCGTCGGCGCCGCGTCCTCGCCGCCTGTCCGCGCCGCCCTCCCGGCGCCGCCGGTGGCCGGTCGGCCTGCTCTACTCTCGCCGCATGGACTCCATGATCGCACCCACCCCGGTGATCGACCTCAACGCGGACCTCGGCGAGGGCTTCGGGCGCTGGACCCTCACCGACGACGAGGCGCTGCTGTCGGTGGTCACGAGCGCCAACGTCGCCTGCGGCTTCCACGCCGGGGACCCGTCCATCATGCGCCGGGTCTGCGAGCTGGCGGCGGAGCGCGGCGTACGGATCGGCGCGCAGGTCTCCTACCGGGACCTGGCCGGCTTCGGGCGGCGCTCGATGGACGTGCCGGCGGGTGAGCTGGCGGACGAGGTGGCCTACCAGATCGGGGCGCTGGAGGTCTTCGCGCGCGCGGCCGGCTCCCGGGTGTCCTACGTGAAACCGCACGGCGCGCTGTACAACCGCACGGTGCACGACGCCGATCAGGCCGCCGCCGTCGTCGCGGGCGTCCGGCTGGCGGCCGGGGCCGGCGCCACGGGAGGCCTGCCGGTGCTGGGCCTGCCCGGGTCGCTGCTGCTCGCCGCCGCCGAGGAGGCCGGGCTGGCCGCCGTGGCGGAGGCCTTCGCCGACCGCGCCTACACGCCGGCCGGGACGCTGGTGCCGCGCGGCGAGCCGGGCGCGGTGGTGCACGACCCGGGCGCCGTGGTCGCGCGGGCGGTCGGGATGGCCGCGCGCGGCGAGGTGGCGGCCGCCGACGGCTCCCGGGTGGCGGTGGCCGCGCGCTCGCTGTGCCTGCACGGGGACACCCCGGGCGCCGCGGAACTCGCCCGCCGGGTGCGGGAGGCGCTGGACGCCACCGGGGTGTGGGTGGAGGCCTTCGCGTGAGGCCCCTGGTGGTGGGCGGCGAGGCGCTGCTGATCGAGCTGGACTCGGCCGACGAGGTGGCCGCGCTCCACGCCGAACTGCTGCGCCGCCGGGACGCGGGCGAGCTGGGCGCCGTACGGGACCTGGTGCCCGCGGCCCGGACCGTGCTGCTCGACGGCGTACGGGAGCCCGCCGCGCTCGGCGCCCGGATCGCCCGGTGGGAGGTGCCGCCGCTCGCACGGACGCAGGGGCCCCTGGTGACCGTCCCGGTGCGCTACGACGGCCCGGACCTCGCCGAGGTGGCCCGGCTGTGGGGCGTGGCCCCCGAAGGGGTCCCGGCCGTCGTCGGCGGCACCGAGTTCCGCGTCGCGTTCTGCGGGTTCGCCCCCGGCTTCGGCTACCTGACGGGGCTGCCGGAGCGCTTCCGTCTCCCGCGGCGGGACACGCCCCGTCCGGCCGTCCCGGCGGGCTCGCTGGCCCTGGCGGGCGAGTACGCGGGGGTCTACCCGCGCTCCTCCCCCGGCGGCTGGCAGCTGATCGGGTCCACGGACGCCGTGCTCTGGGACCCGGAGCGGGAACCGGCGGCGCTGTTCGCGCCGGGGACACGGGTGCGGTTCACGGAGGCGGGCCGGTGACGGGGCTGCTCGTGGTCCGCCCGGGGGCGCTGACCACGGTCCAGGACCCCGGCCGCCCCGGGTACGCGCACCTCGGGGTCCCCCGCTCGGGGGCCCTCGACTCGGCGGCGTACGCGCTGGCCAACCGGCTGCTGGGCAACGCCCCGGACGCGGCGGCGCTGGAGACGACCCTGGACGGGGTGGGGCTGCGGTCCCTGGCCCCGAGCACCGTGGCGGTCACCGGCGCGCCCTGTTCCGTACGGGTGTCCGGCCGCCCGGTGGCCTGGGGAGCCGCTGTCCGGCTTCCGGCCGGTGCGGAGCTGGAGGTGGGCCCGGCGGAGTCGGGTCTGCGCAGCTACGTCGCCGTGCGGGGAGGCCTCGCCGTCCCGCCGGTCCTGGGCAGTCGCTCGACGGACCTGCTGTCGGGCCTGGGCCCGCCGGTGCTGTCGGCCGGGACCCTGCTGCCGGTGGGTGCGGCCGGGCCGGACCCGGTCCCGCCGGCCGACGCCTGGGGTCTGCCCGGGGCGCCTTCGGAACTGCTGCTCCCGCTTCGGCCGGGGCCGCGGGCGGACTGGTTCACGCCGGCTTCGCTCGCCGGGCTGTGGCGTGCGCGGTTCCGGGTCTCGGCGATGTCCAACCGCATCGGCCTGCGCACGGAGGGGGGCACCCCACTGGTCCGCGCCCGGGCGGGCGAGCTGCCGAGCGAGGGCATGGTGCTGGGCGCGGTCCAGGTCCCGCCGGACGGCCTCCCGGTGGTGTTCCTCGCCGACCACCCGGTGACGGGCGGCTACCCGGTGGTGGGCGTGGTCCCCCCGGGCCCGGCCCTGAACGCGGCGGCCCAGGCCCGGCCGGGGGCGCCGGTGCGGTTCGTTCGGGCGCGATGAAACGTTTCGGACGCCATCGGCCAAGTACGGGGTGAGGGGGCCGACCGGGTCCCCTGTGCAGGGGAGGAACCGGGTGCGCAGCCCACGACACGAGACCGGACCACCGGATCTCACCACGCCCGAGGGGTTCGGGGCGTTCTACGAGGAACACATCGACGCCGTACTCGGCTTCGTCACCCGCCGGGTCGCCGACCCGCACCTGGCGGCGGACCTGACGGCGGACGTCTTCCTCGCCGCGATGGGCTCCGCCTCCGGTTACCGGCCCCACAGGGGAGCGCCGATCGCCTGGGTGTTCGGCATAGCCCGCAACGTCCTGTCGGGCCACGCCCGGGGACTGGCCCGCGAGAGCGGCGCGCTGGCCCGCCTCAGCGGCCGCCGCCTCCTCGACGACGAGGACGTGGCCGCCCTGGAGGAACGCATCGACGCCCAACGCGCCTTCCGGGCCCTGGCGGACCGCCACGCCGCCCTCTCCGAGCCGCTGCGCGCCGCCCTGGACCTGGTCGTGCTCGACCAGCTCACCCCGGCCGAAGCCGCCCAGGCCCTCGGCGTCACGCAGGCCACGATCCGCGTCCGCCTGCACCGGGCCCGGCGCGCGCTGCGCTCGGCCGGCTCCGTCCCCGAAGGCCAGTTGGAGGTAGCCCGATGAGCAGCACCAGGCCGCACGCCTTCGAGGACCGGCTCAAGGCCGCCCTCCTGGCCCGCCTCCCGGAGGCCCACTCCGCGCCGGCGCCCGCCCGCCGCCGCTACGGCATCCCCCTCGCGGTGGGCGTCGCCACGGCCGCCGTCATCGCCGTGATGGCCTTGCCGGGCAGCGCCCGAAACGGCTCCCTGCCCGCTGTGGGGCCCACGGGCTCGCCCAGCCCTTCGACCGCGGGCGCGCCCGAGATCAGGAAGGATCCGGACGGCTCCCTCAGGTTCAGGATGCCGGAGCCCCGGCAGATCCCGGCGCTCGCCGCCCGGCTGAAGGAGCTGGGCGTGCAGGTCGTCCTGGTCCCGTCGCGCCCGCCGTCCCAGTGCAAGGAGCTGGGCGGCGGCTACCGTGCTCCGCAGGCGGACCAGGAGGCCGAAATCATGCAGCGCGGCGACGACGGCTTCGTTTTCAAGGTCAACGCGAAGACGGTTCCGCCGGGCTACACGCTGACGTTCCGCTGGGCCGACTACTACCCGCTCGGTGAGCAGGGGATCGGGTTCGGCGTCATCGAGACCTCCAAGGTGCCCTCCTGCTCGATCGACTACACCGAGGGGCTGGAGGAACTGCTGAATTCGGGGTCCGCCCCCAAGGATGCGGGTCCCACCATCGAGGTCCCCAGGCCCAAGACGGCCGATGAGCTGCCCGACCTGGTGCGAAGGCTCCAGGCACAGGGGGTGAGCGTCGCGGTGACGGAGAAGAAGCCGCAGTCGGAGTGTCCCCACCTGGGCGGCGGGTACCGGGGTCCGCAGGCCGACCCCGAGGCCGAACTGACGGGCCCGAGGAGCAGCTCGTCCACGCTGAAGATCAACGCGAAGACGGTCCCCCCGGGGTACACCCTCGTGTTCACGAAGCCGCTCAGGCCGTCGGAAGACGGTGTCGGGGCCGGCGTGCAGGAGACCTCGAAGGTCACGCCCTGCCAGATCGACTACTCGGCGGTGAGCCCCGAGGAGGAGGCCAAGCGGAAGGCCGCGATGGACAAGGCTCTCCAGGAGCTGCACGAACGGGAGGGCACGGGCTGATCCCCGTGCCTCCCGGAAGGCGCCGGCCGTGGCCGCGAACCACTCGACCCGGCTCCCGCGAGGGAGCCGGGTCGAGGCGTGGCGCGGTAGGACGCCGCCCTACACGGCCGATTCCGGTGCGATGCGGCTGCGGACGGCGGACTGGACGTCCTCCTCCTCGGCCGGGTCGGCGGCCAGGCGGCGCAGGCGGGGGGCGACCCGTACGTCTGCGGTCTCCGCGTGGAGGGCGGCCACCTCGCGGGTGGTCTCCTCGCAGTCCCACAGGCATTCGACGGCGAAGCCCGCCGCGAAGGAGGGGTCGGTGGCGGCCAGGGCGCGGGCCGCGCGGCCGCGCAGGTGGGAGGAGGCCGTCTCGCGGTAGATGTGGCGCAGCACCGGGGCGGCGCAGCCGATCGCGAGGCGGCCCGCTCCGTCCACCAGGGTGTACAGCCGGCGGGTGTCCGGGCCCTCGCCGCGGACGGTGGAGCGCAGGGCTCCGAGGACCAGGCTCGCGTCCTCGGCTCCGCCCCGGGAGGCGAGGGTGGCGGCGGCGGCCGCGCCCAGGGCGTCGGGGCGGTGGACCCAGCGGCGGGCCCGCTCGACGGCCTCGGGGCCGCACATGCGCTCGTAGGCGGCCACGGCGGGCTCGTCGGCGGCGGCTTCGATGAGGTCCAGGACGGCCGGGTTGTCCGGTTCGGCGAGGACCAGGTGGTGCAGGGCGGTGGCGCGGGCCGCGTCACCGCAGGCGCCGGCCGCGGCCGCGAGGATCGCGGGGCGGTCCTCCGGCGCGGCCACGGCGGCGAGGCAGCGGGCGGCGGGCACGTGCAGCGGTGTGCCGCGGCGCAGGCCGTCGGCCGCCCAGTCGAAGACGGCCTGGACGCCCCAGCCCGGCCGGGGACCGCTCGGCGTGAGCTGGCGCTGCCAGCGGTCGAAGGAGCCCTGCTGCCGGGCGGCGCGCAGGCGCTCCCCGTACTCGGGCGACTCCTCCCACAGGCACCAGGGCCGCGGCTCGTAGGCGTCGCGTACGGCGGCGGCCAGCCGCGCCTCGCCCTCCGCCGTGGCGGGGAAGCGGGCGATGACGGACGCGCCCAGGGAGCGCAGCCCCTCGTCGTCGTCGCGCAGGGCGAGCTCGTCGAGGGCCCAGGCCCAGTTCGCGCCGGAGGCGGCGTACCGGCGCAGCAGCATGAGGGCGTCGTCGCGGCCGTACGAGGCGAGGTGCCCCAGGACGGACAGGGCGAGGCCCGTGCGGTGGTCCTCGTCGTCGACGAGGTCGTCCGGGCTGAAGAGGTGGGCCTCGATCTCGCCGAGGGGGCCGTCGAGGTCCAGGTACAGCCGGGCGTAGTACAGGGAGCGGTTCTCGACCTGCCAGTCCTGGCGCGGATCGCGGAGCACGCACTGGTTGAGGGCCTGGAGGGCCTCCGCCCTGGGCGCCGCGAGGGCGTGCAGCGTGCCGTCGCCGCGGCCGCGCTGGAGCAGCCCGAGCAGGGTGCCGCTCGGCGCTATGACTGGTTCGAACATGGGAATGGCCTCAAATCAAGCTGGGGACGCAACCGGGAATCGGGATTCACAGGGCCGCGTAACAGCATGTGAGGACGTCCGCCGTCATGTTCCGCTCGATGTAGACCATTGCCTTCTCACTCTCGTCGGTGCTCCGTGAGCCGGGCGGCCGGGCCGGGCCGGACACCCGTCGTGTCCTGCCCGCTCCTGCCCGTCCGCCGTGCTCGCGAATCGAATCCGACGCCATGATGACCCAGCCGGTTTGTGCACCGCGACCACATTTACGGCCGCCGTGACCAACCTGTGAGGTCGGGAACCGGCCGCGGACGGCCAGATCACAGGTGAAAACGGACTACTTGGCTCCGAAAAGTTCCAGCAGGTCGGCCTTGGCGAACATGCGCGCCGTGTCCACGGCGGAGGGGGTTCCGGCGTTCGGGTCGGCCCCGCCGTCCAGCAGGGCGCGGATGACGGCCTCCTCGCCCTTGAAGACGGCGCCGGCCAGCGGGGTCTGGCCGCGGTCGTTGGCCCGGTCGGCCTCGGCGCCGCGGGCCAGCAGGGCCGAGACGGTGGCGGCGTGGCCGTGGTAGGCGGCCAGCATGACCAGCGTGTCGCCGCGGTCGTTGGTGAGGTTCGCCGGGACCCCGGCGTCGAGGTACGCCTTGAGCATCTCGGTCTCGCCCCGGCGGGCGAGGTCGAAGATCTTGGTGGCCAGTTCGATGACGTCCTCGTCGGGGACGTCCGGGGAACCGGAGCCGGAGCTTCCGTCGATGTGCTCACTCATGGTTCGTACCGCCTTTCACTCGCTGCTCGCGTGGAGTTCCCCAGGCCGCGCGGGCAGGGGGGTGCACGGCACTGCGTCCGTACGGGTGAATCGCCAGAGTAGCGCCCGGACCTGCACATGTCGGGGTCGGGCCGCGGCAATGATCACCCCTGGCCCCCTTTGCGCCTGACGCGCCAGCCGGGGTGGGCCGGTCAAGTGAAAAACCCCTGGATTCACCCGTATGCACCTTTTGTCGCATTGATACTTCCTGTGAGCCTGGAAGAACTGATGGTGACTGTCCCCACCCACCAGGAGAACCACTCATGGTCCTGTCGATCTCAGGTGTCGTCCTACTCGGCATCATCTGCTTCCTGTTCTTCAAGAAGGACGGGATGAAGCTGACGCACGCCTTCGCGTCCTCGCTCTTCGGCTTCTTCCTCGCCGGCTCCGCCATCGCCCCGAGCATCACGGCGAGTACCGCGAGCCTCGCGAGCCTGCTCGGCGGGATCAAGCTCTAGCCCGGCCGACGCAGCAACCGCACCAGCCCCACCCGAAGGACCCGAAGCATCCACAACTCCAGGAGACGCCCGTGGCCTGGCGCCCACTCCCCCGCATCCTCAACAGCGGCACCGCGTCGCTGGCACGGGGCCGCGACTTCGCTCGCACGGCCGCCGACAGCGCCACGGACGTCCTCCATCCGCTCCTCACCATCGGACGCGGCCTGCGCATCCTGGCCTCGGCCGGGCGGCGCAAATGGTCCGAAACCCCCAAGGACAAGCGTGGTCCCGCGCTGCTCCTGGGAGCCGCCAGCGTCCTCGTGGTCGCGCTCGTCCCCTACGGCCCGCTCCTCGCCCTGATCACCCTCATGGCGGCGGCGGCCTGGCAGGGACGCGACCGCACCCCGGTGAAGACCGGGCCCAGCGATGCCGAGACCGAACGGCTCGGCTCCCTCTACGAAGCCCTCGTGCCGTACTTCTCCATCCCGGAGGACCCCAACCCCCTCTTCGCCCACGGCGGGGACTGGGACAAGGCCTTCAGCGGCTACGAGTTCGACGAGGCGGGCCGCATCACCCGGCTCCACATCCGCTACCCGGCCTACTTCACCGATGGGGAGGCCGCCTCACGGGCCCGGATCGAGGCACTGCTGCACGCCAAGTCCGGGCGCGGACGGGAGTATCTCTTCGACTGGGACGAGGAGGGCAACCAGCTCGACCTGAGCGTGCTGGCGGCGCTGCCGACGGGCATCGCCGCCCAGCCTTTCGTCACCTCACCGGGGGAGACCGTCCTCGGCTTCACCGACGCCGGCAGCGTGCAGCGCACCCTGCCCGTCCTGGAGGGCGACCAGCCCCGGGACGTGCCGCCGGTGATCTGGCGCACCGGGCCCCGCTCCACCGAGCCCCACCTGCTGGCCGTCGGCCAGCCCGGCAGCGGCACCTCCACCCTGTTGCGCTCCATCGCCCTCCAGGCCCTGCGGCACGGGGGCGACGTACTGATCGTCGAGGGCGGCGGCAGCGGCGAGTACTCCTGCCTGACCGGCCGCAGCGGGGTCCTCGCCGTCGAATGCGGGCCCGGTGGCGCGTCGGCCACCCTGGAATGGGCCGCACTGGAGACCGAGCGGCGCCTCATCGCCACCCATCGGGCCCGCGAGACCGGCCGGCCCGCCCCCGAGGACACCCGGCGGCCGCTGTGGATCCTGCTGGACCAGCCGACCGTGCTGGCGCACCTCGCGGTCGCCGAAGGCGGACCCGATCCGCTCGCCCATCTCCAGGTGCCGCTGCGGCACGGGCGGACCGCGCACGTCACGGTGGTGGTGGCCGAGCAGTTCGACCACCTCGAACTGCTCAACGACACCGTCTGGCAGCACACCCGGGCCCGGGTCGTCCTCGGCCCCGCCGCGATCCAGCAGATCGCCGATGTCCTGGGACTGCCGCCGCACACCACACCGACGGCGCTGGTGCCGCCGGGGCGGGGCTACGCGCGGCTCGGCACGGGTCCGGTGCACCGGCTCCAGGTGCCGGCCACCCCCGACCCGTACGACGACGCCGCGTCTCCGGGGTTCAGGCAGGCGGTGCTCGAACTGTTGCCGGAGCGGCTCGGGCCGGGCGCCGGGGCCGGGCTGCCGGGCGGCGATCACGTGACGCTGACCAAACCGGTGGTACCGCCCGCTCAGGCCCAGGGCCCGGCCATCGACGCCTCGGAGATCCCGGAGGTCCGGGCGGAGACGCCGTAGCCCGGCCGGGCCGGGCCGGGTTTACGCCACGAAGGTGCGCGGGGGTTCCGACGTACCGCCCGCGGCGCCCGTGCCCACCAGGGCGGCCGCCGAGGCGAGGCGGGCGGCGGCTTCCTCGGCCACCGGGCCGCCCACCGTGAAGGGGAGCCGGACGTAGCCCTCGAAGGCCCCGTCCACGCCGAAGCGGGGCCCCGACGGGACCCGTACGCCGACCCGCTCGCCCACCTCGGCCAGCCGGGAGCCGGAGAGCCCGCCCGCACGGGCCCACAGGGTGAGGCCGCCCTGCGGGACCTCGAACTCCCAGTCCGGCAGCTGCCGGCGCACCGCCGCGACCAGCGCGTCGCGGTTCTCCCGGGCCTGATCGCGGCGGATGGCGACGGCCTCCTGCCAGCCCCCGGTCCGCATCAGCCAGTTCACCGCGAGCTGTTCCAGCACCGGGGTGCCCAGGTCGGCGTAGGCGCGGGCGGCGACCAGGCTGCGGATGACGTCGGGCGCCGCGCGGACCCAGCCGATCCGCATGCCCGCCCAGAAGGCCTTGCTGGCGGAACCCACGGTGATCACCGTGCTGCCGGCCGGGTCGAAGGAGCAGACCGGGCGGGGCATCTCCAGCTCCGGTTCCAGCCGGAGCTCCAGCATGGTCTCGTCGGCGACGAGGACGGTGCCCGCGGATCGGGCGGCCTCGACCATCGCGCGGCGCTGCTCATCGGAGGCCAGCGCTCCGGTGGGGTTGTGGAAGTCGGCGACGACGTAGGCGAGGCGCGGGGCGGAGTCGCGCAGGACCTGCCGCCAGACGTCCATGTCCCAGCCCGCGAGACCGTCGGCCATGGCCACGGGTACGAGGCGGGCGCCCGCGGCGCGCATGAGCTGGAGGATGTTGGCGTAGGAGGGGGATTCGACGGCGATCCGCTCACCGCGCCCGGCGAAGAGGCTGCAGATGGCGTCGATGGCGCCCATCGCGCCGGTGGTGACCATGATCTGTTCGGGCATCGTGGGGATGCCCTGCTCGGTGTAGCGGTCGGCGAGCATCCGGCGCAGGGCGGGCAGGCCGGCCGGGTAGTCCCCGTGGGTGTGCGCGTACGGGGGCAGTTCCTCCAGGGCGCCCTGGACCGCCTTGGTGAGCCAGGGCTCGGGCGCGGGCAGGGCGGCGCAGCCGAGGTCGATCATGGAGCCGAGGGATTCCGGGGGCAGCGGTTCCAGGCCGCGCGCCGGGAGCGGGTTCCCGGCGGGGACGGAGGTCCAGCTGCCCGCGCCCCGGCGGGACTCCAGGAAGCCCTCGCCGCGCAGGGCCTCGTAGGCGGCGGCGACGGTGGTGCGGCTGAGCGAGAGGGCGACGGCCAGCTCCCGCTCGGCGGGGAGCCGGGCGGCGACGGGGACCCGGCCTTCGAGGACGAGCAGGCGGATCCCGTCGGCGAGGGTGCGATACGCGGGCAGCTTGCGGGAGCCGGGGGCGGCGGCGCGGCCCTGCTGGGAGGTGATGAGGCGGGCCAGTTGTGCGGCACCGACCGCTGAGGTCCATTCGGCCATGGCGTCCGGTCCACTTTCCTCGAATTGGCCTCGGCGGAGGGTGCCGAAGGCCGGGATTGGATTCATGTCTGGGGACACAGACTGTCACGGGCCAGTCCACTCGCACCAGGGGGTGCGGGCCCCGGAGGCCGTCCGCGTCCCACGGCACGGCAGCGCACGACTGCGCACGGAGCACCCGGGACGCCCGATCGGGCAGTGTCCCCACCCCGCCGTTCACCTTCCGGACCGCCACCGCACCGCGGAGCGAGGGATACTGCCGCCGTGACGCACGTACGCCTTCGCCATCCGTACCTGGACCACCCGGCTCCGATCCCCTTCGCACACCGGGGAGGCGCCGCGGACGGACTGGAGAACACCGCCGCCGCCTTCCGCCGGGCCGCCGAGGCCGGCTACCGGTACTTCGAGACCGATGTGCACGCCTCGGCCGACGGGAAGCTCGTCGCCTTCCACGACTCCACCCTCGACCGGGTCACCGATGCGCAGGGCCGGATCGCCGAGCTGCCCTGGAAGCGGATCCGCGAGGCCCGGGTGGGCGGCACCGAGCCCCTCGCCCTCTTCGAGGAGCTGCTGGAGGAGTTCCCGGAAGCCCGCTGGAACGTCGACATCAAGTCCGAGTCGGCGCTCCACCCCCTGGTCAACCTGATCGCCCGGGCCGGGGTCTGGGACCGCGTCTGCGTGGGCTCCTTCTCCGAGAGCCGGGTGGCACGGGCCCACAAGATCGCCGGGCCCCGCCTGGCGACCTCGTACGGGGTGCGCGGGGTGCTGGGCCTGCGGCTGCGCTCGTACGCGATCCCCGCGGCGCTGCGCGTGGGCGCGGTGGCGGCCCAGGTTCCCGAGACCCAGGCGGGCATCCGCGTGGTCGACCGGCGCTTCGTGCGCACCGCGCACGAGCGGGGCCTGCAGGTGCACGTGTGGACCGTGAACGAACCGGAACGCATGGAGGCTCTCCTCGACCTGGGTGTCGATGGCATCATGACCGACCGGATCGACATCTTGCGCACGGTGCTGGACCGTCGCGGCGCCTGGGCCTGACATGCCCGACCGGCCGCCGCGCGGCTGCGGCGGCCCGTGCGGTACGGGGACGAGCGAGGGGGCACCGATGAGTGCGCAGACGACGGACGAAGCGGAACCGGGGGCCGAGGACGGCAGAGCCGCGGCGGCCGCCCGCAAGCGGGAGCAGCGGGGCTGGTACTTCTACGACTTCGCCGTCTCGGTGTACTCGGCGAGCGTGCTCACCGTGTTCCTCGGCCCCTACCTCACCTCCGTCGCCAAGGCTGCCGCCGACGCCGAGGGCTTCGTGCACCCGCTGGGCGTTCCCGTGCGGGCCGGGTCCTTCTTCGCGTACTCCGTCTCGGCCTCGGTGATCCTGGCCGTGCTGCTCATGCCGCTCGTGGGCGCGGTCGCGGACCGGACCGGGCGCAAGAAGCCGATGCTCGCGGCGGCGGCGTACACCGGTGCCGCGGCCACGGCCGGGATGTTCTTCCTGGGCGGTGAGCGCTACCTCCTGGGCGGGCTGCTGCTGGTCGTGGCGAACGCCGCGCTGTCCGTCTCGATGGTGCTCTACAACGCCTACCTGCCGCAGATCTCCACCCCGGACGAGCGCGACACCGTGTCCTCGCGGGGCTGGGCCTTCGGCTACACCGCGGGCTCCCTGATGCTCGTGGTGAACCTGGTGCTCTACATGGGCCACGACTCCTTCGGCCTCTCCGAGGGCGCGGCCGTACGGATCTGCCTCGCCTCGGCGGGCCTGTGGTGGGGGGCCTTCGCGCTGATCCCGCTGCGCCGGCTGCGGGACCGGGCCGTGGTCCGCGAGGCCGGAGCGGGTCCGGCCGTCAGCGGCTGGAAGCAGCTCGTCGCCACGCTCAAGGACATGCGGCGCTACCCGCTGACCCTGTCGTTCCTGCTGGCGTACCTGATCTACAACGACGGCGTGCAGACGGTGATCTCCCAGGCCTCCGTCTACGGCTCGGAGGAGCTGGAGCTCGAGCAGTCCACGCTCATCGGGGCCGTCCTGCTGGTGCAGGTGCTCGCGGTGGCGGGAGCGCTGGGCATGGGCCGGCTGGCCCGCACCTACGGCGCGAAGCGGACGATCCTGGGCTCACTGGCCGCCTGGGCGCTGACGCTGGCGGCCGGATACTTCCTGCCGGCCCGCACGCCGGTGTGGTTCTTCGCACTCGCCGCGATGATCGGGCTGGTGCTGGGCGGCAGCCAGGCGCTGTCGCGCTCGCTGTTCTCGCACCTGGTGCCGGCGGGCAAGGAAGCCGAGTACTTCTCCGCCTACGAGATGAGCGACCGCGGCCTGAGCTGGGTGGGACCGCTGGTGTTCGGCCTGACGTACCAGCTCACGGGCAGCTACCGGGACGCGATCATCTCGCTGGTGGTCTTCTTCGCACTGGGTTTCGTGCTGCTGGCGCGAGTGCCGGTGCGGCGCGCGGTGGAGGCGGCAGGCAATCCTGTACCCGAGCGGATCTGAGAGCGGATCCCGAGCGCACCGGCCCGGATCTGCGACCGAATTCCGAACGAATTTAGACGTTGAAGCAAAGGGCCGGTAGTGTACGCCTTTGGCCTGCCAGGCGGACCGTTACTGCGCGCATAAGAAGTGTAGACGTTGGGTGACATCTGCTGCCAGATGTGACAAAACGGGCATTGGTGGGTACAACAAGGGGCGGCACGACGGGCGACGCACGACCCGGAGCGGGAATCTATACCGCCGACCGGACGTTGACCGGATGACGACGACAGCGACACCTGTCCTGTGGGCGACAAGCCCGGGAGGCACGATTCATGAGTGAGCGAGCTCTCCGCGGTACGCGCCTCGTGGTTACCAGCTACGAGACGGACCGCGGCATCGATCTGGCCCCGCGCCAGGCGGTGGAGTACGCATGCCAGAACGGACATCGATTTGAGATGCCGTTCTCGGTTGAGGCAGAAATTCCGCCGGAGTGGGAGTGCAAGGCGTGCGGCGCCATGGCACTCCTGGTGGACGGGGACGGGCCCGAAGAGAAGAAGGGCAAGCCTGCGCGAACGCACTGGGACATGCTCATGGAGCGGCGCACCCGCGAGGAGCTGGAGGAAGTGCTGGCCGAGAGGCTGGCGGTCCTTCGTTCCGGCGCCATGAACATTGCCGTGCATCCGCGGGACAGCCGCAAGTCCGCCTGACAGCCGGACGGCAGATACAAGCCGAGGGGCCCCGCCACATCATGTGGCGGGGCCCCTCGGCTTGTATCCGGCGGGTCCGGCAGGGTGCGGCCCCCGCGGAGTCCCTAGGGGGCCAGCGGGCGGTACGGCGCGCCCGGCCCCTGCGGGCCGCCCTGCGGCCGGTCCTCGCGGATGACCTCGCCCTGGACGACCTTGCCGTCGGGGTAGCGGATCCGGGCCTGCTGGAAGGCATCGCCGAAGGAGCCGGCAGAAGCCGAGGCCATCCTGCGCTCCAGCGAGCGGCTCGCACGGCGGCCGGCCCAGGCCCGGACCGGGGGCAGCAGGCCCAGCAACCCCACCACATCGGAGATCAGCCCCGGCATGATCAGGAGCAGGCCCGCCAGCATGGTGAGCCCGTTGCCCTGGCCCTGGCCGCCCTGGCCGGACTGCTGCGCGGTCGGCGGGACGTTCTCCCGGCCCTGCTGGAAGGTGTCGGTCAGGTTCTTGAAGGCCCGTCGCCCGGCCCGCTTGATGACCACCACGCCCAGGACCAGCCCGCCCGCGAGCAGCGCGGCCACGGTGATGCCGCCGGCCGCACCGGCGACCAGGCCGAGGAGCCAGATCTCCAGGATCAGCCAGGCGGCGACCGCCAGGGGGAGGAACGTACGCGCGGGCGAGCGCCGTCGGGGAGCCGTGGAAGGGGGAACGCCGGTCGTCATGCCCACCAGTGTGCCTGGACCGGTGTAAAAGCGGCTTCAGCCGGAGGTACCGGGCGCCCCTTAGGGCCTGTCGTCAAAATCCCGTCGTCGCCCGAAGGGCGGCCCCGTGGCGTCTGGTGCGTGCTCTCGGCGTGCCGGGGGGAAGCCCTCGTACTGGACGTACCCGGGATTCCGCCCGGTGCGGCGAGAGCGCGTGCCAGACGCCACGGGGCAGACGGGAGTTTGACGACAGGCCCTAGGGGGTGTCCGGCACTCGGACCGTGCCGCGGCGGTCAGGCCTTGCGGTCTGCGTCGCCGTCACCGTCGTTCTCGCCGCCGTCCTTGCCGGCGGCCCCGGGGCGGCCCTTGGCCTCGCCCTTGCCGGGAAGCAGCTTGGCGGCCTGGGCCTTGAGCCCCCACTGGGTGACCCGCCACAGGGCCTCCACCACGATGTCCTTGCTCATCTTGCTGTCGCCGAACTCGCGCTCGACGAAGGTGATGGGCACCTCCACCACACGGAAGCCCTTCTGCACCGCCCGGCGGGCCAGGTCGACCTGGAAGCAGTAGCCCGCGGAGGCCACCTCGTCCAGGCCCAGGCCCTCCAGCGTCTCGCGACGGAAGGCCCGGTAGCCGCCGGTCACGTCCCGGATCGGGACGTCCAGCATCAGCCGGGAGTACGTCGAACCGCCGCGCGAGAGGATCTCGCGGCTCTTGGGCCAGTTGACCACCCGGCCCCCCGGCACCCAGCGGGAGCCCAGCACCAGGTCGGCGCCGGCCAGCGCGGTGAGCAGCCGGGGCAGTTCCTCCGGCTGGTGGGAGCCGTCGGCGTCCATCTCGACGATGACGCCGTAGCCGGCGTCCAGGGCCCACACGAAGCCGGCCAGGTAGGCGGCGCCGAGCCCCTCCTTGCCCTTGCGGTGCAGGACGTGCACGTGCTCGTCGCCCGCCGCCAGCTCGTCGGCGAGCTTGCCGGTGCCGTCGGGGCTGTTGTCGTCCGCGATGAGGACGTGGGCCTCGGGCACCGCCGCGCGGACGCGGCCGACGATCAGCCCGATGTTCTCCGCCTCGTTGTAGGTCGGAATGATCACCAGGGCCGTTCCGAGCGGTCCGTAGGTCCGCTGTCCGCCGTCGCTCACTGAGTCCCCTTTTGTGCTTTTGCACGTCCTGTACGTCTGGTCGCAGAGAACGACTCTAGAACAGTGGCCGGGGCCCGCGGTCCTTCGGGCCGATCGGACTCCCGCTGGCTGCGGGCCGCCACGACCGTTGTCTACTGGACCGCCGGGCCCCGACGCGGGGCCACCCTCCCCCGGCTTGCCGCCGGGGGGCGCCCCCACCGGCGAAACCTTCCCTCGCCCCCGAGGCGCGGGCGCGCTGAGCAGACGGATCCGTCCGGCACGGACGTCCTGTGGTGGACCCGGCCGAACCTATCCGGGTCCGGGCGCCCGCACCGAACCGAGGCCCGCCGGATCACCCCTGTGGGCGTACGAATACCTCCCGCCCGCCGACGACCGTCGCGAGGCACACGGGCAGCTCTGCGCCCGGGGTGAGATCGGGCAGGCCGGGGGTTCCCGAGCGGGGGTCCGTCGACCAGCGCGCGACCCGGTCGTCGGGGGCCTGGACCACCAGTTCGGCGGTCTGCCAGAGCGCGTAGTCGGCCGGGGCGCCGGGGACCAGGACCCCCGCGTCGTCGCGGCCCAGGGCCCGCCAGCCGCCCCGGGTGTGGGCTGTGAAGGCGGCCCGTACGGAGATGCGGTGCTCGGGCGTGCGGTGGAAGGCGGCCGCGCGGACGGTGCCCCACGGGTCGAGCGGGGTGACGGGCGCGTCGGAGCCGAAGGCCAGCGGGACACCGGCCTTGAGCATGGCCGCGTAGGGGTTGAGGGTGCGGGCGCGCTCCGCGCCGAGCCGGTCGGCGTACATGCCGTCCTCGCCGCCCCAGGCCGCGTCGAAGGCGGGCTGCACGGAGGCGGTGAGGCCCAGCTCCGCGAAGGCGGCGATGGTGGCCGGGGTCATCATCTCGGCGTGCTCGACCCGGTGCCGGGCCGCGCGCACGCGCGCCAGGCCGACCTTCTCGGCGGCCTCACGGACCCCCTCCACGACCGCGGCGATCGCGGCGTCCCCGATGGCGTGGAAGCCGGCCTGCAGGCCCGCCTCGGTACAGGCGGCCACGTGTTCGGCGACGGCCCGGGCGTCGAGGTAGCCGGTGCCGGTGTGGGAGGCGTCCGCGTACGGGGCGTGCAGGCAGGCGGTGTGCGAGCCGAGGGCGCCGTCGACGAAGAGGTCACCGGCGGCCCCCACGGCCCCCAGGGCCTTGGCCCGGTCGATGTCCCGGTCGGCCCAGTAGCCGAAGACGCGCGGTCCGGGGCGCTCGGCGGCCAGGTCGAGCAGGGCCGTGAAGTCCTCGGCGGAGGAGATGTCGGGCCCGCCGCACTCGTGGACGGAGCCGATGCCGAGGGAGGCGGCCCGGTCGAGGGCGGCCCGCTGGGCCTCGGCGCGCTGGGCGGGGGTGACGGCGGCCAGCGCGGCCCGGCGCACGGCGTGGTGGTCGTCGCGGGTCAGCGGCTCGTCACCGTCGGGCCGCACCCCGGGGACCAGCGCGAGCAGGGCGGTGGTGACCACGGCCGAGTGCACGTCGATGCGGCTGAGGTAGAGCGGGCGGCCGCCGGCGGCTTCGTCGAGCTCGGCGCGGCGCGGGGCGCGGCGCTCGGGCCAGCGTGCGGCGTCCCAGCCGTGCCCCAGGAGCACCCGGTCGGCGGGACGGCTCGCGGCGTAGGCCCGTACGAGGTCCAGCGCGGCGGCGAGGGACCGGGCTCCGGTCAGGTCCAGCCCGGTGAGGGCGAGGCCGGCGGAGGTGGTGTGGACGTGGGCGTCGGTGAAGGCGGGCGTGACGAGCGCCCCGTCGAGGTCGACGACCTCGTCCACGCCCTGCGCGAAGGCGTCGGCCGCACCCTCGGAGCCGACCCAGGCGATGTGGCCGCGCTCGACCACCATCGCGGTGGCGAAGGGGTCGGCGGGGCTGTGGACCTCGCCGCCGCGGAGGAGGACGGTGCGGGATGCTCCGGCGGCGTCGGCGGAGTGGGCGGTGCGGTCAGTCATGGGTAACAGTCTCGCCCCTCGCCCGGCGCCGGCCGGACGCGGGTGGGCGCGGGCGGGGTGGGCCCGGTACCGGACGGTCCGGGACACCCCAGGACACCCCCTAGATGCGGGGCGGGCGGGCCTCGTACGGGGTGGAGAGGACCACCGTCGTGCGGGTCGAGACGTGTGCGAGGGCGCGGAGGCGGCCGAGGAGGTCCTCCAGCTCCAGCGGGGTGGCCACGCGGACCTTGAGGATGTAGTTCTCGTCGCCCGCGACGCTGTGGCAGGCCTCGATCTCGGGGACCCCGGCCAGCCGGTCGGCGATGTCGTCCGGGGCGCTCGGGTCGAACGGCTTGACCGAGATGAAGGCCGTCAGCGGAAGGCCGACCGCCTCGGGGTCGACCACGGCCGCGTAGCCGCGGATGACACCGCGCTGTTCCAGCCGGCGTACTCGCTGATGGACTGCCGATGTGGACAGTCCCGTGGCCTTGCCCAGATCCGTGTAGCTCATCCGCCCGTCCCGCACGAGCAGATCCACGATCTGGCGGTCCAGCTCCTCCATTGCGCTCATAGCCGCACAACCTAAGGCCCAAGGGCGCTCCAGGCCCAGTGCTGTCCACCCAGTGGTGGCATCTGCGCCGGGCATGTGACCAAGGCCACAGGGGTATGGAGGCGTACAGAGGGCTGTTGTGGTTACTCGTGCCGCGCGGCGGGAAGTGCTTGGTGTGGCCGAGGCCGAAGAACCTGCCCGCCCGGCCCACCCAAGGGGGAGTACATCCATGCTGAACACCAAGCGCACCGGTCGCATCGAACCGGAGCCCCTGGAACCTCTCGATTCCGCGGACGGCGATGACCCGGGAGACCGGGAATACCTCGACGACGGCGAGGGCTTCGAGATCCACCACGCGATCTGCCCCGACTGCGGCCAGTCGATCGCGCTCGTCGCCGACGAGGAATACCTGCCGCAGCACGCGCTCTGCCTGACCCCGTGGAACCCGTTCGGGCTCACGGTGTGCGCGGGCACCGGGCGGCCCGCCACCGATGCGCTGGCGAGCGTCGGCATGGGCCGGCCCGCCGAGGCGCAGGAGCTGGAGCCCGTGGTGCACCTCAGCCTGCCCCAGGGGCTGGACTGGCGGACGCAGCCCTTCTCGCACGTCGGCGGTCCGGGCTCGCGTCCCGTCCGCATGATGAGCCCCGTGCCGCCGCAGACGCGGCAGCAGCAGCACGCACAGGCCGCCTGACGAGGCTTCAGCCTCGGGCTCGGTTCTCGCAGTTACCAGTACGTTCCCTGCACCATGGCAGCCAGGCTGGCATGGTGCAGGATCAGGCTGTCCGGGTCCGCCGGGACCTCGACCTCCCCGAAGTGCGCCTGCCGGTAGGCGATGCGCAGCATCACGATCCCGTGCCGCAGGGCGGCGTACAGGGTGTGGAACTCCATGTCCCGCGGGGTGTGGCCGGTGAGTTCGGCGTACCGGCGCTCCAGGTCCTCGCGGCGCAGGAAGTCCGGCAGGCCGGGCTGGCCGAAGCTCACGGTGAGGTCCTGGAAGAACCGGTGCAGGTAGACCGTCCAGCCGAGGTCCACCTCGCGCGGGGCGTACGCGGCCATCTCCCAGTCGAGCACGGCCACCGGCGTGAAACCGTCGTAAATGACGTTCCCGATGCGGGCGTCACCCCAGTTGAGGACCGCCTGGCCCTCGTCCGCCGGCCACAGCTCCTCCAGACGGTCGAAAGCCCGCTCGATGAGCGGGGACGGGGCCAGTCCGTCAACCACCCATGCGTAGTAAGCCCGTTGGGCGTCGACGTGCCGGCGCAAGGGGCTGCCCTCGCCCTCGGGGAGCAGGAACTCCGCCTCCTTCCCGGGGAACTGGTCGTGCAGACGGGCGAGCAGGGAGACGCTCGCCTCCTGCAGTGCGGCACGCTCGGCGTCGGTGGCGGCGTGCAGCCAGTTGCCCTCGTAGGTGTAGGGCATGACATCGGGCGGCACCCGGCCCTCCGCACGCGCCATCACGAAGAAGGGCGCGCCGAGCGGCTCCGGGTCCTCCTCCAGCCACTGCACGCGCGGGACGGGGAGGTCCGTGTGCTGCGCGACCAGGCTCATCACGCGGTGCTGGCGCGGCATGTCGTACGCGGGGAAGACGGTGTAGGCGGCCGGGTCGGCGGCGAGCCGCAGCGCGCAGGCGCGGATCGGGGCGTCGGGGTGCTCTATGTCGAAGAGCAGGGTCTCGCTGGACATGCCGTTGGACCCGGGGACGGACACGTTGGTGACCTTCGCGCCGGGGAGCCGGGCGTCCAGCCAGGCTGCGAGGCGCCGCCCGAGCTCTTCGGGCTCGCGGGTGGAGGTGCGCGGACGTGGCGCGGTGGCCATGGATACCCCTTTCCTACGGGAACTTCGTGCTGGGACCGGGTGGCGGCCTGGGCCGGACACCCCCTAAGGGGCGACGGAGGAGTAGTCGGCGAAGCCGCTCGGGTCGTGCCGTCCGAAGCTGCCGTGCTCGAAGATGCCGTAGCCGGTCTGCCCGTCGAGGGTGAAGCGGGCCGAATGGTCCGTGACCCCGAAGGCCGCCATGGGGTGGGCGGTGGGGTCGGAGAGGTCGTAGACGCGGCGGTCGCTCCAGCCGCGCCCCTGCCAGGTGCCGTGCTGCCAGTCGGCGGCGGGCGGGTACCCGGCGCCGACGGCGAGGGGGGAGGAGCCCAGGATCTCCACGCCCAGTTCCAGGGGTTTGCGGGCCGGGTCGGTGAGGTGGACGACGGCGGTCTCGGGGTGCCGGGTGCCGGGCCGGTAACGGATCTCGGTGTGCGGCCAGCCGAGCTGGACGTCGTGGCGCCCGCTGCCCTCGGGGAAGACCTGGACGGCCTCGTTCAGGGTGCGGTGGCCGTCGGCGTCCTCCTGGGCGATGACCATGAGGAACCGGTCCGCGAAGCGGACGGGTATCCAGAGCCAGTGGAAACCTTCGGGCCGGTACTCCTCGGCGGCCCGGCCGCCGTCCTCGCCGGGGATCGGGCGCACTCCCCAACTCCGGTCGCGGGTGCCGGTCCACTCCCCCGGCGTGAGGGTGAACTCCTCTCCCTTGGCGCGGATGGTGCCGGTGACGTGGCCGGCCTGTACGAACCGGCGGCCCTCCAGCATGAGCCGGTCGCCGCGCCGCTGGACGTGGTGGGGCTCCCACACCGCCGGGAACTCGGCGGTCCAGGTGACGTCGTACGAGAGGCCGTCCGGGTCGTCGGGATCGGCGGCGCAGTGCAGGGAGAGCTGCCGCAGGGGGGCGTCGACGGTGATGGAGAGGGGGCCGACGGAGAGGTTCATACGGTCGTCGGAGAGAGCGTCGGAGGCGCGGACCGCGAGCAGTTCGTCGCCGATGCGCAGGGTGGCGTAGGCGTCGATGACCCCGGCGTTGGGGTAGACCCCGAGCCCGAGGATGAGAACGGCGCGGCCCGCGTGGTCGAAGACGTGGAAGATGCAGCGGTCGTAGGCGTTGCGGTCACCGCTGACGAGGTGCTTCATCGACAGGGGGGCCTGGTGGATGGGGTACTCGTCGAGGCCGATGGGCCGGTCGGCGGGCATGGCGAACCTCCTGGACGCGGGGGCACGGAACACGAACGGGCGCGGAGCTCATGCGCGTACGCGGCGCGTTCGCGGGCGCGGGCGCGGATGCGGCGCTGACGCGCGCGCGGACGCGGACGCGGATACGGCACGGGCTGAGCCGGGGGCGGCCGGCTCAGGCGGATATGACGGTACGTCAGAAATGGGGTCGGGGGCCAGGGTTAGGGGGTTCTTGGTGGGGGGCGCTGGGGCGGGGCCTTCGCCCCCCTCTCACCACCGCCGCCGGGCGGCGGCTGCCCACCCACCGCGCGCGGGGAGCACGGGGAGACGGTCGCCAAACGGGACGGGGCCGGGGGCAGCGGCGCCCACCCGAAGGCGTCGCCGACCGACAGGCGGAGCCAAGGCAGGCCGCATTCCACTCGGCCCCGCCGACATGCGGGACGGAACGCCGGGAGGCGGAAGCCGACCGGGTGGAACCAAGACGGCGAAGCGGCACCCCATGGTCGGCACCCAATAACCCGGAATCAGTGAGGGTTTGGGGGTTTCCCGTCAGTCCCATCGTCTCTCCGGTTCGGGCCGGTCCCTCAAGGGCGCTCCCTTCGGTCGCGTCGCTTCGCGATGGCCTGCGGCCACCCTTGACCGACCGACCCGAACCGGAAAGCCGAAAGACTGCCGGGAAGCCCCCAAAAGAACGATCCACGGGTCCATGCCCATGTGCGGGCCCGCCAGGGAGCCGACGACCCCGCTCCCCCAATCCGGCCAAGGCCACCTGGGAGGGCTGGACGGCGCCGAGCCCCGGGCAGAGAGCCTCCGCCCGGGCCGTTTCCCGCACACTCCGGGCCGAGGGCGGCCCAACCTGCACCAAACGGCGGCGAGAAGCCCCTCCGCACCCACCAGCGCATCAAATCGCTACGCGCTCCTCACTTCTCGGCGTCCGGCGGCCGTCTGGGGCTGGGAATAAGCCGCCACAAATCGCTACACAGCTGAGGTGACCTGGCGGCGATCATGCCGTCTTGGGCTGCTCATAAGCCGCCCACGGCGAGTAGGCGCACGGTGGAAGGGCGGCTGCGGGCCACGGGAGGCGCCTACCTGGAGAAGAAGCCGGGCCGGCGGGCGCCTGCGGGAAGTGGGCGGCGCCCGCGACGTCCTCCATGCTCGTGACTGGTGTCTGCGTCCGGTTGGCAGCCGACAACAACGCCTGCGACAGAAGTCGGACCCCTTGGGAGCGTCAGCAGACAGTAGGCGGCGCGCCCACCGACGCTAAAAATGCCCATGGGCGGCCCACTCTGCGGCGATTGGCAGCCGACAACAACGCCTACGACAGAAAGTCAGCCCCTTTGGGGGCGTCAGCAGGTAGTAAGGGGTGCGCTCACCGCGCCAGAAGTGCCCACCCCCGGCGTCTGAGGCCGGTCGAAAGCCGCCAACGACACACATGGGCCTCATGTCGGCTGTCTGAGGGTCATTTCGTCGGGGGAAAAGGGCCAGACGGAGCGTGAGAGCGGATTTCTCAGCCTCTCACTCCGTCTAGACGCTTCACGCCGCCCAATCGGCCGCCAAATAGGAACAAACTACCCGCTGTCGCGGTCTCGGGGACGCTTGTAGCGATCTTGGGCGGCTTATGTCCAGCCCCAGACGGACGCCGGACGCCAAGCCGCGAGAAGCGCGTAGCGATCTGACGCGTATCGCCCGTCTGACCTGCCCCGATGCCCGTCTGGCCGCTGTCTGGTGGTGCTTCGGCTGCCCCCGGCCCCGAACGTGCCTGCTTGCTGGCCCGGGCGGGGCCTCTTGGCCCGGGGACTGTGCCGTTCAGCCCTCGTGGTGGGCCTTGGCCGGATTGGGGAGCGGGCTCGCACCTCCCTGGCGGGCCCTTGGTTATGTCACTGAACCGGTGATCGTTCTTTTGGGGGCTTCCCGGCAGTCTTTCGGCTTTCCGGTTCGGGTCGGTCGGTCAAGGGTGGCCGCAGGCCATCGCGAAGCGACGCGACCGCAGGGAGCGCCCTTGAGGGACCGGCCCGAACCGGAGAGACGATGGGACTGACGGGAAACCCCCAAACCCTCACCGCTTCCGAGTAAGTGGGTGCCGCCCATCGGGTGCCGCTTCACTTCCCTGTCCCGCCTGGCAGGTTTCCGTCCCCACGCCCCCGCCCCACATATCGGCTCGCTCCTGCCGGACGCCGGCCGCCCCGCCCCCGCCCGACACTCAACCCGCCCCCACCACACCCCCCGCCCGCGGCGGGTGGGCAGCCGCCGACCGGCAGGGGGGTGAGAGGGGGGCGGAGGCCCCGCCCGGCCACAGCCCCCCACCCCCGGGTACCCCTCGAACGGATCCCCGGGACGGTCGGGGGGTTACCCGTGGGTGTGGTGTCGCGTTGCTCCGGCATGAACACGGTTGAGACTTCCACGCCACGGGCGGGGCGCCGGCGGCGGCAGATGCCGACCGGTTACGAAGAATCGGTTCAGCAGGGGGGTCGTCAGCGGTTTCCCGACCCGCCCATCTACAGTGCGCTGATCGCGCGCTGGGCCGAGGACGGCCGGACCGTGCCGGGGCGGCGCGACCCGGAGTGGTCCCGGATCGCTTCCTCCCCCATCTGGCCGAACGGGCCGCTCTTCGGGGGCTGAGCCCTCAGAGTGCCGGCTGCCCCGCCGCCGTATCCCGGAGGCCGCCCTCGGCGCGGCAGGCCCCGAGCTGCGGCTCGTAGTCCGCGTGCCGCCGCGTGCCGCCACCGGGCGCCGCGCTCCCGCGCCGCCCCGGCTGCCGCCCGAACCCCGCCGGGCGGACGCTGGCGTACGTCGGTACGGGTTAGCGCGTCTCGGGGCCCGCCAGGTGGCGGGCGATGACCATGCGCTGGATCTGGTTGGTGCCCTCGACGATCTGGAGCACCTTGGCCTCCCGCATCAGGCGCTCCACCGGGAAGTCCGCGGTGTAGCCGTAGCCGCCGAGCACCTGGACCGCGTCCGTGGTGACGGCCATGGCCGCGTCGGTGCAGAACAGCTTGGCCATCGCCGCCTGCCGGGAGAAGGGCTTGCCCGCGTCCCGCAGGCGCGCCGCCGCGAGGTAGAGCGCCCGGCCCGCCTCGATCTTGGTGGCCATGTCGGCCAGCATGAAGCGCAGGCCCTGGAAGTCCGCGATCGGGTGTCCGAACTGCCTGCGGTCGAGGGCGTAGGTCAGCGCCTCGTCCAGCGCGGCCTGGGCGACGCCGATGGCGCAGGCGGCGATGCCGAGCCGCCCCGCGTCCAGGGCGGCCAGGGCGATGGTGAAGCCCTGCCCCTCCTCGCCGATGCGGCGCGCGTCGGGCACCCGTACGCCGTCGAAGTGGAGCTGGGCGGTGGGCGAGCCCTTCATGCCCATCTTCTTCTCGGGGACGGCGGCCGTCAGGCCCTCCGCGTCGCCGGGCACGAGGAAGGCGGTGATGCCCTTGGGGCCCTCGACGCCGGTGCGGGCGAGGACGGTGTAGAAGTCGGCGACTCCTCCGTGGGTGATCCAGGCCTTGGTCCCGGTGATGATCCAGTCGTCGCCGTCGCGCACCGCCTTGGTGGTGAGCGAGGCGGCGTCGGAGCCGGAGGCCGGCTCGGAGAGGCAGTAGGCGCCGAGCAGGCCTCCGCCGAGCATGGCGGGCAGGTGGGCGGCCTGCTGCTCCTTGGTGCCGTAGCCGGCGAGGCCGTGGCAGGCCAGCGAGTGCACGCTGACGCCGAGGCCGACGGTCAGGCGGGCCGCGGCGAGCTCCTCCAGGACCTGGAGGTAGACCTCGTACGGCTGCTCGCCGCCGCCGAACTCGCCGGCGTACGGGAGGCCGAGCAGGCCCGCCTCGGAGAGCAGGGTGAAGATCTCTCGGGGGAACCGTCCGGAGTCCTCTTCGTCGGCGGCCCGGGGGCGGATCTCCCGCTGGGCGATCTCTCGTACGAGCGCGAGGAGGTCCCGGGACTCCTCGGTGGGCAGCTGACGGTCCACCGGCTGCGGGGCGCGGTCTGTCATGGCGGCGCTCTCCTCCCTCGTCGGGCACGGCGGCGACGCGTGAGGTGTGGTACGCGCCGCCGGGTCTCGGTGCTCTTACAGCCGATGTTGCCCTTCCGGATCGCGAAAGGGCTGTTCAGCGGCTGCGGCGGGTCGAGTATGCACGATCGGGGGCTTCCCGTCACCGGGGCAAGATCATTGCGTGCTGCGCACCGGCTCCCCGGGGGCGGGCGGAGCGGGGCACTCCGGGACGAACTCCTCGATGACCGTGAGCGTCGCGCGCAGCTGGCGGACGAGCAGGGCCCCGAGGTCGGCGCGCTCGGGCTGTCCGGCGGGGTCCGCGGCGAGCCCGCCGATCCATTCCAGGGTGATCCCCTCGACGGCGGAGAGCCAGCCGACCAGGGCGAGCCGGGCGACGGGCGGGAGGGTGCGGCGGCCGTAGGCGCCCTCGGCGATGGTGGCGACCAGTTCCTCGCGGACGGCGTCGCGGATGGCGAGCACCTCGGAGTCGGAGCCGACGCCGCCGGTGACGATGGTGCGGTAGGCGGCGTGGTGGTGCTCGGCGTAGTGGAGGTAGCCGTCGATGGTGCGGCGGACCCGTTCGGCGTTGGGGAGGTCGGTCTCCCCGCCGGCGCGGGCGACGAGCTCGGCCACGGAGTCCTCGACGATGGCGAGGTAGTAGCCGCGCTTGCTCTTGAAGTAGTAGTAGATCAGCCCCTTGGCGACGCCCGCGTGCTTGGCGATGTCGTCCATGGAGAGGGCGTCGTACGAGGTGTCGGCGAACAACTTGCGCCCGGTCGCTATGAGTTCGGCCCTGCGGACCTGCGAACGCTCGGTCGTGCCCCGCTGTTGACTATTATTCAAATTCAGCCCTAGCCTCGAACTGCCACACGTTGCCTGAAGTATGGCAGCACTTCCCCTGCGCACCTGACGACGTACGGGAGGCACCACCATGAGCAAGGGCACGGGACGGCCCGCCGAGGGCCGGGTCAACTGGAAGAAGACGGCCGTCGTCGCGATGCCCGCGGTCGTCGCGGTCGGGGCGATGGCCATGGTCGTGGCGCAGGGCGCGCTCGCCGCCTCCTTCGCCGTCTCGGGGACCGCTTTCCAGGTCTCCTCCTCCAAGCTGACCAGCAAGGGGCTGGCCTCCTACGTGCAGACGGACCGCTCCGTCGACGGCAAGGGGCACCCCGTGGCGCTGCTCGGCATCGGCGAGGCCACGCTCTCCGACATCTGCCAGGCCGCCGAAGTGGGCACCCCGCTCGGCACGGTGGTCTTCAAGCTGACGGCCGGCGGCCCGGCCGGGGAGGTGACGGCCAGCAATCTGGTGATCGACGGCGAGGACCTCGACGGCGACGCCACCTTCGGGACGGCGCAGATCGGCCGGGACGCCTCGACCCTGGACCAGGTGGGCGGGGTCAAGGGCGAGCCGGGGAAGTTCGGCCTCCAGGCCGGGGACATCGAGGTGGTGGGGGTGAAGTCCCACGCCTGGTCCGCGACGGGCGGCAATTTCAGGCTCAGGGGCATGAAGCTCAACGTCAGCCTGGACGGCAAGAAGTGCTTCTAGGCCTCCCGGAGGGGTGGCTGGAGAGGCGGCTCCCGCTTCCGGGGCCCCGGCGGCGGCTGCGCGCCTGGCGCCGGACCCGGCCGTTCTGGGGCGGGCTGCTGCTCGTGCTGGGCGGGACCGAGCTGCTGCTCGTCCCGCTCTCGCCGCTGACGGTGCTGGTCAGCCTGGGGCTGGGCGGGATCGCGGCCGTCGGGATCGGCGTCGCGCTGATCCTGGCGGGGCTGTTCCTGTGGTTCCTGCCGCAGGCCCGGACGTACGTCTCCCTGCACGCGCTGCTGCTGTCGGTGCTCTCGTTCGTGGCGACCAACCTGGGCGGGTTCCTGGTGGGGATGCTGCTCGGCATCGCGGGGAGCGCGCTGGCCTTCGGCTGGACACCCCTGCCCGACGAGGGGGCGGGCGAGGAGGGCCCGTACGTACCGCGGCTGGACGGCAGCGGTCCGCGGACGCTGGCCGTCGCGTTGCCGGTGCTACTGCTGGCGGCGCTGGCGACGGGCGCCCCGGAGACGGGCGCCGCGGGCGCGACCGGCGCCGTGGGGGCCAAGGCGGCGCCCGCGGCGGGGCCGGTGATGGCCGCGCGGACTCCCCCGACCGTCACCACCTCGCTCTTCGCTCCGCAGGGCTTCGCCTTCGCGGGCGTGACGCACGTGCCGACGGTGGACGGGCCGCTCAAGGTGCTGGTGCTGAAGATGCGAGCGGCCTCGCTGCGCGACTACCGGCTGCGCACGCGCGACGGAACCGACGAGTACGGGCTCGCCGCCACCTCCCTCGACTTGCGGGGCGATGTCACCTTGTACCTCACGAAGTTCAGCGGCTGCATCGAGGGGCTGCTGTGCGTCACCTTCAGTCCGGACGGGCTGCCCGCTCCCCCGGTGATCCCGCCGTTCGTCTTCATGACCCGGGTCAGCGCCGAGCAGGCGCTCGTCACGTCGGACGTGATCGTCACCGACGGACTGCGGCTGGAGGCCTCGTGATCCCGGTGCAGGCGGCTCCGCGCTGTATACGGCCGGCTGGTGGAGGGGTGGCGCCTGCCGGGGGCGGCGGCGGACCTCAAGGTGTCCCGGTGAGCGGCGGTTGCCCCTAGAGCCAGCCGACCTGGGTGACGAACATGGCGACGACGACCACGAGGGTCCAGCCGAGGAGGTGCTCCAGCCATGAGGAGTGATCCTTGGGACCCCCGGTGCGGACGAGGTTCCGGGTACGGGCGGTCAGGGCGGCGGTGTGGGCTGTCATGCCGTCCAATGTGCCTCGCTCGCGGCTTTTGCGGTAGAGATGGCGGTCACTGGTGGCGTGCGTCACGCCGCCGGCCCCGGCCGCTCCCGTCGTTCGGGGAGCGGCCGGGGCCGGGCGGCCGTTTTCGGTGTGGTCCTCAGACGCGGGTCTCCCGCTTGCGGCCGGGGCCGGCCATCGCCGCCATGGCGAGGCCGAGGCACAGGGCGACCGCGCCGGTGATCACGTTGCTCACCACCGTGCGGGTCGTGTCCATCTCTCCGGCGATGGCCCACGGGGCGATGATGGTCCATGCGCCGAGGGCGACCGCCGTCCAGGCCATCGCATGGGTTCGCTCGTAGGCGGAACCGAGACCGCCCATGCACAGACAGAACGCCAGACCGGCGATCAGGTTGTTGATGGCCAGCGGGGTCAGAACGCTGAACCCGGCGATCCACGGCGAGGCCGCCAGGTACAGGCCCGTGATCAGGGCCAGCGCTTCAACCATTTGTGCGGCAGGGGTGCTGGTCACCCGCTCGAACCGAGTCCGCATCTCGGCAAGGTCCGGGTGGTGCTCGATGCTGCTGGGATGAGTGGTCATGGTGGGCTGCCTCCTGTGAGAAGCCTTATATGCCCTTTATGCCCATAATCTGCCGGTTAAGCCGTCCGGACCAGTCGAGCTTTTTTCAGAGCACGCCGACCGCCGCCAGCGCCGCGATCTGCGCCGCGTCCGGGGCGGCCGGGGCGTAGAGGTAGCAGACGCCCCCCGTGCCCGAGACGACCTTGCCGGCCGCGTTGTGGCGTTTGGTGCGCAGCCAGACGTTTTCGAACTCGCGCCGCCGGTAGACCCGGCGGACGGAGGCGTTGTCGGGGGAATTCGGGTCGTTGGCGATGACGTCCCCGGCGGGCGTGAAGCCGATGACGGTCATCAGGTGGCCGGCGGTGCCGTAGCCCGCTCCCGTGAGCTCGTCGGGCCGGAAGGACTGCGAGGTGATGGCCGGGATGCCGGCCCGGATCAGGAGCTCCAGGTCGGTGAGGGAGGTGAGACGGGTGACGACTCCGGCGAGCCCGGGGTAGGTGGCGGCGTAGGCGGCGTTGAAGGGCCAGTTGCCGCAGCCCTTGTAGGCGGCGTCGTAGGTGGAGCGGGCGGCGTGGCACACCTGCGGGTCGGAGTACTCCGGGTCCACCCAGGCCAGAGCCGCGGCGCCGGCCTTGCGGCCCCAGAACTCGATGATCATCTGGGAGGAGGTGGGGCTGCACCAGGCCTCGCCGCCGTTGTCGTACTCGGGATAGCGGCCGACGTGGACCTCCTGCGAGTACCGCGGGACCTCCAGCTCGTGGCCCCGGCCGGAGGGCAGGGAGGCGGGCACCGTGAACCGGTCGGGGACGCCGGAGGCCATGGCGCCGGCCAGCCACACGGTGGGGCCGCGTCCGGTGCCGGGCTTGCGGTGGAGGGTCAGGCGCAGCTGCCAGTCGTGGAGGCGAAGGCCGGTCCCGGGGGCGTCGACGGCCAGGGTGTCGGTCCATACGGTGGACCGGCCGTCGGTCTGGCCGTCCACGGAGGTGCGGCGGATGTCGCCGTCACCCGAGGCCCAGCGGCCCATGACGTACCAGGGGGTGGTGGTGCCGTCGCCGTAGGTGGCGCGCAGTTCGGTCTGGATCCAGGTGCCGGCGGGCGTCCAGGCGTTCCACGAGGCGACGGCCTCGGTGGCGGGCACGGTGGAGCGGTGCACGGGGGAGGTCCAGGTGGCGTACTCCCAGGTGCTCTTCTCCCCGGTGTGCGGGTCGGCGTACTCGGTGCGGCCCGCGGCGCTCTCGATCTCCAGGCCCGGGCGGGCGCCGCCGACCGCCGTGGTGCCCCGGTGGGTGCCCGAGCGCCAGTGGTCGTGGGAGAACCAGAAGCGGTTGTCGACGGTCCGGCCGGCGCCCCGGGGAGCGGGCGGGGCGACCGCGGAGGCGCTGCCCCCGGAGACGGTGGCGGCGGTCGCCGCGGTGGCGGCCGCGAGTGCGGCGACGAGTACGGCCCTGCGCGGTGTGGATGCGGTCATCGCGGGCTTCCCCCAGGGGTGGGTCGGTGCTTCCGTGGACTCACCCTTCCAGTTCCCGGCGGTCGCACCCCGAAGCCGGGTGCCCGTGTCGGGGATGACGACCGGTCCGGGCGCAGGTCGTGTCCAGGTCGTCTCTTTCGGATCTTGCGGGCCCGGCAGGATGCGAAAGAGACGCCCTAGGCTGGGGCCCGTGGAACCACAGTCGCACCGGTCACTCGAGTCACTCGCGCGGGAGCTCGCCGCGCTGCCGCCCTCCCTCGGGCCCGTGCGCCTCGTCGGGATCGACGGGCACGCCGGATCCGGGAAGAGCACCTTCGCCGGGCGGCTCGCGGAAGCGCTGGGGGGCGCCCCGGTCCTCCACCTGGACGACGTGGCCACCCACGAGGAACTCTTCGGCTGGGAGCGGCGGCTGCGCGCACAGGTGCTGGAGCCGCTGGCCGCGGGGCGGCCCGCGCACTGGGCCCCGTACGACTGGGTGGAGCGCCGCTTCGGGCCCGTGCGGGTGCTGGAGCCGGCGCCGGTGCTGCTCGTCGAGGGGGTCGGGGCCGGCCGGCGGGCGCTGCGCCCGCATCTGGCGCGGCTGCTGTGGATGGAGACGCCGCGCGAGCAGTCCTGGGGGCGCGGGCGCGAGCGGGACGGGCGTGAACTTTCCGATTTCTGGGACGGATGGGAGCGCGCGGAGCGCGCGCACTTCTCGGACGACCCTTCGCGCCCCTTCGCCGACACCCTGGTGCGCCAGAGCGGTACGGGATACGAGTGGTCTTCCGGGGCGGGTGCGACCGCGGGAACCCCCGCTTCCGTCACCGAGGGTCACGAACTCCCCCGGGCCTGAGCGGCCGCCGATTTCCGTCTCCGCCGGGCCTCCACCGACCCGCTTGACCTGGGGCCCGCAGCGGCCTTACGTTCTCAATGCGCGGCCTTTACCGGCTGCCGCGGACACGAAGCCCCCGATTGTTCCCCCGTGATCGGGGGCTTCGTTCTGCCCGCGGACCCCTTCCGCACCCCCGTTCCACGAGGCCGATCCACGCCGCTCCTTCACCCTGCGTCACCGCGTGCGCCCGGGGCGCACGCCCGAACCCGGCCCGCTGCACCCTACGTAAGGTGCGTAACCGCAGGTACGATGCAGCCCTGATTTCAGCGACGCCAGTCGGGGGCACCGGGCAACTCGCGCGCTCGAAGCGGGGATTGCGGCGCACCACGGGGCAGGCTTGTGGGGGACGTGATGGATTTCGGCACGCCGGGCAACGCACACGCCCCGGCCGAGCTCGCCTGGCTCCGCGGAGTCGACGCCTGCACCATGGGCGCCTACCCGCAGGCCGAGGAGGAGTTCCGGGCGGCCGTACGACTCGATCCCGCGATGGCCGACGCCTGGCTGGGCCTGCACGCGCTCCGGGTCGACACCACCAACGCGTTATTGCGCATGTACGCGCACCGGGACCGCTTCGGCGAGCAGCGGGCCCGGCACCGTCGGACGCTGAACTCCTGGTACTGGCTGGGCTGGTGGGTGCAGCCGGTGCTGGAGAGCCGGCGGGACCTGCTGCTGGCGCACGCCTCGCACTGGCTGGACGGCCGGCACGTGCCCGAGCTCGACCAGGCGCTGGCCGCGCTCCCGCCGGTCGACACCGACCAGCAGGTGCGGTTCCTGCACGCCTGCCGGGCCTACCTGGTCAAGGACTGGGAGCAGTTGGTCCGGCACACCGAGCCGCTGGTGGACGATCCGCTGCTGGGGATCGAGGCGGGGCTGTTCGGCGGGATGGCCCGGGTCCGGCTGGAGATGTACGGGCAGGCGGAGCCGCTCTTGTCGGCGGCGCTGATGCGCTGCCGCAGTGAGCAGCCGCAGCGCAAGGAGCTGCGGTACTGGCTGGCGCGGGCGCACGAGGGTACGGGGCGCAGTGCGGCGGCGCTGCCGCTGTACCGGGCGGTGCACCGGGTGGATCCCTCGTTCATGGACACGGCGGCCCGGCTGACGGCGATCGAGGACGGCGACGACACCGACGGCATGGCCGACCTGGCGGGTCTGGCGGGCTTCTCCGGTTACGGGACGTACGGCGGGCACGGCCCGTCCCCGGCCGGCGGGAACTTCGCGGCGGTGGCGCTGGGCGGCGGGCCCGTGCAGGACGTCGCGGCGGACGGGCAGGCCGAGCCCGACCCGCTGACCGTTCCGCCGCCTCCGCCGGGCCGGGTGGAGGGCGTACGGCACAAGGTGTCCGTCCCTGCGCAGGGCGCGCCCACGGGGCTGCCGCCCGGGCCGGCCGATCCCGAGGCGCTCGCCGAGGCGTTGGCGGAGCTGGAGCGGATGGTGGGCCTGGAACCCGTCAAACGGCAGGTGAAGGCGCTGTCCGCGCAGCTGCACATGGCACGGCTGAGGGCGGGTCAGGGACTGCCGGTGCAGCCGCCGAAACGCCACTTCGTCTTCTCGGGGCCGTCGGGGACGGGGAAGACGACGGTGGCACGGATCCTGGGGCGGGTCTTCTACGCGCTGGGGCTGCTGGGCGGGGACCATCTCGTGGAGGCGCAGCGAGCGGATCTCGTGGGCGAGTTCCTGGGCCAGACCGCGGTCAAGGCGAACGAGCTGATCGATTCGGCGATCGGCGGGGTGCTGTTCGTGGACGAGGCGTACTCGCTGTCGAACTCGGGCTACAGCAAGGGTGACGCGTACGGGGACGAGGCGCTCCAGGTCCTGCTGAAACGGGCCGAGGACAACCGGGACCACCTGGTGGTGATCCTGGCCGGGTACCCGGCCGGGATGGACCGGCTGCTCGCGGCCAATCCGGGGCTGTCCTCCCGGTTCACGACGCGGGTGGACTTCCCCAGCTACCGGCCGCCGGAGCTGACGGCGATCGGCGGGGTGCTGGCGGATGCGAACGGGGACCGGTGGGACGAGGAGGCGCTGGAGGAACTGCGGAGCATCAGCGGGCACGTGGTGGAGCAGGGGTGGATCGACGAACTGGGCAACGGGCGGTTCCTGAGGACGCTGTACGAGAAGAGCTGCGCGTACCGGGACCTGCGGTTGTCGGGGTTCGCGGGCGAGCCGTCGCGGGACGATCTCGCCACCCTGCGGCTGCCGGACCTGATGCAGGCCTACGGGGAAGTCCTGTCGGGCCGCGGCCCCCAGGAACGCCCGGACGCCGCGCCGCCGCCGCTGTAGCCGGGCCGGTGGCCTGCCGCTGGGCTCTTGCCGGTGCCCGTGCCCGTGACGTGCCGTCGGCAGTGGCTGTTCCGGGCCGGTGCCCTGCCGCTGGGCTCTTGCCGGTGCCCGTGCCTGTGCCGTCGGCAGTGGCTGTTCCGGCCCGGTGCCCTGCCGCCGGCTCTGCGGCTCCAGCCGGTGCCGCTGGGCCGGAGCGGTCCCGCTTGGCCGCTGCGCGGGCCTCCCCCACCCCGCCCCTTCCCGAAACCGGGGCTTGCGACCCCGGCCCCCGCTCCCGGGGGCTCCGCCCCCGGACCCCCGCGCCTCAAACGCCGGCGAGGCTGGGTGGGCCCTGCGCTGCCGGTGAGGTTGAAAGTGCCCGCCGTAGTTGGTGAGGTGACGGACCCCCGATCGTGAAGCCGCACCCAAGCGCTCAGGGCGGGGAAATCCAGCCTCGCCGGCGTTTGAGGCGCGGGGTCCGGGGCGGAGCCCCGGTCTTGTGCCCGCACCGACCCGTTAAGCCGAGCCACATCCAGCCCCTCCGGCGATTGAGGAGCGGGGTGCGGGGCGGAGCCCCGGGTGGGGCCCCGCACCCGGCGGCTACGCGCGGTGGGCCGGGTCGCGGACCTCGCCGACCAGCATTTCCAGGACGTCCTCCAGGGCGACCAGACCCAGGACCCGGCCGGCGGGGTCGGCGACCTGCGCCAGGTGGGTGGCGTCCCGCCGCATGACGGTGAGGGCGTCGTCCAGCGGGAGGGTGGCCGAGAGGGTCGTCATCCGGCGCCAGACCCGCTGGGGGACGGCCCGCTCCCGTTCCTCCAGGTCCAGGACGTCCTTGACGTGCAGGTAGCCCATGAAGGCACCGCTGTCCGCCCGGACGGGGAAACGGGAGTAGCCGGTCCGCACCGTCAGCTGTTCGATCTGGCGCGGGGTGACGGAAGGACCGACGGTGACGATGCGATCCCGTGCCAGGAGCACGTCGGTGACCGGGCGGCTGCCCAGTTCCAGGGCGTCCTCGAGGCGCTCCTGTTCGACCGGCTCCAGGAGTCCGGCCCGCCGGGAGTCCTGGAGCAGCCGGCCGAGCTGGGCGCTGGTGTAGACGGCCTCGACCTCGTCCTTCGGCTCGACCTTGAAGAGCCGCAGGACGAGCTTCGCGCAGGCGCCCAGCGCGGTGGTGACCGGCCCGCACAGGCGGGCGAAGGCCACCAGGCCGGGGCTGAACCACAGGGCGGTCTTCTCGGGGGCGGCCATGGCGAGGTTCTTGGGGACCATCTCGCCGATGACCAGGTGGAGGAAGACCACCGCCGACAGGGCGACGGCGTAGCCCAGTGGGTGGATCAGCCCCTGGGGGACGTGGAGCGCGTGGAAGACGGGTTCCAGCAGCCGGGCCACGGTGGGTTCGGCGACCGCGCCGAGGGTGAGCGAGCACACGGTGATGCCGAACTGCGCGGCGGCCATCATGCGGGGCAGGTTCTCCAGGCCGTGGAGCACCTGCCGGGCCCGCTTGGAGCCGGCCGCGAGGGGCTCGATCTGGCTGCGCCGTACGGAGACGAGGGCGAACTCGGCGCCGACGAAGAAGCCGTTGGCGAGGACCAGCAGCAGGGCGAAGAGGAGTTGGAGCGCGTTCATCGGGACGCGCCCTCCAGCTCGGCCGGCTGCGGGGCCGGATCGCCGGGGCGGCCGGGGCCGCGCCGGGCCGCGTTGGCCGCCGGCTGCCCGGCGTCGGAGGGCCGTGCGGGCTCGGGAACGGGCCCGTACGCACCGGTGGCCGTGGGGACCGAGGTCAGCCGGACCAGCCGGACCCGTTCGGCGCGGTTGCGTCCGACCTGGCGGACGGACAGCTTCCAGCCGGGGAGTTCGGCGCGGTCCCCGGGGGCGGGGATCCGGCCGAGGAGGTCGGCGACGAGACCGGCGACGGTCTCGTACGGCCCCTCGGGCACCTCCAGGCCTATCCGGCGCAGGGTGTGCACCCGGCAGCTGCCGTCGGCCTCCCAGGAGGGGCGGCCGTCCTCGGCGGGGACGGCGGCCAGCTCGGGGCTCGCGTCCTCGGCGAGGTCGTGCTCGTCGCGGACCTCGCCGACGAGCTCCTCGACGATGTCCTCCAGGGTGACCACCCCGGCGGTGCCGCCGTACTCGTCGACGACGACGGCCATCGGCTGTTCGCTGCGCAGCCGCTCTAGCAGCGGCTGCACCGGCAGCGAGCCGGGCACCAGCAGCGGGGCGACGCAGATCCGGGCGACGACCGTGCGGCCGCGTTCCGACTCGGGCACGGCGAGGGCGTCCTTGAGGTGGACCACGCCGGTGATCTCGTCGATGCGGTCGCGGTACACCGGGAAGCGGGACAGGCCGGTGGCGCGGGTCAGGTTGAGCACGTCGGCGGCGGTGGCCGTGTGCATGAGGGCGCTGACCTTCACCCGGGGGGTCATGACGTGCTGGGCCGTGAGCTCGCCGAGCGAGAGGGTCCGTACGAACAGGTCGGCGGTGTCCTGTTCGAGGGCGCCGGCCTGGGCCGAATGGCGGACCAGGGAGACCAGTTCGCCGGGGGTGCGGGCGGAGGCCATTTCCTCGGTCGGCTCGACGCCGAGCGCCCGTACGAGCCGGTTGGCGACGGCGTTGAGGCCGGCGATGACCGGCCGGAAGGCACGGGAGAAGGCGCTCTGCGGGCCGGCGACGAAGCGGGCCACCTGGAGGGGCCGGGAGACCGCCCAGTTCTTCGGGACGAGCTCGCCGACGACCATCTGGACGGCGGAGGCGAGCAGCATGCCGATGACGACGGCGACGCCGGAGGCGGCTCCCTCGGGGAGGCCGGTCGCGGTGAGCGGCCCGGCCAGCAGTGCGGCGAGGGCGGGCTCGGCGAGCATGCCGACCACGAGGGAGGTGATGGTGATGCCGAGCTGGGTGCCGGAGAGCTGGAAGGACAGCTCCCGCAGGGCCTTGACGACCGTGCGGGCACGGCGGTCACCCTCGGCTGCGGCGCGCTCCGCCTCGGGCTTCTCCACGGTGACCAGCCCGAATTCGGCTGCCACGAAGAATCCGTTGGCGAGGATCAGGACGAAGGCCGCCCCGAGCAGGAGTAGCGGGATGGTCATGCCGCCGCCTCCGTGGGGAGGGCGGCGCGGGTATTACCGGACGATCCGTCCATTGCTGGAGGGAGTCACTCCTCAAGTCGCAGGTTCCCTTGGCACCCGGGGTTCCCGGGGCCGGTGGGAGGGCGCGCACGGAACGCGCCCCGCCACCAGGGTAGTCATTGAGATCGCGGCCGCAACGGTAGGCGGCGGCGAGGGTCGGTGGGCCGGGGGCCTCAGTGGTCGTTTTCGCCGGTTCCGCGGGATTCGGCGAGGGCGCGCAGGGCGCGGGCGTCGCCGATCGCACGTTCCTTGGCGATACCGGGCTGGATGCCGAGGACGGGCAGGCTGGTGCCGTCGCTGAGGTCGAGGAACACCCACGGGTCGCCGGGGCGGAGGTTGACGCGCAGGATCTGCGCCCATTCCAGGCGGCGGGTGGTGGTCAGGTTCACGACGGTGACCCCGGCCTCGTCCGCGGTCACCTTGGGGCGGCTGAGCAGGACGAGGACGGAGGTCAGCAGCACGGCGGTGAAGACGAAGCTGATCCGCTCCCCCGGGCTGAGGTTCTCCAGGAGGAAGGCGATCGCCGTGATGGTGGCGAACATGGCGAGCCCGACGCTCAGCAGGACGGCCCTGGTGCGGGTCGGCCGGAAGGTGACCGGCAGGGCGGGCGGTACGGGCTGGGCGGCGGACTCGGCCATGGTGGTTCGGATGCCTTCTGGGGTGGTCGTGCGGCGGGTCAGAGACGGCAGGCGTGGATCGAGGTGGTGAGGATCGCGCGCGCGCCGAGCTCGTACAGGTCGTCCATGATCCGCTGGGCTTCCTTGGCGGGGACCATCGCCCGGACGGCGACCCAGCCCTCGTTGTGCAGCGGGGAGACGGTCGGCGACTCGAGGCCCGGGGTGAGGGCGACCGCGCGCTCCAGGTGCTCGGCGCGGCAGTCGTAGTCCATCATCACGTAGCTGCGGGCGACCAGGACGCCCTGCAGGCGGCGCAGGAACTGCTGGGCCTGCGGGTCGTCGGCGTCGGTGCCGTTGCCGCGGATCACGACGGCCTCGGAGGTGAGGATCGGCTCGCCGATGACCTCGAGGCCCGCGTTGCGCAGGCTGGTGCCGGTCTCGACGACGTCCGCGATGATCTGGGCGACGCCCAGCTGGATCGCGGTCTCCACGGCGCCGTCGAGGTGGACGACGGAGGCGTCGATGCCCAGGTCGGCGAGGTGCTTGGCGACGATTCCCTCGTACGAGGTCGCGATCGTCATGCCGTGGAAGTCCTGGGGGCCCTTCGCGGTGCCGGGCTTGGTGGCGTAGCGGAAGGTGGAGCGGCCGAAGTTCAGCGGCAGGATCTCCTCGGCGGAGGCCCCGGAGTCGAGCAGCAGGTCACGGCCGGTGATGCCGATGTCGAGCTTGCCCGAGGAGACGTAGATCGCGATGTCCTTGGGGCGGAGGTAGAAGAACTCCACCTCGTTCTCGGGGTCGACGACCACGAGCTCCTTGGACTCCTTGCGCTGGCGGTAGCCGGCCTCATGGAGCATCGCCGACGCCGGTCCGGAGAGTGAACCCTTGTTGGGGACGGCGATGCGCAGCATGGGTCTTCCTTTGGTGCGTAGATGCGTGATTGCGGAAGTGGGGTGTTCGGACCGGGCTCAGAGGTGCTTGTAGACCTCGTCGAGGGAGATCCCGCGCGCCACCATCATCACCTGGACGTGGTAGAGCAGCTGGGAGATCTCCTCGGCGGCGGCTTCCTTGCCCTCGTACTCGGCGGCCATCCAGACCTCGGCGGCCTCCTCGACGACCTTCTTGCCGATGGCATGGACGCCCTTGCCGACGAGCTCGGCGGTACGGGAGGTGGTGGGGTCGCCGTTCGCGGCCTTGAGCTGGAGCTCCGAGAAGAGCTCTTCGAAGCTCTTGGGGGATCTGTTCGCCATGATGTCCATAGAGTACGGGTTCACCCGGCGCCCGCGGCGCCAGGGTTCACTCCGTGGACTACCGCCAGGGTTCGCTGACCGTACGCAGGGTCATGGCGGTGGAAACGGCGGCGGTGACCGCTTCGTGCCCCTTGTCCTCGTTCGACCCCTCGAGTCCGGCGCGGTCCAGCGCCTGCTCGTCGTTGTCGCAGGTCAGCACGCCGAAGCCGACGGGGACTCCGGTGTCGATCGACACCTGCACCAGGCCCTGGGTGACGCCCTGGCAGACGTAGTCGAAGTGCGGGGTGCCGCCGCGGATGACGACGCCGAGGGCGACGATCGCATCGTAACCACGACCGGCGAGCACCTTGGCCACGACCGGGAGTTCGAAGCTGCCGGGGACGCGCAGCACGGTCGGCTCGTCGATGCCCAGCTCGTGCAGGGCCCGCAGGGCGCCGTCGACCAGTCCGTCCATGACCTTCTCGTGCCACTGGGCCGCGATCACGGCGACCCGGAGGTCGCCGCAGTTCTTCACGCTCAGTACGGGTGCGCCCTTGCCGCTCACAGCTCTGCTCCTCGGTGGTGGTGTGGTGTGACGTGTGGGATGTGGGGTGTACGTGGTTACTGGTTGCCGCAGGCGGACGTGGTCACGGCAGCCTCCAGCCAGGGCAGGTCGTGGCCCATCCGGTCCCGCTTGGTGCGCAGGTACCGCAGATTGTGCTCGCCCGCCTCCACGGGCATCGGCTCCCGGCCGGAAACCTCGATCCCGTGCCGTACGAGGGCGGCGGCCTTGTCGGGGTTGTTGGTCATCAGCCGGACGCTGCGGACGCCGAGGTCGGCGAGGATCTGCGCGCCGGCCCCGTAGTCGCGGGCGTCGGCGGGCAGGCCCAGTTCCAGGTTGGCGTCGAGGGTGTCGCGGCCGAGCTCCTGGAGCTCGTAGGCGCGCAGCTTGGACAGCAGTCCGATGCCGCGGCCCTCGTGGCCGCGCAGGTAGACGACGACGCCGCGGCCGGCGGCCTTGATCCGTTCCATGGAGGCGTGCAGCTGGGGGCCGCAGTCGCAGCGCTGGGACGCGAAGATGTCGCCGGTCAGGCACTCGGAGTGCATGCGGACCAGGACGTCCTCGCCGGCGTCGCCGCGGCCGATCTCGCCGTGGACGAGGGCGATGTGCTCGACCCCGTCGACGGTGGAGCGGTAGCCGTACGCAGTGAACTCGCCGAAGGCGGTCGGCAGGCTGACCTCGGCCTCGCGGCGCACGGTGGGCTCGGCGGAGCGGCGGTAGGCGATCAGGTCCTCGATGGAGATGATCGTCAGGCCGTGCTTGCGGGCGAAGGGGATCAGCTCGGGCAGGCGCAGCATGACGCCGTCCTCGCCGGCGATCTCCACGATGGCGCCCGCCGGGCGCAGGCCCGCGAGGCGGGCGAGGTCGACGGCGGCCTCGGTGTGGCCGTTGCGGACCAGGACGCCGCCGGGCCTGGCGCGCAGCGGGAAGATGTGGCCGGGGCGGACGAAGTCGGCGGGCTCGCTGGCCCCGCTCGCGAGCAGCCGCAGGGTGGTGGCGCGGTCGGCGGCGGAGATGCCGGTGCTGACGCCGTGGGCCGCGCTCGCGTCGACGGAGACGGTGAAGGCGGTCTGCATCGACTCGGTGTTGTTCTGGACCATCTGGGGCAGTTCGAGCCGGTCCAGCTCCGAGCCCTCCATGGGGGCGCAGATCAGGCCGCGGCACTCGCTCATCATGAAGGCGATGATCTCGGGGGTGGCCTTCTCGGCGGCGATGACGAGGTCGCCCTCGTTCTCGCGGTCCTCGTCGTCGACGACGACGATGGGCCGGCCCGCGGCGATGTCGCGGATGGCCTGCTCGACGGGGTCGAGACGGAAGGTCTCTTCGGAAGCGTCGAGGATGTCGGGCACGGGCTTGAGGGAGGTCATGCCGTTGCTCCTTCCAGGGCCGGGGCGGGGGCGGTGCGCGAGCGGAGCCACCAGTCGCGCATGCCCCACAGGACGAGCGCGCCGTAGATGACGTAGACGAAGCCGGAGAACGCGTAGCCGTTGGCGAAGTTGAGGGGGACGCCGACCAGGTCGACCAGGAGCCAGGCGAACCAGAACTCGACCATGCCGCGCGACTGGGCGTACATGGCGACGACGGTGCCGACGAAGATGTAGGCGTCGGGCCAGGGGTCCCAGGACAGCGCGGGGTAGGCGGTGAACAGCAGGGCGACCGCGACGGTGCCGAGGGCTGCGGCTCCCACCAGGACGCCGCGTTCGCGCCAGGTGGCGAAGCGGACCGCGAGGCCGCCGTCCTGGGCCTGCTTCCGGCCGCGGTTCCACTGGGCCCAGCCCCAGGCGGCGACGAGCATGACGACGACCTGCTTGCCGGCGCTGCCGGACAGGTGGCCGGCGGCGAAGGCCACGAAGAGGATGACGCCGGAGAGGAACTGGGCGGGCCAGGTCCATATGGAACGCCGCCAGCCGAGGGCGAGGGCGATCAGACCGATCGTGTTGCCGATCATGTCGGACCACTTGATGTGCTGGCCGAAGGCGGTGAAGGCTTCGGAGTTCAGCGAGTTCAGCGAGTTCAGCGTGTTCACCGCCCCGCCTCCCGGTCCGCGCCGAGCAGGCGCTCCACGTACTTGGCGAGGACGTCGACCTCGAGGTTGACCGGGTCGCCGGGCTGCTTGATGCCGAGCGTGGTGAGCGCGAGGGTGGTGGGGATGAGGCTGACGGTGAACCAGTCGGCGGCGGCTTCGACGACGGTGAGGCTGACGCCGTCGACCGTGATGGAGCCCTTCTCGACGACGTAGCGCGAGAGGTTCGCCGGGAGGGCGACCTTGACGATCTCCCAGTGCTCGGAGGGGGTCCGGGAGAGGATCTCGCCGGTGCCGTCCACGTGCCCCTGGACCAGGTGGCCGCCGAGCCGTCCGCCGAGGGCCATGGGGCGCTCCAGGTTGACCCGGGAGCCCTCGGTGAGGGCGCCGAGGCTGGAGCGGTTCAAGGTCTCCTGCATGACGTCGGCGGTGAACTCGCCGTCGGCGGTCTCCACGACCGTCAGGCAGACGCCGTTGACGGCGATGGAGTCGCCGTGCTTGGCGCCCTCGGTGACGACGGGGCCGCGCAGGCGGAAGCGGGAGGCCTCTTCCAGCTGCTCGACGGCGGTGACCTCGCCCAGTTCTTCGACGATTCCGGTGAACACTTCAGTGCTCCTTGAGGGCTGTGTGGACGGAGGGGGCCGTGGGGACGGCGGTGATGCGGATGTCCGTGCCGATGCGGACGGTCTCGGTGATGTCGAGCCGGAGCGCTTCGGTGAGGGTGGCGATGCCGGCGTCGGCGAGGGCGGCGGGGCCCGCGCCGAGGAGGACCGGGGCGAGATAGCCGACGACCTTGTCGACGGCGCCCGCGGCGACGAAGGCGCCCGCGAGGGTGGGGCCGCCTTCGAGCAGGACGGAGCGGATCCCGCGCCGGTGCAGTTCGGCGAGGAGGGCGTCCACCGAGATCCCGTACTTGTCGTGCGGGAGTCGGGCCAGCTCGACCCCGGCGAGGTGGCGGGTGGCCGCCTCGTCGAGGTCCTGTGCGACGGCGATCAGGGTGGGCGCGGCCCCGTCCAGGACGCGGGCGCCGGGCCGGATGGTGGCGTGGGTGTCGAGGACGACGCGCAGCGGCTGGTCGGCGGCTGCGAAGCCGGCGATTCCGCGGACGGCGAGGTGCGGGTCGTCGGCGCGCAGGGTGCCGGAGCCGACGACGACGGCGTCGGACTCGGCGCGCAGCCGGTGGACGTCGGCGCGGGATTCCGGGGAGCTGATCCAGCGGCTGGTGCCGTCGGCGGCGGCGATCCTGCCGTCGAGGGTGGCGGCGTACTTCCACAGGACGTAGGGGCGGCCGAGGCGTACGGAGGTCAGCCAGGCGGCGTTGCCGGACTCGGCCTCGTCCGCCAGCAGTCCGGCGGAGGTGTCGATCCCGGCGGCGCGCAGGGTGGCGGCGCCCCCGCCGGCCTCCGGGTTCGGGTCGGAGACGGCGTAGACGACGCGGGTGACGCCGGCCTCGACGAGGGCCTGGGCGCAGGGCCCCGTACGGCCGGTGTGGTTGCAGGGTTCGAGGGTGACGTAGGCGGTGCCGCCGCGGGCGGCCGCCCCTGCCGCGCGCAGGGCGTGGACCTCGGCGTGCGGGCCGCCGGCGCGCTCGTGCCAGCCCTCGCCGACGATCGTGCCCGCGGCGTCGGTGATGACGCAGCCGACGACCGGGTTGGGGCGGGTGGAGCCGAGGCCGCGGGCGGCGAGCTCGATGGCTCGGCGCATGGCGCGGGTACCCGCGTCGGGTGCTGCGTGCGCGGCGTGTGTCGCCACCGGGTCCTCCTGCCTCATCGGGCACGGACTCCGGGGCCTGTCGGGATACGACAGATGAAGCGGTACAGCTCACACGGGGGCGCCGAGGCCGGAAAACGGTCCGATCGGGCATATCCGTGGGGATACGCCGATGAACCGCCGACGGCGGCGTACCGGTGACTGGCCCGCCGCGCACTGCCTCCCATCCGGACTTTAACCGTCGGTCCAGGAATCTCACCTGGTCAACCGGCCGCTGGCTGCGGACGGGTCGCGGACTATAACCGCCGGTTCGGAATTACACCGACCCCGGAGTGCGCTGCTACTGGTACTGAAGCCAGTCTGCCACGGGTGATCGGCGGCCATGAGGGTGAGGGGCTGTGGCCTGGCTCACATGGGGGCGCCTTCCGGACTCCACGGGGGCCGGCTCGGGGCTCCGCCAGGGGGCGGCTCGGGGCTTCAGCCGGGGGTGCGATCCGGGACTCCGTCCGCCGGCCGGTTCGAGGCTCGGCCGGCACCCTCCGGGGCGCGACCCGGGGCCTTTTCGGGGACTCGGTCAAGTGAGCCGTGGATGGTCCAGACCTATTGACGGGTTGGTCTAGTCCTCTTAACGTTCCCTTCATCTTCTCCCGGGAACAGCCCGTCAGATGTGCGCACGTCACGGGCCAACAAGCGCCACCCTTCTGCATGTTGTGTCCTGTTGTGTCCTGCCATCCTCCCCTCCCCAGGAGGCACAATGCCGTCCCCCACACGTACGAGAGCGATGCTCCTGGCATCCGGCGCCGCAATCGCCGGACTGCTGGTGGGCGGGCTCTCGGCGGGCGTCTCGCACGCGGCCGACAACGAGTCGTGCCGCCCCGACGGGCTGTACAGAACGGCCGGCGCCGACGTCCCGTACTGCTCGGTCTACGACTCCGAAGGCCGCGAGAAGATGGGCGCCGACCACCAGCGCCGCGTCATCGGATATTTCACGGGCTGGCGCGACGGCAGCAACGGCGAGCCCGCCTACCTCGCGAACAACGTCCCGTGGTCCAAGGTCACCCACCTGAACTACGCCTTCGCCCACGTGGGCGCCGACAACAAGATCTCCGTCGGCGCGGACAACGCGAACAACGCCGCCACCGGAAAGACCTGGCCGGGCGTCGCGGGCGCCGAGATGGACCCGGCCCTCCCGTACAAGGGCCACTTCAACCAGCTGACCAAGTTCAAGAAGCAGTACCCGAACGTCAAGACGCTGATCTCGGTCGGCGGCTGGGCGGAGACGGGCGGCTACTTCGGCGACGACGGCAACCGCGTGGCCTCCGGCGGCTTCTACTCGATGGCCACCAACGCCGACGGCTCGGTCAACCAGGCCGGCATCGACACCTTCGCCGACTCCTCCGTCGCGTTCATCCGCAAGTACGGCTTCAACGGCGTCGACATCGACTACGAGTACCCGACCACGATGAAGGACGCGGGCAATCCGCTGGACTGGCAGCTGTCCAACGCGCGGCGCGCCGGCCTGGTCCAGGGCTACGCGGCCCTGATGAAGTCGCTGCGCGAGAAGCTCGACCGCGCGGGCGCCGCCGACGGCAGGCACTACCTGCTCTCGGTCGCCGCCCCCTCCTCCGGCTACCTGCTGCGCGGCATGGAGACGTTCCAGGTGCAGAAGTACCTGGACTACGTCAACATCATGTCCTACGACCTGCACGGCGCCTGGAACGAGTACGTCGGCCCCAACGCCTCGCTCTTCGACGACGGCAAGGACGCCGAACTGGCCGCCGCCGGCGTGTACTCCACCTCCCAGTACGGCGGCGTCGGCTACCTCAACACCGACTGGGCCTACCACTACTTCCGCGGCTCCATGCCCGGCGGGCGCATCAACATCGGCCTGCCCTATTACACCCGCGGCTTCAAGAACGTGCAGGGCGGCACGGACGGCCTGTGGGGCAAGGCCCCCGCGACCAGCTGCCCGGCCGGCGCGGGCCTGACCAAGTGCGGTGACGGCGCGGTCGGCATCGACAACCTGTGGCACGACAAGGACACCAACGGGGCCGAGTCCCCGGCGGGTTCCAACCCGATGTGGCACGCCAAGAACCTGGAGAAGGGCGTCGTCGGCGACTACGTCACGAAGTACGGCTTCCCGGCGAACACGGCGCTGACCGGCACCTACGCCCGCAAGTACGACTCCACCCTGGTGGCGCCGTGGCTGTGGAACGCCCAGAAGAAGGTCTTCCTGTCCACGGAGGACGAGCAGTCGGTGGCCGCCAAGGCCGACTACGTGGTGCACAAGGGCATCGGCGGCACGATGGTCTGGGAACTCGCGGGCGACTACTCCTACAACGCGGCCAAGGGCCAGTACGAGATGGGCGACACGCTCACCTCCCTGATGTACGACAAGTTCAAGGCGGCCTCGCCGTACGGCGCGAAGAAGGCGGGCGCGGCGCTGCCCGCCCAGGCCGTGGACATCAAGACGGAGTTCACCGAGTTCAAGCTGGGCGACTCCAACTACCCGATCACCCCGAAGCTCAGGATCACCAACAACACGAAGGCGACGCTGCCCGGCGGCACCGAGTTCCAGTTCGACTACGGGACCTCCGCCCCGGCCAACGCCTCCGACCAGTCCGGCTTCGGCACGAAGGTCATCAGCAGCGGCCACACCGGCGCCAACGTCGGCGGCCTCAAGGGCGACTTCCAGCGGGTCTCCCTGAAGCTGCCGGCCTGGCAGACCCTGGCCCCGGGCGCCTCGGTCGACCTGGCGTTCAACTACTACCTGCCGGTTTCCACGCCCTCCAACTGGACGGTGAACATCTCCGGCACCACCTACGCACTGGCCGGGGACCTGGCACGCGGCACCACGGTGACGGAACCGGGCGGCACCCAGCCGCCGACCACCCCGCCGACCACTCCCCCGACCACGCCGCCCACCACCCCGCCCCCGACGGGCGGGACCTGCACCGGCCCGGCGTACGTGGCCGGGACCGTGTACAACAGCGGCAGCGTCGTCTCCCACAAGGGCCACACCTGGAAGGCCCAGTGGTGGACGCAGAACGAGGAGCCCGGCACCACGGGCGAGTGGGGCGTCTGGAAGGACCAGGGGGCCTGCTGACCACCCGACGGGTGAAGCCCTGACGTGAGGACCCGGTGGCCCGGTCGGCCACCGGGTCCCCGTGCGTGCGCCCGCGGGCATGCCCCGCACATGCCTGCGGGCAGGCCCGTACGGGTGGCCGTACGGGCCCTCGTAGGCTGCTCCGGTGAGCACCCATGTCACCGCAGCCGTAGCGGACTTCGAGGAACACCGGCCCCGGATGTTCGGCATCGCCTACCGGATGCTCGGCTCCGCCGCCGAGGCCGAGGACACCGTCCAGGAGGCCTACCTGCGCTGGAGCGCCGCCGACCGCAGCGACATCGACCACCCCGGGGCCTGGCTCGCCAAGGTCGTCACCCGGCTGTGCCTCAACAGCCTCACCTCGGCCCGGGCCCGGCGCGAGGAGTACGTCGGCCCGTGGCTGCCGGAACCGGTCCTCACCGGGGACGGGGCGCTGGGCCCGCTGGAATCGGCGGAGCAGCGGGAGGGCGTGTCCATGGCCCTGCTGGTGCTGCTGGAGCAGCTCACGCCGGCGGAGCGGGCGGTGTACGTGCTGCGCGAGGCCTTCGCGTACGGCCACCGGGAGATCTCCGAGCTGCTCGACCTCACCGAAGCCAACTGCCGCCAGCTCCACCGCCGGGCGGCGGCCCGGGTCGCGGCGGGCTCCCCGAAGCCGCGCTTCACACCGGACCCGGCGCAGTGGCAGGGCCTGGTGGATTCCTTCCTGACCGCGGCGCGCAGTGGGGACCTGGCCCGGCTGGAGGGCCTGCTGAGCGCCGACGTGCGCTACGTGTCGGACGGCGGCGGGGTGGTCAACGCGGCCAGGCGGCCGGTCGTCGGCCGGAACAACGTGGCCCGCTTCGCGATCGGAGCGCTGGGGAAGTACGTGGCGGGTGTGCCGCTCACCGTCGCGGAGGTCAACGGATCGCCCGCGCTGCTCTTCGGCGAGATCGGAGTCCTGGTGGTCGAATTCGAGAACGGCCTGGTCAGCGGCCTGCGCGCGGTGGTCAATCCGGAGAAGCTGGAATTCCTGCGGCGGCAGCTGTCACATTCCTGAGGGCTGTCCGGTCTGCGCTGGTGAACGCATCCGCATCAGGAAGGACGGACACCATGAGCACCATCCTCGTCACCGGAGGCACCGGAAACCTCGGCTCGCTCGTCACCGAGCGGCTGAGGGCGGCGGGCCACGAGGTCCGCGTCCTGAGCCGGCGCGCCCCGGACCACCCCGTCGATCTGCGGGACGGCAGCGGGCTGGACGCGGCGATGGCGGGCGCGGAGGTGGTCGTGCACTGCGCGAGCAGCCCGCGCGGGGGTGACGAGGCGGCCGCGCAGCACCTGATCGACGCCGCCCGCCGGGCGGAAACCGTCCGGAACATCGTCTACATCTCGATCGTCGGGGTGGACGAGGTTCCCCTGGGTTACTACCGGACGAAGCTCAGGGTGGAGCGGATGCTGGAGGAGTCAGGGCTGGGCGTGACGATCCTGCGCACGACGCAGTTCCACGACCTGGTCGCGCAGGCGGTCGACATGGCGGCGAAGCTGCCGGTCGTGCCGCTGCCGAAGGGGGTGCGCGTCCAGCCGATCGCCGTCGAGGAGGTCGCGGACCGCATGGCGGAACTGGCGGTCCCCGCTCCTTCGGGCCGCGTTGCGGACATGGGCGGCCCGGAGATCCACACCCTGCCCGAACTGGCCCGCACCTACTTGAAGGCCACGGGCCGCAACCGCCGGCTCCTCCCCGTCCCCCTGGCGGGCAAGGCCTACGCGGGCTTCCGCCGGGGCGGCAACCTGACCCCGTCCCACGCGTCGGGCCGCGGCACGTTCGCGCAGTACGCGGCGGGGCGGGCGCCGGGCCGCTGACGGTGGGGGCGTCCGGCCCTCACCCCCCGAACAGCACCTCCTGCGCCGCCTCGCGGGCCGCCTCGCGGGCGCCCGACAGGATGGCCGAGCCGCCCAGGGTCGTGGCGCGGACCGCGGTCGGGACGGGGATCAGGGCGCTCAGGCGGTCGGCCACGCGGGCGGCCAGGGCGGGGCCGCCCGCGCGGCCCAGTTCGCCGCCCAGGACCACGCAGCCGGGGTCCAGTACGGCGGCCACCGCTGCCGCGCCCACCGCGAGGCGTTCTGCCAGGGCTTCGAGGAAGGGCTCGCCGGCGGCTCCCGCCACCGCGTCCTCCGCCGGGCCGGCGAAGCCGTGTTCCGCCGCCAGGGCCGTGACGGCCTCGCGGCCCGCCAGGGCGTGGAAGCCGCCCCCGCAGTCGGTGGCAGAGGGGAGGGCTCCGGTGCCCGGGACCGGGAGGAAGCCGATCTCGCCCGCCCCGCCGGAGGCGCCCCGGCGCAGCCGGCCGTCCAGGACGACTGCGGCGCCCACCCCCGCCCCGAGCCACAGCAGGACGAAGGAGTCGAGGTCGCGCGCCACGCCCAGGCGCTGTTCGGCGAGGGCGGCCAGGTTGGTCTCGTTCTCGACGACCACCACGGCGGGCAGGCTCCGCTGCAGGGCGGTGACGAGGTCCCGGTGCCAGGCGGGCAGGCCGGTGGTGTCGCGGAGTTCGCCGGTGGCGGGGTCGACCAGGCCGGGGGCGCCGATGACGACGGTGTGCAGGGCCTCGGCGCCGACCTCGCGGGCGGTGCGCAGCAGGGCCGCCACCGCGTCCTCGGGGGCTCCGACGGGGAGGGCGGCCTCGGCCAGGGGGTGGCCGAGGAGGTCGGTGACGACGGCGGTGACGCTGTCGGTCCGTACGTCGAGGGCGGCCAGGTGGGCCCGGCGGGCGATGATCCCGTACAGCTTGGCGTTGGGGCCGCGCCGCTGTTCCCCCGATTCCCCGACGACCTCGACCAGGCCGGCCTCGGTGAGCCGGTCGACGAGGTCGGCGACGGAGGGGCGGGAGAGGCCGGTCATGGTCTTGAGCTGGGTGGCCGTCAGCGGGCCCGACTCCTGGAGGAGTCGCAGGGCCAGGCGGTCGTTGAGGGCGCGGGCCGTGCTCGGCGAGGCGGGGGACGGCGGCGCCGGGGTGGGGCCGGAGGCGAGGGCAGGGGTCACGGCGCCATCCTAAGGACTCTTATCCATTAACCATCAGGCAGGCTCCCTGATAGTTTATCTGCATGACCGGGGAAACAGACCTCAGCCCGGCGCGCCTGCGCCATGCCCGTTTCGCGATCGCAGCCGTCTTCTGCGCCCACGGCGCGGTCACCGGCTCCTTCGCCACCCGTATCCCCTGGATCCAGGAGCACGCCCAGCTCGGCGCCGGCACCCTGGGTCTCGCCCTCGCCTTCCCCGCGCTGGGCGCGGCGCTCGCGATGCCGCTGGCCGGACGGATCAACCACCGCTTCGGGGCCCGCGCCGCGCTGCGCGCGCTGCTGGCGCTGTGGACCCTCTCCCTCGTCCTGCCGAGCCTCGCCCCGAACCTGCCGACGCTCTGCTTCGCCCTCTTCGTCTACGGAGCGACCTCCGGCATGTCCGACGTGGCGATGAACGCGCTGGGCGTGGAGACCGAGAACCGGCTGCGGCGCTCGATCATGTCCTCGCTGCACGGCATGTGGAGCGTGGGCGCGCTCCTCGGCTCGGCGGCCGGTACGGTCGCCGCGCACGCGGGGGCCGACGCTCGGCTGCACCACCTGATCGCCGCGTGCGCGCTGACCGCGGCGGGGCTGCTCGCCGTACGGGGGGTGCTCGACCTGAAGGCCGCCGCGGACGCCGAGGCTCCGGCGCACTTCGCGCTGCCGCCCAAGTCGGCGGTGCTCATCGGGGCGATCGGGTTCTGCGCGGTCTTCGCGGAGGGCGCGAGTCTGGACTGGTCGGCGGTCTACCTGCGGGACGTCCTGGACACCGACGCCGGACTGGCGGCGGCCTCCACCACGGCCTTCGCGCTGACCATGGCCGTCGCCCGGCTCGCCGGGGACCGGGTGGTGGACCGGTTCGGGGCCGTGCGCACGGTCCGGGCGGGCGGGGTGCTCGCCACGGCGGGCGGGCTGCTCGTGGTGACGGCCCGGCATCCCGCGGCGGCGATGGCCGGCTTCGGCCTGATCGGGCTCGGCATCGCGGTGGTGGTCCCGCTGGCCTTCGCGGCCGCGGCGCGCAGCGGGCCGGCTCCGGCACAGGCCATCGCGGGCGTCGCGACGATCACCTATACGTCGGGGCTGATCGCGCCCTCTGCCATCGGCGCCGTGGCGGACGCGACCTCGCTCGTGGTCTCCTTCGGGCTGGTCACCCTGCTGGCGTTCGCGCTGGTGGCGGGGGCGTCCGTACTGCGGCAGAAGCCGTCCGGGCCGGGCGCCGGCCAGGCCGGCCGGGACGAACCGGCCACCATCCGGCCGTAGGACATCGCGGGCCGCCGTGCGGCCCCGGGAGGGCACGGACACGCCTCGTTGACGCGTGCGTTGACGGGGTTTCGCCCGAACCGGGGAAGCGTACGGCCAAGTTCCCCGGATCCGGGCCGGTCCCTGCGACCCTGCCTCCCATGGAAGCGGTGCTGGCGCGGATGCGCGCCCTGGACGAGCGGCTCCCGCCGCAGGACGGTGTCGCCGTCTTCAACCGGGTCTACCTGACGGTCACGGAGGCCCTGGACCGGCGGATCGTGCGCGGCGACTTCCCGGTGCCCCGGCGGGCCGAGACGCTCGGCGTGCGGTTCGCGGAGCGGTACCTGGCGGCGGTGGAGGCGGACCGCGCGCCGGCTTGCTGGCGCCCCCTGCTCCAGTACCGCCGGCATCCCGGGATCCATCCGCTGCAGCACGCCCTGGCCGGGATCAACGCGCACATCGGGCACGACCTGGCCGTCGCGGTGGTGTCCACCTGCCGGGCCCTGGACTGCGAGCCCGCCGCCCTCGAGGCCGACTTCGACCGGGTGGGCGACACCCTGGTCGCCCTGGAGGAGCGCATCCGGGAGGACCTGATGCCCGGTCCGGACCTCCTGGAGATCGCGGACCCGCTGACCCACCTGGTCGGCTCGTGGAGCCTGGACCGCGCCCGCGCGGGCGCCTGGGCGGCGGCCCGGATGCTGTGGACCCTGCGCCGCTCCCCCGAGCTGGCGGAGGAGTTCCGCGCATCCCTCGACGCCGGTGTCGGCCTGGTCGGCCGCTGCCTGCTGACCCCCACCGGCATGAGGTCCCGGTGCGATCTGGTGGGTTCACTCCGTACGGTGGCCGGGTGACCGGATTCGCCACCCTGCGGCTGCGCACCAGAAGGCCGCGGGTGTCCGCGTCCCGCAGCCGCCTCCCCCCACGCGGGAGCTGTGGTGTCCGGATCCGGAGTTCCACCCGCACGAGCCGCTGCCCGCCGTGATGCCCCGCCTGATGCGGGCCCCGGCGGACGGGGAGCTCTCGGCGTGCCCGTTGTGCGGGGCGGACCGTGGCACGACGACGTGGAGCGACGGGTACTTCACCCACCGGCTGTGCGCGGCATGCGGGGTGAGCCTGGGCCTGCGGGACTCGTACGCGCCCACGACGGCCGGTGTGCGCGGGACCCGCTGGAAGCTCGTGTGGGAGCGGGCGGTGTGAACCGCACGGCATGGGAACGGGCCGCCGCCGCGCTCGTGGCGCGGGGGCGGCCCGTGGTCACGGGGGCCGGCGGGGGTCACCCGTCCGTGGCCGTGGGGAGGGTCAGTCCTCCGGGAGTTCGACCGGGGCGATCTCGTCGTAGACGTCGCCCGGGCCGGGGTTGGTGGCGTCCGTGGAGCCGCCGAGGTGGTGCATGACGCCCCAGACGGCGTTCAGGGCGGTCTGGACGGCGCCCTCGGCCCAGCCGGCCGTCCAGGAGATGTCGTCGCCCGCGAGGAAGATGCCGCGCTTGTCCTCGGGGAGGCGGTCCTGCATGAAGTGGGTGAACAGGCGGCGCTGGTAGCGGTAGTGGCCGGGGAGGTTGGCCTTGAACGCGCCCATGAAGTAGGGCTCGTTCTCCCAGGACACGGTCACCGGGTTGCCGATGATGTGGCGGCGGATGTCGACCTTCGGGTAGATCTCGCCGAGGGACTTCAGCATGACCTCCATCCGCTCGTTCGCGGACAGCGGCAGCCACTTCAGGCTGTCGTCGCACCAGGTGTAGGACAGGCAGATGACGGCCGGCTGGTCCGGGCCGTTGTCCAGCAGGTACGTGCCGCGGGTCATGCGGTCCGTGAGGGTCATCGACATGACGTCGCGGCCCGTCTCCTCGTCCTTGTCGAGCCAGAAGGGGCGGTCGACCGGGATGAAGAGCTTGCTGGACTCCATGTAGTGGGTGCGCTCGATCGCCGTCCAGTGGTCGATCGGGAAGAGCGTGTCATCGCAGGCGATCTTCGACAGGAGCATCCAGGACTGGGCCGTGAAGATCGCGGCGCGGTACGTACGGATGTCGCCGGAGGCGTCGGTGACCGTGATGCGGTTGCCGGCCGTGCGGTGCAGGCGGGTCACCGCCGGGCGCGGGGTGCCCTCGTGCAGGGAGGACAGCGAGGTGCCCTGGGCCCAGTGGACGATCTTCTCGGGCTCGCGCTCCCACAGGCGCAGCGGGAGCTGCTGCGAGCCGCCGACGATGCCGCGGTGGTGGTCGTCGGCCTCGGTGTAGACGACGCGCAGGATCTCCAGGATGGAGTTCGGGAAGTCGGTGTCCCAGCCGCCGGTGCCGAAGCCGACCTGGCCGAAGATCTCGCGCTTGCGGAAGGACTGGAAGGCCTCGGACTTGCAGAGGAAGCCGTAGAAGGTCTCGTCGTCGAGCTTCTCGACGAGCTTCGCCCATATCTCGCGGATGCGCGGGACGTCCCGCTCGCGCATCGCGGTGTTCATGTCGGAGAAGTCGGCGCCCTCCTCCAGGCAGGCGTTCCACGCGGCGGACACGTCGCGGTAGACCTGCGGGAGGTCGGCGATGGTCTCGGCGTAGTGGGTCTCGCCCTTGAGGTCGACGACCGTGGAGGGGGTGGACTCGGCGAGCGGGTTCGGGAAGGGCTCCGTGACCAGGCCGACGAGGTCGATGTAGTGCTGGAGGGCGGTGGAGGACGGCGGGAAGCGCATGGCGCCCATCTCCGCGGTCAGGCCCTCGGTGCCGGCGCCCTCGAAGCCGACGGTGCGCAGGCGGCCGCCGATCTGGTCGGCCTCGTAGACGACGGGCTTGAGGCCCATCTTCATCAGCTCGTAGGCGGAGATGATGCCGGACAGTCCGCCGCCGATGACGGCGACCTCGGTGCCGTGCTCGGTGGCCGGTATCTGGCCCAGGCCCGCCGGGTGGGCGAGGAAATCGTCGTACGCGTACGGGAAGTCCGGGCCGAACATGGTGATCGGCGGCTGTCCGTCGCTGTGCGGGACGGCGGTGGTGGGCACCGTGGACGTCATGGGGGTACGTCTCCTTGCGGGCAGGGCAGGGCGGGGCTGGGCAGGGCGGGCCTGGGGAGGCCGGGAGGGTCAGACGAGGGAGGCGTAGAGCCCGGGGCGGCGGTCGCGCAGGTACGGGTTGGTCGTGCGCGACGCGTGCAGCAGCTCGGGGTCGGCCTCGCCGAACACCAGCTCCTCGCCGCGGCCGGCCCGGGTCCGGGTGACCCCGTCGGGGCTCGCCAGGCAGCTGAGTCCGACGAACTCGAACTCGCCTTCCGGGCCGGTGCGGTTGACGTACGCGATGTACATCTGGTTCTCGAAGGCCCGTACGGGGACGAGCTGTTCGGCGACGAACTGGAACGGGTGCATCTGCGCGGTCGGCACCAGGAGGAAGTCGGTGCCGGCGAGCGCGTGGGCCCGGACGGTCTCGGGGAACTCCACGTCGTAGCAGATCATGATGCCGATGCGGAGACCCCCGAGGTCCGCCTGGACGACGGGGACGTCGCCGGGGGTGAAGGCCTCCTGCTCGAAGCAGCCGAACAGGTGCGTCTTGCGGTAGTTCGCCAGGCGCTCGCCGTCGGGGCCGATGAGCTGGGCCGCGTTGTACACGGCGTCGCCCGACCGCTCGGGGTAGCCGTACAGGACGGCGACCCCGTGGCGGCGGGCGATCTCGCCGATGGCGCGGGCGGACATGCCGTCGGCCGGTTCGGCGAGGCCGGCGATGTCCTGGGGGGCCAGGGCGTAGCCGGTGAGGAACATCTCCGAGGTCACGAGGAGCCCGGCCCCGCCCTGTGCGGCGCGCGATGCGGCCTCTTCGAGCGCCTTCAGGTTCTCGGCGGTGTCGCCGAGCCGTCCGGAGCTCTGGAGGAGGGCGGTGCGCAGCGGGGGCATGGACAACCTCTGTGGCAGGAGGGGAGGGGGTCCTAAGACGGTACGTTCGGGCGTTCGACCCGGACAAGCCGTGACCGTTGCGCTGCGCGCATCGATTCGTTGCGTGTTCCCGGGTGGGTGCGGTGATTCGTTGCGCGGGGCGCCGCGGGGCTCTCCGGGTCCCCCTCAGGCGCCCGTGCGGAAGGCAGGGTGTGCGGCCAGGAACCGTAGATCGTCGAGTATGTCGGGGGTGTGGTCGGAGACGACGCGGCCGCTCCAGGTGTCGACGAGGGCGGGGACGGTCAGCGGGCCGTCGAAGTGGTGGCCGGCGGCCTCGTAGGCGTGCCGCAGCGCGGTGTCGTCCGCGCCCGGGCCGAGGACGGTGGCGGGGACCGCGTCCGCGAGCCCCTCCGCGGCCAGGGCGGCGGCCACCCGGAGGGAGCGGGGACAGCCGGCGGAGAGGTAGAGGCGGTAGCGGCGCGGGACGGGCGAGAACCCGGCGCCGATGCGGCCGCGCAGGGCGGGGGCGGGACCGGTGGGGGGCAGGACGGTGTGCGACATGGCTCTCCTGGGGCGTACGGGTGTGCCCCTCGGGCGCCGCGGGCGGCGCCGGGGCTGCGGACGGGTTCGGGCGGGCTCGGGCGGCGTCGTCGCGGCGTCGGGGCGCGTTCGGGCAGCCCATGACGGGCCGGCACCGCTTCGGCCGAGGCGCCGGCGCGGCGTGCGCCGGGGCTCGTGGCCGAAGCCGTACGGGGCCTGCCGACGGGGCGGCCGCCGGGCCCGGGCTCGTGGCGAGGGGCGTGCGGGCCCGGCCGAGGCGGCGCGGGGGACGCCGAGTGCGCTCCGGCTCGTGGCCGACGGCGTGCGGGTCAGCCGCGGAGGGCGGAGGCGCTGCAGACGCGCAGGAGGTCGATGTGCAGGCGCCGGGTCAGCCACCAGCGGCGAAGGGTCCGCGCCCCCGCTTCCGCCGTCCTGGCCTCGTCCACCGGTACCGGTCCCCGTCCCTCATGTGCGCCCCGTCCTGCGGTGGTTACGCTTCCCGCTGGGGGCGCCGGCCAATCCTGGTCGTTCGCGCCGCCGCGCACCGACCGAAGGAGCTCCGCACCGATGTCCGCCGAGGTACTCGACAATCCGGTCTGGGCCGCGCTGAACGGGCCGCACCGCCGTTTCGCCGAGCACGGGCCGGCGGGGCTGGCCGCCCGCTACACCCTGGACACCACCCCGTTCGCCGGGCTCGGCGATCCGGAGGATCCGCGGGCCTGGGCGGATCTGGCCGAGCTGGCGGGGCCCGGGGAGGAGGTCTGGCTGACGGGGCTGCCGACGCCGCCGCCGGGGTGGGAGACGGTGCTGAACCTGCCGGGTGTCCAGCTGGACGGGCGGGCGGTACGGGCCGAGGCGGCGCCGGAGGCGGTGGTGCTGGGGCCCGGGGACGTGCCGGAGATGCTGGAGCTGGTCGGGCTGACCCGGCCGGGGCCGTTCCTGGACCGGACGGTGGAGCTGGGCACGTACCTCGGGATCCGGCACGAGGGGCGGCTCGTCGCGATGGCGGGGGAACGGATGCGGCCGCCGGGGTGGTCGGAGATCAGCGCGGTGTGCACGCATCCGGAGCACCGGGGGCGGGGGCTGGCGGCCCGGCTGATACGGGCGGTGGCGTGGGCGGTGCGGGAGCGGGGGGACGTGCCGTTCCTGCACGCGGCGGCTTCCAACACGTCCGCGGTGCGGCTCTACGAGGCGATGGGCTTCACGCTGCGGCGGCGGCCGGTCTTCGTGGGGCTGCGGACCCCCGCCAAGGAGGCGTGACCGCCGGGAGGGCGCCGGCGAGCCCGGAAGGGCCCGGCCGGGCCGGATCTCCCTAGGCAGGTGCGCCGGAAGTGAAGCGGCGCAGTAGGGGGGAGAGGACCAGGACCGACTTGGTGCGTTCCACGAAGGGTTCGCCGGCGATGCGTTCCAGTACGCGTTCGAAGTGCCGCATGTCGGAGGCGAAGACCTGGACGAGGGCGTCCGCGTCGCCGGTCACGGTCGACGCGGACACCACCTCGGGGTACCGCTCCAGTCCTCGCCGGATGTCGTCCGGCGAGGTGTTGTGGCGACAGTAGATCTCGATGAAGCCCTCGGTCTCCCAGCCCATCGCGGCGGGGTCGACGCGGACGGTGAAGCCGGTGATGGCTCCCTCGGCCCGCAGTCGGTCCACGCGCCGCTTGACGGCGGGGGCGGAGAGGCCGACCTCGGAGCCGATGTCCGCGTAGGAGCGGCGGGCGTCCTCGGCGAGGGCGTGCACGATGCGTTCGTCGAGATCGTTCAGTCGCACTGCGGGTGGATCACTTTTCTGCTGTGGCCAGTGTGGAACGGCGCATGCCGTACAGGAAGTAGACCACGAGGCCGACGGCCATCCAGACACCGAACGCGACCCACGTGGCCGTCGGCAGGCTGTACATCATCCAGCCGCAGGCGATGAAGCCGAGGATCGGCGTGACCGGGAACAGCGCCACCTTGAAGGTGCGCGGCAGGTCCCGCTTGGTGTAGCGCAGGATGACGACGGCGACGTTGACCAGGGCGAAGGCGAACAGCGTGCCGATGCTGGTCGCGTTGGCCAGCTCACCCAGGGGGATGAAGGCCGCCAGGGCGCCGCAGAAGAGGGAGACGATCACCACGTTGGCGCGCGGGGCGCCGCTCTTCTCGTCGACCTTGGCGAAGACCTTGGGGACGAGGCCGTCGCGGGACATCGCGAAGAGGATGCGGGTCTGGCCGTAGAGGACGGCGAAAACGACGGAGGCGATGGCGACGACCGCGCCCGCCGCGAGGACGACACCCCAGATGCTGGTGCCGGTGACGTCGGTCATGATCTGGGCGAGCGCGGCCTCGGTGCCCTCGAAGTCCTGCCACGGCATGGCGCCGACGGCGACGAAGGCGACGAGGACGTAGAGGACGGTGACGATGCCGAGCGAGAGCATGATCGCGCGGGGGAGGTCCTTCTTCGGGTCCTTGGCTTCCTCACCGGCGGTGGAGGCGGCGTCGAAGCCGATGTACGAGAAGAAGAGGGTGGAGGCGGCGGCGCTGATGCCGGTGATGCCGAGCGGCGCCAGCGGGGCGTAGTTGCCGGACTTGATGCCCATGACGCCGATGCCGATGAAGAGCACCAGCGTGACGATCTTCACGGCGACCATGATCGTGTTGACCCTGGCGCTCTCCTTGGCGCCGCGCATCAGGAAGACCATGGCGAGCAGGACGACGACCAGCGAGGGCAGGTTGATCCAGCCTCCGTCACCCAGCGGGTTCGAGAGGGTCTCGGGGATCGTGAAGCCCACGGTCCCGTCGAGGAGTTCGTTGAGGTACTGGCCCCAGCCGACGGCGACGGCGGCGACCGAGACGGCGTACTCCAGGACCAGGCACCAGCCGCAGACCCAGGCGATGAACTCGCCCATGGTGGCGTAGGAGTACGAGTACGAGGATCCGGACACGGGGACGGATCCGGCCAGCTCCGCATAGGAGAGGGCCGAGAAGAGGGCGGTGAGGCCCGCTATGACGAAGGAGATCGTGACGGCCGGGCCGGCCTTGGGTGCGGCCTCGCCGAGGACGACGAAGATGCCGGTGCCCAGGGTCGCGCCGATGCTGATCATCGTCAGCTGCCACATGGTGAGCGAGCGGCGGAGCATGCCGCCCTCGCCCTGACCGCCCTCGGCCACGAGCTGCTCGACCGGCTTGCGGCGGAGGAGCGGGTGCGCGGGCCTGCGGGGCTCGGTCGTGACGGGTGGCGCCTGGCCGTGGTCGAGCACGAAGGACTCCTTCTTCACTGCGGATGGGGACTGACAGGCGTCGACCGCAGCGGTCCGGAGCAGGAGCAGGCATGGGCCTGGGCATGGGGGGACCGCCGAGCAGGCGGTCCGCGCCACTCCACGTACAGCGAGTGAGCCTACGAGCTGAGGGATGGTGCCCGTAATGCACCATCCTTGCACATTGGCGCACGATCGTTGCGCGGATCTGTCCCGGATGGTCCTTTGTTGCGCTCCGATGATCGATCGCTGCGCAGCCGACCTCCGGCGTCGTTCTTGACACTTCGTCAGATCTGCCGCAGCGTGCCGTCATGGATCTGGACGTGCTCTACGAGATCGACGTGCCGAGGCCCTGGGACGGGCCCCATCCGCACGGTCAGCGGGCCGCCGAGCAGCGCGCCTACCGGGAGGCCGTCGAGCAGATCCGGCTCGCCGACCGGATGGGGTTCCGCACGGTGTGGGCGGTCGAGCACCACTTCCGCGAGGGCCGCTCCCACTGCCCGGCCCCCGAGGTGCTCCTCGGGCACCTGGCCGGGCTGACCGAGCGGATCCGGCTCGGCTTCGGGGTGACCCTGACCCCCTTCGGCTTCACCCCGCCCCAGCGGATCGCCGAGAAGGTGGCCACCGTGGACGTCCTGTCCGGCGGCCGCGTCGAGTGGGGCACCGGCCGCTCCACGCCCATGGAGCAGGCGGCCTTCGGGGTGGACCGGGAGCGGTCCCGGGAGGACTGGCGGGAGGCCCTGGAGATCGTCGCGGGGATGTGGCGCGAGGAGTACTTCGAGTACGCCTCCGAGCGGTTCCGCTTCCCGCGCCGGATGGTCACCCCCAAGCCCGTGCAGGACCCCCACCCGCCCGCCTGGATGGCGGCCACTTCCCCCGGCTCGGCCGAGGTGGCCGGGGCGGCCGGCCTCGGGCTGCTCTCCTTCTCGATCATGCAGCCGCTGGAGGCGATGGCCCGGCAGGTGGCGGCGTACCGGAATGCCGCGCGCGCCCCCCGGCCGCTCACCGACGTCACGACGAACCGGGTCAGCGCCTACACCCTCGTCCACGCGACCGAGCCGGGCGCGGCGCCCGGTGCACGCGTGTGGGACTCCGCGGCCTGGTGGTACGCGAACCTCGCGCAGTTCACGCTGGAGTGGGAGCTGCCGCACCTGGATCCCGGGGAACGCGAGCGGACCTTCCCGTTGCTCACCCCCATTCTGGAAGGGGAGGTTCCGGTGCGGGAGTTCAGCGACGGGGACATGATCCTCATCGGGGACGCGGAGACGATCGTCGCCAAGGCCAAGCGGTACGCGGACCTCGGCGTGGACCAGCTGATCTGCTACGTGCAGTGGGGGTATCTGGAGCACCGGGAGATCCTGCGGACGATCGAGATCCTGGGGAAGGAAGTCATTCCGGAACTCGCCCGCTACGAGCCCCGGACGGCCGCCGCATGACCGCGCCGGGCTGCATGACCGCGCCGAGCCCTGCGAGCGCTCCGAACCCCGCGAGCGCGCCGCACCCCGCCGGCGCGCGGAGCCCCGCCGAGGCGCCGAGCCCCGGGACCGCGCCCGCCCCCGCCGCCGGCGGCCCCGCCGGAGGTCTCGACACCTCGCCCGTGCCCGACTACGCCGCCCTGCACCGCCTCGACGGCCGCCGGCTGGTCCTGCTCGGCGCCGGCAACGGCATCGGCCGTCAGACCGCCCACGCCCTCTCCGCCGCGGGCGCCCGCGTCCTGTGCGCGGACCTCGACGGCGAGCGGGCCCGGGTCGTCGCCGCCGAGACCGGGGGCGTCCCGTACACGGCCGACGTGACCCGCCGCACGGCCGTACGGGCCCTCTTCGCGCAGGCCCCCGCACTGCTGGGCGGCCCGGTGGGCGGGGTGGTCGACATCGTCGGCATGGCCCGGTACGCGGCCCTGCCCGACCTCGACGACGCCGGCTGGGACTGGCACTTCGACGTGGTCCTGCGGCACGCCTGGCTCACCGTCCAGTACGGCGGCGAGGCCGTCGCGGCGGCCGGCGGCGGGCCGCTCGTCTTCGTGGCCTCGGTCTCCGGGCTGACCGCGGCCCCGCGGCACGCCGCGTACGGGGCCGCGAAGGCCGGGCTGCTGTCCCTGGTCCGCTCGGCGGCGGTGGAACTGGGCCCGCGCGGGGTACGAGTGAACGCGGTGGCTCCGGGGGTGGTGTGGACCCCGCGGGTCGCCGCCCTGCTCGGCCCCGAGGGGCGGCGGCGCAACGCGGAGAACGCCCCGCTGGGCCGGGTCGCCGAGACCGCGGACATCGCGACCGCCCTGTACTTCCTCGTGTCGCCGCTGTCCTCGTACGTGACGGGGCAGACGCTGGTGGTGGACGGCGGGGTGGGAGTGAAGTTCCCGTATCCGACGATCGGAGGCGAAGAGTGAGACCACCGGGCACCGACACCGGCCCTGCCCCCGACCCGTACGACGCCGGCCGGTGGCAGGACCCCGCCCCCTTCCTGCGCGGGGTCGCCTGGCTGGACAAGGGCCGCCCGGTGCGCGCGGACCCGGCGGACACCATGCGGCTGCCGTGGGACACGGGCGAGCGGGCCACCCTGCCCATCGGGGTGCGCCTGGAGTTCACCACGCAGACCGCGCACGCGGTGGAGATCCGCTACCGGGCGACCGTGCCCGGCCCCACCGACGCCCTGCGCGACCTCGCGCACGGCTTCGCGCTGTGGGACCGGCACGGGGTGGTCAGCGAGGTGTTCACCGAACCGGCCACGGAGGCCGTCGTACGGATCGAACTGCCCGGCGGCGGCGGGCCGTTCACCCTCCATCCGCCCGAGACCCAGTCCCCGGTCGTCCTCGGCCTGCGCGGGATCGGCGGACCGCTCACCCCGGCCCCGCCCGCCCCGCGCTGGGTGGTGCACGGCGACTCCATCACCGAGGGCTGGTGGTCCACCCGCCCCGCCCACGGCTGGCCCGCGGTCACCGGCCGGGCGCTGGGCTGGGACGCCGTCAACCTCGGCTACGCGGGAGCCGCCCGCGGCGAACTCGCCACCGCCGAGCAGATCGCCGGCCTGCCCGCCGATGTCCTCACGCTCGCCTTCGGCACCAACTGCTGGTCGCGGGTGCCCTATTCAGCGCCGCTCCTGTACGAGACCACGCGCGTGTTCCTCGAACTGGTCCGGCAGGGGCATCCGCGGACCCCGCTCCTGCTGGTCTCCCCCGTCCTGCGGCCCGACGCCGAGCGGACCCCGAACCGGCTCGGCGCCACGCTGGGCGCGCTGCGCGACGCGATGGAGCGCGCCACGCGGGACCGGATCGCCGCGGGCGACGACCGGTTGGCCGTGCTGCCGGGCCGGGACCTGCTGGGCCCCGAGCACCTGGAGGACGGGCTGCACCCCAACGACGCCGGACACCGGGTCCTGGGCCTCGCTGTGGCCACGGCTCTGCGGCGCGCCGGGTTCGCCGCGGGGTGAGTGAAACAGCCCACGACGATCGCCGTGAACAGATCCGTCCCCCAGGGGCGTGTCCTGAGCACAGTTGCCGGCGCCGAGGCGGCGGCACGAAGGACACCACAGTGGGAGAGAGATCACGATGGGTATGAAGCGCGGAACCACCCTTGCCGCGGCGGCGATCGCCGTCGTCCTGGCGGCGAGCGCCTGCGGTCCGGCGGACGACGAGGCCGCCGGCCCGGCCGTGCCGGCCGGCGCCGCCTCCGCCCAGGCCTCCTCACCCGCACCGGCGGCGGACGGCTACGCGGCCGCACCCGCCGGGCAGCCGGCGGGCGCCACCGGCGAGCAGCCGGGCTCGGGCGCGGGACTGTCCGTGGCGAAGGACCCGAAGCTCGGCGACCACATCGTCGACGGCAACGGCATGACCGTCTACCGGTTCAAGCCGGACACCGCGTGGCCGATGGCGTCCAAGTGCGAGGGCGACTGCGTGGCCAAGTGGCCGGTCGTGCCGCCGGTGGACAAGGCCGACGCCAAGGGGATCACCGCACGCAACTACCTGGTGCTGGACCGCCCGGACGGCAAGAAGCAGCAGACGGTGGACTGCTGGCCCGTCTACACCTTCAGCGGTGACAAGAAGCCCGGCGACACCAACGGCCAGGGCGTGGGCGGCACCTGGTACGCCGTCTCCCCGGAAGGCAAGCTCATCACCGTCCAGTAGCCCCGGTTCCCCCCGCCCTTCGGACCGCGCGGCCCCTTCCCCGACCCTCCCCCCGGGCAGGGGCCGCGCCCGTTCCGCCCCGGCGGACCGGTGCCTAGACTCGCCGCATGCTGCGCGTACTGGCCGTCGACGACGAGAAGCCGCTCCTGGAGGAGCTCCTCTACCTGCTGCGCTCCGATCCCCGGGTGCGCAGTGTGCAGGGGGCCGGCGACGCCACCGAGGCGCTGCGCCGGATCACGCTGGCGCTGGAGGCGGGGCCGGACGGGGCGGACGGCATCGACGTGGTCTTCCTCGACATCCACATGGCCGGGCTGACGGGTCTGGACATCGCCCGGCTGCTGGCCGGGTTCGCGCGGCCGCCGCTGATCGTGTTCGTCACCGCGCACGAGGGTTTCGCCGTACAGGCCTTCGATCTGAAGGCGGTGGACTACGTGCTCAAGCCCGTGCGCCCGGAGCGGCTGGCGGAGGCGGTCCGGCGGGTGTGTGCGCAGCTGGGCCGTGCCGGGCAGGCTCCGCCGCCGGCCGCCGAGCCCGCTGCGGCCGTGCCGGTGCAGCGCCGGCCGGCCGCCGGGGTCACCGTCACCGACCGCACGCCGGACCAGATAGCCGTCGAACTGGGCGGTGTCACCCGGTTCGTGGCGATCGCCGACATCGCCTACGTCGAGGCCCAGGGCGACTACGCCCGGCTGCACACCGACGAGGGCAGCCACCTGGTGCGGATCCCGCTGTCCACACTGGAGGAGCGGTGGGCGGCGCGCGGGTTCGTCCGGATCCACCGCCGGCACCTGGTGGCGCTGGCCCGCATCGACGAACTCCGGCTGGAGGCGGGCACGACGAGCGTCCGGGTCGGGTCGGCGGAGCTCCAGGTGAGCCGCCGCCACGCGCGGGAGCTACGGGACCTGCTGATGCGGCACGCGACCGGCTGACCGTCCGGCGGCGCCGCGGTGCCGTTCGTCGCACGGCGAGTGGCGTACGGCGATCCGGCGGGACCGTCGGCCGCCCGCCGGCCGTGCGCCCGCGTATCGTGGATCTTCCGGCGCGGGAGGAGCGCGATGTCCGAAATCCAGGCGCTGCTCGACGCGTTGACGGGCCTGCCGCGCCGCGTGCCCGCCGGGCCGGCCGAGGCGGAGGCGCTGCTGGCCCGCCTCAGAAGTGCCGCCGCACGCTGGGCCGATGTCCTGTACGAGGCCGGCGAGGGGGTCCGCGGCCAGGTCCCGCCACGGGCGGAGGCTGCGCTGACGCTGGCGTTCCGGCGGGCCGAGGAGTCGTACGTGGAGCTGGAGATCGCCCTGCGCGACTGCGCCGAACACCGCGATCCCGCCATCTGACCCCCCTCGCGGCCGGCCGGGCCGCGGAGCCGGCGGGGGCCCGGGGGCCGGATCGGGCCTGTTGCCGGGTTCGGGCCGTGCGTAGACTCCCGTCACCCTTCCCTTCGCTCCGCCGGGGGGACCCCCACCCCCGGCCGAAGGACCCCCGGTGAACCAGACGTACGCGCTGACCGCCGTCGCCGTCGTCGTCCTCGCCACCGTCCTCGTCGGCGCGCTGGGCTTGCGCATATCCCGGACCACCTCCGACTTCTACGTCGCCTCCCGCACCGTCGGGCCCCGCCTGAACGCGGCCGCCATCAGCGGCGAGTACCTTTCCGCCGCGTCCTTCCTCGGGGTCGCCGGGCTGGTCCTGCTCCAGGGGCCCGAGATGCTCTGGTACCCGGTCGGCTACACCGCCGGGTACCTGGTGCTGCTGGTGCTCGTCGCGGCCCCGCTGCGCCGCTCGGGGGCGTACACGCTGCCCGACTTCGCCGAGGGCCGCCTGGAGTCCCAGGCGGTGCGCCGGATCGCGGTGCTGTTCGTGGTGGGGGTCGGCTGGCTGTACCTGCTGCCGCAGCTGCAGGGCGCGGGGCTGACCCTGGAGGTCCTGACCGGTGCCCCGCACTGGGTGGGCGGGGTGGTCGTCGCGTCCGTGGTCGGCGCGGCCGTGGCCGCCGGCGGGATGCGCAGCATCACCTTCGTGCAGGCCTTCCAGTACTGGCTCAAGCTCACCGCCCTGCTCGTGCCGGCCTTCTTCCTGATCGCCGCCTGGGCCGGGGACGGCGCCCCGCGGGCCACCTTCGACGCCCCGGCCGTCTTCCGCGAGCACACGGCCGTCACGCTCGCCGAGGACGTCCGGATGTCGGTGGACGCACCGTTGGCGCTGACGGTGACCGGGCAGGTGGACGGGCGGACGTACGAGGCCGCCCCGCTGACGCTCGCGGCCGGGCAGCATTCCGTACGGGCCCGCGCGCGGCTGGAGTTCACCCCTGGCTCGGTGGTCCCCGACACCCGGGCGGAGGCCGGCCTCAGCGCGTCCAGCTGGTCGGAGCCGCTGGCCGGGGACCGGCCCGAATACCGGCTGTACGCGACGTACGGGCTCATCCTGGCCACCTTCCTCGGGACGATGGGGCTTCCGCACGTCGCCGTGCGCTTCTACACCAGTCCCCACGGACGGGCCGCGCGCCGCACCACTCTGGTGGTGCTCGGGCTGGTCGGCGTCTTCTACCTGCTGCCGCCGGTGTACGGGGCGCTGGGCCGGATCTACGCGCCCGGGCTGGCGCTGACCGGCGACGCGGACGCCGCGGTGCTGGTGCTGCCCGAGCGGATGCTGGGCGGGCTGCTCGGTGAGCTGCTGGGGGCGCTGCTGGCCGGGGGTGCCTTCGCGGCGTTCCTGTCGACGGCTTCGGGGCTGACGATGGCGGTGGCCGGGGTGCTGCACCAGGACCTGTTGCCGGCGGGAGGGGTGCGGAGCTTCCGTTTCGCGGTGCTCGTGGCGGTGCTCGTGCCGCTGGCCGGGAGCGTGGCGGCGCGGGACGTGCCGGTGGCGGACGCGGTGGGGCTGGCGTTCGCGGTGTCGGCGTCGTCGTTCTGTCCGCTGCTGGTGCTGGGCATCTGGTGGCGCGGGTTGACCCCACCGGGGGCGGTGGCCGGGCTGGTGACGGGCGGCGGGGCGGCGCTGAGCGCGGTGCTGGCGACGCGGGCGGGGCTGGCTCCGGCGGGCTGGGTGCACACGCTGCTGGCGTGGCCGGCGGCCTGGTCGGTGCCGCTCGGGTTCCTGACGATGGTGGTGGTGTCGCTGGGCACCCGTTCGCGGATCCCGGCCGGGACGGCGGCCACCCTGGCCCGGCTGCACCTGCCGGAGGACGTGGCCGGGGACCGGGTGGGGGGCGGCCGGTGACCGGGGCGGTGGTGGCGGCCCTGGCGGTGGCGGTGGCGGCCCTGCTGCTGGGCGCCGGCTGGGCGGCGGGCCGCCGCCAGGCCCTGCGCGGCGAGCGGGCGGCCGGACCGGATCTGGGGACTCCGGTGGAGCGGGCGACGTTCCACACCCTGCACACGGCTTCGCTGGCCGCTCCCCCGCTGCGCGCGGGGCTGACGCAGGACGCGGCGCGCAAGGCGGCCCGGCGGCTGCGGTCGCTGCTGGGCACGGAGGCGCTGTGCCTGACCGACCGGGAGTCGGTGCTGGCCTGGGACGGGCCGGGCGCCGACCACCACGAGCGGCGGGCGATGGAACGGGTGGCGGTGATGCTGGAGTCGGGGCGCAGCCAGAGCGTGCGGACCGAGTGCCGGCGGCCGGACTGTCCGCTGAAATGGGCGGTGGTGGCTCCGCTCACGGGTGAGGACGGGATGCTGGGCGCGCTGGTGGCGTACGGGTCGCGGGAGTCGGCGGTGCTGGTGCGGGCCGCGACGGAGGTCGCGCGGTGGGTGTCCGTACAGCTGGAGCTGTCCGAGCTGGACCGTTCGCGGACGCGGCTGATGGAGGCGGAGATCAAGGCGCTGCGGGCGCAGATCTCCCCGCATTTCATCTTCAACTCCCTGGCCGCGATCGCCTCGTTCGTGCGGACGGATCCGGAGCGGGCCCGGGACCTGCTGCTGGAGTTCGCGGACTTCACCCGCTACTCCTTCCGGCGGCACGGCGAATTCACCACGCTGGCCGATGAGTTGCGTTCGATCGAGCAGTACCTGGCGCTGGCCGGGGCCCGGTTCGGGGACCGGCTGAAGGTGACCCTGCAGGTGGCGCCGGAGGTGCTGCCGGTGGCGCTGCCGTTCCTGTGCCTCCAGCCGCTGGTGGAGAACGCCGTCAAGCACGGGCTGGAGGACTCCACCGAGGAGTGCCGGATCGCCATCACGGCGCGGGACGCAGGCTCGGAGGCGGTCATCACCGTCGAGGACAACGGGATCGGGATGGACCCGGCCCTGCTGCGGCGGATCCTGGCCGGGGAGGGCGGCGGTTCCTCGTCCGGCGTCGGGCTGCCCAATGTCGACGAGCGGATCCGGCAGGTGTACGGGGACGCGTACGGGCTGGTGATCGAAACGGGGCCGGGCGCGGGCATGAAGGTGACGGTACGGATCCCGAAGTACCGCGCGGGCGTCCACAGCTCCCCACCCGGCGGCCGGCCGCCCCACCCCTGACGGCCGCCCCACCCCTGACGGGCGCGTCACCTGCCCGGCCTCGCCGGCGTTCGATCGCGCGGGTACGGGTCTCAGCCCCCGGCCTTGCGGCGGATACGGGTGTGGCCCCGGCGTCCCGGTGGGGACGGCGGGGCCACGGAGAGCGGGGGAGGTCAGCTCCAGCTGGCGTGCAGGGGCTTGCCCTCGGCGTAGCCGGCGGCCGACTGGACACCGACGACCGCCTTCTCCTCGAACTCCGCGAGGGAGCCCGCGCCCGCGTAGGTGCAGGACGAGCGGACGCCCGCGATGATCGAGTCGATCAGGTCCTCGACGCCGGGACGCGCCGGGTCCAGGAACATGCGCGAGGTGGAGATGCCCTCCTCGAACAGCCCCTTGCGGGCCCGGTCGTACGCCGACTCCTCGGACGTCCGGTTCTGTACGGCCCGCGCCGACGCCATGCCGAACGACTCCTTGTACAGGTGCCCCTCGGCGGACTGCTGCAGGTCGCCCGGGGACTCGTACGTCCCCGCGAACCAGGAGCCGATCATGACGTTGGACGCGCCGGCGGCCAGCGCCATCGCGACGTCACGCGGGTGACGGACACCGCCGTCGGCCCACACGTGCTTGCCGTACTTCTTCGCCTCCGCCGCGCACTCCAGCACCGCGGAGAACTGCGGGCGGCCCACGCCGGTCATCATGCGGGTGGTGCACATGGCGCCGGGGCCCACACCGACCTTGATGATGTCCGCGCCGGCCTCGATCAGGTCGCGCACGCCCTCGGCGGCGACGATGTTGCCCGCGACGATCGGGACCTGCGGGTCCAGCGCGCGGACGGCCTTGATCGCATTGATCATCGACTCCTGGTGGCCGTGCGCCGTGTCGATGACGAGCGTGTCCACGCCCGCGTCGAGCAGCTGCTTGGCCTTCTGCACGAAGTCGCCGTTGATGCCGACGGCGGCCGCGATGCGCAGCTTGCCGTTGGCGTCGGTGGCCGGGGTGTACAGGGTCGCGCGCAGCGCGCCCTTGCGGGTCAGGATGCCGACGAGCTTGCCGTCCTTGTCGACGGCCGGGGCCAGCTTGCGGTGGCCGGCGTCGAGCGTGTTGAAGGCCTCGCGCGGGTCGATGTCGGCGTCGATGAGCAGCAGCTCCTTCGACATGACCTCGGAGAGCTGGGTGAAGCGGTCCACGCCGGTCAGGTCGTGCTCGGTGACGACGCCGACCGGGCGGTTGTCGCCGTCGACGACGACGCCGGCGCCGTGGGCGCGCTTGGGCAGCAGGGACAGCGCGTCGGCGACGGTCTGGGTGGGCGCCAGCGTGATCGGGGTGTCGAGCACGAGGTGGCGGGTCTTCACCCAGGAGATGACGTCGGTGACGATCTCGATCGGGATGTCCTGGGGAATGACGACGATGCCGCCGCGGCGGGCGACGGTCTCGGCCATCCGGCGGCCCGCGATGGCGGTCATGTTGGCCACGACCAGCGGAATGGTGGTGCCGGTGCCGTCGGGCGAGGAAAGGTCGACACCCTGGCGGGAACCCACCGCGGAGCGGCTCGGCACCATGAACACATCGTCGTACGTCAGGTCGTACGGCGGCTTCAGGTCATTGAGGAAACGCACGTGCTGAACATCCCAGTCGATCGGAGGGGCCGGCCCTGCCCGTCAGGGCAAGCCGAGGAAACGCACGTACTTCATTCTCCCACGTTCCGGCGTTTACCACGCCCCGGCCGATCGTCCAGGACATACCGGGCCCTGTGGTCGGTTCCTACGGGACCGTCGCCCCGCTCGTGCGCCGGTGCACCGGGCCGGGGCGCTGGACCAGGGGGAGAACCGTTCCGCCGTGGCGGACCGCCGTGAACTCGGCGGCGATGGCCAGGGCGGTCTCCTCGGGGGTGGCGCCGCCGAGGTCGAGGCCGATCGGTGAGCGCAGGCGGGCCAGCGCGGCCTGCGGGAGGCCTTCCTCCTGCAGCCGCCGGGCCCGCTCGGCGTGGGTGCGGCGCGATCCCATGGCTCCGACGTAGGCGAGCGGCAGCCTCAGGGCGAGGTCCAGCAGCGGTACGTCGAATTTGGCGTCGTGGGTGAGGACGCAGACGGCGGTACGGCCGTCCAGCCGGCCGGCGTCCCGTTCCGCGGCGAGGTGGCGGTGCGGCCAGTCGACGATCACCTCGTCGGCGTCGGGGAAGCGGGCGGGGGTCGCGAAAACGGGCCGGGCGTCACAGACGGTGACCCGGTGCCCCAGGAAGGCGCCGATCCGGGTGAGGGCGGCGGCGAAGTCGACGGCTCCGTAGACGATCAGCCGGGGCGGTTCGGCGGCCGACTCGACGAGCAGGGTCAGCGGCTCTCCGCACAGTCCCCCGGCGGTGCCCAGCTCGGCGGTGCCGGTGCGGCCGGCCAGCAGCATGGCGCGTACCCGTGCGGCGGCCGCCCGGTCCAGGGCGGCCCCGCTGCCGAGGCCGCCCGCTCGGGTTCCGTCGGCGTGGACGGCGAGCGCGCGGCCGAGCTGCGCCGGCGGGCCGCTGACCACCCGGGCGAGCGCGGCCCGGGTCCCGCGGGCGGCGGCGTCGAGCACGGAGCCGATGACGGGCCGTACCGGGTCGTGCCCGCGCACCGGGGTGATCAGGACGTCGAGGACTCCCCCGCAGGTCAGCCCGACGGCGAAGGCGTCGTCGTCGCTGTAGCCGAAGCGGTGCACGCCGCCCTTGCCGGACCCGATGGCCTCGAGGCAGAGCTCGTGCACCGCGGACTCCACGCAGCCCCCGGAGAGGGAGCCGAGCGCGGTGCCCCGGTCGTCGACGGCGAGGGAGGCGCCGGGTCCGCGCGGGGCGCTGCCGCTGACGGCGACGATGGTGGCCAGGGCGAGGTCACGCTGCGCGGCGTACCAGGCGCGCAGCCCGTCGGTGATGTCGAGCATCAGCGGATGTACTCGCGGCGCGTGGCCTGGCCGGGTATGAGGGGCCGGGGCGGCAGCGCGGCCGGTGCGGGGGGCCGGGCGGCGGGGAGCCGGGCCGCGGCGGGCGGGCCGGCGGCCGCGGGCCGGCCGGGGCCGGCCGGCCGGGTGGCGGCGGAGCGTGCGGGTCCGGCGTACCCCTCGGTGTCCCGGCCGCGCGCGGCGAGGAGTTTCGCGGCGTGGGCCACGCTCGCGAGGGTGGCGTGGTGGTGCCAGCCGCGGAAGGAGCGGCCCTCGAAGTCGCGGATGCCGACGGGTTCGCAGGTCTCGGTGAAGTCGAGGGCGACGCGGTCGGTGAGTTTGGCGAGCAGGAAGAGCTGGGCGAGCGGCCGGTCGCCGATGTTGGTGATCCAGAACTCGGAGGGCAGCAGGGCGGCCTCGGTCCAGGCGCCGAAGAGCAGCAGCGGGGTGGAGGGGGCGGGCAGGGGCCGGTCCTCGCAGGGGGTGGCGAGGATGGAGGCGGACGTCAGCAGGGTCACGGCGCCCTCGGCCCGGCCGTGGCGGGTCCATTCGACGACGCGGCGCTGGGAGCGCAGCGAGTCGATGAGTTCGCGGGCGGGCGCGGTGTGCGGCCCGGGTTTGTGGCGGCCGGCGCCACCGAAGGAGACGGGCAGCGAGCCGTCGACCTTGAAGACGAAGGGGATGTCCTGGAGGGTGAAGGATTCGATGCTCTGGGGCAGGTCGCAGTTGGCGACCTCCATCACCACCGGCCGGCGCTGGAGTTGCCAGGTGGCGGCCATCCGCTGGACGGCGTGCACGGCGTCCTGGGCGGGGGTGAGCGAGCGGGCGGTGTCGGGGATGCCGGCGCGGCGCCGGCGCAGGTGTTCGCCGGTCCAGGGAGCGGGGAGGGTGAGGGTCCATTCGACGGGGAAGCTGGCTTCGCTGGAGGCGAGCCAGATGCCGCCGGCCTGCTGGCAGTTGGCGGTGCGGCCGAGCTGGGGCACGAACTGCCGGCCGACGCCGACGGAGCGGTCGCCGGCCTTCTCGATGACCATGGGCTGGAGCACCCAGGCCAGCGGGCGCTGCGCGGTGCGTTCGAGGTGCTGGGCGAGGGAGCGGCGGACCGGGGTCCAGTCCCAGGGGGACTTGCTGATGAACTGCTGGAGGCTCTGCTCGACGGAACTGGCCCCGGTTCCGGCGATGTTACGGATCGTTTTCTTCCCGGTGGTCCGTACCAGGCCGTTCAGATAAACGCGGGCCCAGTTTCGCTGGTCCCGCCGCGGTAAAGACTCGAAAAGAAGAGAGATCAGGGCGTCGATCGATTCGGAGATTTCCTTCGTGGAATCCTCCGGCAGCACTACGCGAGCCATCTTCGGCCTCCCCCGCGACCAGCTAGATCCAATACCCTACTTGACCGCGCAGAACGGCCGTAGGCCCCGGCGGCTACTTCCTGAGGTCGCTGGCAGATTCGAGCCGCTCTTCCTCTACCACGAGGGGGATGGGGATCTGGTTCGCCGCATAGTAGAGCGCGATCAGGAAGTGCGCGACAAGGGTGAGCGGAGCGGAGAAGAAGGCCAGGACCACGGTGCAGGGGTAGGCGATGGCACCGAGACCGAAACGCACCCGTGTGGCCCGGGCGCCTTCCCTGTCCACCTGCTCGTGGAAGAGGTGTCCGACGCGCGTGACGTACCACCAGAAGGCCAGGAAGGCCAAGGCGTAGGCCACGGTGACGAGGCTGTAGAGCACGGCCGCCGCGTTCGCCGAGCCGCCCTCTTCCATGAGGTGTTCGGCGAGGACGTTGGTGGTGTAGGGAATCACCGATACCACCATCAGTACCAGGAGGTTCAGGAACAACAGCGGACGGTCGACCCGCTTGAGGTGGCTGAAGATGGTGTGGTGGTTCACCCACATCACACCGATGATGAGGAAACTCACCACGTAGGCGGCATAATGCGGCCATTGTTCCCGGACTCCGTGCCAGAACTCGGATCCCGTTTCTTCCGGAACCTTCAACTCCAGCACGAGGATCGTAATGATGATGGCGAATACGCCGTCACTGAATGCCTCGACCCGCCCGGTTTCGCGTTCCATGGTCTCCCCTTCACCACTTCTTGCATATATCTACGCGCCATACATACGGGGAGGGCGCGCATCCCCCGCCCTCCCCGCACACGCTACCCAGATTTCGGCGGTCAGCCGCCGAACCCGGCGGTTTGGCGCCAGATTCGGCCATCGCGGACCACGAGCGTCCCGAACGCATGCTCCGGTTCGCCGTTCAGGTTCATGATCGCGCGGTAGAAGATGGTGTCGTCGGTCTCGATGTACTCCTGGAGTTCGACCAGGGTGGGCTTCAGGGTGAGATAGCCGGTGAACGTCTCGCGAACGGCCTCGATGCCGGCCGAGACGCCCTCGAAGCGCAACAGCACCGCGTCGTCGGTGTAGTTCTTCATCACCGCCTCGATGTCCAGGGCGGCCAGCGCTTCCATCTGGCGGACGAACACCGGGTGCAGTGTGGAGATGTCGTACTTGGCCATGTCGTCTCCCTTTCAGGGGGTGGAGGTGGGCACATCGGCACGTGGGACGGCGGACGGGGCGGCAGGTGGGACGGCGGACGGGTCGGCGGGCGCGGCGCAGGCAACGGCGCTGCCGGCGAACGGCAGTCGGACGACCATCCGGGTCTCCCCGGGACGCGAGCGGGCCGTGATCGACCCGTGGTGGCGCTGGGTCACGATGCGGTAGCTGAGGTGCAGCCCCAGACCGGTGCCCTTGCCCACGTCCTTGGTGGTGTAGAAGGGCTCGAAGATCCGCGGCAGGGACTCCTGCGGGATGCCGCGGCCGGTGTCCGTGATCTCCACGACCATGCAGACGCCTTCGGCGCGGGCGCGCAGCGTGAGGACGCCGGAGCCCTCCATCGCCTCGGCGGCGTTGTCGACCAGGTTGGTCCACACCTGGTTCAACTCGCTCGGATAGCCCGTCAGTTCGGGCAGATCCGGTTCGTACGCGCGCACGATGGTGATCCCCGTGAGCTTGGACCGCAGCACGACCAGCGTGTTCTCCAGTCCGTCGGTCACCTGGAAGCGCTGTTCGGGGGCCCGGTCGAGATTGGCGTAATCCCGGGTGGCGGCCACGAGCTGGGAGATGCGCGGGCCGGCCGCCCGCAGCTCCGCGGCGAGCGAGCGGATCTCCAGGAGGGCCGCCAGATGGTCCAGGGCGGGTGCGAGGGCCGGCTCGCCGACCCCTTCCAGCCGCTCCAGCAGCCATCCCAGCTCCAGCCCGAGGTCGGAGACGCCCGAGCCGAGCAGACCGGGCCGTTCCGCACCGGCCTCCTGCGCCCAGTCGGCGATCTCCTCCTCCGCGTCGGCCTGGGCGAGGGGGTCGGTGGTCACCGGCGGTGGCAGCTTGTCCAGCTCCTCGGTGAGCCGGTCGAACACGGAGCGCTCCGCGCCGTCGGCGGCGGCCCCCCAGGCCTGTGCGGTGCGGGTGAGCCGGTCCAGGGCGGGGGCCAGTTCCTGTGCGGCCCGGGCCACGGCGGCGGCCGGGTTGTTGAGCTCGTGGGCCAGCCCGGCGGCCAGGGTGCCCAGCGCCTCCACGGTGGCCCGTTTGCGGGCCTGCACCTCGGAGGACTTGATCCGCCAGGCCAGTACGGGGATGAGTACGGCGGCCACCCCGTGGCAGCGGGTCAGCATCTCGAAGAAGACCGGCTTCGGATAGGCGACGACCGTGGTCGACGGCCCGCTCGCGGCAGCGGTGGCCACGTACGCCCCCTCGGTCAGCAGCGGCAGTTCCCCGGTGAACCGGTGGGCGGCCGATGGTTTGCCGTCGTGGTCCTCGGCCGCGATGCCCTCCTCCTCGGTGGAGTGCCGGGTGAGGACCTCCTCCCGTCCGTCGACGACCTTGGTGACGACGAGGCCGCCCGACAGCAGGACGTGGAAGCCGGTGGCCTCCTCGCCGTCCCGGAAGAGGACCTCCCCGTCGGCGAGGACCCGGGGTTCGGAGACCGAGACCAGCCAGTCCAGCTGTTCCCCGGTGATCCCGGCGAAGATCTCCAGCCCGCGCAGGGCGGACCTCAGCTCCGGCGCGTTCATGCCGTGCTCCCCTCGGCCCGGGTACGGGCGGCCAGCCGCAGGGTGACCAGCAGGGCCAGCGCGCACACCGCGGCGACGGCGGCCATGAAGCCGACCGAGGTGCGGTGCAGCCCGTGGATGTTGGTCAGCATTCCGGCGAGGACCGCCGGGACGCTCATCGCGAGGTACGCGAAGACGTAGACGGCGGCGGTCAGTTCGCCGCGGTGCGCCGGGTCGGCGAGCGCGCTCAGCGCCCGGAAGGAGCCGAGGAAGGCCGCCCCCCAGCCGCTGCCGAGGACGGCCGTGGCGACGAGGAACACGGCGGCCGAGCCGAGTCCCAGCGCGAGCAGGACCAGCCCGAGCCCGGCGAGGAGACCCAGCAGCCCGAGGACGGCGGTGCGCAGCGCCTCGGTGCGGCCGAGCGCCAGCTGGGCGGCGGTGGCGGCCCCGGCGAGCAGGGCGACGGTGGCGCCGCCGGCGAGGTAGTTGGTGGACCGCAGCAGGGACAGGGCCAGGTGCGGACCGAGCGAGAGGTAGAAGCCGCCCACCGACCAGACGGCGACGATGGTCAGGACGAGGACGGCGAACCGGCCGCGGACGCCGGCCGGCACCCGGATCCGGTGCGGGACCACGCGGAAGCGGCCGCCCGCACCCGGTGCGCTCTCCCGCATCCGGACCACGCCCACCAGGGTCACGGCGAAGGCCCCGACCAGCAGCAGGTAGCTCAGGACGGTCGGCGCGGGCGCGTACTGGACGAGCAGGCCGGCCCCGAGCCCGCCGAGCCCGATGCCCACGGTCGGTCCGGCGCTGTTGACCTGGGCGCCGAGCGCGGGCCGCGAGCGGGGGGCGAGTTCCAGCAGGGCGGCGCCCATGGCCCCGGTGGCCAGACCCACGGCCAGGCCTTGGACGGCTCGGGCCGCGAGGAGCAGCCCCAGCCCCCGGGCCCCGGCGAACAGGCCCATGGAGACGATCGCGAGGACCAGCCCGGCACCCAGGACCGGGCGCCGGCCGAGGGTGTCGGACAGGGAGCCGAACAGCAGGAGCCCGGCGAGCACGGTGACCGCGTACAGGGCGAAGACCACCGTGATCACGCCGGAGGACAGGTCCCACTGCTGCTGGTAGAGCACGTAGAGGGCGGAGGGCACGGAGGAGGAGAGCATCAGCAGGACCAGGACCGAGCCCACCACCCAGAAGCCGGAGCCTCTGGGCGCCCCGGCCGCCGGCGCGGCCGGGTGCGCGGCAGCCCCCGTGGTCGTTTTCGATGTGTCGGCCACTGCTTGGTCAACTCCCCCGTGGTGGATGGTCAGGCGAGGGCCTGGGCCCTCGCCAGCGCGCGGGCCGTGAGCACCCCCGCCAGATGGCCGAGGTATTCGGCCGAGGTGCCGCGCCCGGGTACGAAGAGCTCCCGGGGCTCGGCGCGGAAGGCGGCGAGCACGGCGTCGGTGGTGTACGGGCCGCCGCGCAGCCGGTCCTCGACCGCGCGCAGCCGCAGCGGGCGGGCGGTGGCCCCGGCGACGGCGATGCGCGGGCCGTCGGGTGTGATCCGTACGGCGGTGGCGCACACCGGGTAGCGGGTGGCCCGGTCGGCGGTCTTCTCGAAGGCGGCGGCCGGTCCGGCGGCGGGCACCAGCAGGGCGGTGACCACGGATCCGGCCGGCACGCCGGAGGCGGCGAGCTCCTCGGCGGGTACGGTGCCGCGCCCGCCGGGACCGGCCAGTTCGACCAGCGCACCGGCGGCGATCGCGGCGACCGGCAGGTCGGTGGCGCGTCCGCCGGTGGCGAGGTTGCCGCCGGCGGTGCCGAGGTTGCGGACCTGGGGGTCGCCGTTGGCGCGGGCCGCGGCGGCCAGCTCCGGCGCGCGGGCGAGGACCAGCGGGTCGGCGGCGAGCTCGGCGAGCGTGGTGAGCGCCCCGATCCGGATCCCGTCGGCGGTGCGACCGGTCCCCCGGAGCTCCTCCAGGTGGCGTATGTCGACGAGCAGGCGGGGCCGGCCGGCGCCGGTCCGCAGCTCGGGCAGCAGGCTCTGGCCGCCTGCGAGCACGCGGGCACCGCGCGTTCCGCGGAGCAGGGCCAGCGCTTCGTCGAGGCCGGCGGGCCGGACGTAGTCGAAGTCGGTGAGGATCACTGCGCTTCCCCTCTCAGGCGGCGCCAGACCTTCTCGGGGGTGAGCGGCATGTCGATGTGCCGCACGCCCAGGTCGGACAGGGCGTCGACGACGGCGTTGACGACCGCGGCGGCGGGCGGCACGGTGGCGATCTCACCGGCGCCCTTGGCGCCGAGCGGGTTGTGCGGGCTGGGGGTGACGGTCTTGTCGAGCGCGAAGAACGGCACGTCGGCGGCGCGCGGCAGGGCGTAGGTGGTGAGGTCGCGGCTGACGAGCCGTCCGTCCTCGTCGTATTCGGCGGCCTCCATCAGCGCCTGGCCGAGGCCGTGCACGATGCTGCCCTCGATCTGGCCGAGGACGATCTTGGGGTTGCCGATGTTCCCGGCGTCGTCGACGGCCGTGTAGGCCACCACGTCAACCTCGCCGGTGAGTTCGTCGACCTCGACGACGGCGACGTGCGTGCCGAAGGGGAAGTTGAAGTCCGGCGGGTCGAAGTGGGTGGTCTCGTCGAGGGCGGGCTCGATCTCCGCGGGCAGCCCCCAGCCGTACCACAGGGCCATCGCGAGCTCGGCGAAGGTCTTGGCGTTCGCCTCGTTGCCCTCCTCGTGGACCGTACCGCCGGCGTAGACGACCTTGTCCTCGGGGACGCCCAGGAAGACGGCGCCGGCCTTGACCAGCTTGCTCTTGATCTTCCGGGCGGTGAGGGCGACGGCGGGCGCGGCCATGCTGTAGGAGCGCGAGCCGTACGTGCCCTGCCCGTAGGGGGCTTTGAGGGTGTCGCCCTCGTGGACCTGGACCTGGGCGGGGTCGATGCCCAGCTCGTCGGCGGCGACCTGCGCGAAGACGGTGCCGTGGCTCTGGCCGGTGGAGGCGGAGCCGACGGTGACGGTGACCTCGCCGGTCGGGTGGACGCGGATGTTGGCGCTCTCCCAGGTGCCGCCGAGCATGCCCTCCTGGGACATCCGGGTGGAGGGGCCGACCCCGCAGACCGCGACGTAGGTGGCGAGACCGACGCCGAGCCGCTTGCCGCGGGTGCGGGCCTCGGCCTTGCGGGCGGGCATGTCGGCGTAGCCGGACAGCTCGATCGCCCGGTCGAAGTTCAGCCGGTAGTTCCCGGAGTCGTAGGTCCAGCCCAGACCGTTGTCGTACGGGAACTTCTCCTTCGGTACCAGGTTCTTGCGCCGCACCGCCGCCGGGTCCATGCCGATCTCGGAGGCGTACCGGTCGACCAGGCGCTCCATGAGGAAGGCGGCCTCGGCACGCCCGCTGCCGCGCTGGGCGCCGAGCGGGACGGTGTTGGTGAAGGCGGCGTACACCTCGCAGAAGGCGGCGGGGATGTCGTACATGCCGCTGATGGAGCGGCCCATCAGGGCGGTGGCGACGCCGGGGCCGATGGTGGAGGGGTACGCGCCGAGGTTGGCGTGGCTGGTGCAGCGCACGGCGGTGATCCGGCCGTCGCGGGTGCCGGCGAGGGTGACGTGCTGGCGGTGGTCGCGGCCCTGGACGGTCGAGTTCATCAGCCCGGTGCGGGTGTCCACCCACTTCACGGGCCGGCCGAGCGCCTTGGAGAGCAGCAGGACCAGCGGCATGTCGGGGTACAGGTAGCCCTTGGTGCCGAAGCTGCCGCCGACGGTCGGGGCGACCACGCGGAGTTTGTTGAAGGGGATGCCGAGGACCAGCGCGGAGAGCAGGAAGCGGTGGTTGTGCGGGCCCTGGGTGGAGGCGTAGAGCGTGTACTCGCCGGTGGCGGCGTTGTAGTCGCCGACCGCGCCGCGGGGCTCGATGGGGCTGTTGATGGTGCGCTGGTTGACCAGGTCGAGCTCGACGGTGGCCTCGGCCGCGGCGATGGCCGCGTCGGTGCGGTCCTTGTCGCCGCAGGTCCAGTACGCGTTCAGGTTGCCCGGGACGGCCTCGTGCAGCTGGGGCGCGCCCTCGGCGAGGGCCTCGTCGGCCCGGGTGACCACGGGCAGCGGCTCGTACTCGACGGCGATGGCGGCCAGCGCGGCGGCGGCCTGGCGCGGGGTCTCGGCGACGACGACGGCGATGGGGTCGCCGACGTGGCGGACGGTGTCGCCGGTCAGGACCGGGCGGGCGCCGGGAAGTCCGTAGGGGTGGGGCGGGAAGTGGCTCTCGACGCCGCCGGGGATCCAGATGCAGGGCAGCGGCATGACGTCGGGGAAGTCGGCGGCCGTGGCCACCTTCAGGACTCCGGGCAGCTGCTCGGCGGCCTTGGTCTCGATGGAGAGGATCCGCGCGTGGGCGAGCGGGCTGCCGAGGATCGCCATGTGGGCGGTGCCGGGGAGGTCGATGTCCGCGACGTAGGTGGCCTCGCCCCGCAGCAGTTGCGGGTCCTCCCGGCTGTCGAGCGGCTGGCCCAGGACGGTGTGCGCCTGCGTGGAGGCGGACTGCGAAGTCCGCTCCCCCGTCTCTGCGGTCATGTCCTCACACCTCCTGACGCGAGGCGGCGCAGGCGCGCTGCACTCCCCGTACGACGCTGTGGTAGCCGGTGCAGCGGCAGAGGTTGCCGGTGAGCCACTCGCGGATCTCGGGCTCGGTGGGGGCCTCGCCGCCGGAGGCGGAGTCGACGAGTTCACCGAGGGCCATGACCATGCCGGGGGTGCAGAAGCCGCACTGGGTTCCGTGTTCCTGGCGTAGGGCCTCCTGGAGGACGGTCAGTTCGCCGCCCGTGGTGGTGACGCCCTCGATGGTGGCCACCTCGGAGCCGGCGGCGGAGGCGGTGAGGATCAGGCAGCTCTTCACGGAGCGCCCGTCGAGCCGGACGACGCAGGAGCCGCACTGGCCGGTGTCGCAGCCGACTTTGGTGCCGGTCAGTCCGAGGCCGTCGCGGAGCCGTTCCACGAGCAGTTCGTTCGGCTGCGCCGAGAACTCCTCGGGTCTTCCGTTCACGTTCAGTGTGATATCCATGCCAGCGCCTGCGCTTCCGTGAGCGGCCGGTTGAAAAGGGGTCCGCCGGGCTGCTGGAGCATTCCTCCGGAATGCAGCGGACCGGTGTCGACGGGCGCGAATCCGAGATCCGTGATGATTCCCGCGACGATTTCCTTCGCTTTTCCGTCGTCCCCCGCGGTGAAATGCGCCAGGCGCTCACCGGACGCGGTGCCGGCGACGGCGAGGGTTTCGAAGTGCATGGTGTTCAGGGATTTCACGACCTGGGCGCCGGGATACCACTCGGCGACCAGGTCGCTGGAGCCGCGTCCGCCGAGGTCGGCGGGGGCGCCGGCGCCGGCGAACGCGTTCGTGGCGTCCACCAGCACCTTGTCCTGTACGACGTGCGGCGGCAGCAGCCCCCGTACGCCGGCGAACGGCACCATCAGCACGATGAGATCGGCCCGGCCCGCGGCCTCGGCGGGGTGCGCCGCCGAGGCGGCCGGACCCAGTTCGGCCACGAGCGGGCCGAGGCTGCGCGGGCCGCGGGCGTTGGCGAGTACGACGTCGTGGCCCGCCGCCACGAGGATCCGTGCGAGGACCGTGCCGATCCGCCCGGTGCCGATGATGCCTGTCCGCATTGACGCTCCTCGGGAAGGGGTTCGGTCCAGGGGGTTCGTCCAGGGGGTTCGGTCCGCGCCGGTCTCAGTCCATGCCGATCCAGACCGACTTGGTCTGGGTGTAGCTCTCCAGCGATTCGGGGCCGCACTCGCGGCCGTAGCCGGAGGCCTTGTAGCCGCCGTAGGGCACGGAGGGGTCGTACTGGTTGTAGCAATTGACCCAGACCGTGCCGGCCTTGATCTGCGAGGCGACGCGGTGGGCGCGCCGCAGGTCCTTGGTGTGGACGCCGGCGGCGAGGCCGTACGCGCTGTCGTTGGCGATGCGCACGGCGTCCTCCTCGGTGTCGAAGGGGATGATCGACAGGACCGGGCCGAAGATCTCCTCCTGGGCGATCCGCATCCCGTTGTCGACGCCGGTGAAGACGGTCGGCAGGAAGTAGAGGCCCTGGCTGGAAGCGCCCTCGGGGGTCCAGCCGGTGCCGCCGGTGCGCAGCACGGCGCCTTCCTTCTCGCCGATCTCGATGTACGAGCTGACCTTGTCGAACTGGCCGCGGTGGGCCAGCGGCCCGAAGAGCGTGGCCGGGTCGCGCGGGTCGCCGGGCTTGAGGTCGGCGGCCCGGCGTACGAGGCGTTCGACCATCTCGTCGTGGATGGGCCGGTGCAGGAGCAGCCGGGAGCCGGCGGTGCAGATCTCGCCCTTGTTGTAGTAGATGCCGAAGAAGGCGAGTTCCTCGGCGGCGTCGAGGTCGGCGTCGGCGAAGACGATGTTGGCGGACTTGCCGCCGAGCTCCATCGTCACCTTCTTCAGGGTGCCGGCCGCCTTGCGGATGATGGACTGGCCGACCACGGTGGAGCCGGTGAAGGCGATCTTGTCGATGCCGGGGTGGTCGGTGAGGGTCTCACCCAGTTCCACGCCCGGACCCGTGATCACGTTCAGGACGCCGTCCGGGATCTCCGCCTCCTGGAAGAGCTCCGCGATCTTCAGGGCGGTGAGCGGGGTGGCCGGGGAGGGCTTGTGGACGACCGTGTTCCCCGCCGCCAGCGCCGGTGCGATCTTCGTCATCGACAGCAGCAGCGGGAAGTTGAACGGGGTGATGGCGCAGACCACGCCCAGCGGTTCGCGCAGGGTGTAGGCGAGCTGTCCGCCCGCCGGGGCCCGGGAGGAGCCGTCGACGCGGGTCACCGCGCCGGCGTAGTAGTGCATGAGCTGGGCGGCCATGGGGGCGTCGACCGTGCTGGAGAAGGCGAACGGCTTGCCCATGTCCACGGTCTCCAGCAGGGCGATCTCCTCCAGATCGCGTTCGATGAGCTCACCGACCCGGTTCAGGCGCAGCGCGCGCTCCTGCGCGGACAGTCTGCTCCACGGACCTTCCTCGTACGCCGTGCGGGCGGCGGCGACGGCCGCGTCCGCGTCGGCCGCGGTGGCCTGGGCCACCGGCACGATCTCCCGGCCGTCCACGGGGCTGATGTCGGGTTCGGTACGGCCGTCCCGGGCCGGGACCCAGGTGCCGCCGATGAACAGCTTCCCGGGGTTGGCCAGGGGCTGGTCGCTGAGCACGCGCTTGGACATGGCTGCCTTCCGGTGTCGGATGCGGGGTACTAGCCCTTCGCGAGCTGCGTCAAGAACGTCTCCGCGAGGGCTTTGGAGGAGTACGGGTTCTGGCCGGTGGTCAGCTTGCGGTCCACGACCACGTGCGAGTCCCAGATCGCCTCGGCCTTCTCGTAGCGGGCGCCGAGCCGGGTCAGCTCGACCTCGAGGATCAGCGGGAGCCGGCCGGCCATGTTGGTGACCAGTTCCTCGCTGTGCGAGAAGGCCGTCATCCGGTAGCCCTCGAAGGGCCAGCGGCCCTCGCCGTCGCGCAGGGCGAGCAGCGCGGTGTGGCCGTGGCAGACGGTGGCGAGCGGCTTGTCCCGGGCGATGACCCAGCGCAGGATCTGCGCCAGTTCGTCGGACTTCGGCAGGTCGCCGATGGCGCCGTGGCCGCCGCTGACGTAGACGCCGTCGTAGTCGGCGATGTCCTTCTCGGTCAGCGACTCGAGCGCGATCGGCGCCGTGAGCTGGGGGGTGTTCTCGATGACCCGGACGTACTCGGCGGCGTTGGCCGCGTCCTCGTCCGGCGAACCCTGCGGGCGGACCCACCGGAGGAACTGGGGGTCGATGCTCGTCCGGTCGACCGTGGGCGCCCGGCCGCCGATCGTCGCCACGTCCACGGTGTGGCCGGCGGCCTTGAACAAGCCGTAGGGAACGACGAATTCCTCGGCCCAGAATCCCGAGGGGTGCTGTTCGCCGTCCAGGAGATGGAGCGTGGCCTTGGCCGTCATGACGACGAGAATCTTCATGATTCTCTCCTTGTTCTGGATTCGCTGCCGATTCAACACGGCCCCGCGCGGGGGGCGTAAGGGGGCGGCGTCAGGCCCGCGATACTTCGTCACGTGCGTCCAACGCCGAGATGATGGTGCGGAATTCACCGACCAGGGGGTGGTCGGGATGGGCTTCTGCGAATATGCGTTCCCCGTACAGGGCCGCCATTTCCGGCGAGTACGGAAGGATTCCGGCCAGAGGCGCCCCGTAGACCTCCTCGGTGCGCCGCCGTGCCTCCACCCGGTCGATTCCCTCGGGGGCCATGCTCAGCACGAGGGTCCGCCGGCAGGGCAGGCGTCCGGCGAGGGCGATTGTCTCCTCCACTCCGGAGAGGTCGATCCGGTCGGCCCGCGCCATGATCACCAGTACGTCGGCGCTCGCCATGGCGGTGACCGACTCGTTGTTGAGTCCGGCGTGGGTGTCCAGCAGCAGCACGTCGAGCGCGTGGTGCGCGGCGAGCCGGTCGAAGCCCTCGGGGAGCAGCCCCACGTCGTACCCGCTGGTCATGAGCTCCCGCAGGGCGGCGGTGCCGGTCCTGGCCGGTACGACGTACAGCCCTGGCACCCCCACCTGCTGGGCGGCGGCCTCGATCTCACAGCGGCCGAGCAGGTAGTCGGCGAGCGAGGGGCCGGGCCCGAGGCGGAACAGCAGGTCGAGGGTGGGTGACTGGATGTCGGTGTCCACCACCCCCACCCGGCGCCCGCCGGCCGCGATCAGCAGCGCCAGGTTCGCCAGGACCGAGGACTTCCCGGTGCCACCGCGGTGCGAGTGCACCACGATGGTGCGGGTCATCAGGCCACCACCCGGTAGCCGTCGCCGTCCGCGTGCGGCCCCCGCGCCGCACGTGGCCGGTGCAGGGCCAGCATGGTGACGTCGTCGTGCTGTTCGGCGGTGCCGGTGTGCTCGCGCACCGCCAGGTCCATCCGGTCGACCACGTCCTTGCCGCTCACCGGGATGCCGGCGAGCAGTTCCAGGACCCGTTCGTCGCCGAGGAAGCTGCCGTTCGGGCAGCGGGCCTCGGGGACCCCGTCCGTGAAGGCGAAGAGGGTGTCGCCGTGGTTCAGCTGGGCGTAGCCCAGGGTGTAGACGCAGTCGGGCAGTACCCCCACCGCGGGCCCGGTGACCTCGAGCGCGAGGGGCCGGCTGCCGTCCCCGCGCAGCAGCAGGGGCGGGTTGTGGCCGCCGTTGATGTAGACCAGGCTGCCGGTGAGCGGGTCCAGCACCCCGAAGAACAGGGTGGCGAAATAGCCCTGCCGCAGGTGGTTGCGGGTGAGGTAGCCGTTGGTGGCGGTGACCGCGTTGAGCAGCGGGGTGGCGCCGACGACCGGGACGCGGCGGCTGCCGCCGGTGCGCCCGGCGGCCACCAGGTGCTGCAGACCGCTGTTCTCCGCGGTGTGCCGGAGCAGGGAGCGGATGAGCGCCATGAAGAGCGCGGCCCCGACGCCCTTGTCGCAGACGTCGGCGACGACGAAGGCGAGCCGGCGGCCGCGGGAGATCTCGAAGACGTCGTAGAAGTCCCCGGCGACCTGGCGTGCGGGCCGGAAGCGGACGTCGATCTCCCAGCCGTCCGGGACGGGGAGGTCTTCGGGCAGGAAGCCGGCCTGGATCTCGCGGCCGATCTCCAGTTCCTTCTCGTAGCCCATGAGTTCGGCGCGGGCGTCGGCTTCGCGCAGGGTGCGGCCGAGTCCGGCGCGCTCCGAGCAGCTGTGCAGCCGGGCCCCGACGAGGGCGGGCAGGAAGGGCGGTACGAGGTAGTCGTGGCCGATCCGGACGTGCTCCTCCAGCGCGGCGAATTCGGTCACCGTCCAGACGACCACGATGGGCGCCCCGGCCCAGCGGCGCAGCCGGCGTACGGCGAGCCGCACGGACTCCCCGTCGGACTCGGCCGGGGCGAGCAGCACGTCCGCTGCGGGCAGCAGCTCCTGCGGGCCTTCGCGCAGTTCCGTCAGCGTACGGGTGACGAGTGCGGCGTCCATGGAGCGCAGCGCCGTCAGCAGCTCGGGCGGCGGTGGCGGGTACACGTCGAGGATGATCACGGTCGTGGAGGGCATCGGTCCGTCCCCTCGGCCTTCACGGTCAGCGTGCTGATGTTGCGGCCGTCCCTGTGCACGTAGCTGAACTCGTCGACGCTGGTCAGCGCCAGGTGGATGCCGAGGCCGCCGATCCGCCGGTCCTGCGGGGCGACCCCGCGGGCGGGCGGAAGGCGGCCCTCTACGGGGTCGAAGGGGGGCGCCGAGTCCACGAGGGTGATCTGCACCCCGCCGGGGCCGGAGCGGCCGCGGACGGTGATCCGCCCGCCGCCGCCCCGGTACCCGTGCATCACGATGTTCGTGGCCAGTTCGTCCACGGCCAGCCGGATCCGGTAGGTGGCGCCCTTGTCGAGGCCCGCCCGGCCGGCCAGCCGCAGGACGAACGCGGCGATCTCGCCCAGTGCCCCCACCGTCGCGGGCACCTGCAGTACGGCGGGCGTCCTCGCCAGTTCGGCCATGTCAGTCACGGTGGTCACTCATCGGCGAGGACGATGCTGCGGTCGAGCCCGGCCGTGCGGATGGTCCGGGACACGGGCTCGATGGCACCGGTCACCTTGATGGTGACGTGGTCGGCGACCTTCTGCTGGGCGAAGACCAGGGAGCGCAGTCCGGCGCTGGCCATGTAGCCGACGCCTGCCATCCTGATCTCGACGGTGCCGGTGCCGTGGCCCGCGGCCTTCTCGATGGTCCGGTGGAAGTCCGGTGCGGTCTTGGCGTCCAGTTCGCCGGTCAGCTCGATCACGGTGGTGTCGCCCTCGATGCTCAGGGACACGGAAAGCGGCATGTCAGGTCTCCTCGGGATCGTTGGTGCGGCCCACCAGGACCACGACCGACCGCGGGCCGATCAGGTACTTCCCGGCGTTGTCCAGTTGCTGCTCGGTGCCCGGGGTGCGGATGTCGTGCGGCGCCTCGGCGCCCGTGTCGGCGAACAGGTGCCAGCTGCGGCCGCCGGGCAGGGCGGGCAGTTCCAGGTCGTGCGGTTCCCAGTGCGCGTTCATGGCCACGTACACCACGTCGTCGTCGCCGGTGCCGCAGCGGGCCACCGCCAGCAGCCGGCTCTCGGCCGACCAGTCGGGCTGCCAGGCCCGCTCCCCGTGCCAGCTGATGTCGGGCAGGCCGAGGTGCTCGCGGACGTGTCCGGTGGGGTGGGCGGTGGAGCGCAGCTCGCGGTGGTGTTTGCGGAAGGCGATCATCTCCCGCGTGAACCGGAGCAGTTCGGCGTTGTCGTCGACCTGGTTCCAGTCGAACCAGGAGAGTTCGTTGTCCTGGCAGTAGGTGTTGTTGTTGCCCTGCTGGGTGCGTGCGACCTCGTCGCCGGCCAGCAGCATCGGGATACCCTGGCTGGTGAAGAGGATGGCGAGGGCGTTCTTCATCTGCCGGGTGCGCAGCGCGTTGATCTCGGGGTCCTCGGTGGGGCCTTCGGCGCCGCAGTTCCAGCTGTTGTTGTCGTTGGCTCCGTCGTTGTTGTTCTCGCCGTTGGCCTCGTTGTGCTTGTCGTTGTAGGAGACCAGGTCGGCGAGGGTGAAGCCGTCGTGCGCGGTCAGGAAGTTGACCGAGGCGGCGGTGCCGCGGCCGGTGTAGAGGTCGGGCGAGCCGGCGATGCGGGTGGCCAGTTCGCCGGTGACGCCGGGGTCGCCCTTGAGGAAGCTGCGCACGGTGTCGCGGTACTTCCCGTTCCACTCCGCCCAGCGGCCGTACGCCGGGAAGTTGCCGACCTCGTAGAGTCCGCCCGCGTCCCAGGCCTCGGCGATGAGCTTGGTGTGCCGCAGGACGGGGTCGTAGGCGAGCATCTCCAGCAGCGGCGGGTTGGGCAGCGGAGTGCCGTCCGGGGACCGGCCGAGGATGGCCGCGAGGTCGAAGCGGAAGCCGTCGATGTGGTAGTCGGCGACCCAGTGGCGCAGGCAGTCGAGCACGTAGTTGCGCACCACGGGGTGGTTGCAGTTGACGGTGTTGCCGGTGCCGCTGAAGTTGAAGTAGTACCCCTCGGGCGTGAGCATGTAGTAGGTGGCGTTGTCGAGCCCCTTGAAGGAGATCGTCGGGCCCTGCTCGTTGCCCTCGGCGGTGTGGTTGAAGACGACGTCGAGGATGACCTCGATGCCGGCCGCGTGCAGGTCCTTGATGAGGGTGCGGAACTCGTCGCCCTGCATCCCGTAGCGTCCGGTGGCCGCGTAGCCGGCCTTGGGCGCGAAGAACGAGACGGTGTTGTAGCCCCAGTAGTCGAAGAGCTGCTCGCCCGTCTCCGGGTTGGTGCGCGGGTTGTCGCTCTCGTCGAACTCGAACACGGGGAGCAGTTCGATGCAGTTCACCCCGAGTTCCCTGAGGTACGGGATCTTCTCGCGCAGCCCCGCGAAGGTGCCGGGTGCGGTGACCTGCGAGGAGGGGTGCCGGGTGAAGCCGCGCACGTGGGTCTCGTAGACGACGAGGTCTTCGGCGGGAATGCCGAGCGGGGTGTCGTCGCCCCAGTCGAAGTCCTGGAGGCAGACGCGGGAGCGGTACTGGTAGCCGCGGCTGCGGTCGGGCTCCACGCCCCACACATCGCGGCCGGCGATGAGCCGGGCGTACGGGTCGGAGAGGACCTGGCGGGCGTCGAAGCGGTGCCCGGTGACCGGGTCGTAGGGGCCGTCGGCCCGGTACCCGTACTCGATGTTCTCGTGGTCGAGGCCGAAGACCGTCATGGCGAAGACGCTGCCGGTGCGGAATTCCTCGGGGAACTGCAGCTCGGCCATCGGCTCGGGCTCTCCGCGCTTGTAGATCACCAGGGTCATGGAGGTGGCCTGGTCGGAGAAGACGGAGAAGCTGACCCCGCCGGGGACCACGTTGGCCCCGAAGGGGAACGGTTTGCCGGCGCGGACGCGGTACCCGCCCACCTCGTGGGTCGGGTACGCGTCGACGCGCAGGACCTGCTCGGCCTGTGCCTCGCTCATCGCGCGGCCCTGGCCTTGGCCTTGGCGGCGGCGGCCGCCGCTTCGCCGGTCTCGAAGAAGTCGAGGAACCCGGTGGCCGACATGACGAACCGGACTTCCTCGCTCACCCCGTAGAGGGTGACGGCGACACCCGCGTGCTGGGCCTCGCGGTAGACGACGAGCAGGGTGCGCAGGCCGGCGCTGGAGACGTAGGTGACCGCGGTGAGGTCGATCTTCAGCGGTTTGCCTTCGCGGACCAGCGGCAGCAATGCCTGGAGCAGTGCGCCGGACGTCTCGCTGTTGATCTCACCGGTGACGACGAGCACGGTGCCCGTCTTGTTCCGGCGTTCCTTGAGGTTGAGAGTCATTGCCTTCCCCTCTGATTGGGGCGCCCCCCGTTGAGCGCTACTTGTCGGCCACCGGACGCAGCCGGACCTTGACCTTGACCCGCCCCTGGACGTCCGGGAGCGTGACGGTCAGCGCGTCCGCGTCGAACGCGTCGTACGGCTTCTCGTCGATCTCCACGGACGCGATCCGCACCGAGCCGGCCGGGAGCAGGTCGGGCGAGACGCGCAGGATCCGGTCGGGCAGGTCGGTCGGGTCGGGCTGGAAGTGGAAGTCCATCTCCCGGCCGTTGATGAGCAGGTTGTTGTAGACGGCGGCGAGGTAGCACAGCTCCGCCGAGTGGTACATGGACATCGAGTGGCTGCCCTTGAGCCGCTCGGTGCCGAGGAGGTACGGCATGCCGTCCGCGAGCACGTTGAAGTAGACGGCTCCCTCGTCGTGGTCGAGGAAGAAGGTGTTGTAGAAGGCCTGCGCCTGCCGGGCCTCGCGCAGTTCGGCGTCGCCGCCGACCGTGCCGCTCAGGATGAGGTAGGCGAGGATCGCCTGCTCCTGCTGCCACCAGGCCTTGCGGTCGTGCCAGGCGAAACGATACGTCTCCTGGTCCCCCGACCTGACGCGTTCGACGACGTCGTACCAGCCGCCGCGCTGCCGGTCGCTGCCGACCGGCGGCATGATCTCGCCGATCTTCCTGGCGAGCTCCTCGTACGCCGGCTTGGCCTTCAGCGAGTTCATCCGCATCAGGTTCCAGGCGATTTTGAGGTTGTGGCCGACCACGGCGCGGTTCTGCTGCCAGCTGTGGGCGGTGTCGTGCGACCAGTCGCGGTGGAAGCGCTCCTGGACGAAGGGGCTGTTCTTGTAGTCCGGGAACTTGTCCGCGATGGTGTCGAAGGTGTACTCGAGGAAGTCGGCGTACTTCTGGTCGCCGGTCGCCAGGTACAGGTTGATCAGGTACGCGGGCGCGTGGTCGCCGACCGAGTTCCAGTTCTTGCGCTCGGCGTTCTCCCCGAGGGACTCGTGGTCGGCGCTGAAGAGGATCGGGTCGATGTGCGAGTAGTAGCCGCCCTGTTCCGGGTCGAAGAAGAACTTGTCGAACAGCCGGATGGTGGCGTCGGCGTCGTTCTTGATGCGGACGTCACCGGTGACCCGGTACGTCTGGACGGGGCCGGCCAGCGCGTAGATCTGCTCGTACATCGGGATCGCGTCGTAGTCGTCGGAGAACTCCGAGGTGAACAGCTTGCGTTCGCTGTCCCCGTCCACGCTGATGCCGTGGTACCAGAAGACCACGTCCTCCTCGCTGTCGACGACGCGCATGTGCTTGCGCAGGTACTCGGTGCCGCGCTCGGCGACCTCCAGGTACTCGTCCTTGCCGGTCAGCAGGTAGGCCGAGGCCATGCCGTAGACCAGGCGGGAGATCGTGTCGGTCTCCTGGACGTGGCTGGCGGTCTTGTCACCGCCGAGCCGGATCTCGGTGCGGTACTCGGTGAAGTCCACCGGCCCGTCGCCGAACTGCGCCCGCTTGTAGAAGTCGGCCAGCGACTCGATCTGCTTGATCCACCAGCTGGGCTCCTCAAAGCGGTAGTCCTCCGCGCCGCGGCCCAGGAACACCAGGCGCTTGGCGTCGAAGCGTCCGCCGTGCTCGGGGTAGTGGATGCCGTAGACGAAGAGGAACCGGCCCGGCGAGAGCATCTCGTCGATGTGCCCGGAGGCGTCGATGTAGGGCTCGTCGAGGTTGCGGACCAGTTCGGCGGCGGGGTCGCCGGCGACCGAGACGTCGAACTCGCGCCCGTCCGGGGTCTTCAGGCGCAGTACGCGCGACCCGGAGTCGAAGCGGGCGACGTACCCGGCGATGGTGTCGGAGAAGGAGAAGCTCACGGCGTCCGCCATGTCATGCACCGTCCTTGTCGTGAGAGCCCTCGTGAGTGCGTACGTCCTCGTGTCCCTGGCCGGCTTCGCCCTCGTGTCCCTGGCCGGCTTCGTCCTCGTATCCCTGGCTGATCTCGACGATCACCCCGTCCGGGTCGCGGACCCAGACGGTCCGCCAGCCGCAGATGAAGTCGTCGAAGTCCAGCGGCCCCAGGGTCACGTCGGCCGCGCCCCCCAGCCGCGCCAGGAACGCGTCCACGTCGTCGGTCTGAAAGGCCAGGTGGCGCATCCGGCCCGGGGCCTGCGGCCCGTCGTCGTGCGCGGGGCGCGCCGGTTCGGCGCCGGCCGCGAAGAGCTCCAGGTACGCGTCCCCGTTGCGCAGGAACACGATCTGCGACTCCCCGAGGTCGACCACCCGGGCCCGGGCGAAGCCGAAGTAGCGGGTGTAGAACTCTTCGGTGGTCTTCTGGTCCGTGCAGTTCAGGCCCACGTGCGACCAGCGCAGACCGGCCGCCATCAGCCGGCCCCCCGGCCCCGCCCGGCCGCGATGAGCTCGATGATCCGGCGGGCGAAGAGGTGGTGGTGGGCGCCGGTGCGGCCGGTGACCAGGTCCCCGTCGACCACCACGTCCTCGTCGACGTACTGCGCGCCCATGTTGCGGACGTCGCCGATGAGGTTGTTGTGGCAGACCACCTTGCGGCCGCGCACCTTGTCGGGGATCGAGGCCGCCAGCCACATGCCGTGGCAGATGATCCCCTTGAGGACCGTCGGCTCCTCGAACGCCCGGCGCAGCAGCTCGGTCGCCGGCGCGAGGACGTCCACGTCCTCGGTGTAGCGCAGCCGGTCGGCCACCATGCCCGAGGGCACGATGAGCGCCGCGTACCGGCGCAGCTCCTCGTCGCTCAGCCCCTCCAGGGACCGGTCGGCGGTGAAGGGCGCCCGGTACTCGTGCCCGGAGAAGGTGATGGAGTCGTTGCCCCACAGCCGGGTCAGGAAATCGACCTCGGCTCCCTCCTCCGCGAAGCGGTGCCCGTAGTAGAAGATCTCCGGCTCGTAGAAGTCGCTCTCGACCAGGACCGCGATCCGGGTCCCCGTCAGCGCGCCCTCGCGCAGGACCGCGTCAGACACGGGAGGCTCCCTTCAGGAAGTCCGCCGCGCGCTCGGCGATCATCGCGATGGCGGTGTGGCAGTTGCCCGACGGGACCGCGGGCATCACGCTCGCGTCGACGACGCGCAGGTTGCGTACGCCGTGCACCCGCAGCTGGGGGTCGACGACGGAGAGGTCGTCGATGCCCATGCGGCAGGACCCGGCCTGGTGGTGGTAGCTCTCCGACTTCTGCTTCACGAAGGACCGCAGGTCCTCGTCGGTCGCGTGGCCGGGCCCGGGCTGGAGCTCCTGCTTGTACCAGGGGGAGAACGCGGAGGTCGCGAAGAGCTCCCGGGCGATCTTGACGCCCTGCACCATCCGCTCCAGGTCCCACCGGTCGCCGAGGTAGTTCGGGTTGATCAGCGGGTGGGCCAGCGGGTCGGCGCTCGCCAGCTTGATCCAGCCGCGCGAGACGGGGCGTACCACACCGGGCAGGATGGACACCGTGTTCGGGTGGTCCTGGCCGACGATCACGTCGAACGGGACGTGGACGAAGGCGATCTGGAGGTCCGGCGCGGGCAGCCCGGGCCGGGAGGAGAGGAACAGAGCGCTCTCCGACAGGTTCTGCGCCGGCGGCGGCAGCTCCTGGGTGACCTCGGCCATCAGCCCGGTCAGCACGTGGTTGTGGAAGTTCTCCCCGACCCCGGGCAGGGCCGCGGTGACCTCGATGCCGTGCTCGCGCAGCTGGTGCGGGTGGCCGATGCCGGAGAGCAGCAGCAGCTTCGGGGACTCGATCGCCCCGGCGGCCACGATCACCTCCCGGCGGGCCCGTACGGTGTGCAGCCCCGGCTCGGCGGCGCCGCTGTGGGCGTCCGCGACCGTCCGGCCGGGGAACTCCGCGGGGGCCCTGAGCTGGACGTACTCGACGCCCGTGCAGGTGTCCCCGTCGAAGAGCAGCCGGGTGGACTGGGCGCTGGTGCGCAGGGTCAGGTTGGGGCGGCCGAGCGCGGGCTCCAGGTAGGCGGCGAGGGCGCCCTGGCGGCGGCCGTCGGCCACGTCGATGTGGTGCCAGCCGGTTCCGAAGAGGCCGCGCCGCGGCCCGTCCGTGTTGAAGTCGGCGATCTCCTCGTGCCCCAGCTCGACGGCCGCGTCGATGAAGGCGCGGGAGACCGGGTTGGGGTCGTGCCGCCCGGCATGGGTGATCCGCTGCGGCCCCCGGGTGCCGGTGGTGGCCGCGGTGGCGTCCTCCTGGCCCTCCAGGAGGGCGAAGTACGGCAGGACATCCTCGTGCGCCCAGCCCGCCGCGCCCTGGTAGGCCCAGTTGTCGAAGTCCGAGGCGTGTCCCCGGATGTGCATCATGATGTAGAGGTTGCTGCTGCCGCCGGGGGCCTTGCCGCGCGGTTCGTAGGTACGGCGGCCGCCCAGGCCGGGCTGCGGGGTGCTGGTGTAGCCCCAGTCCACGGGCCCGCCGAGCAGCTTGTACCAGGACGACGGGTCGTCCACCTCGGGCGGGATCCGGGAGCCGCCCGCCTCCAGGACGAGGACGGACACCTCCGGGTCCTCCGAGAGGCGGCCCGCGAGCACGCTGCCGGCCGTGCCGGATCCCACCACGATGTAGTCGTACTCTTCGGCGCTCACGGATCGGCCCCCCTCAGCCCTGGCTCAGCACCTGGAAGGGGACGGTGTCGTGGTAGTTCGCCATGTAGGCGATCTTCCCGTCCACGATCCGGAAGAAGTTCATGACCTCGGCCTCGATGGCCTCGCCGGAGGCGCTGACGGCCGTCAGGTGCGAGACGGCCGCGGCCTTCTCCCCGTCTCCGTCGACGATGAAATGAACGGGCTCGTTCCGGAAGACCCGGTACATCGTGCCCATGCCCTTCATCATCGAGCGCAGGACCTCCAGGCCCTCGATGTGGCCGGCGAGCTGCTCGTCCATGACCTGGTCCTCGGCGAACAGGTCGCACCAGCGGTCCCAGTCGCCCGCGTTCGCGTACTCGTAATACTTCTCCAGGACTTGCGTCAGGCTCTGTCGTTCGTCCATCGCGCTGATTCCCCCTATCGGTCCCTGCGGGTTCCGTCCGGCGCGAAGGGCGCCCAGAACTGGCTGAAGGCACTGGCCGTGTCGCCGAAGAGCCCGTCGCGGCCCTCCACGACACGGCCCTCGCGCCAGCGCAAGAAGTGGAAGACGGGGTAGTCCATCCGCTCGTACGGGGAACGGCTGCCCCGGTCGGAGCCGTCCCGCAGGGCGGTGTTGCGGCACACGTCCGCGGAGCAGTCCTCGCCGACGAGGATCGCCTCCAGGTCCATCCGGAAGGTGCCGCCCGTGAGCTTGTGGGTCTGCCCCATCAGCTCCAGGAAGGCGTCCAGGCTCTCGTACCAGCCGGCGAGCGGGTGGTTGCCGGGCACCAGCCAGCGCAGGTCCTCGGAGTAGTACTCCAGGATCCGTGCCCGGTCGCCGGAGCCGAGCGCGGCGTAGGCCGCCTCGACCCGCTCCCGTGTCACTTCGGTCATCGTCGCCTCTCCTTCGCCGGCGCTCAGAGCGAGCCGGAACCGGGCATCGGAGCCAGGTCGTTGACGGTGTACTGCTTGATCAGCGGTCCGTCGGGACCGGCCACCACGGTCCAGGTCTGGTCGGCGTCGAAGCCGAGCCATTCGCTGCGGGCGGCCGGCGGGTCCCAGATCTTCGCCTGCCAGTTGACGAGGACCCGGACGACGGCCCGGCCGCCCTCGATGACCGGCGCCACCTTGGTGACCGTGTGCACCTCGTCGAAGAACCGGTGGGTGACGGCCTCGTACCAGCGGCCGAAGCCCCGGTGTCCGATGAAGGTGTCCTCGGGGACCTTGAACTCCAGGTCCTCGGTGATCAGGGCGAGTACCTGGTCGAGCTCTACGTGCCGGTCCAGCGCCACGTACCAGTCCTCGGCGAACCTGCGGATCGCGTCCTCGGTCAACTGCCGCTCGGCGGGCATGCGGTCTCCTCCTGTCCGGTGTGCGTCTCAGATCTGGATGTCGACGAGGAACGGTCCGGGGTGGGCCAGCATCCGGCTCACGGCCGCGACCGCCTCGTCCGGCTTCTCCACCCGCATCCCGCCGGCGCCGAGGGACCGGGCCAGCCCGGCGAAGTCGATCTCGGGGTGCGAGAGGTCGAAGGAGCCCGGGAAGCCGTGCTCGGGGATGTCCCGTTCGCGCCAGTACTGGGCGATGTTGTCGTCGAGCAGCCGGTACTTGCGGTTGTTGCAGACCACAAACTTGGCGTCGATGCCGTGCCGGACCGCCGTCCACAGCGCCTGGTAGGTGTACATCGACCCGCCGTCGCCGGCGAAGCCGACGACGAGCCGGTCCGGGCGGGCGAGCTTGGCGCCGACCGCACCCGGGAAGCCGACGCCCAGCGAACCGCCCCGGGTGAGGTGGTAGTCGCCCGGGCGCTCGGGCGGCAGGTATTTCGTGACCAGCGGGGAGGTGGTCAGCGCCTCGTCGAAGACGACGAGGTCCCCGCCGGTGCGCTCGGCCAGCGTCCGCAGGAAGGCGGACATCGCCGTACCCTCGTCCGTCACCGCCCGCGCCGCGCGGATCCGCTCCCGCGTCCGTACGTCGAGCCGGGCGGCCGCGGCGGCCCGGCGCTGCGGGCTCAGCCTGCGCTCCAGTACGCCGGCCAGCGCGCGCAGCGCCTGCCGGGGATCCGCGGCCAGGCCCAGGTCGACCGGGTGGTTCTTGGCGATCTCGTAGGCGTTGAGGTCGATGTGGACGACCTTCGCGCCCGCCCGGAAGGGGCTCTCCAGCTCGGGGAACACCTCCGGGAACACATAGGTGCCGACGATCAGCACCCCGTCGGCCGCGCCCACGAGGTCCTTGCTGTGCGGCCCGAACATGTGGCCCGTCTGACCCCGCCGCAGCGGGTGCGAGGCCGCGATGTTGACCTCCGAGGAGTCGACCTCGTACACGTCGGCGCCCAGCAGCTCGGCGACCGCGACGAGTTCTCGCTGCGCCCCGGAGAGCGCGACCCCGTCGCCGACGAGGACCACCGGCCGCTCGGCGGAGGCGAGCAGCTCGGCCGCCCGCCCCACCGAGGCGGGTGAGGGCGCCACGTCCGTGAGCGGCACCGTGGCCGGCAGCACGGGCTCGGAGTTGAGCTCGTCGAGCACGTCCATCGGCAGCGCCACGAACACCGGCCCGCGGGGCGGGGTGAGCGCGATCTTCACGGCCCGCCGGATGGTGCGGAGCACGGAGCGCGAGTCGGTGACACGGGTCGCGTACTTGGTCACCGGCTTCGCCATCGCCACCAGATCGGACGCCATCTGCGCGTCCATGGCGTCGTAGCGGACCCCCGCGTCGCCGGCGACCACGACGAGCGGGGTGTGGCCGCGCAGCGACTGGTAGAGCATGCCGATGCCGTTGCCCAGCCCCACCCCGGAGTGCAGCTGGAGGAGGGCCGCGCCGCCGGTCGCCCGGGCGTACCCGTCGGCGATGCCGGCGGCCACGGTCTCCTGGAGGGCGAGGACGTACCGGAAGTCCTCGGCCGCGTCCACCGCGTCGAGGAACCCCTGTTCCACGGTCCCGGGATTTCCGAACATCACATGGAGGCCGTCGGCCCTGAACTGCTCGATCAGCCTTTCCCGTCCGGGAGTGGCTCCGGTGTTCATTGAACTCCCCCTCATTCCCACGAGTTGCCGGACCGGCGATGTCCAGGACTTACCAGCCGTAACGGGTGAGACCGTCCTCCAGGACTTCCACGATCTTCTGTCCCGTGAGGTACGAGTCCGGGGTGGAACGTCCGGTCACGAACGGGAAGTCGACGATGACGGAAACCGGCTTTCCGAAATTCCCGTGGTACGCGCCGCGCGGGCCGGTGGCGTCGCTCAGGATGTATTCCAGCGGATACGGCGGCGGCCCCATGTTGAAATCAGTACCGAGGAATCCGGTGCCGTCCTTGTAGTCGTACTCCTTGCAGTGGCCGGTCACGTGCTTTCCCCAGATGATGCTCTTGCGGTCGCTCCAGTCCCGGGCGAAGGCCAGGCAGGCGACGCCGTAGCACTCCGCGGCCACGACCTTGCCCGCCTTCTCGAAGGCCAGGATCAGGGCGTGCACGCGCTCGTTGTTGGCGAGGTCGGCGATCGGGCCGCTGCCGCCGACGATGAGGATCGCGTCGTAGTCGGCGATGTCGGCGTCGAGCCTGTCCAGATCGCGGTGGTACTGCTCGAGCTTGCGCAGATAGCCCTCGTCGCTCGTGTAGGGGCGCTCGGGCACCCATGCCTCGATGTCCAGGGGCGAGTCCAGCCGGCTCGACTGCTCGAACTCCCGTCCCAGACGGGCGTTCTCCTCGGTGGTGACCGAGCGTCCCAGTGGAGGATCGATGTAGTGCGCGTCGAGGCTCGGCGGAAGAGCGTGCGCACGCTTTCCGGTCGGCGTGGCGAAGGTGACCTCGTAGCCGCGTTCGTCGAACTTCGATACGGGCCCTATCAGTTCCTCGGCCCAGTAACCGTGTTCGGAGACAATGACCAGAATCTTTCTGCTCACGTATTCCTCCAGGCGCCGCCTGTTGTCGTTGGCGTCCACCACACTGGCCGCGCCCGGAGCCCGCGTCAAAGCGCGGGCATGCGACTTCGTGAGGTAGCGGGCCAGGTGAGGGGGGCACCTCAGGAAGTCGTCATACGACGTCATGAAGTAGCTTCAGGACTACCTGACTTCGGCCGAATCACTGAACCATTACCGGTTCCCCGTCTTATGGTCTGGACGCGCCGCGCATCACGGGCGCGCAGAGCAGGATCGCGAGGAGAGGGACGGGGACGATGACGATGGACCTGTTGTGCACGCACATCGACCGGATACGTCCGGTGAAACCCGGGACCGAGGGCTGCGAGGAATGCCTCATCGCCGGAGACACCTGGGTGCACCTGCGGATGTGCCTCAGTTGCGGGCACGTCGGATGCTGCGACTCCTCGAAGAACCGTCACGCCACCCGGCACTACCGCACCACCGAGCACCCCATCGCGGCCTCGCACGAGCCCGGCGAGGACTGGGCCTGGTGCTACGCCGACCAGCTGATGCTGGACCCGGCGTGAGCGCCGCCGCGGAGAGCCGCGCCTCCGCCGTCACCGCCGGGGCGGCCACCGAACGCGCGGAGAGCAGGAAGCCGGTCATCCTGGCCGTGGACGACGACCCGCAGGTGCTGCGCGCCGTCCGCCGCGACCTGCGCAGCGCCTACGGCGACCGCTACCGGGTCCTCGGCGCCTCCTCCGCCGCCGACGCGCTGAAGATCCTGGACTCCCTCGACGAACGCGGCCACGACCCGGCGCTCTTCCTCGTGGACCAGCGGATGCCCGAGGTCACCGGGGTCGAGTTCCTCCTCGAAGCGGTCAGCCGCTTCCCCGACGCCCGACGCGTCCTGCTCACCGCCTACGCGGAGACGGACGCGGCGATCACCGCCATCAACCGGGTCCGGCTGGACTACTACCTGCTCAAGCCGTGGGACCCGCCGCACGAGCGGCTCTTCCCGGTCCTCGACGACCTGCTGTCGGACTGGCTGGCCACCTACCGCCCGGCGTACGACGGGATCATCGTCGCCGGCCACCTGGTCTCCCCCGGCACCCACGCCGTCCGCGACTTCTTCACCCGCAACGGCCGGCCGTTCCGCTTCCTCAACGTCGAACGGGACCCGGAAGCCCTGACCCTGATCGCCGCCCAGCCCGATGCCCCGCTCCCCCTCGTCCGCTTCCCGGACGGATCGGTGCTCTCCGCGCCGACCGACTCCCAGCTCGCCCAGCGCCTGGGCCTGGCCACCACCGCCTCCCGCCCGCACTACGAGTGCGTCATCGTCGGCGCGGGCCCGGCCGGGCTGGCGGCGGGCGTCTACTCGGCGTCCGAAGGCCTCTCCACCCTGATGCTGGACTCCCGCGCCCCGGGCGGCCAGGCCGGCACCTCCAGCCTGATCGAGAACTACCTCGGCTTCCCCTCCGGCCTCTCGGGCGGTGACCTGACCCGCCGCGCCACCATCCAGGCCTCCCGGTTCGGCGCCGAGATCCTGCACCCGGTGGAGGTGGTCTCGCTGACCCGGGACGACCCCGCGAAGATCCTCACGCTGGCGGACGGCACGGAGATCTCCGCGGAGACGGTCCTGCTGGCCACCGGGGTCTCGTACAACCGCCTCGAAGCCCCCGGCGCGGACCGCTTCGAGGGGGCCGGCCTCTACTACGGCGCGGCGACCACGGAAAGCTCGGCCTGCATCTCGCAGCACGTGTTCATCGTCGGCGGCGCGAACTCGGCCGGCCAGGCGGCGGTCCACTTCGCCAAGTACGCGGCCCGCGTGACGATCCTGGTGCGCGCGGCCTCCCTGGACGCGAGCATGTCCCGCTACCTGATCGACGAGATCGACCGCACCCCGAACATCGAGGTGAAGGTCCGCACGACGGTGGTGCGCCTCGACGGCGACGAGCACCTGGAACGGCTGACCCTGCACGACGCCGACACCGGGGAGGACACGGAGGTCCCGGCCCGCTTCATGTTCACCTTCATCGGCGCCCGCCCGCACACCGGCTGGCTGTCGGGAGTCGTCGAGCGCGACGAGTACGGCTTCGTCCTCACCGGCTCCGACCTGATCGCGAACGGCGGCGAACTGCCGGCCGAGTGGAGCCTGGAACGCGCCCCCTACCCCCTGGAGACGAGCGTCCCCGGCGTCTTCGCCGCGGGCGACGTCCGCGCCCACTCGGTCAAGCGGGTCGCCTCGGGCGTCGGCGAGGGCGCGATGGCGGTCTCCCTGATCCACCGCTACCGCTCGATGGGCTGAGAGCGCTGGGACATTCCCCGGGCCGGACCCTTGCGATCAAGGAGCCGTCCGACGCAACGTTGATTACATGATTACACCAGAACAGAGCGAACAGCTCCGCGCATGGTTCGCCGAGCGCCTGCCGGTGGACATCTACGCATCCCTCGTCTCGGTCACGGTCGACCGCGAGGAGATCACGGTCGTCGGCACCATCCCGGAGACCGAGTCGGTCAAGGAGTTCCGCGAGCGCACCCGCGAGCAGCGCATCGAGGTGGCCCGAGAGGCCGAGGAGCTCTACCGCCGCAAAGTCGCCTGGGGCGTACGGGCGGGTGAGGAGACGACCCTCTTCACCCACCTCGCCGTCCCCGTGATGACCCGCCTGCGCCAGTCCGAACGCCAGGTGCTCGACACCCTGGTCGCCGGCGGCGTCGCCCGCAGCCGGGCCGACGCCCTCGCCTGGTGCGTCCGTCTCGTCGGACGCAACACCGACGCGTGGCTGACGGAGCTGCGCGAGTCCCTGAACAAGGTCCACGAGGTCCGGGCACAGGGGCCGGACGTCCCCAACTCCATGAAGTCCGGGTCCGAATGAGCGAAACGCCCCACTCCGGCGCATGATCGCGTAACGCTGGCCGGGACCACCACCCAGCCAGGACCCCCGCCCAGGGAGGGCACGCACCATGACGACCACCGTCGAATACATCCGCTACCGGATCGGACTGGACGACCAGGCGGCCTTCGAGGACGCCTACGGCCGGGCCGCCGAGGCCCTGGCCGCCTCGCCCGAGTGCCTCGACTACGAGCTCGCCCGCTGCGAGGAGGAGAAGGAGCGCTACATCCTCCGCATCCGCTGGACCTCGGTCGACGCCCACCTCAACGGATTCCGCAAGGGCGAGCACTTCCCGGCCTTCTTCAGCGCGATCCGCCCGTACGTGACGGCCATCGAGGAAATGCAGCACTACACGGTCACCGACATCGTGGGCACGGGAAAGGCCTCCGCATAACCATGAGCACCACACCCACCATCTACGAGTGGATGGGCGGCGCGGAGGCGATGAACCGCCTCACCGACGTCTTCTACGGCCATGCCCTGCGGGACGAGATCCTCGCCCCGGTCTTCGCCGGCATGGACGCGGAGCACCCGCAGCACGTCGCGGTCTGGCTGTCGGAGGTCTTCGGCGGCCCGTCGGACTACACCGCCCACCACGGCGGCCACCAGCACATGGCCACCAAACACCTGGGCCGCGGCATCACCGAGCGGCAGCGCCGCCGCTGGGTGGACCTCCTGATGGACACGGCCGACGAGGTCGGCCTCCCGGCCGACCCGGAGTTCCGCGCGGTCTTCGCCTACTACATCGAGTGGGGCACCCGCATGGCCCTGATCTACTCGGGCTCCAACCCGCCCCCGGTGGACGCGGCCGAGATCCCGGTCTGGTCCTGGGGTCAGACCCCGCCCTGGATCCCCAAGAGCTGATCCCTCAAGAGCTGATCCCTTCCGCCCCGGGCCTCCGCCTGCCGACTCAGCGCATGAACTTGTAGCGCCGGGGAGGCAGGCGCGGGGTCTGGGGCGCCATGCCCTCGGCGAGGAGCACGGTGAGCGGTACGGCCGCCGCCCCGGCCCCGGGCTCCGCGTGCTGCCAGAAGTCCACGGCCCCCTCCAGGATCTCCACCAGCTTCTCCCAGTCGCCGGGCTGTGCCTCCGCGCAGCCCCGCCAGGAGGTCACCGTCACCAGCCGCCCCGGCGCCTGCGGCAGCCACGACAGGTCCCGCAGCACGTCGGCCAGCGCGTCCCAGTTCCCGCCGAACCACTCCGGCAGCTGCAGGGCCGCCTGGCAGCGCCGCATCAGCTCGGCCTTGCTCCGTACCCCGTCCAGATCCAGCTCCATGGTCGCCCAGCCGGCCTTCTCGGCTGCGTCGAGCGCCGGAGCCAGCGGCAGCGGCTCCAGGGAGGTGGACGGGGACAGGGGGGAGATCGGGGTCATCGGAGAACCGCCTTGAAGGTGTCGTAGTGGTCGTCTGTGTAGTAGAACTCGCCGCCCTGGCCCGTCACGATCCGCCGGGCTCCGCGGTCCCGTTCCCCAGGCGTCCTGACCGTGAACTCGTGGTAGTAGCCGCGCTTGCGCTCCGGCAGGGCCTTCTCGAAGTTCCCGAAGACGGTCCCGTCCTGGCGGTAGGGGTACGGCCCGCCCTTGTCGATCAGCGCGAGCACGTCCCGGGCCTGCTGCGGCAGCGCGTCCGCCCGTACGGTGGGCATCCCCTTCGCCCACCCGGGCACGGCGATGCCGGCGGTACTACTCCCGGAGGCGCTGGCGGCGGCGGGCGCGGGTTTTTGCCCACCGCAGCCCACCGCACCGACCAGTGCGGCGCAGAGGAACAGGGCCCCCAGCGCACGCAGCAACGATCGGGGCACGTTCCGAAAGATCATGCACCGATCGTGCCAAACATCCGATTCGCTCGCGAATCGCCCGGAGGCCTCAGAGCGCGTTCATCTTGGTGTAGGGACTCAGGATTCGTTTCTGGACCGAACCGAAGTCGACGAGAACAGCGATCCCCTCCTCGATTCCGACGACACGGCCGAGGCCGTGCTCGTCGTGAGTGACCCGGTCGCCGACGCTGAACTGCCGGATGGGCTGTTCCGCGGGGGCCTTGAACGGGCTGGACGGCAAATGGCGGCGAGGTACTGCTGACTTTGTCATTGAGACCAGTATGCGCCCAGCACCGCTCTCCGCGGTCCGCCGTTCCGATCTCAATTACGGCACCATCCGCACCAGCGGCCGCGCCCGCGGCGCCTACAGGTCGTCCGGGTCGGCCCGCTCCAGGGCCGGCCGCAGCCCCGGCGCCGACTCGGTCAGCAGGTAGTCGGCGACCGCCGTGTCCGTGACGAGGCTGGTCACGAGCCCCGACCGCAGCACCGCTCCGATCGCGGAGGCCTTGCGCAGCCCGCCCGCGATCGCCACCACCTCGGGGATCCGGCGCAGCCGGTCCGCCTCGACGGTGATGCACCGCTCGCCGAGGTCCCGGCCGACCCGCCGACCCTCGGAGTCGAACAGGTGCGCGGACATCTCGGCCGCCACGCCGAGAGAGGCGTAATGGGCCCGCTCCTCGTCGCTCAGCATGTCGTGCACGGTGGAGATGCCCGGCTCCCACGAGCCGATGGAGACGGCCGCGACCGTCACCTTGTCGAAGTACTCGAAGGCGCGCGCGATCCCGGTCTGGCTCCGCAGCGCCGCCGCCGTCGCCGGATCGGGCAGCAGCATCGGCGCGTAGATCGGGTGGGCGTCGCCGCCCGAGACCTGGGCGGCCCTGCGCACGGCCTCGACCGAACCCCGCTCGGCGGTGCCCGCGTCGTAGACACCGGTCAGCTGCACCACGGTGCAGGGCGGCAGCCGGTGCAGCGAGGCGGCCATGTGGATGGTCGAGCGCCCCCACGCGAGGCCCAGTACGTCACCCTCGTTGACCAGCTCACCCAGCAGATCGGCGGCCACCGCACCCAGGTTCTCCGGGTCGGGCGCGTCCTCGGTGGCGTCGGCGGGCGACTCCACCACGACGGCGTGCCGCAGGCCGTACCGGGCCCGGAGCGCGTCGGACCGCTCCGCGTCCAGTTCGGCCGGTACGCGGATCTCGATCCGTACGAGGTCGCGTTCCAGGGCGGTCTCCAGGACCCGGGCCACCTTGAAGCGGCTCACGCCGAACTCCTCGGCGATCTGGATCTTGGATTTGCCCTCGAGGTAGAAGCGGCGCGCCATGGCCGCCGCCTGCACCAGCTCCGCGGGTCCCATCCGCAGGGCTGACCGTCCCGCCGACATTGCAGACACCGCGTTCTCCTCACTGCTGTTCACACTCTCGTGTTCACACTCTCGACTCGTCGTTCATCCTGTCAGATCCAATGGCTGTTGATCAGCCCGGACAGCTCCCGTTCACCGAGCTGTTCACCAACCCTTGGCTCAGTGGTCGCACGCCCACGGCGCCACCGAGATGGCCGCGTCCGCCTGCTCACGCAGCGTGCGTACGGCGGCGGCCGGCTCGACCGCCCCGTAGACCGCGCTGCCTGCCACGAAGACGTCGGCGCCGGCCTCGGCACAGCGTTCGATGGTCGACGCCGAGACCCCGCCGTCCACCTGGAGCCACAGCTCCAGACCGTGCTTGGTGATCAGCTCCCGGGTACGCCGGATCTTGGGCAGCATGATGTCGAGGAAGGCCTGGCCGCCGAAGCCCGGCTCGACCGTCATGATCAGCAGCATGTCGAGCTCGGGGAGGATGTCCTCGTACTGCTCGATCGGGGTGGCGGGCTTGAGCGCCATGGACGCCCGCGCCCCCTTGGCCCGGATCTCCCGCGCGAGGCGCACGGGGGCGGCCGCGGCCTCCGCGTGGAAGGTGACCGATCCGGCGCCGGCCTCCACGTACTGGGGCGCCCAGCGGTCCGGGTCCTCGATCATCAGGTGGAGATCGAGCGGGATGTCCGTGGCCCTGCTCAGGGACTCCACGATCGGCATGCCGAGGGTGAGGTTCGGGACGAAGTGGTTGTCCATGACGTCGACATGCAGCCAGTCGGCTCCCTCGACGGCCTTCGCCTCCTCGGCGAGCCGGGCGAAGTCGGCGGACAGGATGCTGGGAAAAATCTGGGCGGCCATGCCCCCAAGCCTGCCATGCCCCCGCCCGGTTCCGGCCACGACCCCGGAACTCACGCCTGACCGGGGCCCCGCAGGCGGCGCACCGGGGCGCGTACCAGTGCCCGGAGCAGCGTGGCGTTGATCAGCCCCTGCCCGGCCCCTGCTACGCCACCCGGCGCAGGAGGGCCAGGTACATCGCGTCCGTGCCGTGCAGGTGCGGCCACAGCTGGACGTCCGGGCCGTCGCCCAGGCCGGGGACACCCTCCATGTACGGGCGGGCGTCGATCAGTTCGGCGGCGATCGGGGAGTTGCCCGCGCCGCGCCCCTTCAGGACGTCCTCGACGACGACCCGGGTCTCCGCCAGGTGCGGGGAGCACGTCGCGTAGCCCACGACGCCGCCCACCCGTACCGCCGACAGGGCCTCGCGCAGCAGTGCCCGCTGGAGCGGGGCGAAGCCCTCCAGGTCTTCGGGGCGCCGGCGCCAGCGGGCCTCCGGGCGGCGGCGCAGGGCGCCGAGGCCGGTGCAGGGCACGTCCATCAGGACGCGGTCGAAGGAGCCCGGCCGCCACGGCGGACGCGTGCCGTCGGCCGCGATGACCTGGTACGGGCCCGGATTGCCGGCCAGAGCGCGCTCCACGAGGCGCGCCCGGTGCGGCTGCTTCTCCGAGGCCAGCAGGAACGCCCCGCGCTGCGCCGCGAGCGCGCCGAGCAGGGCCGCCTTGCCACCGGGGCCCGCGCAGCCGTCCAGCCAGCGCTCGTCACGGCCCTCGACCGGCGCGGCCGCGAGGGCCATCGCCACCAGCTGGCTGCCCTCGTCCTGCACGCCCGCGCGCCCCTCGCGCACGGCCTCCAGCGCGCCCGGCTCGCCGCCCTCGGCCATCCGGACGGCGTACGGGGACCAGCGGCCCGGCAGCGCCGAGTCCTCCCCGACCGCCTCCAGCAGCTCCTGCGGGGTGGACCGCCCCGGCCGTGCGACCAGGGTGACCTCGGGCCGTTCGTTGTCGGCCTCCAGCAGGTCCTCGATCCCGGCGCGGCCGCCGCCCAGTGAGTCCCACAGGGCGCTGACGACCCAGCGCGGGTGCGAGTGGTAGACGGCGAGGTGTTCCTCGGCGTCCTCCTCGTAGGGCGGCGCGACCCGCTCCAGCCAGGCGTCCAGGTCGTGGGCCGCGATCTTGCGGAGCACGGCGTTCACGAACTTCGCGCGCCCGTCGCCGAGCACCACCCGGGCCAGCTCCACGCTCGCGGAGACCGCCGCGTGGGTCGGGATGCGGGTGCCGAGCAGCTGGTGGGCGCCGAGCGAGAGCACGTCCAGCACCGGCGGGTCCACCTCGCGCAGCGGCCGGTCGATGCACGCCTTGATGACCGCGTCGTAGGTGCCCTGCCGGCGCAGCGTCCCGTAGACCAGCTCGGTGGCCAGCGCCGCGTCGCGCGCCTGGAAGCTCTCGTCCTGACGGGCCTTGCGCAGCAGCGGGGGCAGCACGAGGTTCGCGTACGCGTCCCGCTCGTCCACCGCCCGCAGCACCTCGAAGGCCAGCATCCGGACGGGGTCCTTCTGGGGCCTGCGGTACGGCTTGGCCGGCCGGGTCTGCTTGCCGCCCGCGCCTGCGGCGGGACGACGACGAGGCTGTTCGCTCACTGAAAGGTGCTCCGGATGTACGAGTGCTGCGGAAGTGACGAGGTGCTGCGGGCCGGCGATCAGGCCGGCGCGGCTCTACGGATCAGCCTACGTCCGCCCCGCCGAGACGCTCGCCGGGGGCGATCCGCACCCCGCGCGCCCAGTCGGCGCCGCGCATCGGCTTCTTGCCCTGCGGCTGCACCCAGAGCAGCTCGACGGCGTGCGAGCCGGTGCCGACGTAGACGTTGTTCTTGGCGGCGGCCAGCTCGCCGGGGGTCAGGTCGGTGCGGTCGGGGACCAGGCCGACCGAGATCAGCTTGAGGCGCTCCCCGCGGAAGACGGTCCAGGCACCGGGGGCCGGGGTGCAGCCGCGTACGACGCGGTCGGCGCGCATCGCGGGGGCCTTCCAGTCGATCCGGGCGTCCTCCACCGTGATCTTGGGTGCGACGGAGATCCCGTCGGCGGGCTGCTCGACCGCGCGCAGGGTGCCGTCCTCGATGCCGTCCATCGTGGCGGCGAGCAGGCCGGCGCCGGCGAAGGCGAGGCGGGTGAGGAGGTCGCCGCTGGTGTCGGTGGGCCGGATCTCCTCGGTGAGGATGCCGTAGACCGGGCCGGAGTCCAGACCCTCCTCGATCTGGAAGGTGGAGGCACCGGTGACCTGGTCCCCCGCCATGATCGAGTGCTGGACCGGCGCCGCGCCGCGCCAGGCCGGCAGCAGCGAGAAGTGCAGGTTGACCCAGCCGTGCCGGGGGATCTCGATGGCGCTCTTGGGGATCAGCGCCCCGTACGCGACGACCGGACAGCAGTCGGGGCCGATCTCGCGCAGCCGGGCCTGGAACTCCGGGTCGCGCGGCCGGGTGGGCTTCAGGATCTCGATCCCGGCCTCCTCGGCGCGCTCGGCGACCGGGCTGGCGACGAGCCTGCGGCCGCGGCCGGCCGGTGCGTCGGGCCGGGTGACGACGGCCGCGACCTCGTGCCGCCCGGAGGCGATCAGGGCGTCCAGGGCGGGCACGGCGACCTCGGGGGTGCCTGCGAAGACCAGCTTCACTGGGGGCTACCTCGCTATCTCGGCTGTCAGCAGCACACCAGTCTATGGGGCGCCCGCCGGGCCACCCGCCCGTGGTGTCCGGGGGCGTGCGCACACCCGCGCGCCTCTCGCATATGCCGACACGCCCCCATACCGTGACCTGGGCGCCGGGTGGCGCGTTGGTCAAGAGAGATTGACCAAAACGGGCCGCGTCGTGAACGGTGTCTGCGGCCCGATCCGCCCTTCAGCACCGGTTCGAGAGGCTTCTTCATGGCCGACCACGCCACCCACGACGCCCAAGCCCGGGCCAGCCTGCACCTGTTGGTGCGGGACATCGAGCGGGTTCGCCGGCAGGTGGATGCCCTGCGTACGCTCACCGCCCAGCTCGGCAACGTGTACCGCCCGCGCCGCTCGGGCCCCTCCACGGGCTTCGTCGTCTACGGCCGGGCGCCCGCGCCCACCGTCCGCCTCGCGCAGGAGCTGCGGGACAGCGTCGAGACGCTGGTGACCGCCGCGGTGGACTTCGACCGCTCGCTCGGGTTCTCGTGGGACGCGGTCGGTTCGGCGCTCGGCGTCACCAAGCAGGCGGTGCACCGGCGGTACGGTGCGCGGCGCGCGCAGGCGACGGAGTCCGCCGAGGCGCCGGTCGAGGGGACGACGACGCGGACGCTGGGGCCGCTGCCCTCGATCCCGGCGGCGCGCTCGGTGCCGCCGCAGCCGTTGCGCGAGGAGTCCCAGCCCGCCGCGAGCGCCTCCCGCTCCCCGGCCTTCCCGGGCCCCCGCAACGGCTGACCGGCTCCCGCCGCCGGGACGCCGACCCCCGACGGCAGGCCCGGGCCTCCGTGCCTGACCCGCGCCCTCGGTGGGAGCGCCCCATCCGGCCGCTCCCACCGGGGGCTTTCGCCGCACCCGCGGCGGGCCCGTGCCCTGCGGGCGGTCTTCCCCCGCCCCGCGCCTCAACACGGGCGAGGCTGGATATTTCAGCCCGCCCGGCGTTTGAGGGCACGGGCGCGCAGCGCTCGTACGGGGTCTGGGGCAAAGCCCCGGGGAACGGTGGAAGGGCGGGTAGGGGACGGCCCCGCGCAGCGGCCCCGACGCGAAGCCGCACCCCGCCCGTCAGCCGATGTCCAGGGGGTCGATGCGGATCCGGACCGCCTCGGACGCCGGGACGCCCCGCGCCAGGCGGGCCGCCTGAGCCGCCTTCAGCGCGGCAGCCAGCGCGGCACCGCTGCCCGGCGGGACACGGACCAGGGCCCGCTCACCGGGAGAGGCCTCCCCCCGCCGCCCCGGCACCGGCACCGGGCCCAGCACCTCCGCATCCGCCGGCAGCCCGGCCCCCGCCAGGAACGCCTCGACGGCCTCGCCCCGCCCCGCCACGGCCGCCATCCGGGACACCGGCGGGAAACCGAGCTGCGCCCGCTCCGCGAGCTCCCGGACCGCATGACCGACCGGGTCCCACCGCACCAGCGCCTGGACCGGCCGCAGCGTCGGCTCGGCGACGACCACGACCTGTCCGTCCCCCCGTACCAGCGAGGCGGCCGCGATCCACCGCCGCAGCGCGTCCTCGCCCGCCCGCAGGTCGGGCCGGGTCAGCATCGCCCAGCCGTCGAGCAGCAGCGCCGCCGCGTATCCGGCGCCCGCCGCCACCGGCTCGGCCCCCGGGGTGCACACGACCAGCGCCGGCCGGTCCGGCACCTCGTCCAGGACGTGGTCGCGCCCGGAAGTCCGGACGGGCACGGCCGGGAAGGCGCGCCCCAGCTCTTCGGCGGTCCGCCGCGCGCCGACGACCCGGGCCCGCAGCCGGAAGGACCCGCACTCCTCGCAGTGCCAGGACGGTTCGGGCCGCCCGCACCACCCGCACTGCAGGTCCCGCGCGTCGGGCGCCTCCAGCGGCCCGGCGCAGGCCGTGCAGCGGGCCGGCGTCCGGCACCGCTCGCACGAGAGCCGGGGCACGTAGCCGCGCCGCGGCACCTGCACCAGGACCGGCCCGGTCTTCAGGCCCTCCCGTACGGTCTCCCAGGCCAGGCTCGGCAGTCGCGCGGCGCGGGCCGCCTCGTCGCGGGCCAGCAGTTCGTCCCCCACCGTGCGGATCCGGGGTGCGCACTCCCGGACCGTCTCGCGGCTCGCGACCAGCGGGCGCGCCCAGCCGGACTCGACCAGCTGGGCGGCTTCGACGGTGCAGCTCGTACTGCCGGCGAGGAAGGCGCAGCCGTCACTGACCGCGCGCAGCTCCAGGACCTCGCGTACGTGCGGGAAGGGGGCGCGGTCGTCGCTGTGGCTGGAGTCGCCGTCGTCCCAAATCGCGACCAGCCCGAGGTCCCGTACGGGCGCGAACATCGCGGCCCGGGTGCCGACGACGGCGCGCACCGAGCCCCGGCTCACGGCCAGCCACTGGCGGTAGCGCTTCTCCGGGCCCGATTCGGCGGTGAGCAGCGCGTGCCGCCCTTCGCCGAGGAGGGCGGTGAGCGCGGCGTCGACGCGGGCGGCGGTGCGTCCGTCGGGGCAGACGGCGAGGGCCCCGCGGCCGGAGGCGAGGGTGGCGGCCATGGCGCGGGCGAGTTCGTCGGCCCAGCCGGGGCCGGGCAGGGCGGTCCAGACGGCGCGCGGGGTGCCGCCGCCGGCCAGGGCCCGCAGGAAGGCGGAACCGGCGCCGTAGCGTTCCCATCCGGCGGGCTCGGGTGCGGCGGGCGGGGGCAGCGGCGCGGGTGAGGGCTGGGCTTCGGCGCGGGCGTTGCGCGGGGGCAGGGCGAGCTGGAGCACGTCGGCCAGGCTGCCGGCGTACCGGTCGGCGACGGCCCGGGCGAGGGCGAGCATGCGGGGGCCGAGAACCACTTCGGGCGAGACCACCTGGGCGAGGGCGGCGAGGGCTCCCTCGTAGTCCGACTCGGCGCGGCGCTCGACGATGAACCCGTCGATGAGCCCGCCGCCCTCGCGGCGGCCGCCGTGCACCCGGTGGGAGCCCGCGCCGAAGCGGACGCGGACCCGGACGCCCGGCTGGGCGGACTCGGAGAGCTCGGCGGGGACCGCGTAGTCGAAGAGCCGGTCGAGGTGGAGCACGCCCTTGTTCACGAGGACGCGGGCCACGGGCAGTTCCTCGGCGACGGCGGCGCCGCGCCAGGTGCGGGGCTTCGCCTTGGGCGCCTTGGCCTTCGCTTCGGCGACCATCTCCCGGATCAGCGCGAGCTGCTGCGGCGGGCCGCCGGGGCTGCCGTCCCCGCCCCGCTGCTCGGACTCGTTCGCACTGCTCACATCAGCATTCTTACCAAACGCCACCGACAGCGGACGCATGCGAACGGCCCCGGACCGAGGTCCGGGGCCGTTCGTCTCAGGCGCGGGTGCCGCTTACAGGCCGGCGGCCGCGCGCAGCGCGTCCACGCGGTCCGTGCGCTCCCAGGTGAAGTCCGGCAGCTCGCGGCCGAAGTGGCCGTAGGCGGCGGTCTGGGCGTAGATGGGCCGCAGCAGGTCCAGGTCGCGGATGATGGCGGCCGGACGCAGGTCGAAGACCTCGCCGATCGCGTCCTCGATCTTCTGGACCTCGACCTTGGCGGTGCCGAAGGTCTCGACGAACAGGCCGACGGGCTCGGCCTTGCCGATGGCGTACGCGACCTGGACCTCGCAGCGCGAGGCCAGACCGGCGGCGACGACGTTCTTGGCGACCCAGCGCATGGCGTAGGCGGCGGAACGGTCGACCTTCGACGGGTCCTTGCCGGAGAAGGCGCCGCCGCCGTGGCGGGCCATGCCGCCGTAGGTGTCGATGATGATCTTGCGGCCGGTCAGGCCGGCGTCGCCCATAGGGCCGCCGATCTCGAAGCGGCCGGTCGGGTTCACCAGCAGGCGGTAGCCCTCGGTGTCCAGCTTGATGCCGTCCTCGATGAGCTGGGCCAGCACGTGCTCGACGACGAACTCGCGGATGTCGGGCGCGAGCAGCGAGTCCAGGTCGATGTCGGAGGCGTGCTGCGAGGAGACGACGACCGTGTCGAGGCGGACGGCCTTGTCACCGTCGTACTCGATGGTGACCTGGGTCTTGCCGTCGGGACGCAGGTACGGGATGGTCCCGTTCTTGCGGACCTCGGACAGCCGGCGGGAGAGCCGGTGGGCCAGGTGGATCGGGAGCGGCATGAGCTCCGGGGTCTCGTCGCAGGCGTAGCCGAACATCAGGCCCTGGTCGCCGGCGCCCTGCTTGTCGAGCTCGTCCTCGTCACCCTCGACCCGCGTCTCGTAGGCGGTGTCGACACCCTGCGCGATGTCCGGGGACTGCGCGCCGATGGACACCGACACGCCACAGGAGGCGCCGTCGAAGCCCTTCTTGGAGGAGTCGTAGCCGATCTCGAGGATCTTGTCGCGGACGAGCTGCGCGATCGGCGCGTAGGCCTTCGTCGTCACCTCTCCCGCGATGTGCACGAGACCCGTGGTGATGAGGGTCTCCACGGCCACACGCGAGGTGGGGTCCTCGGTGAGGAGTGCGTCGAGGATCGTGTCGCTGATCTGGTCAGCGATCTTGTCGGGGTGGCCCTCGGTCACTGACTCCGAGGTGAACAGACGACGGGACACAACGCTCCCTGGGGGTTGCAGCGGCTGCTGGCTGATCATTTGGCGGAACCACACCGGGGGCTGCGCCCGATCACGTTCCGAGTGCAGTTTATCGGTCGCCACCGTTCGCCGGACCACCCGTCTCGACCTGTGAATCAGGTGTGACCTGCGGCACTCCATTCTGGACTACGGAAGTGACCATGAGAAGGGATCCCGGTCAGGCGCGTCGCGCGGGCAGCCGGGGCGCCACCTGGTCCCAAATGACTGCCGCCAGCGCCTCCTTCGGTCCGTAGGGCACCTGGATCTCGGACCCGTCCGACGCCAGGATGACCGCCTCGTTCTCCTCGGAACCGAAGGTCTTGGCTTCGCCGACCTCATTGACGACGAGAAGATCACATCCCTTGCGCCGGAGCTTGGCGCGCCCGTTGGCCAGGACGTCGTCGGTCTCGGCGGCGAATCCGACCACGACCTGCCCGTCCCGCGCCCGGTCGGCCGAGATCTCCGCCAGTACGTCGGGATTGCGCACGAGGGCGACCGGCGCGGGCTCCTGCCCGTCCTTCTTCTTGATCTTCCCGCCCGCGTACTCGGCGGGCCGGAAGTCGGCCACGGCCGCCGCCATCACCACGGCGTCGGCGTCCGCGGCCGCCTTGAGCACGGCCTCGCGCAGCTGCACGGCCGTCCCCACGCGCACGACGTCCACCCCGGCCGGGTCGGCCAGCGCGGTGTTGGCCGCCACGAGGGTGACGCGGGCCCCGCGCGCGACGGCCGTACGGGCGAGGGCGTAGCCCTGCTTGCCCGAGGAGCGGTTGCCCAGGAAGCGGACCGGGTCCAGGGGCTCGCGCGTGCCGCCGGCGCTGATCACCACGTGCCGCCCGACGAGGTCCGGCTCGGCCGCGCCGCGCACCAGGACCCCGCGGCACACCTCGTAGATCTCCTCGGGGTCGGGCAGCCGCCCCTTGCCCGTGTCCTTGCCGGTGAGCCGGCCCACGGCGGGCTCGATGACGACGGCTCCGCGCCGTCGCAGGGTGGCCACGTTCTCCTGGGTGGCGGGGTGCTCCCACATCTCGGTGTGCATGGCGGGGGCGAAGACCACCGGACAGCGTGCGGTGAGCAGGGTGTTGGTGAGCAGGTCGTCGGCCAGCCCGTGGGCGGCCTTGGCCAGCATGTCCGCGGTGGCGGGGGCCACGACGACGAGGTCGGCCGCCTGCCCGATGCGCACGTGGGGCACCTCGTGGACGGTCTCCCACACCTCGGTGGAGGCCGGGTTCCCGGACAGTGCGGCCCAGGTGGCCTCGCCGACGAACCGGAGGGACGCGGCCGTGGGCACCACCCGCACCTCGTGCCCGGACTCGGTCAGCCGGCGCAGCAGCTCGCACGCCTTGTAGGCGGCGATCCCGCCGCTGACTCCCAGCACGACCTTCGGCTTGCCCACGACGCACTCTCCTTCTTCGACACATCCGCGCATCCGCGCATCCGCCGTACCTACCCATGACACACCACAGGCCCGGCAGATGTTCTGCCGGGCCTGTGGTGAAAGGAAACGTGCCTTACTGAGCCGGGGCCTCGATGGCCTCGGAGGTCAGCAGACCCGCGTTGATCTCGCGCAGCGCGATCGAAAGCGGCTTCTCGTGGACGTGGGTGTCCACCAGCGGGCCGACGTACTCCAGCAGGCCCTCGCCGAGCTGGGAGTAGTACGCGTTGATCTGACGCGCGCGCTTGGCCGCGTAGATCACGAGGCTGTACTTCGAGTCCGTGGCCTCGAGCAGCTCGTCGATCGGCGGGTTGATGATGCCCTCGGGCGCAGTGATGGAAGAGGACACGCTCTACCTTCCGAAGATGGGTGAAAGATCAGGCATTGACCGAATCGAAAAGACCGATCAACGATCAGACAACTTCCATCAAGGCTAGCAGCTCACGCGACACGTCCTCGACGGAGGTGTTGACCAGGGTGGTGTCGAACTCGGATTCGGCAGCGAGCTCGATCTTGGCGGTGGCCAGCCGGCGCTCGATGACCTCGGCCGACTCGGTACCCCGGCCGGTCAGCCGGCGGACCAGCTCGTCCCAGCTCGGCGGGGCCAGGAAGACCAGTTGGGCTTCGGGCATGGACTCGCGTACGAGCCGTGCGCCCTGGAGGTCGATCTCCAGCAGTACCGGCTCGCCGTTCTCGAGGCGTTCCAGCACCGCGCCGCGCGGCGTGCCGTAGCGGTTGCCCGCGAACTCGGCCCACTCCAGCAGCTCGCCGTTGGCGATCAGCTTGTCGAACTCGTCGTCGTTGACGAAGAAGTACTGGACTCCGTGTCGCTCACCGGGCCGCGGCTTGCGGGTGGTGGCCGACACCGAGAGCCAGACCTCGGGGTGGACCTTGCGCATATGCGCGACGACCGTGCTCTTGCCGACCCCCGAAGGGCCGGAGAGCACGGTCAGCCGCGGACGAACCTCTGCTGCCATAGAGCGATTATCCAGGTTCCCGGGACTGCCTGAGAACGCCGGAAGAACTTCAGGCGACGCGTCAGCCGGCGGGAGTGCCGAACTCACGCTCCAGAGAAGCGATCTGGTTGGAGCCGAGACCTCGGACACGCCGGGATTCGGAGATGCCGAGGCGCTCCATGATCTGCTTGGCGCGCACCTTGCCCACGCCAGGCAGGGACTCCAGCAGGGCGGAGACCTTCATCTTGCCGATGACGTCGTTCTCCTGGCCCGTCTTGATGACCTCTTGGAGCGAGGCGCCGGAGTGCTTGAGTCGATTCTTCACCTCGGCCCGCTCCCGGCGAGCCGCGGCGGCCTTTTCGAGCGCGGCTGCGCGCTGTTCAGGGGTAAGGGGCGGAAGAGCCACGCCTACGTCACCTCGGATGTCGAACTGTCGGATACGGACCGGTGGGGAACCCAAAGGCACCACACCAGGCGAGCTCCCGAACAGCGGTGGAACTCGTTCGCTGCACGTTCACTCTGGTCGGAGACTAGCGGCCATGACCGCTCCAGTCAGCGCAAACGGACGAAAAGTCCTGGTCAGCCTCCACTGAACCGTACATCACGGACAAAGTACCCATGTTTTGTCCGGTGAAAGACGTTCGAATTTCGTCAGGCCGTGCGACGCGCGTGTCCGGCGGGGTCCTTCCGGGCACCGGATCGGTGTGCGGAGCGGCTCCCGCCGGTGGTGGTGCGGGTCACGTCTGCGCGGAGACGGCTTCCCAGATCTCGCTCGCGAACGCGGCCGCGCTCGCGCGGAGGGCCGCGATGTCCGGGCCGTGCTTCAGGACGCCCCGCGACACGTTCGGGACGACGTTGCGGACGGCCTTGCCGAAGACCGCCGGGAGGTCCGCCGCGGTCGCACCCTGGGCACCGATGCCCGGGGCGAGCAGCGGGCCGTTGATGTCCAGGTCGAAGGAGGACAGGTCGCCCAGCGTGGCGCCGACCACCGCTCCGAAGGAGCCCATCGGGTCGGCACCCTCGTTCTCCGCCGCCAGGTGGGCCAGCATCGTCGCGCCGATCGACCGCCCGTCCGCGCGGACCGCCCGCTGGACCTCCGCACCCTCCGGGTTCGAGGTGAGGGCCAGCACGAACAGGCCCGCCCCCGACTCCCGCGCCAGGTCGACGGCCGGCTTCAGCGAGCCGTAACCCAGGTACGGGGAGACGGTCAGCGCGTCCGAGAAGAGCGGGGAGGACGGCGCGAGGAAGGTCTCGGCGTAGGCCGCCATCGTGGAGCCGATGTCACCCCGCTTCGCGTCCATCACCACCAGCGTGCCCGCCGACCGCGCGTCGGCGACCGTGCGCTCCAGCACCGCGATGCCCCGCGAGCCGAACCGCTCGAAGAAGGCGGCCTGCGGCTTGAACACCGCCACCGACTCCGCCAGAGCCTCGACGACCGTACGGGAGAACCGCTCCAGGCCGGCCACGTCGTCGTCCAGGCCCCACTGGGCCAGCAGCGCGGCGTGCGGGTCGATGCCCACGCACAGCGGGCCGCGGGAGTCCATCGCCTCGCGGAGGCGGGTGCCAAAGGGGGTCACGGTCACTGCGCGGCCTTTCGGGTCTCGGCGGTCTCGGCGCCCACCGCTTCGGCGAGCGTCGCGTACGGGCTGGCGGCCAGGCGCGCGGCCAGGCCCTTGTGGATGGCGCGGGCGTAGAAGGGGCCCTCGTAGATGAAGGCGCTGTAGCCCTGGACCAGCGTGGCACCGGCCAGGATCCGCTGCCAGGCGTCCTCGGCGTTCTCGATGCCCCCGACACCGACGAGGACGAGCCGGTCCCCCACACGGGCGTACAGGCGGCGCAGGACCTCCAGGGAGCGCTCCTTGACGGGGGCGCCGGACAGGCCGCCGGTCTCCTTCACCAGGGCCGGGGAGGACTTCAGGCCCAGACCCTCGCGGGCGATGGTGGTGTTCGTCGCGATGATGCCGTCCAGGCCCAGCTCCAGGGCCAGGTCCGCGACGGCGTCGACGTCCTCGTCGGCGAGGTCCGGGGCGATCTTGACGAGCAGCGGGACCCGGCGGTCGGTGACGGCGCGGTCGGCGGCCTCGCGCACGGCGGTCAGCAGCGGGCGCAGCGACTCGGTGGCCTGGAGGTTGCGCAGACCCGGGGTGTTCGGGGAGGAAACGTTGACGACGAGGTAGTCCGCGTGCCGGGCGAGCCGCTCGGTGGAGAGCACGTAGTCCGCGGCGGCCTCGGCCTCCGGCACGACCTTGGTCTTGCCGATGTTGACGCCGACGACGGTCTTGAAGACCGGCCGGCGGGCGGCGAGCCGCTCGGCGACGGCCGCCGAGCCCTCGTTGTTGAACCCCATGCGGTTGATCAGGGCGCGGTCGGGCACCAGGCGGAACAGCCGCTTCTTGGGGTTGCCGGGCTGGGCCTGGCCGGTGACGGTGCCGATCTCGATGTGGTCGAAGCCGAGCATCGACATGCCGTCGATGGCGACGGCGTTCTTGTCGAAACCGGCGGCCAGCCCGAAGGGGCCGTGCATGCGCAGGCCCAGTGCCTCCGTGCGCAGCTCCTCGTAGCGGGGGGCGAGCCAGGCGGCGATGAAGGTGCGAAGGACGGGCGTGCGGGCCGCGAGGCGGATCCAGCGGAAGGCCATGTAGTGGGCCTGCTCCGGGTCCATGCGCTTGAAGACCAGGTTGAAGAAGAGTTTGTACATCGGGGAGGCTCCTCCGTGCGGTCATGAGAAGGGGGACACCCGTCGCCTCGGCGAATCCGGTGTCCCCCTGCCTCGTACGGGCTGCTAGTCGCGGGCCGCGGTCAGGTGCTCCGCGTGCTCCTGGAGGGAGCGCACGCCCACGTCGCCGCGGTTCAGCGCGTCGATGCCCTGGACGGCCGCGGCGAGCGCCTGGACCGTGGTCAGGCACGGGACGCTGCGCGCCACGGCCGCCGTGCGGATCTCGTAGCCGTCGAGGCGGCCGCCGGTGCCGTACGGGGTGTTGACGATCAGGTCGACCTGGCCGTCGTGGATCAGCTGGACGATGGTCTTCTCGCCGTTCGGGCCCTCGCCCTCGCTGAGCTTGCGCACCACGGTGGCGTTGATGCCGTTGCGGCGCAGCACCTCGGCGGTGCCGGAGGTGGCGAGCAGCTCGAAGCCGTGGGCGACGAGCTCGCGCGCCGGGAAGATCATCGAGCGCTTGTCGCGGTTGGCGACGGAGATGAAGGCACGGCCCTTGGTGGGCAGCGGGCCGTAGGCGCCGGCCTGCGACTTGGCGTAGGCCGTGCCGAAGACGGAGTCGATGCCCATGACCTCGCCGGTGGAGCGCATCTCCGGGCCGAGGACGGTGTCCACGCCGCGGCCGTGGATGTCGCGGAAGCGCGACCACGGCATGACGGCCTCCTTGACGGAGATCGGCGCGTCGAGCGGCAGGGTGCCGCCGTCGCCGGTCTTCGGGAGCATGCCCTCGGCGCGCAGCTCGGCGATGGTGGCGCCGAGCGAGATGCGGGCGGCGGCCTTGGCGAGCGGAACCGCGGTCGCCTTCGAGGTGAAGGGGACGGTCCGGGAGGCCCGCGGGTTGGCCTCCAGCACGTAGAGGATGTCGCCCGCCATCGCGAACTGGATGTTGATCAGGCCGCGGACGCCGACGCCCTTGGCGATGGCCTCGGTGGAGGCGCGCAGGCGCTTGATGTCGAAGCCGCCGAGGGTGATCGGGGGCAGGGCGCAGGCGGAGTCGCCGGAGTGGATGCCGGCTTCCTCGATGTGCTCCATGACGCCGCCGAGGTAGAGCTCGGTGCCGTCGTACAGGGCGTCGACGTCGATCTCGATGGCGTCGTCGAGGAAGCGGTCGACCAGCACGGGGCGGGTCGGCGAGATCTCGGTGGACTCGGCGATGTACGACTCGAGGCGGGCCTCGTCGTAGACGATCTCCATGCCGCGGCCGCCGAGCACGTAGGACGGGCGGACGAGGACCGGGTAGCCGATCTCGTCGGCGATCGCCTTCGCGCCCGCGAACGTGGTGGCGGTGCCGTGCTTGGGCGCGGGCAGGCCCGCGTCGGCGAGCACCTGGCCGAAGGCGCCGCGGTCCTCGGCGGCGTGGATGGCCTCCGGCGGGGTGCCGACGACGGGGACGCCGTTGTCCTTGAGCGCCTGGGCGAGACCGAGGGGGGTCTGGCCGCCGAGCTGGACGACGACACCGGCGATCGGGCCGGCCAGCGACTCGGCGTGGACGATCTCCAGCACGTCCTCGAGCGTCAGCGGCTCGAAGTACAGGCGGTCGGAGGTGTCGTAGTCGGTGGAGACGGTCTCCGGGTTGCAGTTGACCATCACGGTCTCGTAGCCGGCGTCGCTGAGGGCGAAGGAGGCGTGGACGCAGGAGTAGTCGAACTCGATGCCCTGGCCGATGCGGTTCGGGCCGGAGCCCAGGATGATGACCGCGGGCTTCTCGCGGGGCGCGACCTCGGACTCCTCGTCGTACGAGGAGTAGAAGTACGGGGTCTTCGCCGCGAACTCGGCGGCGCAGGTGTCGACCGTCTTGTAGACCGGGCGGATGCCCAGCGCGTGGCGTACCTCGCGGACGACGTCCTCGCGCAGGCCGCGGATCTCGGCGATCTGGGCGTCGGAGAAGCCGTGGCGCTTGGCCTCGGCGAGCAGCTCGGGGTAGAGCTTGTCGGCCTCGGCGAGCTCGTCGGCGATCTCCTTGATGAGGAAGAGCTGGTCGACGAACCAGGGGTCGATCTTCGTGGACTCGAAGACCTCTTCCTGGGTGGCGCCGGCGCGGATGGCCTGCATGACGGTGTTGATGCGGCCGTCGGTCGGGCGGACCGCGGTGGCGAGCAGCTCGTCCTTGTCGCCGACGGGCCCGGTGAAGGTGAACTGCGAGCCCTTCTTCTCCAGGGAGCGCAGCGCCTTCTGCAGGGCCTCGGTGAAGTTGCGGCCGATGGCCATGGCCTCGCCCACCGACTTCATGGTGGTGGTGAGGGTCGCGTCGGCGGCCGGGAACTTCTCGAACGCGAAGCGCGGGGCCTTGACGACGACGTAGTCGAGGGTCGGCTCGAAGGAGGCCGGCGTCTTCTCGGTGATGTCGTTGGGGACCTCGTCGAGCGTGTAGCCGATGGCCAGCTTGGCGGCGATCTTGGCGATCGGGAAGCCGGTGGCCTTCGAGGCGAGCGCCGAGGACCGCGAGACACGCGGGTTCATCTCGATGACGATGACGCGGCCGTCTTCGGGGTTGATCGCGAACTGGATGTTGCAGCCGCCGGTGTCGACGCCGACCTCGCGGATGATCGCGATGCCGATGTCGCGCAGCCGCTGGTACTCGCGGTCGGTCAGCGTCATCGCCGGGGCGACGGTGATCGAGTCACCGGTGTGGACGCCCATCGGGTCGAAGTTCTCGATCGAGCAGACGACGACCACGTTGTCCTTGGTGTCGCGCATCAGCTCGAGCTCGTACTCCTTCCAGCCGAGGATCGACTCCTCCAGGAGCACCTCGGTGGTCGGGGAGAGCGTCAGGCCCTGGCCGGCGATCCGGCGCAGTTCCTCCTCGTTGTGGGCGAAGCCGGAACCGGCGCCGCCCATGGTGAAGGAGGGCCGCACGACGACGGGGTAGCCGCCGAGGGTCTCGACGCCCCCGAGGACGTCCTCCATCGAGTGGCAGATGACCGAGCGGGCGGACTCGCCGTAGCCGATCTTGCCCTTGACGGCCTCGACGACGCCCTTGAAGAGGTCGCGGTCCTCGCCCTTGTTGATGGCCTCGACGTTCGCGCCGATGAGCTCGACGCCGTACTTCTCCAGCACACCCTGCTCGTGCATGGAGATCGCGGTGTTCAGCGCGGTCTGGCCGCCGAGGGTGGGGAGCAGCGCGTCGGGGCGCTCCTTCGCGATGATCTTCTCGACGAACTCGGGGGTGATCGGCTCGACGTACGTGGCGTCGGCGATCTCCGGGTCGGTCATGATCGTCGCGGGGTTGGAGTTGACCAGGATGACCCGCAGGCCCTCGGCCTTGAGGATGCGGCAGGCCTGGGTGCCGGAGTAGTCGAACTCGGCGGCCTGGCCGATGACGATCGGGCCGGAGCCGATGACCAGGACGGACTGGATATCGGTGCGCTTAGGCACGCTCGGCCTCCATCTGGGTGGTGCTCATCAAAGACGTGAAGCGGTCGAAGAGGTACGCGGCGTCGTGCGGGCCCGCGGCCGCCTCGGGGTGGTACTGGACGGAGAAGGCCGGCTGGTCGAGCAGCTGGAGGCCCTCCACGACGTTGTCGTTCAGGCAGACGTGCGAGACCTCGGCGCGGCCGTAGGGGGTCTCGGACACCTTGTCGAGGGGCGCGTCGACGGCGAAGCCGTGGTTGTGCGCGGTGACCTCGACCTTGCCGGTGGTGCGGTCCTGCACCGGCTGGTTGATGCCGCGGTGGCCGTACTTCAGCTTGTAGGTGCCGAAGCCGAGCGCGCGGCCCAGGATCTGGTTGCCGAAGCAGATGCCGAAGAGCGGGGTCTTGCGGGCCAGGACGCCCTGCATGACGGAGACCGCGTGGTCGGCGGTGGCCGGGTCGCCCGGGCCGTTGGAGAAGAACACGCCGTCGGGGCCGACCGCGTAGACGTCCTCGATGGTCGCGGTGGCGGGGAGCACGTGCACCTCGATGCCGCGCTCGGCCATGCGGTGCGGGGTCATGCCCTTGATGCCGAGGTCGACGGCGGCCACGGTGAACTTCTTCTCACCGATGGCGGGGACCACGTAGGTCTCCTTGGTGGCGACCTCCGCGGAGAGGTTCGCACCCGTCATCTCGGGGGCCTGGCGGACCTTCGCGAGGAGCGTGCCGTCGTCGGCGAGCGCGTTGCCGGAGAAGATGCCGACGCGCATGGCGCCGCGCTCGCGCAGGTGGCGGGTCAGGGCGCGGGTGTCGACGCCGGAGATGCCGACGACTCCCTGCTTGACGAGCTCCTCGTCCAGCGAGCGCTGGGAGCGCCAGTTGGAGGGGATGCGGGCGGGGTCGCGTACGACGTAGCCGGACACCCAGATGCGGGAGGACTCGGGGTCCTCGTCGTTGACGCCGGTGTTGCCCACGTGCGGGGCGGTCATCACGACGACCTGGCGGTGGTACGACGGGTCGGTGAGGGTCTCCTGGTAGCCGGTCATGCCCGTGGAGAACACGGCCTCGCCGAAGGTCTCCCCGTGGGCGCCGTAGGCGCGGCCCCGGAAGATCCGACCGTCCTCCAGGACGAGAACGGCGGGAGTTTTGTCTGCTCCCCTGGTGGAGGTCGTCATCGTTCGGCGCCTTCCCTCGTGATGGATTGGTTCATGAGATTGACGGCTTCGACCCAGGCGGCGTGTTCGGCCGCGCGGTCGGAGCGGAATCCGGAGTCGATCAGCTTGTCGCCGTGCGCCCATGTGACGACGAGCAGACCGCCCTCGGTGAGTACCTTGCCCGCGATTCCCTTGTCGAGGCGGGCGCCGCGCAGTTGCGCGGCCGGTACGAAGAAGTCGGTGGCACCCGGTCGGACCACGTCGAGGCCCGCGTCGGTGAGCGTGAGCTCCACCCGGCTGCGCACCCCCAGACCGTGGGCGACGATCCGGTCGAGCCATTGGCCGGCGGTGGTAGACCCGTGGTAGCGGCCGGTCAGGGCCAGCCGGTGCGCGGGGAGACCGTCGGGGGCGGCGGGGAGCTCCGGCAGGTCGTTCTGCAGGGCTCCGCGCCATTTCCAGCCTTGCCGCATCAGCCAGTACACGAAGGCGATGAAGACGGCCAGGCCGATCACCCACGCCATGCGGGCGCCGAAGCTGGTCACCTCCGCCGACTGTCGCTCGGCGGCCTCGGCGGCCAGTTGGATTACTGCAGGTGTCACGCCAGCGTCCCGTCCATGACCGTTGCCCGGCCCCGCAGGAAGGTGTGGGTGACGCGCCCCGGCAGCTCACGGCCCTCGTAAGGCGTGTTGCGGCTGCGGGAGGCGAAGTGTGCGGGGTCCACGACACCACGGTACGAGGTATCGACCAAGGTCAGGTTGGCGGGTTCACCTGCCGAGACGGGACGGCCGTGGTGGTCCAGGCCGCCGATGCGCGCCGGGGCGAAGGACATCCGCTCGGCGACGCCCGCCCAGTCGAGCAGCCCGGTCTCCACCATCGTCTGCTGGACGACGGAGAGGGCGGTCTCCAGGCCGACCATGCCCATGGCGGCCGCGGCCCACTCGCAGTCCTTGTCCTCGTGCGGGTGCGGGGCGTGGTCGGTGGCCACGATGTCGATCGTGCCGTCCGCGAGGGCCTCGCGCAGGGCCAGCACGTCCTTCTCGGTGCGCAGCGGCGGGTTGACCTTGTAGACCGCGTTGTACGAGCGCACGAGCTCGTCGGTGAGGAGGAGGTGGTGCGGGGTGACCTCGGCGGTGACGTCGATGCCGCGGGACTTGGCCCAGCGGACGATCTCGACGGAGCCGGCGGTGGAGAGGTGGCAGATGTGCACGCGGGAGCCGACGTGCTCGGCGAGGAGCACGTCGCGGGCGATGATCGACTCCTCGGCGACGGCCGGCCAGCCGCCCAGACCCAGCTCGGCGGAGACGACGCCCTCGTTCATCTGGGCGCCCTCGGTGAGCCGGGGCTCCTGGGCGTGCTGGGCGACGACGCCGCCGAAGGCCTTCACGTACTCCAGGGCGCGGCGCATGATCACGGCGTCGTCGACGCACTTGCCGTCGTCGGAGAAGACGGTGACGCGGGCGGCGGAGTCGTGCATGGCGCCCAGCTCGGCGAGCTGCTTGCCCTCGAGGCCGACGGTGACGGCGCCGATGGGCTGCACGTCGCAGTAGCCGGACTCCTTGCCCAGGCGCCACACCTGCTCGACGACGCCGGCGGTGTCGGCGACGGGGAAGGTGTTCGCCATGGCGAAGACGGCGGTGTAGCCGCCGGAGGCGGCGGCGCGGGTGCCGGTGAGGACCGTCTCGGAGTCCTCGCGGCCGGGCTCGCGCAGGTGGGTGTGCAGGTCGACGAGGCCGGGGAGGAGGACCTGGCCGGCGGCCTCGATGACCGTCGCGCCGTCGGCGGACAGGTTCTGCCCGACCTCGGCGATGGTCTCGCCGTCGATCAGGATGTCCTGCGCCTCGCCGCCGAGTACCTTCGCGCCACGGATCAGGATCTTGCTCATGGTTACTTGCTCTCCTCGGTGCGCGCGGCGGGGGTGGTGGTGACGGCGGGCTCGGAGCCTCCGAGCAGCAGGTAAAGGACGGCCATCCGGGTGGAGACGCCGTTGGCGACCTGCTCGACGGCCGTGCAGCGGTCGGAGTCGGCGACCTCGGCGGTGATCTCCATGCCGCGGTTCATCGGGCCGGGGTGCATCACGATGGCGTGCTCGGGCATCTTCGCCATGCGGTCGCCGTCGAGCCCGTACCGGCGGGAGTACTCGCGTTCGGTCGGGAAGAAGGCGGCGTTCATGCGTTCGCGCTGCACACGCAGCATCATCACCGCATCGGACTTCGGCAGCACCTCGTCCAGGTTGTACGAGACCTCGCAGGGCCAGCTCTCGACGCCGATCGGGACCAGGGTCGGCGGGGCCACCACGGTGACCTCGGCGCCGAGCGTGTGGAGCAGCTGCACGTTGGAGCGGGCGACGCGGCTGTGCAGGACGTCGCCGACGATGGTGATCCGGCGGCCGGCGAGGTCCTTGCCGAGGCCGGCGTCGCGGCCGACGAGGCGGCGGCGCATGGTGAAGGCGTCCAGCAGGGCCTGCGTGGGGTGCTCGTGGGTGCCGTCGCCGGCGTTGACCACGGCCGAGTCGATCCAGCCGGAGGTCGCGAGCCGGTAGGGGGCGCCGGAGGCGTGGTGGCGGATGACGACCGCGTCGGCGCCCATGGCCTCCAGGGTCAGCGCGGTGTCCTTCAGGGATTCGCCCTTGGAAACCGAGGAGCCCTTGGCGGAGAAGTTGATGACGTCGGCGGAGAGCCGCTTGGCGGCCGCCTCGAAGGAGATCCGGGTGCGGGTCGAGTCCTCGAAGAAGAGGTTGACGACGGTGAGGCCGCGCAGCGTGGGCAGCTTCTTGATCGGCCGGTCCGCGACGCGGGCCATCTCCTCGGCGGTGTCGAGGATCAGGACGGCGTCGTCGCGCGTGAGATCGGCGGCCGAGATGAGGTGGCGCTTCATCTGGATGGCTCCGTAGGTCAGGAGGGCAGGCTGGCTGGCGGGGTTTCGGGCAGGGCAGCCGAACGGGGCACCACGAGGGGGGCGTCCGCGCAGGGCGGGTCAGGGCAGACTTCGGCGCGGACCCCGTGGGGGCCCGGGGGTGCGCAGGGGCTACTGCCCGGCTGCCCGGGCGGTCCGCTGGCCGAGCAGCACGGCGTCACGGCCGTCCTCCTCCTGGAGCTGGACCTTGACGGTCTCCCGCAGCGACGTGGGGAGGTTCTTGCCGACGTAGTCGGCGCGGATCGGCAGTTCCCGGTGGCCACGGTCGACGAGGACGGCGAGCTGCACGGCGCGGGGGCGGCCGAGGTCGCCGAGGGCGTCGAGGGCGGCGCGGATGGTGCGCCCGGAGAAGAGGACGTCGTCGACGAGGACGACGAGGCGGCCGTCGAGGTCGTCACCGGGGATCTCGGTGCGGCCGATCGCGCGGGCTGGCTTCATCCGCAGGTCGTCGCGGTACATGGTGATGTCGAGGGAGCCGACCGGAATCTTCGTACCGGTGATCTCTTCGAGCTTGGCGGCCAGCCGGCGGGCGAGGTACACACCGCGGGTGGGAATGCCGAGGAGCACCACGTCGTCGGCGCCCTTGGCGCGTTCGACGATCTCGTGGGCGATCCGGGTCACCACCCGGGCGATGTCCTGCGCTTCGAGAACGGAGCGCGCGGCATCGGTGTTCTGCTGGGTGTCCATGAAAAGGACCTCCTTCTCCGCCTCACGGGACGGACCTTAAAGGACGTCTGATGTACGCCTCACAGGATAGCAGGGGCGGCCGGCCGGGCCCGCACCGGCCCGGCGCGGGGGAGCTCCCACGGGGCTCCTGGGGCCGTTCCCGAGGGGGCGACGGTGACCATTCGGCTTGACGCGGCCAAGTAACGCTGCGTAACCTCACAGTGAGTTACCAGCCGCGCGGCGGAGCCGCATGTCAGCCATGTAGTCACAGCGTCACAGCGTCCGGGAGCGTTATGTCCAGCGAATACGCCAAACAGCTCGGGGCCAAGCTCCGCGCCATCCGCACCCAGCAGGGCCTCTCCCTCCACGGTGTCGAGGAGAAGTCGCAGGGCCGGTGGAAGGCCGTGGTGGTCGGTTCCTACGAGCGCGGGGACCGCGCCGTGACCGTCCAGCGCCTTGCCGAGCTGGCGGACTTCTACGGGGTTCCGGTGCAGGAACTGCTGCCGGGTACGACGCCGGGCGGGGCCGCCGAGCCGCCGCCGAAGCTGCGCCTCGACCTGGAGCGCCTGGCGGGCGTGCCCGCCGAGAAGGCCGGCCCGCTCCAGCGGTACGCGGCAACGATCCAGAGCCAGCGCGGCGACTACAACGGCAAGGTGCTGTCGATCCGCCAGGACGACCTGCGCACGCTGGCCGTCATCTACGACCAGTCCCCCTCGGTCCTGACCGAGCAGCTGATCAGCTGGGGCGTGCTGGACGCGGATGCGCGTCGCGCCGTGGCCCACGAGGACGTCTGAGTCCCCGGTCCCAGGACCAGCAGAAACGTACCGGCGGGTGCCGGGAGCCCGAGAGGGTTCCCGGCACCCGCCGTTTTCGCGTTCGAAGTCCGCGCGGCCGCACACAAACGGAGGGCCCGCAGCGCGCGTGCGCTGCGGGCCCTCCGTGGTCGCCGATCGGCCGGGGGCTACTCGCCCCGGCGCAGGCTCGGCTTCAGGTCCTTGAAGCGGGCCAGCAGCCCGTTGACGAACGAAGGCGAGTCGTCCGTCGAGAACTCCTTGGCCAGCTGGACGGCCTCGTCGATGGCCACTGCGTCCGGGGTGTCGTCCACCCAGATCAGCTCGTAGGCACCGAGCCGCAGGATGTTGCGGTCCACGACCGGCATGCGGTCGAGTTCCCAGTCCACGGCGTAGGTGACGATCAGGTCGTCGATCCGGTTCACCTTGTCGGCGTACCCCTCGACGAGATCCATCGTGAAGGCGCTGACCGGCGGCTGCCGGTCGTCCGACCGGGCGTGGCGGATCCAGTCCGCGAGGACCTCGCGCACGGGCACCCCGCGTTGGTCGGCCTCGAACAGGATCTGGAAGGCGCGCTTGCGCGCGTTGCTCCGGGCAGCCACGGTTAGCTGCTCACCCGGCCGAGGTAGTCGCTGGTGCGGGTGTCGACCTTGACCTTCTCGCCGGTGTTGACGAAGAGCGGGACCTGGATCTCGTGGCCCGTCTCGAGCTTCGCCGGCTTGGTGCCACCGGTGGAGCGGTCGCCCTGGACGCCCGGGTCGGTGTGCTCGATCACGAGCTCGACGGCGGCGGGGAGCTCGACGTAGAGCACCGAGCCCTCGTGCTGCGCCACCGAGGCGGTCATGCCCTCGATGAGGAAGTTGGCGGAGTCGCCGACGGCCTTGCGGTCGACCATCAGCTGGTCGAAGGTCTGCATGTCCATGAAGACGAAGTACTCGCCGTCCATGTACGAGAACTGCATGTCACGCCGGTCGATCGTGGCGGTCTCGACCTTCGTGCCGGCGTTGAAGGTCTTGTCGACGACCTTGCCGGAGAGCACGTGCTTGAGCTTGGTGCGCACGAAGGCCGGGCCCTTGCCGGGCTTGACGTGCTGGAACTCGACGACGGACCAGAGCTGGTCACCGTCGAGCTTGAGCACCATGCCGTTCTTGAGGTCGTTCGTGGAAGCCACGGTTGCGGAATCTCCTGCACTGGAAGACCACGGGTGCGCGCACAGTCCGGCGGAGCGGACTAGAGCGCGAGCAGCTCCTTGGTCGTAATGGTGAGTAGCTCGGGACCGCCGTCCGCCTCGGGGCGCACGACGAGCGTGTCATCGATCCGGACACCTCCCCGGCCCGGGAGGTGAACCCCCGGTTCGACGGTGACCGGCACGCAAGCGTCCAGTTTACCCATTGCCGTAGGTGCAAGCTGCGGGTCCTCGTCGATTTCGAGACCCACACCGTGTCCGGTCGACGCGGCGAGCGCCTCCCCGTGGCCGGCGGAGTCCAGTACCGACCGTGCCGCATGATCCACATCACGGTACGCGGCCCCGGGCAGGAGCGCCTCGCGCCCGGCGCGCTGAGCGGCGAAGACGAGGTCGTACAGCTCGATCTGCCAGTCGGCGGGGGTGGTGCCGATCACGAAGGTGCGGCCGATCTCGCAGCGGTAGCCGCGGTAGTTGGCCCCGAGGCAGACGGAGAGGAAGTCACCCTCCTCGACCCGGCGGTCTGAGGGCCGGTGCCGGGGGCGGCCGGAGTGCGGGCCGGTGCCCACGGAGGTCGGGAAGGCGGGCCCGTCCGCCCCGTGGTCGACGAGGCGCCGCTCCAGCTCCAGCGCCAGATGGCGTTCGGTACGGCCGACGAGGATGGACTCCAGCAGCTCACCGAGGGCCTGATCGGCGATTTCGGCGGCGATGCGCAGGCAGGCGATCTCCTCCTCGTCCTTGACGAGGCGCTGCTGCTCCACGGCGGTGCCGAGGTCCGCGAGGCGCAGCTTGGGCGCCACGGAGCGCAGGGCCCGGTGCCGGGCCACGGTGAGGTGGTGCTCCTCCACCGCGAGGGAGTCGGCCCGCAGCGCGGCGGCCATGTCACCGGCCGCGACGGCCGGGTCCCCGCCGGGGCTCGCCAGCACGGAGACCCTGAGCCGGTCGTCGAGCCGCCCCTCGTCCACCTCGCCGGTGGGTGCGCTGCCGCAGAACATCACGTCTTCGGCGGGCCCGACGAGCAGGACGGCACCGAGGGGGGAGGCCCCGGAGAGGTAGCGGACGTTCGCCGGACGCGTGATCAGCGCGGCGGCGTTCCCCGCGGCGGCACAGCGGTCGCGAAGCGAGCTCCGGCGGGCGGCGTACACGTCTGACATGTCTTCGAGCGTACGAGTGCCTCGCGCATCCGTCCTGGTGAGCGCGTCCGGACGGGGCCGGCCCCGATCCCCCGGGCGGGCCCGGTTCGCCTCAAACGCCGGCGGGGCTGGGGTGGTGCCCTTGGGGCGGGGCCCCGTTCCCCGGGCCGGGTGCGGTTCGCCTCAAACGCCGGCGGGGCTGGGGTGGCGCCCCCGGGGCGGGGCCCCGGTCCCCCGGGCCGGTGCGGTTCGCCTCAAACGCCGGCGGGGCTGGGGGGTGCCCTCCGGGCGGGGCCGGAGCGGGGCTCGGGGCGGTGCCCCTCCGGAGTGTCTCCTCGGCTCGCGCACGAAGGCGTGCTTCGACATGTTCCAGGGGGTTGCGCGCTCGTCCTGCGGGGACACTCCGGCGTGTCCCCACCCCAAGCCCCACTCCGGCCCCGCCCGGGCCCGGCTTGGAATCCACTCCCCCGCACACCGGGCCGGGCCCTGGTGCCTGCTGGTGGAGCGGGGGCACTCCGGGATGTCCCCGCAGGACGAGCGCGCAACCACGCTGAACTGCTGGTCCGTGCCTTAGTGCGCGAGCCGAGGAGACGTCCCGGAGGGACCCCGCGACCCCGACCGGCAAAGTCGCTCCGCCCGGAGGGCACCACCCCAGCCCCGCCGGCGTTTGAGGCGGAACCGCCCCGGCCCGGGGATCGGGGCCCCGCCCCGGGGCATTCCAGCCTCGCCGGCGATTGAGGCGCGGGGTCTGGGGCGGAGCCCCAGCAGCGGGACCCGACCGGCGGTCAAACCCCGCCCCGGGGGCACCACCCCAGCCCCGCCGGCGATTGAGGCGCGAAGAGCGGGGCGGAGCCCAGCCGCGGCGGCGAGCCGAGGAAGACCGGTCAAGCCAGCGCACGCGCCAACGTTTCGTCGAGCGCCCGCGCCGTCCCCTCCACATCAAGATGCGAGTTGTCGATGATCGGCAGACCGGAGCCGTACCAGCCCGCCATCCGCCCGTGGATCCGCGCGACCTCCTCGTCGGAGAGCCGCCGGTTGCCGGAGCGTGCGGCGTTGCGCTCCAGGACGATTTCCAGGCCGGGCAGGAGGACCACCGGCAGCAGCGCGGGGCCCACGTGCCGTTTCCAGCCGCCCAGGCCGACGACCGGCCGGTCGGGGAAGACGGCGTCGTCGAGGATGCAGGAGATCCCGTTCGCCAGGTAGTTGCGGGCGGCGAAGCCGCAGGTGCGGCGGGCGAGGCGGTATTGGGCCTCGGAGTGCTCGTTCCAGCCCGCCTGCGGGTCGGCGAAGCCGGAGCACACCCACTCGCGGACGTCGTCGAGGCTGACGTGCGCGGTCGGGACCGGCCTGGTGCTGGCCCAGTGCCGGGCCACGGTGGTCTTCCCCGCGCCGGCCGGGCCGATCAGCAGCACGGCGAGGGTGGCCGCTCCGGTGCCCGGCACCGCGGGCGGCAGCGGAACGTGCCCAGTGGCCTCCGGTACGGGCGTCACCGGCTGCGACGGCGGCCCGGCGTGGTGGGCGTGCGGCGGCGGCATCCCCGGCCAGCCCTGCGCCGGAGGTATCGGCGGTTGCGGAGGCGCCGCCGGACGGGGTCCCGACTGCCCCCAGCCCGCGCTCGCGCCCCCCACTCCTTGCTGCATCCGCTGCCACTCCGTCTCGTTCCGGCGACTGATGCGAGAACGTTATATGACCCCGGAGGCCCGGCGGTCCACCAGCACCGCCGGGCAGGGCGTCAGAGGGAGATCTCGTCCGCCAGCGCGCGCAGCGCCAGCCGGTAGGAGCCGATGCCGAAGCCCGCCACCGTCCCGGTCGCCACCGAGGCGATGACCGAGGTGTGCCGGAACTCCTCGCGGGCGTACGGGTTCGAGATGTGCACCTCGATGAGCGGCGCGGTGCGCTGCGCGGCCGCGTCCCTCATCCCGTACGAGTAGTGCGTGAAGGCCCCCGGGTTGATGACCACGGGAATCTTGCCGTCCGCCGCCTCGTGCAGCCAGCGGATGATCTCGCCCTCGTCGTTGGTCTCGCGGACCTCGACGTCGAAGCCGAGCTCCTCGCCCAGCGTCCGGCAGCTGTCCACCAGCCCTGCGTACGAGGTGGCCCCGTACACATCGGGCTCGCGCGAGCCGAGCCGGCCCAGGTTCGGGCCGTTCAGCACCAGCACCCTGCGGCTCACGCGGACACCTCGCCGTAGGCGGCGATCAGGTGCGCCGGGTCGGGGCCCTCCAGCACCGTGGGCTTGCCCAGTCCGTCGAGGACGATGAAGCGCAGCAGGTTGCCGCGGGACTTCTTGTCGACCTGCATGGTCTGGAGCAGCTTGGGCCACTGGTCACCGCGGTAGGTCAGCGGCAGGCCGACGGCGGCGAGGATCTCCTTGTGGCGGTCGGCGGTGGCGTCGTCGAGGCGGCCCGCGAGCCGGCCGAGTTCGGCGGCGAAGACCATGCCGACGGACACGGCCGCGCCGTGCCGCCACTTGTAGCGCTCGTTCTTCTCGATGGCGTGCGCGAGGGTGTGGCCGTAGTTGAGGATCTCCCGCAGGCCCGATTCCTTGAGGTCGCTGGAGACGACGTCGGCCTTGACCTGGATGGAGCGGCAGATCAGTTCGGCGGTGTGCGGGCCCTCGGGGGTGCGCGCCGCGGCCGGGTCGGCCTCGATCAGGTCGAGGATCACCGGGTCGGCGATGAATCCGGCCTTGATGATCTCGGCGAGGCCGCTGACGTAGTCGTTGACCGGCAGCGAGTCCAGCGCGGCCAGGTCGCAGAGCACGCCGGCGGGCGGGTGGAAGGAGCCCACCAGGTTCTTGCCCTCGGCGGTGTTGATGCCGGTCTTGCCGCCGACGGCCGCGTCGACCATCGCGAGGACGGTGGTCGGTACGGCGATCCAGCGCACGCCGCGCAGCCAGGTGGCGGCGACGAAGCCGGCGAGGTCGGTGGTGGCTCCCCCGCCGACGCCGACGATGACGTCGGTGCGGGTGAAACCGGACTGGCCGAGCGCCTTCCAGCAGTAGGCGGCCACCTCGGCCGTCTTGGCCTCCTCGGCGTTCGGCACCTGGATGGCGACCGCCTCGTAGCCCTGCTCGGCCAGGTCGTCGCGCAGTGCCTCACCGGTCGAGGCCAGCGCCTCGGGGTGGATCACGGCGACCCGCTGGGCCTTCGTACCGATCAGGGAGCCGAGCTCGCCGAGCAGCTGCCGGCCGACGAGCACGTCGTACGCGTCATGGCCGGCGCTCGCGCCGACGTGGATCCGCGTCACCTGGTCTGTCATACGTCCTTCAACTCCAGAGCGTCGAGGACCGCCTGGGCGACCTCTTCGGGGGTGCGGTCGTCGGTGGCCACCACGACGCGCGCGACTTCGGTGTACAGGGGCCGCCGGGCGTCCATCAGCTCGCGCCACTGGCGGCGCGGGTTGACGGCGAGCAGCGGGCGCGCGGCGCCGAGGCCGACGCGCCGTACGGCTTCCTCGACGTCCATCGACAGATAGGCGACGGGGAGGCCGGTGAGCAGCGTACGGGTTCCCTCGTCGAGGACCGCGCCGCCGCCGAGGGCGAGGACTCCGGTGTGCTCGGCGACGGCGGTGGCGACCGCCTGCCGCTCCAGCTCACGGAAGTACGGCTCGCCCTCGTCGACGAAGATGTCGGAGATCTCCCGGCCCTGGGCCGCGACGATGTCCGCGTCCGTGTCCCGGTAGGGGACGCCGAGCCGTTCGGCGAGCAGCGCCCCCACCGTGGACTTGCCGGACCCCATGGGCCCGACGAGGACGACCAGAGGTCCGCCCGTCACCGGATCTGCAGGTTGTCGAGGTACGACCGGACGTTGCGGCGGGTCTCGGGGACGGAGTCGCCGCCGAACTTCTCGACGACCGCGTCGGCCAGGACCAGGGCCACCATGGCCTCGGCGACGATGCCCGCGGCCGGGACGGCACAGACGTCGGAGCGCTGGTGGTGCGCCACCGTCGCCTCACCGGTGGCCACGTCCACGGTCGCCAGCGCGCGCGGCACGGTCGCGATGGGCTTCATGGCGGCCCGTACGCGCAGCAGCTCGCCGGTGGTCAGACCGCCCTCGGTGCCGCCGGAGCGGCCGGAGGTCCGCTTGAGGCCCTCGGGGGTGGAGACGATCTCGTCGTGCGCCTTGGAGCCGGGTACGCGGGCGAGCTCGAAGCCGTCGCCGACCTCGACGCCCTTGATGGCCTGGATGCCCATGAGCGCGGCGGCGAGGCGGGCGTCGAGGCGCCGGTCCCAGTGGACGTGGGAGCCGAGGCCGACGGGCACGCCGTAGGCGAGCACCTCGACGACACCGCCGAGGGTGTCGCCGTCCTTGTGGGCCTGGTCGATCTCGGCGACCATCGCCTTGCTCGCGTCGGCGTCGAGGCAGCGCACCGGGTCGGCGTCGAGCTTCTCGACGTCGGCGGGGGTCGGGAGGACTCCGTACGGGGCCTTGGCCGCGGCCAGTTCCACCACGTGGGAGACGATCTCGATGCCGGCGGCCTCCTTGATGAAGGACCGGGCGATGGCTCCGAGGGCGACGCGGGCGGCGGTCTCACGGGCGCTGGCGCGCTCCAGGATCGGCCGGGCCTCGTCGAAGCCGTACTTCTGCATGCCGGCGAGGTCGGCGTGGCCGGGCCGGGGCCGGGTCAGCGGCGCGTTGCGGCCGGTGTCCTTCAGCAGCGAGGGGTCGACCGGGTCGGCCGACATGACGGTCTCCCACTTCGGCCACTCGGTGTTCCCGATCATGACCGCGACCGGCGAACCCAGCGACAGCCCGTGCCGGACGCCGCCGAGGAAGGTGATCTCGTCCTGTTCGAACTTCATCCGGGCACCGCGGCCGTAGCCGAGCCGGCGCCGGGCCAGGTGGTCGGCCACCAGCTCGGTGGTGACCGGGACGCCGGCGGGAAGCCCCTCCAGCGTCGCTACCAGCGCCGGTCCGTGCGACTCCCCGGCGGTCAGCCAACGCAACCTGCTCAACGATGCTCCTCATGCTCGCGCCTGGTAAAGCGAGGGCGCGATCGGGTGCGCGGCCCGGACCCGCCTCACCCGATCCTCCCATGTCCGGAGGGGTTCAACGGGCCCCGGTCCAACTATCGGACGCCTTGTCCGTCAGGTGACCCGACCACGGCACTGCGCGGGGCGGCGGAACCTGCGAGTCCGAAAACGATCAGCCGGCGTGACGGGAGGCCAGCGCCCGCTCTCCCGCAGCCCTCATGGCGGCCAGCGGGCCCGGGGCGCGGCCCGTCATCTGCTCGACCTGGAGCACGGCCTGGTGGACCAGCAGGTCCAGCCCGCCGACGACTTCGCCGCCCCGGCGGGACCAGGCCGCCGCGAGGGCGGTGGGCCAGGGGTCGTAGAGGACGTCGAAGAGGGTGCCCGGCGCCTGCGGTACGGACGCGGCCAGGGCGTCGGTCGTACCGGCCGGTGTGGTGGCGATCACCAGCGGCGCGGTCAGCGCCTCGGCCGCCTCGGACCAGTCCGCCGTGCGTACGGCGACGCCGAGCCGCTCGCCCCACTGCCGCATCTCGTCGGCGCGGGCGCGCGAGCGGACGTACGCGGTGACCTCGCCGGTACAGATCCGCGAGAGCGCGGCGAGCGCCGAGGAGGCGGTGGCGCCGGCGCCGAGGACGGCGGCGGACGGCACCTTCTCGACGCCGCGCTCGTGGAGCGCGGAGACGATGCCGGGGATGTCGGTGTTGTCGCCGAGGCGGCGGCCGTCCTCGGTGAGGACGACCGTGTTGACCGCCTCGACGGAGGCGGCCGTGTCGCTGATGACGTCGAGCAGCGGGATGATCGCCCGCTTCAGCGGCATGGTCAGCGACAGCCCGGCCCATTCGGGGCCGAGACCGGCGACGAACCCCGGGAGCGCGGCCTCGTCGATCTCGAAGCGGTCGTACGACCAGTCGTCGAGGCCGAGCTCCTGGTAGGCGGCGCGGTGCAGCACCGGTGAGAGGGAGTGCTCGATGGGCGAACCCAGCACCGCGGCCCTTATCCGTGACATGTCCTGCTACCCGCCGTTCTTCTGCTTCTGCCGCTCGAGGAACTCCGCGACCAGCGTCTGGTGCTCTTCGTAGGTCTTGGTGAAGGTCGTCTTGTCGCCGTCGACCGACACGAAGAACATCCAGCCGCCGTGGTCGGGGTTGAGCGTAGCGTTCAGCGCGTCCGCACCGGGGTTCCCGATCGGGCCGGGAGGCAGGCCCTTGACGAAGTGCGTGTTGTAGGGGTGGTCGAGCGCCCTCGCCTCCTTGATGGAGAAGTTGATGTCGCTCTTGCCCTTGATGTAGTTGTACGTCGAGTCGAACTCGAGCTTCTGGTTCGTGACGTCGTTGGTCTTCTTGAGGCGGTTGTAGACGACCTCGGACATCTTCCGGAAGTCCTCGTGGTTCTTGCCCTCGGCGTTGACGAGGCTGGCGACCGTGACCACCTGGAGCGGGTTCTCCAGGCCCAGCTCCTTGGCCTTGCCCTCGATGCCGAGCTCCGCGTACTTGTCGGTCGCGTTCTTGATCATCTGCTTGAGCAGGGACTCGGGGGTGCTGTCCTTGCTGAGGTCGTAGCGCGCCGGGTAGAGGAAGCCCTCGAGCGGGTCCATGAGCTTGGGGTTGTTGCCGGCCCAGGCGGGCAGTCCGAGGTTCTTGGCCTCGCGCTGGGCGATGTCCCGGGTGGTGCCGTCGGGCTTGCCCAGCTTCTTGTCGATCGCCTCGTACACCTTGGCGTTGCGCCAGCCTTCGGCGACGGTGATGACGTTCAGCTTGCTCGGGTCGATCATCAGGGCGACGGCGGCCGCGGCCGACATCTTCTTCCTCATCGGGTAGACACCCGGCTGGATCGACTTGCCCTTGGGGTTGGCGCCCGCGGCGTCGACGAAGGCCTGGGCGCTGGCGACCACGCCGGCGTCCTTGAGGATCCGGCCCATCTGGCCGAGGCCCGCGCCCTTGGGGATCTCGACGTCGACGACCTCGTCGGTGCCCTCACCCGCGAAGTCCTCGGCGGCGCCGAACCTCGCCTTGAGGTAGCTGTAGCCGTAGTAGCCGCCCCCGCCGACCACGCCGATGATCACGACGGCGGCGATCAGGCAGGCCATGCCGCTGCGCTTCTTGGGCTTGCCGCCCTTCGAGCGGCCGGAGCGGCGGCCGCCGCCGGGCTCGTCGCCGTCGTCGCCGCCGCGGCCACCGCCGCCGGCGATGAACGAGTCCTCGGACTCCTCCTCGTCGGCTTCCTCGACCGGTTCCGGTTCCAGGTGGCGCCGGCCCGGGGGCCGCGGAGGCGGGTAGGCGTCGTCCGTGCCGTAGAGGTCCGGGGTCTCGCCGGGGTAGACGGGGACGGGCTGCGAGGCGTACGGGTCGGCGGCGACGTACGGGTCGACCTGCACCGCTCCCGTGTACTGGCCCTGGCCGGTGTCCCAGCCCTGGCTGTCGTACACCGGCTGGTGCGGGGCGTAGCCCTGGTGCTGCTGCTCGACGTACTGCGGGTGCTGCGGGTGCTGCGAGTACGGCTGGTGGGGCTGCGTCGGGTAGGGCTCCTGGTACTGCGGCTCCTGCGGATACTGCTGCTGCGGGTACTGCTGCTGCGGATCGCCGCCGTAGGGCGCCTGGCCCTGCTGGGTCTGGTGCCCGGTCCACCCCTGGTCCCCGTACAGGGGATCCTCAGGGTGCCACGGTTCGGAGCCTCGGCCCCGGCCATACTCAGTCATCGGTCCCCTAGAGCCGCGAGACGAAGGCCACGGATTCCGGCTTCCGTGGGCGACGGCTGTTCGAATGCCGTCTCATCGCGCGGAACGTTACCGTATCGCGATCAGACAACCACTTCGACGCACTCACCGGGCGGATTACCTGATACCCGTTCGGTCTCAAGAGCGTTCTGAAGGATCACCACTGCGGCTGCCTGGTCGATGACCGACCGGCCCTTCTTCGCGTTCCTGCCGGAGGCCCGCAGCCCCTGGGCGGCGGTGACCGTGGTCATCCGCTCGTCCACCAGACGGACCGTCACCGGCTTGATGCCCTTCGCGAGTTCGTTCGCGAAGGCGCGCACCTTGGCCGCGGCCGGCCCTTCCCGCCCGCTGAGCGAGCGGGGCAGGCCGACCACGACTTCGAGGGGCTCGTACTCCTCGACGAGCTGCCGCAGCCGCCGGTGGGCGAAGGGGATGTCCCGTCCCGGAACGGTCTCCACCGGTGTGGCCAACACCCCATCGGGGTCGCACGAGGCGACTCCGATGCGGGCGTCCCCCACGTCGATGGCGAGCCGGCGGCCGCGGCGCAGTGTCATCGGTCAGGCCGTCTCTACGACGAGGCGCTCGACCGCGGCGATGGCCTCGGGGATGGCGGCCGGGTTCTGGCCACCGCCCTGAGCCACGTCCGGCTTGCCGCCACCGCCGCCGCCGAGGGTCTTGGCGGCCGTACGGACCAGGTCGCCGGCCTTGAGGCCGCGCTCGCGGGCCGCCTCGTTGGTGGCGATGACGGTCAGCGGGCGGTCGTTCGCCGTGGTGAACAGGGCCACCACGGCCGGGCGGTCGCCCTGGATGCGGCCGCGGACGTCGAGGACCAGCTTGCGCAGGTCGTCGGCGCCGGTGCCGTCCGGGACGGTGCCCACGACGAGGGCGACCCCGCGGATGTCCTGGGCGTTCTCGGCGAGACCGGCGGCGGCCTGGAGGACCTTCTCCGCGCGGAACTTCTCGATCTCCTTCTCGGCGTCCTTCAGCTTGCCGAGCATGGAGGCGATCTTCTCCGGCAGCTCCTCCGGACGGCCCTTGACCAGCTCCTGGAGCTGGGCGACGACCGTGTGCTCCTTGGCGAGGAAGTTGTACGCGTCCACGCCCACCAGGGCCTCGACGCGGCGCACGCCGGAGCCGATGGAGGACTCGCCGAGCAGCTTCACCAGTCCGAGTTGGCTGGTGTTGCCGACGTGGGTGCCGCCGCACAGCTCCTTGGAGAAGTCGCCGATCGTGACGACGCGCACGCGCTCGCCGTACTTCTCGCCGAACTCGGCGATGGCGCCCTGCTTCTTCGCCTCGTCGATGCTCATGATCTCGGCGGTGACGTCCAGCTCGCGGGCGAGCACGTCGTTGATCTTCTGCTCGACGTCGGTGAGGACCGTGCCGGGGACGGCGTTCGGCGAGCCGAAGTCGAAGCGGAAGCGGCCCGGCGAGTTCTCGGAACCGGCCTGGGCGGCCGTCGGGCCCAGGGCGTCGCGCAGCGCCTGGTGCGTCAGGTGCGTGGCGGAGTGGGCTCGGGCGATGGCCCGGCGCCGGTGGACGTCGATGGCGGCGTACGCGGAGGCGCCCACCGTCACCTCGCCGACCTGGACGGAGCCCTTGTGCACGGAGACACCGGGGACCGGCTGCTGGACGTCGCGGACGACGATGACGGCGCCGGAGTCGAGCTTGATGCGGCCCTGGTCGGCGAGCTGGCCGCCGCCCTCGGCGTAGAAGGGGGTGCGGTCGAGGACGACCTCGACCTCGTCGCCCTCGGAGGCGGCGGGCGCGGAGACGCCGTTGACCAGGAGACCGACGATGGTGGACTCGCCCTGGTTGACGGCGTAGCCGGTGAACTCGGTGGCGCCGGCGCGGTCGGCGATCTCGCGGTACGAGGAGACGTCGGCGTGGCCGGTCTTCTTGGCCTTGGCATCGGCCTTGGCCTGGTCCCGCTGCTGCTGCATGAGCCGCCGGAAGCCGTCCTCGTCCACGGAGAGGCCCTGTTCGGCGGCGATCTCCAGGGTGAGGTCGATCGGGAAGCCCCAGGTGTCGTGGAGCAGGAACGCCTTGTCGCCGGACAGGACCGTGCCGCCGGCGGCCTTGGTCTCGGTCACGGCGGTGTCGAGGATGTTCGTGCCGCCCTTGAGGGCCTTGAGGAAGGCGGCCTCTTCGGCGAGCGCGACGGTCTCGATGCGCTTGCGGTCGGTGACCAGCTCCGGGTACTGCTGCCCCATCGTGTCGATAACGACGTCGACGAGGTCCTGGACGACCGGCCCGGTGGCGCCCATGAGGCGCATGTTGCGGATGGCGCGGCGCATGATGCGGCGCAGCACGTAGCCGCGGCCCTCGTTGCCGGGGGTGACGCCGTCGCCGATGAGCATGACGGAGGTGCGGATGTGGTCGGCGACCACGCGCATGGACACGTCGGTGTCCTTCGCGGCGCCGTACTGCACGCCCGTGAGCTCGGTGGCCTTGTCCATGACCACGCGCAGGGTGTCGGTCTCGTACATGTTCTGCACGCCCTGCAGGATCATGGCGAGGCGCTCGAGGCCGAGACCGGTGTCGATGTTCTTCGACGGCAGGTCGCCGAGGATCGGGAAGTCCTCCTTCCCGTCGCCGGCGCCCCGCTCGTACTGCATGAAGACGAGGTTCCAGATCTCCACGTACCGCTCGTCGTTGACGGCGGGGCCGCCCTCGACGCCGAACTCGGGGCCGCGGTCGTAGTTGATCTCGGAGCAGGGGCCGCAGGGGCCGGGAACGCCCATGGACCAGAAGTTGTCCTTCTTGCCCAGGCGCTGGATGCGCTCGGCGGGGACGCCGATGACGTCGCGCCAGATCGTCTCGGCCTCGTCGTCGTCGAGGTAGACGGTGATCCAGAGCTTCTCCGGCTCCAGGCCGTAGCCGCCGTCCGCCACGGGAGTCGTGAGGAGCTCCCAGGCGTACTTGATGGCGCCTTCCTTGAAGTAGTCGCCGAAGGAGAAGTTGCCGCACATCTGGAAGAACGTGCCGTGGCGGGTGGTCTTGCCGACCTCTTCGATGTCCGGCGTACGGACGCACTTCTGCACGCTGGTGGCGCGGGGGGCCGGGGGCTTGGTCTCGCCGAGGAAGTACGGCTTGAAGGGCACCATGCCCGCGTTGACCAGCAGCAGAGTCGGGTCGTCCGCGATGAGCGACGCCGAAGGGACAACGGCGTGACCGCGCTCCTCGAAGAAGCTCAGCCAGCGGCGGCGGATTTCAGCCGACTCCATCAGTGGTCCTCATTCCGGTTGTACGAGACCGTCGAGCGGTTCGATCGGTGGGTGGTCTTGTCGTGCTGGTCGTGCTCGATGGCCCGCAGCCGCCGCGGCCCGGGAAGGGCAGTGACGTTCGCGGGCCGGTCGGGATCCTGGTGCAGGCCCAGTGCATCGTTCAGCTCGTCCTCGCGCTGCGTCATTCCCGCTTTGACGTCGAGGGCGAAGTCCTTGAGGCGGTGGCCCGCCTCCACGGCCTTGTCGGCGGCCTGGGCGGCGAGGCTCTCCGGCGTCAGCTTCTTCAGCTGCCGGTTGACCTTGGTGGTGGCCCACACGCCTGCGGCGGCGCCTGCGGTGAACCAGAAGGCTCGGCGGAACATCGGTGGTCTCAGCCCTTCTGCTTCCGGCGCCTGGCCGCCGGTACCGTACGGCCGACGATCACGCTGCGCCGGCTCGTCTTCGCGGGCGCCCCGTCGGCCTTGCCCAGCGCTTTGCGGACTCCGTAGCCGAAGGCCGCGACCTTGACCAGCGGTCCCCCGAAGGTGGAGGCCACGGTGGAGGAGAGCGCGGACGCGTTGGAGGTGACCTCCTGGACGTCGCTCGCGATGGCGTCGACCCGGTCGAGCTGGGTGCGCGCGGAGCGGACGGTGGTGGAGGCCTCGGCCAGCAGCGGGACGGCCTGCTCGGTCACGTCGGCCACCAGCTTGGTGGTCGCCCTGAGCACCTGGGCCAGCCTCACCAGCACGACGGCGAGGAAGGAGACCAGGATGGCCCAGAAGACGGCCACGAGGATCCCGGCCACCTCTCCACCGGACACGTCACACCGCTCTCTGTCTGTACTTGGACTGCTCGGACTGCACTGAAGACTCGTCCTCCGACCCTATCGCGCCGGAGATCCCCGGCCGTACCGGAATTCCGGGCCCGTTGCGATCGCTTTGTACGCAGCGCTCGCGGACCAGTACCCTCCGTGTCCCATGCGACAGAGACCGCCTCGATCCACCGACCGCGGCAATCTTCCCTCGGAGCCGGGCCGCTTCGTCGGGCGGGGTGCCGAACTGGCCGGGCTGGGGCGCCTGCTGGAGGCCTCCCGCCTGGTCACGGTGACCGGCGTGGGCGGGGTGGGCAAGTCCCGGCTGGTGCTCGCGGCGGCCCGGTCGGCCGCGGAGGGGGCGCAGGAACGCTACTGCGACGGGGTGTGGCTGGCCGAGCTGGCGACCGTACGCGATCCGGCGCTGCTGGAGCTGGCGCTCGCGGAGGCGTTCGGGCTGACCGACCACACCACCCGGCCGCCGCGGACGGTGCTCGCGGAGCACCTGGCGGAGCGGCGGCTGCTCCTGGTCCTGGACGGCTTCGAGCAGCTGGTCGACGAGGCCGCCGCTCTGGTACGGGACCTGCTGCGCCGCTCCCCCGGCCTGCGGGTGCTCGCCGCGGGCCGGCGCCCGCTGGCGCTGGACGGGGAGCTGGCCTTCCCGCTGGCCCCGCCGGTCCCGGAGGAGGCGCTGGCCCTCCTGACGGCCCGGGCGGCCGCCGCCGACCCGTCCTTCGCCGTGACGGACGCGAACCGGGCGGCTCTGGTCGAGCTGTGCGCCCGCCTCGACGGGATCCCGCTGGCGCTGGAGCTGGCGGCGGGGCGGCTGCGGGCGCTGTCCCCCGATCAGGTGCTGGCCCGGCTGGAGGACCGCTTCGCGCTGCTCACGGGCGGGGCGCGCGGGGTGCTGCCCCGGCACCGGACGCTGCGCACGGCGATCGGCTGGAGCCACGAGCTGTGCACGGCGCAGGAGCGGCTGCTGTGGGCGCGGCTGTCGGTGTTCGCCGGGCCGTTCGACCTCGACGCCGCCGAGTACGTGTGCGCGGGTGCCGGTCTGCCGGTGGCGGAGGTGCTGGACCTGGTCGGGCAGCTGCTGGAGCAGTCGCTGCTGGTCAGGGAGGAGACGGCGACCGGGGTGCGCTACCGGATGCTGGAGACCGTACGGGTGTACGGGGCGGGGTGGCTGGAGTCGACGGGCGACGCGGAGCGGCTGCGGCGGCGCCACCGGGACTGGTACGTGGGCCTGGCGACGTGGTGCGAGCTGGAGTGGTTCGGCCCGCGGCAGGAGGAGGTCGCCGCGCTGGTGGAGGCGGAGCTCCCCAATCTGCGGCTCGCCCTGGAGTGCTGCCTGGACGAACCCTCCGAGGTCCACCTGGGCCGGTACCTCGCGGGCACGCTGTGGTTCTGCTGGGCGGGCTGCGGCCGGCTCACCGAGGGCCGCCACTGGCTGGACCGAGCCCTGGAGGCACCGGACGAGGGGGCGGCCGGGTACGAGGATTCACGGCTGAAGGCGCTGTGGGTGCTGGGTTACGTCGCCGCCCTCCAGGGTGACGCGGTGGCCTCGATGCGGGCCCTGCACGAGTGCCGGGACGGGGCGGCCGAGAGCGGGAACCGGGTGGCGGCGGCCTACGCCGTGCACCGGCTGGGCTGCCTGGCCCTGGTCTCGGACGACATGGCGCGGGCCGGGGAGCTGCTGGGCTCGGCGCTCCGGCGCTACCGGGAGGCCGGGGAGCTGAACAGCAACGTGCTGATGTGCCAGGTGGAGCTGGCGATGGCGAGGGCGTTCCAGGGCGAGCCGGCGGCCGCGCGCACGCTGTGCGAGGAGGTCCGGGAGATCTGCGAGGAGCGCGGGGAACGCTGGACGAAGGCCTACGCGCTGTACGTCCTCGCGTACGGAGAACTGGACGCCGGGGACACGCGGGGCGCGCGGCGGCTGCTGACGGAGTGCGTGGCGATCAACCACGCCTTCCACGATCTGGTCGGGCTGGTGCTGGCGCTGGAGCTGCTCGCGCTGGTCACGGTCGCGGAGGGTGATCCGGCCGAGGCGGCGGTGCTCCAGGGCGCGGCCGAGGCGATGTGGGGCGGGGTGGGGCTCCGGCTGTTCGGCTCGGGGTACTTCAACGCGCCGCGGCTGATGTGTCTGGAGCGGGCGGGCGAGCTGCTGGGCGCGGAGCGGTACGCGGCGTACGCGGCCGAGGGGCGGCGGCTGAGCCGGGAGGCGCTGGTGGTGCGCGCGCAGCACGGCCCGGCTGCGGCGCCGCGGGCTGCGGGGCGGGGCGGCCCGCGCGGCGCGCGGGCGACGCGCAGCACGGCGGCGGACCAGCCGGATCCCGCGTAGCCGGTCGCCCGCGGGCCCCGGCCCACGGAACGCGGAAACCCGCCGCCCCCCGAAGGGGACGGCGGGTTTCCACCAGCCTGTGAGGGCTACGCCTGCATCAGCGGGCGTAGTACTCGACGACGAGCTGCTCGTCGCAGATGACCGGGATTTCCTTGCGGTTCGGGTCACGGTCCAGGCGGAAGGCCAGGGCCTTCAGGTTGACCTGCAGGTAGCGCGGGGTCTCGCCCTCGCCTGCGTAGCCACCCTCACGGGCAACCTGGAACGGAACCTTCTCGCGGCTGCGCTCGCGCACGGTCACGACGTCGTCCGGACGGACACGGAACGACGGCTTGTCGACCTTGCCACCGTTGACCTCGATGTGGCCGTGAACGACCATCTGGCGGGCCTGGTAGATGGTGCGGGCGATGCCCGAACGCAGGACCAGGGCGTCGAGGCGACGCTCGAGCTCGACGACCAGCGCCTCGCCCGTCTTGCCCTCGGCCTTCTTGGCGCGGTCGTACGCGCGGGCCATCTGACGCTCAGAGATGTCGTACTGAGCGCGCAGACGCTGCTTCTCGAGCAGACGAACCTTGTAGTCCGAGTTCTGCTTGCGGCCACGGCCGTGCTCGCCCGGCGGGTAGGGGCGGGCCTCGAAGTACTTGACGGCCTTCGGGGTCAGCGCAATGCCGAGGGCACGCGACTTCTTGACCTTGGGTCGCTTCTGGTTCACGTGGAACCTACCTCCATGTAAGTTAGGTGAGGCTTACCTTATCGAGGAGGACGTAATGTCTCGACCACATGGGATCCCCCTGCCCAGTGCGCACCGAAGTTCGGGTTCCAACGAAACGGAATCCGCTTTCGGCGACGATAAGCAAGGTCAGCCGCGTCCCAGGGAAGGCGTTCGGCAGCTCACCGGAGCCGAACGCGTACGAACCCTCGTAGAGTCCAACGCCTCAGTATCCCTCACGCTGCCGGGTGCTTTCGACCAGCTGTGGTCTCGTGACCGCGGAGAACTCGGGACAGGAATGCCGGCCGCACGGACCGTCACCCCGGACGGGGACGTGATTCTCCTGGTGTCAGGGGAATCCGCAGCTGCCAGGGCAGCCGCTCACGCCCAGGACGACGACCTCACCGCCGTGATCGAGATCACGGATGTGGCGCCGGTGTCCGTGCCCCATCGTATCCGAGGCCGTGCGTGGCTGTCCGGGTGGCTGACGCCGGTGAGCCGGGACGACCGCGCGGCCTGCGCCGCCCTGCTGGCGGAGCGCCGGCCGGTGGCCGAACTGCTGGGTCTGGCCGAGGGCCGCTGGACGCTGCTGCGCCTGGAGGTCGGCGAGATCTCGGTCGACGACCTGTGGGGCGCGGAGCACGTGGACCCCGAGGAGCTGGCCGCGGCCGAGCCGGACCCGATGGTCGCGCACGAGACGGAGCTCCTGCAGCACCTGTACGCAGCCCACGGCGACCGCATCGGCGAGCTGTGCGGGCTGCTCGGCCCCCGCGAGGCCGACGGCCTCGGGGCCGTCCCGCTCGCGCTGGACCGGCTGGGCCTGCGCGTCCGCTTCAGCGGCGGCGTGGCCGGCTCCTTCGACGCCCGCTTCGACTTTCCGGAGCCGGTGGCGGACATCTGCGGTCTGCGCCGCGCGATGCACACGCTGTTCACAGCGGCGGGCCACTAGGCAGATCCAGCCTCGCCGGCGTTTGAGGCGCGGGGTCTGGGGCGGAGCCCCAGGAGCCCGGGCGCAGCCCGGGGGCGCTTGCGCGGCGGCGCCGCAGGTCAGGACCCGGCACCCCGCAGCCGCTCGCGGACCTTCTCCACGACGTCCGCGTAGCGCGCCTCCGCGCCATACCGCGTCGGCTCGTAGTACCGCTTGCCGTGGACCTCGTCCGGCGCGTACTGCTGCGCCGCGATCGCCCCGGGCACGTCGTGCGGGTAGACGTAGCCCACCGCGTGCCCCAGCTTGGCCGCCCCCTTGTAGTGCCCGTCCCGCAGGTGCGCCGGCACGGACCCCGCCAGCCCCGCCCGGACGTCGGCCAGTGCGGCGCCGATCGCGGTCGTGGCGGTGTTCGACTTCGGAGCCAGCGCCAGCGCGATGGTGACGTGCGAGAGCGTCAGCGCCGCCTCCGGGAAGCCGATCATCGCCACCGCCTGGGCTGCGGCCACCGCGAGCGGCAGGGCCGTGGGGTCCGCCAGGCCGATGTCCTCGCTCGCCGAGATCATCAGGCGCCGCGCGATGAAGCGGGGGTCCTCCCCCGCCTCGATCATCCGGGCCAGGTAGTGCAGCGCCGCGTCCACGTCCGAGCCCCTGATCGACTTGATCAGCGCGCTCGCCACGTCGTAGTGCTGGTCGCCGTCCCGGTCGTACTTGACCGCCGCCCGGTCGACCGCCTCCTCCACCGTCTGGAGGGTGATCTCGGACTCGCCCTTGGCGATCGCCGAACCGGCACCGGCCTCCAGCGCCGTCAGCGCCCGCCGCGCGTCGCCGCCGGCGATCCGCAGCAGGTGCGCCTCCGCGTCCGCCGGCAGGGTCACCGCCCCGCCGAGGCCGCGCTCCTCTGCCAGCGCCCGGCGCATCAGCGCGCTCAGGTCCTCGTCGGTCAGCGGCTCCAGCGTCAGCAGCAGGGAACGCGACAGCAGCGGGGAGATGACCGAGAAGTACGGGTTCTCCGTGGTCGCCGCGATCAGCGTGACCCAGCGGTTCTCGACGGCCGGGAGCAGCGAGTCCTGCTGCGCCTTGCTGAAGCGGTGGATCTCGTCGAGGAAGAGGACGGTCTCCTTGCCGTAGCCGCCGGCCGCGCGCTTGGCGCCCTCGATGACCGCCCGTACCTCTTTGACCCCCGCCGTGATGGCCGACAGCTCCACGAACCGCTTCTGCGTGGCCTGGCTGACCACGTAGGCGAGGGTGGTCTTGCCGGTGCCCGGCGGCCCCCAGAGGATCACCGACGAGGCGCCGGCCGGTCCCCCGGCCGCCTCCTCCACCAGACGCCGCAGCGGCGAACCCGGCTTCAGCAGGTGCTGCTGTCCGACCACCTCGTCCAGGGTGCGCGGGCGCATCCGGACGGCGAGCGGGGAGCTCGCGGGGTCCTTCTCCCTGCGGTCTTCGGCAGCTGCGGTGAACAGGTCTGGTTCCACATGGGAAGCCTATGCGAGCCCACCGACAGTCCCGCCGCCCCTACGAGGTCCAGAAGTCCCACCAGCGGGTCAGGATCAGCATCCCGATGATCCCGATGTGCAGCACCGGCAGCACCCAGGTGAACTCGTCGAGGAAGCCCTTGAGCCACCCGGGCGCGGGAAGCAGGCCCTGCCGCACGTTGTGCGAGGTGACGTACCAGAACATGAGGATCGTGGCGACCCAGGCCAGGCAGCACCACAGGCACAGCGAGTTGATGTTGTACAGGGACTGGTACATCAGCCAGGCGCAGAAGACGACGCCGAAGAGGGTGCCCGCGTTGAAGGTGAGCCAGTACCAGCGGCGGAACCGGGCGCCGGCCAGCAGGCTCATGCCGACGCAGATCACGATCCCGTAGGCGACGAGCCCCAGCATGGGGTTGGGGAAGCCGAAGGCGGCCGCCTGGTCGCTCTTCATGATGTTGCCGCAGGAGACGACCGGGTTCAGGCTGCAGCCCGGAACGAAGTTCGGGTCCTCCAGCAGCTTGAACTTGTCGAGCGTGATCACCCAGGCGGCGAGGAGTCCCGCCGCCCCCGTGATCACCAGCAGCAGGGCCAGCGCCCGGCTGCCCCCGATCGTCCTCGGGGCGGTGTCCGCGTCCGTGTCTCGTGTCGTCATCCCGCCCGCTCCACATCTGCAAGGTCATCAAGCACGGGCCATTGTGCCGTACCCGGCTGTGTGGCCACCGTTCGACGGAGACGGAGACGAGGAAGGGGCGGGGGAGCCGACGCTCCCCCGCCCCTCACCTGCCGCAGCCTCAGGCCAGGCGGTCCCGGACGGCGGCGACCAGGTCCGCGACGGGCACGGCCGTCTGCTCCCCGGACTCCATGTCCTTCAGCTGTACGACGCCCTCGGCGAGGTCGCGCTCACCGGCGACCACCGTGAACCGCGCGCCCGAGCGGTTGGCGTCCTTCATCGCACCCTTGAGGCCCTTGCCCCCGTACGAGAAGTCCGCCGCGACCCCGGCCTTGCGCAGCTCGGTGACCGCACCGAAGAGCAGGCGCCGCGCCTCGGCGCCGATCGCCACGGCGAAGACCTCGGTCGTGGCGGGGATGTCCAGCTCGACGCCCTCGGCCTCGAGGGCCAGGACCGTACGGTCGACGCCCAGCGCCCAGCCGACCGACGGCAGCGCCGGTCCGCCGATCATCTCGGACAGGCCGTCGTAGCGACCGCCGCCGCCCACCGCGGACTGCGAGCCCAGACCGTCGTGGACGAACTCGAAGGTGGTGCGGGTGTAGTAGTCCAGGCCGCGCACCAGCTTCTCGTCGTCCTCGAAGGCCACGCCGGCGGCCGTGATCAGCTCGCGGACCTCCTCGTGGTACGCCTTGCACGCGTCGCACAGGTAGTCGCGCAGCATGGGCGCGCCGACCAGCTGCTTCTGTACGTCGGCCCGCTTGTCGTCGAGGACGCGCAGCGGGTTGATCTCGGCCCGGCGGACGGTCTCCTCGTCCAGGTCCAGACCGCGCAGGAAGGACTGCAGCGCCTCCCGGTACACGGGACGGCACTCCTTGTCGCCCAGCGAGTTCAGCAGGATCCGGAAGTTGCGCAGCCCGAGTGCCCGGTAGGCCTGGTCAGCGAGGATGATGAGCTCGGCGTCCAGCGCCGGGTCCTCGGCGCCGATGGCCTCGGCGCCGACCTGCGAGAAGTGGCGGTAGCGGCCCTTCTGCGGGCGCTCGTAGCGGTAGTACGAGCCGGAGTACCAGAGCTTGACCGGCAGGCCGCCGGCCTTGTGGAGGTTGGCCTCCAGCGCCGCGCGCAGCACGGAGGCGGTGCCCTCGGGGCGCAGCGCGAGGTTCGCGCCGCCCTTGGTCGTGAGGGTGTACATCTCCTTGGTCACGATGTCGGTGGACTCGCCGACGCCGCGGGCGAAGAGGTCGACGTCCTCAAAACCGGGCGTCTCGACGTATCCGTAACCGGACGTGCGCAGCGGGCCGGAGATCGCCTCACGGACCGCCAGGTACTTGGCCGAGTACGGCGGGATCAGGTCGTACGTGCCCTTGGGGGCCTTGAAGGTGCTCACGAAACTCTCGTCACATTCCTCGTCGTGGAGCGGCGGTGCCGTCTGCCAGGCCGGCGGCGACTTCCCGCAGGTACGGGTTGGTCGCACGCTCGCGGCCGATGGTGGTCTGGGGGCCGTGGCCGGACAGCACCACGGTCGAGTCGTCGAGCGGCAGGCACACGCGGGCCAGCGATTCGAGGATCTCGGCGTGGGAGCCGCCGGGCAGGTCGGTGCGTCCGATGGAGCCGGCGAAGAGCAGGTCGCCCGAGAAGAAGACCGGCGGGACGTCGGCCAGCTCGGGCATCCTGAAGGTCACCGACCCCTTGGTATGCCCCGGCGCGTGCGCCACGGAGAAGTCCATTCCGGCCAGCTTCAGCGCGGCGCCGTCGGTCAGCTCGCGGACGTCGTCCGGTTCGCCCACGGTGAGCTCGCCCATGAGCGGCATCCCGATGGAGCGGCCCAGCGCCTTCTCGGGGTCGCTCATCATGTAGCGGTCCTCGGGGTGGATCCAGGCCGGTACGTCGTGTGCTCCGCACACCGGGACCACCGAGGCCACATGATCGAGGTGGCCGTGGGTCAGGACGACCGCGACGGGCTTGAGCCGATGCTTCTTCAGCGTCTCCTCGACGCCCTGGGCGGCCTGGTGGCCCGGGTCGATGATGACGCACTCCTCGCCGGCGGCGGGGGCGACCACGTAACAGTTGGTACCCCAAGCCCCTGCGGGGAACCCGGCAATCAGCACGTTCGTCCTCAATCGTCGTCCGGCGGGAGGCTGCAGATCGGAATGCTGCTGCTCAGAGCCTACCGGCGCCGCTCATCACACAGCGAACCCATATACGGTACGGCCTATCCCAGCCCGGACAGCGATACCAGAGACGCACAAGGAGACGACCCGGTGGTCACGAGCGATCAGCGACGGCGACAGCTCGCCAGGGAGAAGTACGAGCGGCAGCAGAAGCGCCGCGAGGAGGCCCGGCGCAAGGCCCGCCGGCGCATGGCGGTGATCGGCGCGGCGGTGGCCGTGGTCGTCGCCACGCTGGTCGGCCTCATCGTGGGCGGCGTCTTCGACAAGGACAAGAAGGACCAAGCGGCGGATCCGGCCGCGAACCCGTCGGCCTCGCCCACGCCCAAGCAGTCCCCGTCGCCGGAGATGGCCATCGACCAGAAGGCGAAGTACACCTTCGCCCTGAAGACCAGCGCGGGCGACATCAGCTTCGCGATGGACGCGGCGAAGACCCCGCAGACGGTGAACTCGTTCAAGTCGCTCGCCGACAAGGGGTACTTCGACAACACGAAGTGCCACCGCCTGACGACCGGCGGGATCTACGTCCTCCAGTGCGGCGACCCCCAGGGCACCGGCATGGGCGGCCCGGGCTACACCATCCCGGACGAGAACCTGGACTCGCTGGGCAAGGCGAACGAGCAGGGGCAGGTGGTCTACCCGGCGGGCACGGTGGCGATGGCCAACACCGGCCAGCCGGGCTCGGGCGGCAGCCAGTTCTTCCTCGTCTACAAGGACAGCCCGCTGGCGCCCTCGTACACGCCGTTCGGCAAGATCGACGCGGCCGGCCTCAAGGTCCTCGAGGACGTGGCCAAGGCCGGGACGGCCGACGGCGGCCAGGACGGGGCCCCGAAGACCGAGGTCAAGATCGAGAAGGGCACCGTCACGCAGAACTGACGGGAAGGGCGGCGGCCCCCGGGCCGGGCCGGACACGCGCCCGTGCGCCGATATTCCGTCGTGCGGGATGCGGACAGCCGGCCCGGCGGTCGCCTATGTTGGCGTTGTGCAGGGCGGGCGCTGCCCGCCCCAGGAAACTGTGGACGATGCCCAGGGGGTGAACCCCTCGCAAGGCATCAGGTGGAGGAGGCGCTGTGAGCAGCGACCCGTGGGGCCGAGTCGACGAGACGGGCACCGTGTACGTGCGTACTGCCGATGGCGAGAAGGTCGTCGGCTCGTGGCAGGCGGGCACCCCTGAGGAGGCCCTGGCCTATTTCGAGCGCAAGTACGAGGGCCTGGTGGTCGAGATCGGACTCCTCGAAAAGCGGGTGCGGACCACTGATCTGTCCGCCAAGGACGCGCAGACGGCCATCGACCACCTGCGCACGCAGGTGGACGAGCACCATGCCGTGGGCGACCTCGACGCCCTGCGCGTACGGCTGGACAAGCTGGTCCAGACCGTGGAGTCGCGGCGCGAGGAGCGCAAGGTCCAGAAGGCCAAGCAGACGGACGAGGCCCGTGCGGCCAAGGACGCGCTGGTCACCGAGGCCGAGCAGCTGGCGCAGAGCGACCAGTGGCGCAGCGCCGGCGAGCGGCTGCGCGCGCTGGTGGACATCTGGAAGGGTCTGCCGCGGCTGGACCGCAAGTCGGACGACGAGCTGTGGCACCGCTTCTCGCACGCCCGCTCGGCCTTCTCCAAGCGCCGCAAGGCGCACTTCGCCTCGCTGGACGCGCAGCGCGAGGACGCCCGCAAGGTGAAGGAGAAGCTGGTCGCGGAGGCCGAGTCGCTGTCGAAGTCGACCGACTGGGGTCCGACGGCCGCCCGCTACCGCGAGCTGATGGCGGACTGGAAGGCGGCGGGGCGGGCGCAGCGCGAGGCAGAGGACGACCTGTGGAACCGTTTCCGCGGTGCGCAGGACGTGTTCTTCGCGGCCCGCAGCGAGGTCTTCGCGGAGCGCGACGCCGAGCAGGTGGAGAACCTGAAGCTGAAGGAGGACCTGGCCGAGGAGGCCGAGAAGCTCGTCCCGATCACGGACCTGAAGGCGGCCCGTGCCGCGTTCCGCTCCATCAACGAACGGTGGGAGGCCATCGGTCACGTGCCGCGGGACGCCCGGCCGAAGGTCGAGGGCCGGATGCACGCGGTGGAGCGGGCGATCCAGGAGGCCGAGGAGGGCGAGTGGCGCCGTACGAACCCGGAGGCGCGGGCCCGTGCGGCCGGTCTGACGGGCCAGCTCCAGGCGGCGGTCGACAAGCTGCGCGAGCAGATCGACGCGGCGCGCGCGGCGGGCAACAACGCGAAGGCCGACAAGCTGGCGCGTGAGCTGGAGGGCCGCCAGGCCCTGCTGGACCAGGCGCTGAAGGGCCTGGAGGAGTTCGGCGGCTGAAACCGCCCGGCTCCCCGGTACGCGGGAGGGCCCCGGTACGGATTTCCGTACCGGGGCCCTCCCGCGTCTGCGGCTGGTGGCTGCGGCTACGGCCTGCGGGCCGAGGTGACGCGGTAGACGTCGTAGACGCCCTCCACGCCGCGCACGGCCTTCAGGACGTGCCCCAGGTGCTTGGGGTCGCCCATTTCGAAGGTGAAGCGGGAGGTGGCCACCCTGTCGCGGGACGTCTGCACGGCCGCCGAGAGGATGTTGACGTGCTGGTCCGACAGGACCCGGGTCACGTCCGACAGCAGCCGGGACCGGTCCAGGGCCTCGACCTGGATGGCGACGAGGAACACCGAGGACTGGGTGGGGGCCCACTCGACCTCCAGTATCCGTTCGGGCTGCTGGGACAGGGAGTCCACGTTGACGCAGTCCGCGCGGTGAACCGATACGCCGCTGCCCCGCGTGACGAATCCGATGATCGGGTCGCCCGGTACCGGCGTGCAGCAGCGGGCCAGCTTGACCCACACGTCGTCGACGCCCTTGACGACCACGCCCGGGTCGGCGTTGGCGCGCCGCTTGCTGCGGGCGCGGGCCGGCGGAATGCTCTCCTCGATGTCCTCGTTGGCCGCGTCCTCGCCGCCGAGGGCCTGCACCAGCTTCTGTACGACGCCCTGCGCGGCCACGTGGCCCTCGCCGATCGCCGCGTACAGGGAGGAGATGTCGGGGTAGCGCATCTCGTGCGCGAGCGTGACGAGCGAGTCGCCGGTGAGGATGCGCTGGATCGGCAGGTTCTGCTTGCGCATGGCCCGCGCGATGGCGTCCTTGCCGTGCTCGATGGCCTCGTCGCGGCGCTCCTTGGAGAACCAGGCGCGGATCTTGTTGCGGGCCCGCGGGGACTTGACGAAGCCGAGCCAGTCGCGGGAGGGGCCGGCGCCCTCGGCCTTGGAGGTGAAGACCTCGACCAGGTCACCGTTGTCGAGCGTGGATTCCAGCGGGACGAGGCGGCCGTTGACCCTGGCCCCTATGGTCCGGTGGCCGACCTCGGTGTGGACGGCGTACGCGAAGTCGACGGGGGTGGCGCCGGCGGGCAGCGCTATGACGTCGCCCTTGGGCGTGAAGACGAAGACCTCGTTGCGGGAGAGGTCGAAGCGCAGCGAGTCGAGGAACTCGCCCGGGTCCTCGGTCTCCTTCTGCCAGTCCAGCAGCTGGCGCAGCCAGGCCATGTCGTTGACGGTGTCCTGGCCAGCGCTGCCCTTGGCGGCCTGCGGCACGTCGGTGCGGACCTTCGAAGTGCCGGCGACGGTCTGCTGCTTGTACTTCCAGTGCGCCGCGATGCCGTACTCGGCGCGGCGGTGCATGTCGAAGGTGCGGATCTGCAGCTCGACGGGCTTGCCGCTGGGTCCGATGACCGTCGTGTGGAGCGACTGGTACATGTTGAACTTGGGCATCGCGATGTAGTCCTTGAACCGGCCGGGGACCGGGTTCCATCGCGCGTGCACGGTGCCGAGGGCGGCGTAGCAGTCCCTTACGGTGTCGACCAGGACGCGGATGCCCACCAGGTCGTAGATCTCCGCGAAGTCACGGCCGCGGACGATCATCTTCTGGTAGACGCTGTAGTAGTGCTTGGGTCTGCCGGTGACGGTGGCCTTGATCCGGGCGGCCCGGAGGTCGACCATCACCTCGTCGGTGACGACGGCGAGGTACTCGTCGCGCTTGGGCGCCCGCTCGGCGACCAGGCGGACGATCTCGTCGTACATCTTCGGGTAGAGGATCGCGAAGGCGAGGTCTTCGAGCTCCCACTTGATCGTGTTCATGCCCAGGCGGTGGGCCAGAGGCGCGTAGATCTCGAGGGTCTCGCGAGCCTTCTTCTCCTGCTTCTCCCGCTTGAGGTAGCGCATGGTGCGCATGTTGTGCAGGCGGTCGGCGAGCTTGATGACCAGGACGCGCGGGTCCTTGGCCATGGCCACGACCATCTTGCGCACGGTCTCGGCCTGGGCTGCCTCGCCGAACTTGACGCGGTCGAGCTTGGTGACGCCGTCGACGAGGAGGGCCACCGCGTCGCCGAAGTCGCGGCGCAGGTCTTCCAGCCCGTACTCGGTGTCCTCGACGGTGTCGTGCAGCAGACCGGCCATCAGGGTGGCGGGGTCCATGCCGAGCTCGGCGAGGATGGTGGTCACCGCGAGCGGGTGGGTGATGTACGGGTCGCCGCTCTTGCGCTTCTGGCCGCGGTGCCAGCGCTCGGCGACCTGGTAGGCCTGCTCCAGCTGGCGCAGCGTCGCCGTCTCGATCTTGGGGTCGTTGCTGCGGACTATGCGCAGCAGGGGCTCCAGTACCGGGTTGTACGGATTGGAGCGCTGTACGCCGAGACGGGCGAGACGGGCGCGCACCCGGTTGGAGGACCCGGCCGATTTCGCCGGCACGGGCTTGACCGGCGGGGCGGGCGGGGGCGTGCCGGCGGGCGTCGCGGCCTGCTCGGCCTGCGGGTCGGGCTGCGCGGCGGAGAGTGGCTGGACCTCGTCTGGCAAGAGCGCTCCTCTGGGGGTCCCCCCGGACGACGTGTGGGGGAGGATCCGGTGCCCGTGTCCGGTCCGGATAACCCATGGTAGCGAGCCTTCCGCTCCCTCGTTCGCCGAGCCTCCTTCCCCGTGCGGATCCGCTGCCGGGCTCCGCCCCTGCCCCGGGGCAGAGCCCCCGGCAGCGGCCCCGCACACGCAAGCGGCGGGCACCCGGGACTCCCGGATACCCGCCGCTCGGCAGCAAAGAAGGTCAGACCACGATCAACGCGTCCAGCGGAGCCTCGCCCAGCGCTCCGGCGAGCTTCGCCCGGCCGGGGAGGAAGGACAGCTCCATCAGGACCGCCACCCCGGCGACCTCGGCCCCGGCCCGCCGGATCAGCGAGAGCGAGGCTTCGGCGGTGCCGCCGGTGGCCAGCACGTCGTCGATGACCATGACCCGGTCACCGGCCGACAGGTCCTCGGCGTGGACCTCGATCTCCGCGGTCCCGTACTCCAGCTCGTAGGACTGCGCCAGCGTCGCCCCCGGCAGCTTCCCGGCCTTGCGGACCGGCACGAAGCCGACCCCGGCCTGTACGGCCACCGGAGCCGCGAGGATGAACCCCCGCGCCTCCAGCCCGACGATCTTCGTCGCGCCGTACTGCGCGGCCAGCTCCACCAGCGTCTGCGTCAGCGCGGCGAACGCCTTCGGGTCCGCCAGCAGCGGGGTGATGTCCTTGAACATCACGCCCGGCTTCGGGTAGTCCGCCACGTCCTTGATACGGCTGAGCAGCAGCGCCCGTACGTCCTCGGACAGGAGCTCGCTCACCGGCGCCGCCCCGGCCGGGCCTGCGCCGCGACCTGCGGCTCGCCCTCGGCGCCGGCCTCACGGCCGTCCTCCGGGGACTCGCCCTTCGCCGCCGCGGCCGCCCGCTTGGCCAGCACCCGCTTCTTCAGCGCCTTCATCGCCGGCTCGCGCTCCTTGAGGTCCACGACCAGCGGGGTCGCGATGAAGATCGAGGAGTACGCACCGGCCGCGAGGCCGACGAACAGCGACAGGGAGATGTCGTTCAGCATGCCGGCGCCCAGGAAGCCACCGCCGATGAACAGCAGGGCCCCGACGGGCAGCAGCGCCACGACGGTGGTGTTGATCGAGCGGACCAGGGTGCCGTTGATGCTGCGGTTGGCGATCTCGCTGTACGTCCAGCGGGTCTGCTTGGTGATGTCCTTCGAGCCCTCCTTCAGACCGTCGAAGACGACGACGGTGTCGTAGAGGGAGTAACCGAGGATCGTCAGCAGACCGATGACCGTACCCGGGGTGACCTCGAAGCCGACGAGCGCGTACACGCCGACGGTGATCGTGAGGTCGTGGACCAGGGCGATCAGTGCCGCGACCGCCATCCGCCACTCGAACGCGATGGCGAGGTAGAGCACCACGAGGACCATGAAGACGCCGAGGCCGGTCCAGGCCTTGTTCGCGATCTGCTCGCCCCAGCTGGGGCCGACCAGGTCCGCGTTGATGTCGGCCTCGGTGACCTTGAGGTCCGTGGCCAGCTGCTTCTTCACGTCGGCCGCGGAGTCGGTGTCCAGACCGGAGATCTGGATCCGCAGGCCGCCGGTGCCGAGCTCCTGGACGATCGCGTCGTGGCCCGAGGCCTTCTCCGCGTCCTCGGTCGCCCTGGCGACGGACACGGCCGTCTTCGGGGTGGTGAAGACGGCACCGCCCTTGAACTCGATGCCCATGTTGAGGCCCTGAACGGCCAGGGCCACGATCGCCGTGATGGTGATCAGGATGGAAACGCCGTACCAGACGAAGCGCTTGCCGACGAAGTCGTAGCCGACCTCACCGCGGTACAGCTTGGCGCCGAGATCTCCCAGCTTCGACATCTCTCACGCCTCCTTTGCGTCGACGGGGACGGGGGCGGAGCCGGTGCGGCGGGACCGGCGCAGCGGCGGCTTGGCGCCGAGCCGCTTCGGGTCCAGTCCGGACCACGGGTGGCCACTGGCGAAGAAGGCCGTACGCGCCAGCAGCGTCATGATCGGCTTGGTGAAGAGGAACACCACGACCACGTCGAGCAGGGTCGTGAGACCGAGGGTGAAGGCGAAGCCCTGCACCTTGCCGACGGTGACGATGAACAGCACCGCGGCCGCCAGGAACGACACGAAGTCGGAGACCAGGATGGTGCGCCGGGCCCGCGGCCAGGCACGCTCGACGGCCGGACGCAGGGTGCGGCCCTCGCGGATCTCGTCGCGGATGCGCTCGAAGTACACGATGAACGAGTCCGCCGTGATGCCGATCGCCACGATCGCACCGCAGACGGCGGGCAGGTTCAGCGCGAAGCCGATGCCCTTCCCCAGCAGCGCCATGATCGTGTAGGTGAGGATCGCGGAGACCATGAGGCTGACGATGGCGACGAACGCCAGGCCCCGGTAGTACACCAGCAGGTAGATCACCACGAGCAGCAGGCCGATGGCACCGGCGATCAGGCCGGCCTTCAGCTGCTCACCGCCCAGGGCGGCCGTGACGGTGGTGACGCTGTCCTCGCTGAAGGAGAGCGGCAGGGCGCCGTACGAGAGCATGTTGCCCAGGTCCTGCGCGGACTGCTGGGTGAAGCCGCCGGAGATCTCGGCGTTGCCGCCGGTCAGCGCCTGGCTCACGGACGGGTCGGAGATGACCTCGCCGTCGAGCACGATCGCGAACTGGTTCTGCGGCATCTGCTTGGTGGCCAGCTCACCGGTGATCTTGGCGAACTTGTCGGCGCCCTTGTCGGTGAACTGCATGGTGACGATCCACGCACCGCGCTGGGGGTCGATGACTCCCTTGGCGTCCTTCACGTCCTGGCCGCTGACCTGGGCCGGGCCGAGGATCCACTTGCCCCAGGCGGTCCCGCGCTTGCCACAGGCGAGCATCGGGTCCTCGGGCTTGGCGCCCTTGCCGGCGGCGGCGCGCTGCGCCTCGTCGGCGCAGTTCAGCGCCGCGAACTTCGCCTGCAGGTCGGCCGCGGCGGCCTCGTCGGCCGACGGGGGCGTCGACGCCGAGGGGGACGGGGCGGCCTTGTTGTCGTCTGCCTTCTTCGACTCGCTCGCCGACGGCGTGGGAGTGGGCGCGGTCGGGGCCTTGAGGGCCTCGCTGATCGCACGGCCCTGGGAAGTGGCGCTGGACGACGGGGTTGCCGACGGCGTCTTGCCGTCCTGGGCCTTGGGGGCGCCGGAGCCGCTCGCGGAGGGGCTCGGGCTCTGCGTGCCCTCGGGGGCGGCCGGGGAGCCGTCCGCGAAGGCGAGGACCGGGCGGAAGTACAGCTGGGCGGTGGTGCCGACCTGCTCGCGCGCCTGCTGCTCGTTCGTCCCCTTGGGGATGTTCACGATGATGTGGTCTTTGCCCTGCGTCTGAACCTCGGCCTCCGACACGCCGAGCCCGTTGACGCGGCGCTCGATGATGCCGACCGCCGTGTTCATGTTGGTCGGGTTGACCGCGTCGGGCTTGCCCGGCTCGCTCTTGGCCTTGAGCGTGATGCTCGTGCCGCCGGCGAGGTCGATGCCCAGCCGGGGAGTCGTCTGCTTGGAGAGGAACATCCCCGCGGTGAGCGCCACCATCGCGATCAGGATGACCGCCAGGGCGCGCCCCGGCCTCCCCTGAGCCCCCGTGGGCCGCCGGCCCTTCTTCGGTGCTGCCACCTTGTCGTTTCTCCCTGTCCAACCGCCCCGCGCCGGGTCAGCGCGCGGACGGCCACGAAAATGTGTGGTGGGGACCCCTGCCCCCCGCAGAAGTGTCACTGACGGGGACCGCGGAAGCCGCCGGTCAGGCGCTTCCCGGTCCCCGGCCGCGCGCTACTTCGCGCCGGCCTCGCCGTCGGCCTTGCCGTCCTTGGGCTCGTCGCCCTTGGGCGCCTCGTCCTGGGGCGTTTCGTCCTTCTTGCCCAGGTCGAGCTTGGGAGCCTCGGCCTCGTCCTTCGTGAGGTCCGTCTTCGGAGCCTCGGTCAGGGAGGACGCGTCGTCGGGGACGACCGGCGTGTCGCTCTGCGGCTCGTCGTCGATGCCGTGGACGATGCGGTTGTACTCCGCGTCCTCGAGGACGGCGCCGATGGCGTTCTTCGCGTAGATCGCGTGGACGCCGGGGGCCACCTCAAGGGTGACGGTGTCGTCGCCGATCTCCTTCACCGTGGCGTACATGCCGCCGATGGTGCGGACCCCGGTACCGGGCGTCATGTGGTCGCGCATCTGCGCGGCCGCCTGCTGCTTCTTCTTGGCGGAGCGGGTCATCAGGAACATCGCGCCGATGAGCACGATGAACGGGAGGAGTGTCATGAGACTCACGGGACGGAGATCCTTCGCACGACCGCACGGGAGACGGCCTTTTTCTACGGGGGTGGGCACACCGACCCGAAGGGTCGGCATCGGCGGAGTCTAGGCGAGTCCGCACCGATGGAACAACGCCCAGCATGGCACCGCAGTTCCTGGGGGCGCGAACCTCCGCGCCGTCAGGCCCCGAACAAGCCCTGTTGTCCGCTTGATCCAGTCCCGTGCTGCCGGGGCGGTACGAGCCCCAGGTGAGCCCATGCGGCGGGCGTCGCGACGCGCCCCCTTGGGGTACGGGCCAGCAGGCCCTCGCGGACCAGGAAGGGCTCCGCGACCTCCTCCACGGTCTCGCGCTCCTCGCCGACGGCGACGGCGAGCGTGGACAGCCCGACGGGGCCGCCGCCGAAGAGCTTGAGGAGCGCCTCCAGCACGGCCCGGTCCAGCCGGTCGAGCCCGCGCGCGTCCACCTCGTACACCTGGAGGGCGGTGCCGGCCACCTCGCGGGTGATCACGCCGTCGGCCCGGACCTGGGCGTAGTCGCGGACGCGGCGCAGGAGGCGGTTGGCGATGCGCGGGGTACCGCGGGAGCGGCCGGCGATCTCGGCGGCGCCGTCGGCGTCGATCTCCACGTCGAGGAGGCGGGCGGAGCGGTGGATGACGCGCTCCAGCTCCTCGGGGGCGTAGAACTCCATGTGCCCGGTGAACCCGAACCGGTCGCGGAGCGGGGGCGGCAGCAGCCCGGCCCGTGTCGTCGCCCCGACGAGGGTGAAGGGCGGCAGCTCCAGCGGGATGGCGGTCGCGCCCGGCCCCTTGCCGACGATCACGTCGACGCGGAAATCCTCCATGGCCATGTACAGCATCTCCTCGGCGGGCCGGGACATGCGGTGGATCTCGTCGAGGAAGAGCACCTCGCCCTCCTGGAGGGAGGAGAGGATGGCGGCGAGGTCGCCGGCGTGCTGGATCGCGGGGCCGGAGGTGATCCGGATGGGCGCGCCCATCTCGGCCGCGATGATCATCGACAGCGTCGTCTTGCCGAGGCCGGGCGCGCCCGAGAGCAGGACGTGGTCGGCGGTGGCCCCGCGCTGGCGGGCCGCCTTCAGGACGAGGTCCAGCTGCTGGCGGACCTTCTCCTGCCCGACGAACTCGCCGAGGTCCTTGGGGCGCAGCGCCGCCTCGACGGCGGTGTCCTCCCCGTCGGCTGCGGCGGCGACCAGCCGGTCCGGCTCGGGGATGGTGCTCTCGTCGTCCCAGTTCACGGTGTCAGTCTGCCTTCTGCATCTCTGTGGTGGTCGGTGCGGGTGGCGGTGGCTGCACGTGGGCCGCTGCGCGGAGCTGCTCCCCGCCCCGCCCTTTCACCGTTTCCCGGGGCTCCGCCCCGGCGAGGCTGGAGGTGCGCAGCACATCTCAGCCTCGCCGGCGTTCGAGGCGCGGGGGTCCGGGGGCGGAGCCCCCGGGGAACGGTGAAAGGGCGGGTACGGGACGGCCCCGCGCAGCGGCACGACGGTCAGCGCGCACGGTTCAGGGACTGGAGGGCGGCCCGGAGAAGCTGCGGGACGGGGGCGGAGCCACCGGCGGCGATGGCCGCCTCGGCCTGCGGGGTCACTGCGGAGACCGCCTCCTCGGCCTCCCGGGAGGCGTAGCCCAGGCCGATCAGGGCGGCGGACAGCTGCTCGGTCCAGGGGGCCGGTCCGGCGGCCACAGCCCGCTGGGCGCCGACCAGTCCGCTCGCTCCCAGCGGAGCGCCCAGCTTGTCCTTCAGCTCCAGCAGCAGCTTCTGCGCGCCCTTCTTGCCGATCCCCGGGACCGCCGTCAGCGCCTTCTCGTCGCCCGTGGACACGGCCAGCCGCAGAGCGTCCGGGCTGTGGACCCCGAGCATCGCCTGCGCCAGCCGCGGTCCGACGCCGCTCGCGGTCTGGAGCAGTTCGAAGACCTGCCGTTCGTCGTCGTCGGCGAAGCCGTACAGCGTGAGCGAGTCCTCCCGTACGACCAGCGACGTCGCCAGCCTGGCGGGCTCGCCCACCCGCAGGCCGGCGATGGTGTTCGGCGTGCACTGCACGGCCATGCCCACTCCCCCGACCTCGATGACGGCCAGGGTGGGGGCGAGCGCGGCGACGGGGCCGCTGACGAAGGCGATCATCGGGTACGGCCTTTCGAGGCGTGCAGGGCGACCGCCTGCTGGAGGCGGCTGTGGGCGGGGGCCCGCCAGATGTGGCAGATGGCGAGGGCGAGGGCGTCGGCGGCGTCGGCCGGCTTCGGGGGCGCGTCCAGCCGGAGCAGCCGGGTCACCATGGCTCCGACCTGGGCCTTGTCGGCCCGGCCGCTGCCGGTGACGGCAGCCTTGACCTCGCTCGGGGTGTGCAGCGCGACCGGTATGCCGCGGCGTGCGGCACACAGCATGGCGACGGCGCTGGCCTGGGCGGTGCCCATCACGGTGCGGACGTTGTGCTGGCTGAACACCCGCTCCACGGCGACGACTTCGGGCCGGTGCTCATCGAGCCATTCCTCGATGCCCCGCTCGATGGCGACGAGCCGGTGGCCCAACTCCGCATCCGCGGGCGTCCGTACGACCCCCACCCCGAGCATGGCCAGGGGACGGCCGGCGACACCCTCGACGACGCCGACACCACACCGCGTCAGCCCCGGGTCCACACCGAGAACTCGCACGCCGTCCCCCTGCCTTCGATCGTCTGCCGGTGTTCGTGCAGGTTATCCGGCGCCACTGACAAAGCGGCGGGCCGACGGGGTGTTTCCCGTCGGCCCGCCGCACACAGCCCGTCAGTCTCAGGCGTCGACCTTCTCCATGACCTCGTCCGAGACGTCGAAGTTGGCGAAGACGTTCTGCACGTCGTCGCTGTCCTCCAGCGCGTCGATCAGCTTGAAGATCTTGCGCGCACCCTCTTCGTCCAGCTCGACCTGCATCGAGGGAACGAAGCTGGCGTCGGCCGAGTCGTAGTCGATGCCGGCGTCCTGGAGGGCGGTACGGACCGCGACCAGGTCGGTGGCCTCGCTGATGATCTCGAACGTGTCGCCGTTGTCGTTGACCTCTTCGGCGCCGGCCTCGAGCACCGCGCCGAGCACGTCGTCCTCGGACAGCTCGCCCTTGGGCAGGATGATGACGCCCTTGCGGTTGAACAGGTACGAGACCGAGCCCGGGTCGGCCATCGAGCCGCCGTTGCGGGTCATGGCGACGCGGACGTCGGAGGCGGCGCGGTTGCGGTTGTCGGTGAGGCACTCGATGAGCACCGCGACACCGTTGGGACCGTAGCCCTCGTACATGATCGTCTCGTAGTCGGCGCCGCCGGCCTCGAGGCCGCCGCCGCGCTTGACCGCGGAGTCGATGTTCTTGTTCGGGACCGAGCTCTTCTTGGCCTTCTGGACGGCGTCGAAGAGCGTCGGGTTGCCGTCGATGTCAGCGCCGCCCATACGGGCCGCGACCTCGATGTTCTTGATCAGCTTCGCGAAGAGCTTGCCGCGCTTGGCATCGATCACGGCCTTCTTGTGCTTCGTCGTAGCCCATTTAGAGTGGCCGGACATCCGCCTGTCTCCTTCGCGTAACCAACAGTGTTCGTCTCCGATCCTACCGGGACCGGATTACAGCCCGGCGCGCACCATGTCGACGAAGTACGCGTGGACGCGATCGTCGCCGGTGAGCTCGGGGTGGAACGAGGTTGCGAGGACGTTGCCCTGGCGCACCGCGACGGTGTGTCCGTCGTACGTGGCGAGCACCTCTGCGGAGGCGCCGACCGACTCGACCCACGGGGCGCGGATGAAGACGCCCTCGACCGGGCCGTCCGCGATGCCCGCGAAGTCGATCTTCGCCTCGAAGGATTCGTTCTGACGACCGAAGGCGTTACGGCGCACGATCATGTCGATGCCGCCCAGGGTCTCCTGGTCCTCACGGCCGTCCAGCAGCTTGTCGGCCAGCATGATCATGCCGGCGCAGGTGCCGTAGACGGGCATGCCCGCGGCCACGCGCTCGCGCAGCGGCTCCAGCATGCCGAACAGCACGGCGAGCTTCGACATGGTCGTGGACTCGCCACCGGGGATCACCAGGGCGTCGACCTCGGCGAGCTCCTCGGGACGCCGGACCGGCCTGGCCACGGCGTCGGCCGCGGCCAGGGCGATCAGGTGCTCCCGTACATCGCCCTGGAGAGCCAGGACACCGATCACGGGGGTGTTGGTCATGGCTCGACTACCAGCCGCGGTTGGCGTAGCGCTCGGCCTCGGGGAGGGTGTCGCAGTTGATGCCGACCATGGCCTCGCCCAGGTTGCGGGAGGCGTCCGCGATGATCTTCGGGTCGTCGTAGAAGGTGGTGGCCTTCACGATGGCGGCGGCGCGCTTGGCCGGGTCGCCCGACTTGAAGATGCCGGAGCCGACGAAGACACCCTCGGCGCCGAGCTGGCGCATCAGGGCGGCGTCGGCCGGCGTGGCGACGCCACCGGCGGAGAACAGCACGACCGGGAGCTTGCCGAGCTCGGCAACTTCCTTGACGAGCTCGTACGGGGCGCGCAGCTCCTTGGCGGCGGCGTACAGCTCGTTGTTGTCGAAGCCGCGCAGCTTGGCGATCTCGTTCTTGATCTGGCGCAGGTGGCGGACGGCCTCGACGACGTTGCCGGTGCCGGCCTCGCCCTTGGAGCGGATCATGGCCGCGCCCTCGGCGATGCGGCGCAGGGCCTCGCCCAGGTTGGTGGCGCCACAGACGAAGGGGGTGGTGAACGCCCACTTGTCGGAGTGGTTGACCTCGTCGGCCGGGGTCAGGACCTCGGACTCGTCGATGTAGTCGACGCCGAGGGACTGCAGCACCTGGGCCTCGACGAAGTGGCCGATGCGGGACTTGGCCATGACGGGGATGGACACGGCCTCGATGATCTCTTCGATCATGTTGGGGTCCGACATGCGCGCCACGCCGCCGTCCTTGCGGATGTCGGCCGGGACCCGCTCGAGGGCCATGACGGCGACGGCGCCGGCGTCCTCGGCGATCTTCGCCTGCTCGGCGTTGACCACGTCCATGATCACGCCGCCCTTGAGCTGCTCGGCCATGCCGCGCTTGACGCGCGAGGTGCCGATGGCCGACTCAGCGGACTGGGGGGAGGTGGGAAGCGTGCTCACGGATTGACCTCACTCGAAAGGAAGACGGGTACTACCTGGCTGAGGAAACCCCACCGACCAGTCCACTACAAGGGCCAATGTGGAGCCGGTGGCCCTTTCATTTTGTCCCCTGCGGCCCTAGGCAGACGAAGAGACAGCCCGACCGGGCCTAGGCCGGCCGGTCGGCGAGATCGGCGGGGGGCTCGTCGTCCATCTCGAACGCCAGGGGGAACGGCGCGTGCCCCGCCAGCCGGAACCAGCGGACCTTGCGGTGCCTGCGCAGGGCCCGCGCGGCCCGTACGGCGTCATTGTGGAACCGGCGCGCCATCGGCACCCGCCGCACCGCCGCCGCCAGCTCCTCCGTGGCCTGCGCCCCGCCCGGAGCGGCCTTGAGCACCTCGACCTGGTCGGCATCGGCGAACACCGCCCGCAGGGCCTGGCTCAGCTCGCTCTCCGCGACCTCGCGCTGCTCCTCCTCGGCCTGCCGGGCGGCGTGAGCGGCCTCGTACAGCACGAGCGACGACGCCGGGTCGAGCACCCCGGAAGTGGCCACCTCCACCACCACGGAGGCCCGCCGCACCAACTGCGCGTCGAGCGCGGCCCGAGCGGCGTCCATCCGCGAGTGCAGCCGGTCCAACCGCCCGGCGGTCCAGCTGAGGTAGACCCCGATGACACCGAGCGCGAGGGCAATCCAGACAAGGGTTTCGATCACGGGCGGCGACACTACCCTTTGGGCCGCGCCCGCTCCGAGCCGGACCCGGTCACGAAGTCACCTCAGGCAGCGCCGTACTGCCGCCTCGATCTCCCGGGGGCCGGGCACCGGTGGGGACCCGGCACCCCAGTGCCGGCGGGCCGCGGCGAGTTTGCCGGCCAGTTCCAGGCACAGCCTCTCCCGCTCGACCGCGTCGTCGGCGCCTGCGATGCGCCGACCCCAGCGCACTGTGTCGACCACCGCGGACTTCACCGCCTCGAATGCGAGGTAGAAGTCCAGACCGGCCCGTCGGCCGGTGCGGCACTCGTCCGGCGCCGACCGATCCCACCCCTCCGTCACGGCCTGCCGCTGGGCGGGCGTGTAGGACATCTTGTGGAGGTGGTCGGCGAGGTCGTAGACGGGATCACCCCAGAGGGCGAGTTCCCAGTCGAGGAACGCCACATGTCCGTCATCAGCCAGGATCATGTTCTTGCGGTGGATGTCCGCGTGCAGTAACCGGAAGGGGCGTTCGGCGAGCCGGCGCGCCCGGTCGCCGAGCGCGCCACAGGGGTCCTCGGGGACAGCGAGGGCCTCGTACAGACGGCCGGTCGCCTCGTCCCCACGGTGCCTGATCGTGCGCACGAGGCCCATGAGGAGCTCCGCGAACCCGGCTGTGTCGCCGTCGGCCGGCCAGTCCCCCGCCATCGGCGGCAGCGCGGAAGCCGGGATCCGCAGGAGGGTTCCGAAAAACCCTTCGATGCCCTTCAGCACCGTGTCCGGCAGCGGCTCGCCGTCCGGGGCGACTTCGTCGACCCGTGGGCCGGGGATGTATTCGTGGATCTGGAATTCGGGGTCCCGGCTCGCGTGCAGGAGGCGCGGGGCGGAGGGCACATGGCGCTCGATCGCCTCCAGCAGTTCGGCCTCCGGCCAGAGCGTCAGGTCCATGTGCTCCGACCCGCTGCCCCGGATGCGGACGAGTACCGGACCGCAGCCGGTCTCCACCCGCACATTGCGGTTGTAGAACCCGGACAGGACGGTTTCCCGTGCACCGGCCTCCTCGTACAGGGCGATGGCGTCCACGGCTATGCCTCCAGCCAGGGGGCGAGGGTCCGCGCGACCCGCTGCGGGGTCAGGTCCTCGGGTGAGCCCCACACCCGGCGGGCTGCGTTCACCTTCTTGACCAGGCGCCCGATGAGGAAGTCCCTCTCCGGCTGCGTGGCGTCGGTGAGCTGCTTCGAGTAGCGGACCGTGTCGACGATCGCCGATTTGATCCGTTCATGAGCCATGTAGAGGTCCAGGTCCTCGAGCGGGCCGACCGTGGACTGCTCCGGCAACGTGTCCCGCCACCGTCGCAACACCGCGGCCCGCTGGTCCTCCGGGTAGTCCATCTTGTGGAAGTGGATCCCGATCTCGTACATCGGGTCCCCCCACAGGGCCAGCTCCCAGTCGAGGAACCAGGTGACCCCGTCGGCCACGATCATGTTCTTGCGGTGCAGATCGGCGTGGAGCACGGCGAACGGGCGGGGAGTGAGCGTGTCCCAGCGCGACTCCACCACCGCCAGCGGGTCGGCCGGGATGCCGAGCTCCGCGAAGACTTCCCCGTACTGACCTCCGTACGTCGAGTGGACGTCCCGTGTGAGCCCGGCCAGCAGGCGGCCGAAGCCTCCGCTGTCACCCGAGGCCGGCCAGTGGGCGGGCACCTCCGGGGCCTTTTCCGGCGGGATCCGTACCAGCTGGTCCATGAGGGTGACCACATCGCCGAGCACGTTGACGGGCACAGAACTTCCCCGGGGCGAGAAGCTGTCGAGCACCCGGCCCTCGATGAAGTGGTGAACCTGGAACCGGGGCTCCTCGGAGACGTGGCGCAGCTCGGGAACGCGGCCGACGTAGGGCCTGATGGAGGCGAGGACGTCCTCCTCCCGCCACAGGCGCAGATCCATGACGTCGGCAGCCGCGAGGGGGATGCGCACGTTGACCTTGCCGTCGGCCGTGGGCACCCCCACGTTCCGGTTGTAGTAGCCCGCGGCGGCTTCGTCTGCCGCGAGGGCCCGGCCGTACAGTTCCAACCACGTCACGAGGCCACCTCGATGAACATCGACAGGACGTCTTCCGTCCGCTGGTCGAGGTCCTCCGCCGCTCCGGGGATCCGCAGCGACGGGCGGGCCCGTTCGGCCAGCGCCATGATTTCCTGATCTGCGACGCCGATCCGCTCGGCCGCACGGTGAATGGCCAGGATCAGCGAAGGATAGACCTGGCAGATCTCGAACTCACGGGCCGCGTGCAGCAAGAGGTCCCGTGTCGCCTCCCGCTCCCCCCGCCGCAGCAGCAGGAACGCCCGGAACATGTCCGCCCTGGCCCGGCCGGAGCGGTAACCGGCCCGGTCGAGCGCGGCATTGGCGTTGTGGAAGGACTGTTCCGCCCTGTCCAGCCGGCCCAGCCGGGTCTGGGCGATACCCATGGCCGTGTAGACCTTTCCGATCTCGTGCTGGGCGCCGAGGTCCAGTTGGACTTCGAGAGCGCTCCCCGCCTCCGTGACGGCTGCCTCGGGATCGGTGAAAGCCAGGAGCTCCGCGCGGTTCGTCCGTATGTTGGCGAGGCCGATGACCGCACCGGCCGCGCGGTACTCCTCCTCCGCCTGGTCCATCAGCTCCTCGGCGCGGCCGAAGTCCATCAGGAACCGGTGGCCGAGGTGCATCAGGCGCTTGAGGTCGCCCCGGGTCACCCGCTCCTCGGGGGCGCAGATCCCGTGGACCTCCTCGGCCAGGGCGAAGGCCCCCTCGAAGTCGCCCTGCCACATCCTGATGTCCGAGACGCACAGGCCTGCGGAGGTCCGGGCTTCTCCGTCGTGCTCCTCCCAGACCTTCTCGAAGATGCGCGCCGCGAGGCTGCTCTCTCCCGCGATCCTCCTGGCATTGGCGCCCGCCAGTGCCAGACGTGCCGAGACCACCGACCGGACCGGCGCCTCCCCCGCCAGCGTGAGCGCAATGGCGCCATTGGCGTCACCGAGCTCGAGCTTCGACTCGGCCTCGAGGCAGTCGGCGGCGTCACGGATACCGTCGAGAGCGGCAGTGTCCCCTTCGGTGCCCACCGCTGACGCCAGATGGTCGCGGAGGTCCTTGACCATGCCGTCGACGGCCTGCCGGCTGCTCATGCCGATGGCCCGGTCGGCATGCTTGAGGATGCGCTCGGGTGAAAGGTTCCCGGCGTGCAGTCCGTGGTAGACCGCCTCGCGCAGCGGCGAGGAACGGGCTACTCCCCCGCTCTCCGTCCCGGCCTCCACCCGGTCCGCCAAGCCCTCCCAGTGCTCCCGCAGCACGGAGTGGACGTGCCGCCTCACCGCCGGCGAAAGATGCCCCTGCAGAGCCGCGATCATCAGTTGGTGTAGGCGGTACCACCCTTGGGGGAGCGGGTACGCGAAGGAGTACGCAGTCAGGGACTCCCAGGTCAGCAGGTTCGTGGGCAGGTCGAAGGTCCGGCCGATGACCCGGAACACCTCCACGTCGAAGGTCCGCGCGATGCTGAGCAGTTCCAGGATCCTGACCTCGTCGGGCGCGACGTGCTGGAGGAACCGCTGGACGATCTCCTCCGACGTTCCGGCGTCCGCGTCGAGGGCGGGGTTCTGGAGATGGGTGTCCACGGCGAGGTGGAGGTAGAAGGGCACCCCGGCGCTCGCCTCGGCGATCGACCTCTGCCGCGGGATCTCCGTGATCCCCGCCTGCGCCAGCAGGTCGAGCCGGGCGGCCATCGGCAGGCCGCCGACCCGGGCCTTGCGGATCACCGCCGCCCAGTCCCGGTCGTACGCCGCCCACGGCAGCGCCTCCCGGCTGGCCAGGACGGTCAGCCCGCCGTCCAGCTGACCCAGCAGGTCGCGCACCCAGGCGTCGGTGGCGAAGCTCCGTCCGCCGGGCAGCGGTGTCGGCACCATCGCCTCGTAGGCATCCACGAAAAGTACGTAGGGCCGCTCCCGGGCCGACTGGCGCATCTCCTGTGCGAACAGGTACGTCACCGCGTGGCCAAGCTCGGCGTTCGACAGGCCGTCCAGCTCCTGGAGCGTCGGATCCGCCTCGATCCGCTGCCGACGCTGCCGGTTGGCCATGGCCCGTCCGGTGAGCCGCACCAGGCCCGCCGCCGTCCCGAAGACCGGCAGCCCCATGGCCTCGTCGAGGATCTTCGACAAGACCTCGCTCTCCTCGGCGAAGGGCGTGTTCCTCCGGTCCATCTGCAGCTGCGGGTGAACGCGCTGCCACAGGACGGCGTAGGCGATGTCGAAGCGGTCGAACTTCACGCCCTGCGCGCCGAATTCCGTACGCAGGACGGCGAGCGCGTCCTCCTGCTGCCGGAGTGTGGGCAGCTGCAGGTCGAGCCGGGCCGTTCGGAAGGATTCCGGCGTCCGCTGTCGTAACTCCTGGAGCAGGCGCGACTTCCCGATCCCTCCGATGCCGACGACGTTGAGGATCCTGGGGCGCTCGGCGATGTCCCGCAGCTCCTCGTCGTATACGGCGAGGAGTCCTTCACGGTTGAAGAACTGTCGCTGCAGTGCCGAAACCCGGCGGTAGCGCGGCCTGATGGACAAGGTGAATCCCCCCGGTTCCTCTACGGTCCAGAGGCGAGGCTACCCGCATCCGGGAGGCGCGCACCCGTGGCGTTCCACGCCGAACAGCCGTCTGACGTAAGCCGGTTCGGCGTGGCGGAGGCCGCCCCCGGGGATCTCAGGAGCCGGCAGAGTCCTTCGAGAAGCCCAGGCGGGTGCGGAGGGGGACCCGTTCGTCTTCGGCCACCGCGGCAGCGCCGTCGGTGACCGTTTCGTAGACCGCGAGGATGTCCGCGCCGACCGTGGACCAGTCGAAGCGGCGGACGTGGGCCGAGCCGCGGGCGCTGAGTTCCTTGCGGCGGGCCGGGTCGCGCAGGAGGGCGATGGCGCCGGCGGCCAGGGCGTCCGCGTTCTCGTTGGTGAAGAGGTCGCCCGCACCGCCCTGGTCCAGGACCTGGGCGAAGGCGTCCAGGTCCGAGGCGAGGACCGCCGCGCCCGCCGAGAGGGCTTCCACCAGGATGATGCCGAAGCTCTCGCCGCCCGTGTTCGGGGCCACGTACACGTCGACGCTGCGCAGCAGCCGGGCCTTGTCCTCGTCCGAGACCATGCCGAGGAACTCGACGCGGGAGCGCAGGTCCGCCGGGAGGGCGGCCACCGCCTCCTCCTCGTCGCCGCGGCCCGCCACGAGCAGGCGTACGTCCGGGCAGGCTGCCACGATCTGCGGGAACGCCGCCATCAGCACCGGCAGGCCCTTGCGCGGCTCGTCGATGCGGCCGATGAAGCCCAGGGTCTGGCCGGACCAGGAGGGGTTCGGCTCCGCCTTCGCGAAGAAGTCGACGTCGACCCCGTTGGGAATGACCACCGCGTCGCCGCCGAGGTGCTCGACGAGCGTGCGCCGGGCGTACTCGCTCACCGCGATCCGCGCGCTGATCTTCTCCAGCGCCGGCTGGAGGATCGGGTAGGCGGCGATCATCGCGCGCGAGCGCGGGTTCGAGGTGTGGAAGGTCGCCACGATCGGGCCCTGCGCCGCCCAGCAGGACAGCAGGCCGAGCGAGGGCGAGGCCGGCTCGTGGATGTGGATCACGTCGAAGGTGCCGTCGTGGAGCCAGCGGCGGACCCGCGCGGCGGAGAGGAAGCCGAAGTTCAGGCGGGCGACGGAGCCGTTGTAGGGCACCGGAACGGCCCGCCCCGCCGAGACCACGTACGGCGGCAGCGGGGTCTCGTCGTCCGCCGGGGCCAGGACCGACACTTCGTGGCCGAGGCGGATCAGGTGCTCCGCCAGGTCCCGGATGTGGAACTGGACGCCGCCCGGCACGTCCCACGAGTACGGACACACGATGCCGATCTTCACTACGGGCGCTCCCCCTGGTCGGTCAGATCGTCCAGCCACAGCCTCTGCAGCATGTGCCAGTCTTCCGGGTGCTCGGCGATCCCCAGGGCGAACGCGTCCGCGACCGCCTGGGTCATGGCCGAGGTCTTCTCGACCCGGGTCCCGGTCTTCGGCTGCTCCACCTCGGGGTGGATCCGGCCGTACATCTTGGGCGAGTCCCCGTAGTACAGGGTCACCGGGAGCAGCGCCGCCCCCGTCTGCTGCGCCAGCAGCGCCGGCCCGGCCGGCATGCGTGCCGCCGCGCCGAAGAAGTCCACCTGGACCCCGGAGGCCGACAGGTCCCGGTCCGCGACCAGGCAGATCAGGCCACCGGAGCGCAGCCGGCGGGCGAGGGTGCCGAAGGCGGCCCCGCCGTTGTGCGGCAGGACCTCCATGCCCAGGCTCTCCCGGTAGGCCACGAAGCGGTCGTAGAGCGACTCGGGCTTGAGTCGCTCGGCGACCGTGGTGAACGGTATGCCGAGGTGACCGGTGGCCCAGGCACCGGCCAGGTCCCAGTTGGCCAGGTGCGGCAGGGCCACGATGACCCCGCGTCCGGAGGCGACGGCCTCGCGCAGGATGTGCTCGTCCTTGATCTCGACGTCCGTGCCGAAGCGCCGCGCGTCCATCGCCGGCAGCCGGAAGGATTCCATCCAGTAGCGCATGTACGAGCGCATGCCCGCCTGCGACAGCTCGCGCAGCCGCTCCGGCGTCGCGTCCGGCACCACCCTGGCCAGGTTGGACTCCAGCCGCAGCACGCTCTTGCCGCGCCGCTTCCAGGCCACGTCCGCGATCTTGCGGCCGAGCGCGACCGCCGCCGGCTCCGGGAGTTTCTTCACTCCCGCCCAGCCGAGCCCGTACAGCCCGTCGACCAGCTTGTCCTTCACCGTCGCCCCGCCCCCCGCCGCCATCAGGCCGCCCCGCCCTCGGCGGTCGCCGCCGCGGCGTCGGCCTCGGCGGACTCGCGGCGTACGGTGACCACCCGCTGGATCAGGGTGACGAGCGAGCCCGCGGCCACGATCCACAGGGCGATCGGCAGCAGCACCCCGATCCAGGACGGCACCCCGAAGGTCTGCAGACCGGACAGACCGGCTGCGACCAGCGAGATCACCAGGCGCTCGGCGCGCTCGATCAACCCGTTGACGGCCACCGGCAGGCCGATCGATTCGCCGCGCGCCTTCGTGTACGAGACCACCTGACCGCTGGCCAGGCAGAAGATCGCCACCGCGCACAGCACGTTGTCGTTCCCGGAGCCCGCGTACCAGAGCGCGAGCCCGCCGAAGATCGCCGCGTCCGCCACCCGGTCGAGGGTGGAGTCGAGGAAGGCGCCCCACCGGCTGGAGACGCCGGCCTGGCGGGCCATGTTCCCGTCCACCAGGTCGGAGAAGACGAAGAGGGTGATGGTGATCGTGCCCCAGAAGAACTCGCCCCGGGGGAAGAAGACCAGCGCTCCCGCCACCACTCCGGCCGTGCCGATCAGGGTGACCGCGTCCGGGCTCACCCCCCGCCGGAGCAGAAAAGCGGCGAATGGCGTGAGAACACGCGTGAAGAATGCACGCGCGTACTTGTTCAGCATGGCCTTCCCGGAGGGTCGCTGGGCCGCACGGCCACCACGGCCACCGGCTGGCCCATCGTAGCCAGCACGCCGCCTCCCGGATGCCGCGCACCCGCCGGTTCGTGCCGCGTAGGACGCACTTCACGCCGGGGACCGCCGCCGGCGGCCCCGGGGGCGTCCCCGGGTACGACGTATGGACGCGGTGTGACAGCAGTGCAAAGCTCAAAGAACCCCGTTTCTTCCTCCGTCACCACCGGGAGGCGCGAGCACCATGGGAGCCACATCACACCAATCCGGAGCCGCCGGCAGGGCACTGGCGGCCGACCGCCCCTCCTCCGTACGGAATGTCGTGCTGGTCGGCCACAGCGGATCCGGCAAGACCACGCTGGTCGAAGCCCTGGCCCTGACCGCAGGAGCGGTCAATCGGGCCGGCCGGGTCGAGGACGGCGGGACCGTCTCCGACTACGACGAGATCGAACACCGGCAGGAAAGGTCCATCCAGCTCTCCCTCGTCCCCGTCGAATGGGGCGGAATCAAGATCAACATCCTGGACACCCCGGGATACGCCGACTTCGTCGGAGAACTCAGGGCCGGTCTGCGCGCAGCGGACGCGGCCCTTTTCGTCGTCTCGGCCTCGGACGGGATCGACGGCGCCACCCGCATGGTCTGGGACGAGTGCGAGGCCGTCGGCATGCCCCGCGCCATCGTCGTCACCCACCTGGAGGCGGCCCGCTCCGACTACACGCAGATGACCACCGTCTGCGGCGAGATCTTCGGCGCCGACGACCCCGACGCCGTCATCCCGCTCTACCTCCCCCTGCACGGCCCCGCCGGCCCCGACGGGCACGCCCCCGTCACCGGCCTGCTCGGCCTGCTGTCCCGGCGCGTGTACGAGTACGGCTCGGGCGAGCGCGTGGCGCGCGACCCGGACGCCGCCGAACTTGCCCTCATCTCCGACGCCCGCTCCCGCCTCATCGAGGGGATCATCGCGGAGAGCGAGGACGAGAGCCTCATGGACCGCTACCTCGGCGGCGAGGAGATCGACTTCAAGACCCTCGTCGACGACCTGGAGCGGGCGGTGGCCCGCGGCACCTTCCACCCCGTCCTGATGGCCGCACCTGCTCCCGAGGGCGGCAAGCAGGGCCTGGGCACCGTGGAACTCCTCGAACTGATCATCGGCGGCTTCCCCACGCCCCTGGAGCGCCCCGCCCTCACCGTCACCGCCCCCGACGGCTCCCCCCGCCCCGCCGTCACCTGCGATCCCGACGGCCCGCTGCTCGCCGAGGTCGTGAAGACCTCCTCGGACCCCTACGTCGGCCGCGTCTCACTGGTCCGCGTCTTCTCCGGCACCCTGCGCCCCGAGGCGACCGTCCACGTCTCCGGCCACGGGCTGGCCGACCGCGGGCACGAGGACCACGACGTCGACGAGCGGATCGGCACCCTCACCTCGCCCTTCGGCAAACAGCAGCGCACCCTGGAGAAGTGCATCGCCGGCGACCTGGCCTGCGTGGCCAAACTCACCAGGGCGGAGACCGGCGACACCCTCTCCGCCAAGGACAACCCGCTCCTGATGGAACCGTGGGCCATGCCCGACCCGCTGCTCCCGCTCGCCATCGAGGCCCACAGCAAGGCCGACGAGGACAAGCTCTCCCAGGGCCTGGCCCGCCTGGTCGCCGAGGACCCCACCATGCGGCTGGAGCAGAACCCGCACACCCACCAGGTCGTCCTGTGGTGCCTCGGCGAGGCCCACCAGGACGTCGCCCTCGAACGGCTGCGCACCCGCTACGGCGTCCAGGTCGACCCCGTACCCCACAAGGTGAGCCTGCGCGAGACCTTCGGCGCGAAGGCCGCCGGCCGCGGCCGGCACGTCAAACAGTCCGGCGGCCACGGCCAGTTCGCCATCTGTGAGATCGAGGTCGAGCCGCTCCCGCCCGGCAGCGGCATCGAGTTCGTCGACAAGGTCGTCGGCGGAGCCGTGCCCCGCCAGTTCATCCCGTCCGTGGAGAAGGGCGTACGGACCCAGGCGGCCCGAGGGGTCTCCGCCGGATATCCGCTGGTCGACGTACGGATCACCCTGCTCGACGGCAAGGCGCACTCGGTGGACTCCTCCGACGCCGCCTTCCAGACCGCGGGCGCCCTGGCCCTGCGCGAGGCGGCCGCCGACGCCCGCATCCACCTCCTCGAACCGGTCGCCGAGCTCGCCGTGCTCGTCCCCGACGAGTACGTCGGCCCCGTCATGAGCGACCTCGCCGGCCGCCGCGGCCGCGTCGTCGGCACCGAACAGGCCGATCCCGGGCGCACCCGGGTCCGCGCCGAGATCCCCGAGATCGAGATCGGCCGCTACGCCATCGAGCTGCGCTCCGTCTCGCACGGCACCGGGCGCTTCGCCCGGGCCTACGCCCGCCACGAGCCGATGCCGCCCCAGATCGCGGACAAGGTGCGCGAACAGGCCGGGAAGGGAAGTTGATTGGTGTAGCAGCACATCGGCCGCCCACCCAACCAGCTTGCGGTGGGCGGCATTTCCCTGTCCCATGACCCATGGGGCGGGATCCGCCGATAGGCTCGTCGGCGCACCAAAAAGCACGAACGCACAGCGATGGGGGCAGCGGTGGCGGACGACGGATTCGACTTCAGGCCCGGAGCGCAGATCCCTCTCCAGGGGGGCGGGGGGCAGACGGCGGCGACGAACGCCCTCGCCTCCGCGGCGTACCGCGACGGCGGCAAGGACACCAAGCTCGCCGCGATACTCGACGCCAACAACGAGAACCACGCCGCCACGGTCAAGCCCCCGAAGATATCCCTCTTCGAGCCCAGCCTCGGCGAGGCCTACTGCCGGGCCGTCGAGGCCCGCACCCTCGGCGCCGGCCGCAAACCGCTCATCCAGTCCTTCGGCGCCGACCCGCAGACCGTCGTGGAGCACTGCCTGGCCGCCTCCCGCCTCCGCAAGGAGCGCGACCGCAAGCTCCGCCTGATCATGCTCGTCTGCGGGCTGCTGTTCCTGCCCGGGCTGCTGCTCTGGCTGGGTCTGTTCCAGCTCCGCAAGACCCTGTCCGGCAGCAGGCGCACGTCCTGGATCGGCACCGCGCTCCTGGTCGGCGTCGCCCTGGTGGTGGCGGTGCTGATGTTCCGGCTGCCCTTCAGCGGCTTCCTCGGCCTCTACCTCCGCGGCATGATCATCGCCCCGGCGCTGGGCTGGGTGCTCGCCCGCCGGCTGTGCGAGTCCACCGCCGCCGACCTGCGCGCCCGCTGGGACGGGCTGCTGGACGGTGACGGGATCGGCGCCAAGATCCCGGAGGCGGTCCCCGGCAACCCCGACGAGAAGGCCCGGGAGGACCTGCGCCACCAGCTCGCCAAACTGACCGCTGAGGACCGCAGCAACCAGGTCTTCTACGCGGGCCCCAAGGGCATACTCGGCATGGGCACCCGCTGGGGCAGCTGGCAGATGGCGGAGGAGCTCGCCCCCAGGACCGAGGGCGCCGACATCCACCCCTTCCGCAGCTGGGACGTCATACGCGCCATCGACACCGAGCTGCGCAAGCTCGAACGCGGCCCCCTGCACACCGGGGGCTTCCCGCCGGCCGCCATCCAGCACTGGATCGTCACCCCCGTCGGCGAGGGCGCCGCCGAGGTGGCCCGTCCGACCGGCGAGAACGTCGACACCTTCCTGATCAAGCCGCACGAGATCACCCGGATCTGCAACGAGCAGCAGTTCAGCGCCGGCAACCGGCACTACCTCGGCATCCAGTACCCGCTCTGGGACGGCCAGCTCGTCATCACCATGCTGGTCACCGTGACCGTGCTCTACAAGACGCTGCGCGTGGACGTCACCGCGCACGCCCTGGGCCCCGTCCACGGGCTGTTCACCACGAAGTCCAAGGCCCCGGTGGTGGAGGTGCCCAAGAGCATCCGGTTCTGGGAGACGGTGGAGCGCCCGCTGCCCCTCGTCGACGCCAACGAGGTCGTACGCCTCGCCGTGCGGGCCCCGCTGACCTGGTTCCCGCCGATCCTGGACTACTTCGGCGGCAAGCTGGTCCTGCCGGAGCCCTTCGGGGTGCGGCACGTGTGGGCGGGCTCGATGTGGCGCCACCGGTTCATGGCGGACGACGCCCTGCGCACCGTCGCCCCGGTCCTGAGGGCGGTGCACGCGGCCACCTTCAGGGTGCTGGAGGAGAACGGCGTGGACACGGAGCGCTTCACGAACCGCTCCTCGATCATGAGCGGTCTCATCCAGGAGCCCGCTCCGCGCAAGGCGGACGTCTACGACGCGTAGCCCCGGCCGGGGGCGGGAGCGGGCTGGGTACGCTGAAGGTGCGGGGCAGGCTCCCGCGCCTTCAGCCCGTCGGCCCGGGAGGAGCGACCGTGACCGAACGCAAGCCGCCTGGCGTGAGCTTCGAGTCCTTCGTGGACCGGCAGATCAGGGAAGCCGCCGACCGGGGCGAGTTCGAGAACCTGCCGGGCTGGGGCAAACCCCTGGCCTCGCTCGACGCCCCGTACGACGAGCTGTGGTGGATCAAGGGGAAGCTGCACCGCGAGGGCTTCTCGCCGCTGCCCCCGGCGCTCGCGCTGCGCAAGGAGGCCGAGGACGCACGGGAGGCGGCGCTGGCCGCCCGCACCGAGCGTCAGGCGCGGGCCGTGCTCACGGAGATCAACGAGAAGATCCGGGCGGCCCTGCGCATGCCGCCGCCCGGCCCACCCCTGAACCTGACGGAGTTCGACGTCGAGGACGTCCTGGAGGAGCGGCGCGCCGCACGCACCGCCTAGTGCCGTGGCCCCGGTGAACGTTCCCGGTCACGGCACGAGAGTGCCTCAGCCCGTGGGCCAGGCGTCGGCGAGCATCTGCCGGGTGTCCGCGAGGAGCTGCGGCAGCACCCGCGTGTGACCGACGATCGGCATGAAGTTCGTGTCCCCGCCCCACCGGGGCACGATGTGCTGGTGCAGGTGCGCGGCGATGCCGGCGCCGGCGGCGCTGCCCTGGTTCATGCCGATGTTGAACCCGTGCGCCCCGGACGCCTTGCGCAGCGCGACCATGGCCCGCTTGGTGAGGTCCGCCAGCTCGGCGGTCTCCAGCGAGTCCAGATCCGTGTAGTCGGCGACGTGCCGGTAGGGGACGACCATGAGGTGCCCGCCGTTGTACGGGTACAGGTTGAGCACCGCGTAGACGTGCCGGCCGCGGGCGACGATCAGCCCGTCCTCGTCCGACATCTCCGGAATCCCGCAGAAGGGACACCCGTCGCCGGCCTCGGGGCCGGTGGGCTTGTTCTCGCCCTGGATATAGGCCATCCGATGCGGGGTCCACAGGCGCTGGAACCCGTCATGCGTGCCAACGCCGTTCTGCTGCTCCGGCTCACTCGTCATGGCGGCAAGCATATGACCTTGCCGGTACGGACGGAGAAGGCCCCCGGAAAGTGATCACTCTCCGGGGGCCTTCCTCGTGGCTCAGACCTGGACGCGGTCCTCGACGACCTTGGCCAGCTTGGCCAGCGCCTCGTCCTTGGGGATGCCGTTCTCCTGCGAACCGTCGCGGTAGCGGAAGGAGACGGTGCCCGCGGCCATGTCCTCGTCACCGACGATGATCATGAAGGGGACCTTGAGCTTCTGGTGGTTCCTGATCTTCTTCTGCATGCGGTCGGAGGAGGCGTCCACCTCGACCCGCAGACCCTTCTTCTTCGCCTCGGCGGCGAACTCCTGCAGGTACTCCACGTGCCCGTCGCCGATCGGGATGCCGACCGCCTGGACCGGGGCCAGCCACGGCGGCATGGCGCCCGCGTAGTGCTCCAGCAGTACGGCGAAGAACCGCTCGATGGAGCCGAACAGCGCGCGGTGGATCATGACCGGGCGCTGGCGGGAGCCGTCCGGCGCGGTGTACTCCAGGTTGAAGCGCTCCGGCAGGTTGAAGTCGAGCTGCACGGTCGACATCTGCCAGGTGCGGCCGATGGCGTCGCGCGCCTGCACGGAGATCTTCGGGCCGTAGAAGGCCGCGCCGCCCGGGTCGGGGGTCAGCGGGAGGCCCTGCTTCTCGGCGACCTGCTGGAGGACGGCGGTCGCCTCCTCCCAGACCTCGTCCGAGCCGACGAACTTCTCCGGGTCCTTGGTGGACAGCTCCAGGTAGAAGTCGGTCAGACCGTAGTCGCGCAGCAGGTTCAGCACGAAGGTGAGCGTGCGGTCGAGCTCCTCCGCCATCTGCTCACGGGTGCAGTAGATGTGCGCGTCGTCCTGGGTGAAGCCCCGGGCACGGGTCAGGCCGTGCACCACGCCCGACTTCTCGTACCGGTACACGGTGCCGAACTCGAACAGGCGCAGCGGCAGCTCACGGTAGGAGCGCCCGCGCGCGTCGAAGATCAGGTTGTGCATCGGGCAGTTCATGGGCTTGAGGTAGTAGTCGGTACCACCGTCGAGCTGCATGGGGGGGTACATGCCCTCCGCGTACCAGTCCAGGTGGCCGCTCTTCTCGAAGAGGGCGCCCTTGGTGGCGTGCGGGGAGTAGACGAACTCGTAGCCCTCCTCCTCGTGCCGGCGGCGCGAGTAGTCCTCCATCACCCGGCGGATGATGCCGCCGCGCGGGTGGAAGACGGCGAGGCCGGAGCCGATCTCGTCCGGGATGGAGAAGAGGTCCAGCTCGTTGCCGAGCTTGCGGTGGTCGCGCTTCTCGGCCTCGGCGAGGAAGTCGAGGTGCGCCTTCAGCTCCTCCTTCGACGGCCACGCAGTGCCGTAGATGCGCTGGAGCATCGGGTTCTTCTCGCTGCCGCGCCAGTAGGCGGCGGCGTTGCGCATGAGCTTGAAGGCCGGGATGTTGCGGGTGGTGGGCAGGTGGGGACCGCGGCAGAGGTCCTTCCAGCACAGCTCGCCGGTCTTCGCGTCGAGGTTGTCGTAGATGGTCAGCTCGCCGCCGCCCACCTCGACGTTCGCGCCGTCGTCGGTGGAGGCCGAACCCTTGATGCCGATGAGCTCCAGCTTGTACGGCTCGTCGGCGAGCTCCTCGCGGGCCGCCTCGTCGGAGACCACGCGGCGGGCGAACCGCTGCCCGCGCTTCTGGATCTCCTGCATCTTCTTCTCGATGGTCTTGAGGTCATCGGGAGTGAAGGGCTTGGCGACGTCGAAGTCGTAGTAGAAGCCGTCCCGGACCGGCGGGCCGATGCCCAGCTTCGCCTCGGGGAAGAGCTCCTGCACGGCCTGGGCCATGACGTGCGCGGTCGAGTGGCGCAGGATGTTGAGGCCGTCCTCGGAGGAGATCTCCACCGGCTCGACGGTCTCGCCGTCCTGCACCTCGTACGAGAGGTCCTTGAGCTCGCCCGCGATGCGTGCGGCGACGATGGTGCGCTCGCCGGCGAAGAGCTCCGCCGCCGTAGTGCCCGTGGCCACCACGCGCTCGTCCCGCTCGGAATCGCGTTGGATGATCACACGGACGTCTGACACCGGTCTCTCCTGACTCAGGGGGTGCGCTGGGGAATCACTGCGCGCGTGAATCGTACCGAGCGTTGTGGCTGCGCCGCTAAACGGTTACCGCGCGGCCCCCGATCCCCGGCCCCCGGGGGCCGGCCCCGGTTCGCCTCAATCGCCGGCGGGGCTGGGGTGGCGCCCCCGGGGCGGGGCCCCGTTCCCCGGGCCGGGTGGGGTTCGCCTCAAACGCCGGCGGGGCTGGGGGGTGCCCTCCGGGTGGGGCCGGAGCGGGGCTTGGGGCGGTGCCCCGCCGGAGTGTCTCCTCGGCTCGCGCACGAAGCCCCCGCTTCGACATGTTCAGGGTGGTTGCGCGCTCGTCCTGCG
>NZ_JBIVKT010000016.1:0-186124 GCF_044750905.1 Streptomyces sp. NPDC088762
CTCCCGCCCCCCCCGGCCCCCCCCCCCGGCGGGGCGCGCTGGGGGGCGGCCCGCCCGGGGGGGGCGCCGCGCCCCCCCGCCCCGCCCGCCGCACCCGGTCCGTACGCCCCGCCGGGTCCGGGCGGAGCCCGGCGGGGGGAGCGGGGGTCAGCCCAGGGCCTGGGTCAGGTCCGCCAGGAGGTCATCGGCGTTTTCGATGCCCACCGACAGGCGAACCAGGTCCCCCGGCACCTCAAGCGCCGAGCCCGCCACCGACGCGTGCGTCATGCGCCCCGGGTGCTCGATCAGCGACTCGACGCCACCGAGGGACTCGCCCAGCGTGAAGAGCTTGGCACGGTTGCAGACCTCGACGGCCGCCGCCTCACCCCCGGTGACCTGGAAGGAGATCATGCCGCCGAAGTTCCGCATCTGCTTGGCGGCGATCTCGTGCCCCGGGTGCTCGGCCAGGCCCGGGTAGAGGACCTTGTGCACCTTCGGGTGCCGGGTCAGCAGCTCGGCGACCTTCGCCGCGTTCTCCGCGTGCCGGTCCATCCGTACCGCGAGGGTCTTGATGCCCCGCAGCACGATCCACGAGTCGAACGGCCCGGCCACCGCGCCCATCGCGTTCTGGTGGTAGGCCAGCTCCTCGCCCAGCGCCGCGTCCGCGGTGACGAGCGCGCCGCCAACCACGTCCGAGTGCCCGCCCATGTACTTCGTCAGCGAGTGCACGACCACGTCCGCACCCAGCGCGAGCGGCTGCTGGAGGTACGGCGACGCGAAGGTGTTGTCCACGACCAGCTTCGCGCCGGCCGTGCGCGCGATGTCGGCGACGACGGCGATGTCGGTGATGCCGAGCAGCGGGTTGGAGGGGGTCTCGACCCAGATGACCTTGGTCTTCGGGGTGAGGGCGGCCCGCACCGACGCCGGGTCGGACGTGTCCGCCACCGACCACTCCACGCCCCAGCGGGAGACGACCTTCGCGAAGAGGCGGAAGGTGCCGCCGTACGCGTCGTTCGGGATGACCACGTGGTCGCCCGGGGAGAGCAGCGTACGCAGCAGGCAGTCCTCGGCGGCGAGACCGGACGCGAAGGCGAGGCCGCGCCGGCCGCCCTCGAGCGCCGCGAGGTTCTCCTCCAGCGCGGTACGGGTCGGGTTGGCGCTGCGGCTGTACTCGTAGCCGCCGCGCAGTCCGCCCACGCCGTCCTGCTTGTACGTGGATACCTGGTAGATCGGGGGTACGACCGCGCCGGTCAGCGGGTCCGCCGTGTTGCCCGCGTGGATCGCGCGGGTCTCGAAGCTCTGGTGCTCGTGGCTGTCGTCGCTCATGGGCAGAGCCTAAGCCCCGCCTGGGCTCCGCTCCTCTATTGGCCTGCCACCGGCCTCCCATTGGCCTGCGGCCCCCTGAGTCTGGTTCGCTTGGCGGCATGGAGATTATCTGGGTCCTGATGGGGTTCGCCCTGCTCGCCGCCATGACCTTTTCGTTCGTACGGGCCCGGCGCGGGGGCGGCATCCGCCAGGTCGCGCCCGGCAGCCCCGACGCCGCCGACCCCGCGAACTACGGCTTCGACCGCCAGGAGGACCTCGACATCCGCATCCCGGGGCCCGACGGCGACCTGATGGACGCCCTCGACAACGTCCGCCGCACCGGGCAGTGGCAGGCGGCCTCGCAGCTGCTCGCCGGGACCCCGAAGGAGGGCGAGCAGCGCTGGCAGCGCGTACAGGCCTTCGGCGGCGCCGCGGCGCTGGAACTCGTACGGCAGCCGGGGGTCGGCGCGCAGTGGCTGAAGGCGTGGCGGCTGGAGGCGGAGAAGGACGCGGGAGGCGCGCAGGTGCACGCGGAGCTGCTGGTGCAGCAGGCGTGGCGGGCCTCGGGCGGTGTCGGCTCCGACGACCACCGGATCATCCTGGAGGAGGCGCGGGAGGCGTGCCGCAAGGCGGCGCTGCTGTCGCCGGGCGACCCGGTCCCGTACATCACGGAGCTGGCGGTCGCGCGGGGCCTGGCCTACCCGGAGGCGGAGTTCGACGAGCTGTGGGCGAAGGTCATCGACCGGGCGCCGCAGCACATGGGCGCGCACCTGGCGGCCCTGCACTACTGGTGCGAGAAGTGGCACGGCTCGCGGGAGAAGGCCGAGGCCTTCTCGCACGCGGCGGCGGCCCGGGCCCCGCAGGGCTCGCTGCTGGCGGCGCTGCCGCTGTTCGCGCTGTACGAGAACCTGCCGGACGTGATCCTGACCGGGGGCTTCTACCAGAGCACGGTCGTGACGCGGGCGGTGGAGGGGGCGCTGTACGCGGTGCACACCGCGCGGCAGGACGACCCGATGCTCGCGCACGTACGGCACCTGCTGCTGCTGTTCCTGGTCAACATGGAGCGCTGGGCGGAGGCGATGGAGCAGGTCCGGCACGTGGACGGCTACGTGGGCGCCCTGCCGTGGTCGGCCTCGGAGGACCCGGCGGCGCAGTACGCGATCTACCGCGCGCTGGCGGTGGCCGGGTACGAGGCCAACGGCGGCTCGCCGGCGACGCTCCCGCACTGAACGGGGCGGTCCGCGGCCCGCACCGGGGGCGGGACGCGCGCGACGAGAACGGGGGCCGGCCGGGGAATCCCGGCCGGCCCCCGTCCGTTGTCACTCCCACAAGAAGGGAATCGATTCCATGTTCTCGTACCGCCGCACGCCCGAGCTCCCCACCCGCGAGGAGGCCCTGACGGGCCGCGCGGAGCCGCTGTTCTCCGTTCCCGACCGCCACACGGTCCTCGGCAACCCGCTGGCCGGCCCCTACCCGGAGGGCCTCGAGGTCGCCGACTTCGGGCTGGGCTGTTTCTGGGGCGCCGAGCGCAAGTTCTGGCAGACGCCGGGGGTGTGGACCACCCTGGCCGGCTACCAGGGCGGCTTCACCGAGAACCCGACCTACGAGGAGGTCTGCTCGGGCCTGACCGGGCACACCGAGGTCGTCCGCGTGGTCTTCGACCCGGACCGGGTCTCCTACGCGGCCCTCCTCAAGCTGTTCTGGGAGTCCCACGACCCCACCCAGGGCTTCCGCCAGGGCAACGACGTCGGCACCCAGTACCGCTCGGCGATCTACACCCACTCCCCCGCCCACCAGGCCACCGCGGAGGCCTCCCGCACGGCCTACCAGCAGGTGCTGGCCTCCTCGGGCTACGGCGACATCACCACGGCGATCCTCCCGGCGGCGGACCGCCCGTTCTGGCCGGCGGAGGCTCACCATCAGCAATACCTCGACAAGAACCCCGGCGGCTACTGCGGCATCGGCGGCACGGGCGTCTCCTGCCCGATCGGGGTGGCCGCGGCGGAGTGACCGCCCGGCCGGGCTGACCCGCCGCCCGCGTGGCAGGGCGGGGGGTCAGATGGTCGAGGCGTCGATCACGAAGCGGTAGCGGACGTCGCTGGCCAGGACGCGCTCGTACGCCTCGTTGACCTGGTCCGCGGTGATCAGTTCGATGTCCGCGCCCAATCCGTGTGCGGCGCAGAAGTCCAGCATTTCCTGGGTCTCGGCGATACCGCCGATCATCGAGCCGGCGAGGGTCTTGCGGCCGGCGATGACGGAGAAGAGGTTGAGTGCGACCGGCTCCTCCGGGGCGCCGACGTTCACGAGCGCGCCGTCCACCTTCAGCAGGCCGAGGTACGCGTCCAGGCCGATCGGCGCGGAGACGGTGGACAGGATGAGGTCGAAGCTGCCGGCGAGCTTCTCGAAGGTGGTCTCGTCGTTCGTGGCGTAGTAGTGGGACGCGCCCAGCTTGAGGCCGTCCTCCTTCTTGCGCAGGGACTGGGACAGGACGGTCACCTCCGCGCCCAGGGCCGCCGCGATCTTCACGCCCATGTGGCCGAGTCCGCCGAGGCCGACGACGGCGACCTTCTTGCCCGGGCCCGCCTGCCAGTGCCGCAGCGGGGAGTAGAGGGTGATGCCGGCGCACAGCAGCGGGGCCGCGACGTCGAGGGGGAGGGCGTCGGGAATGCGGACGGTGTAGTTCTCGTCGACGACGACGTGGGTGGAGTAACCGCCGTACGTGGGGTCCCCGTTCTTGTCGAGGGCGTTGTAGGTGCCGGTCGCGCCCCGGACGCAGAAGTGCTCCTGGCCGGCCCGGCAGTACGCGCAGACGCGGCAGGAGTCGACGAAGCAGCCGACGCCCACCCGGTCGCCGACGGCGAACTTGGTGACGCCCGGGCCCACTTCCGCCACGACACCGGCGATCTCGTGGCCGGGGACCATGGGGTAGATGCCCTCGCCCCAGCCGTCGCGGACCTGGTGGATGTCGGAGTGGCAGATGCCGGCGTACTTGATGTCGATGAGGACGTCGTGCTCGCCGACGGGCCGGCGCGGGACGGTGGTGCGCTCCAGCGGGGCCTTGGGGGCGGGGGCGGCGTAGGCGGCGACCTGGGTGACGGACATGGGTGCTCCTCGGGGTGACGCTGTTCTCAACGGTGTTCAGACTGCCGGTCCCGGCGGTGCCCACCCAGCCCCCTGTCCTGCCTAGGACGGGCGAACCTACCCTTGGCAGGGTCAGGAACAAGCCGGTGCGACGGCTCGCCGCCCGGCCATACTGGCGCCATGGACCAGCTTGATCACGGAGCATGTCTCGGCGAGTTCCTCCGCACCCGCCGCGCGCAGTTGCGCCCCGAGGACGTGGGCCTGCCGGATTACGGGCGCCGCCGGCGCGTCCCCGGGCTGCGCCGCGAGGAGCTGGCGCAGCTGGCGGGGGTGTCGGTCGCGTACTACACGCGCCTGGAGCAGGGCGCCGGGCACAACGTCTCGACCGAGGTCCTGGAGGCGATCGCGCGGGCGCTGCGGCTGACCGCGACCGAGCAGGCGCACCTGATGCACCTGGCGCGCCCCGTGCCCCGCAGGCGCCGCCAGAGCCGGCGCCCCCAGCAGGTCCGGCCGGAACTGCGGGCCCTGCTGGACGCGATGGACGGCGTCCCCGCGTACCTCGTGGGGCGGCGCCAGGACGTCATCGGCTGGAACCGGCTGGCGGCCGCGGTGTTCGGGGACTTCGGGGCGCTGCCGCCGCAGGAGCGGAACCTGGTGCGGCTGGTGTTCCTGGACCCGGCGACGGCGGAGCTGTTCGCGGAATGGGAGTGCCGGGCCTGCGAGATGGTGAGCAACCTGCGCATGTACGCGGGCCGGCACCCCGACGACGAGCAGCTCTCGGCGCTGGTCGGGGAGCTGTCGGTGAAGAACGAGGAGTTCCGGCGGCTGTGGGCGGCGCACACGGTGGCGGACAAGACGCACGGGGTGAAGAAGCTGCGGCACCCGCTGGTGGGCGCGCTGGACCTGCACTTCGAGACGCTGACGCTCCCGGGCGATGCGGAGCAGTGCCTGGTCACCTTCCACCCCGAGCCGGGCTCGCCGTCGCAGGACGCCCTGCGCCTGCTGTCGTCGTGGAGCTCCCGGTCGGCGGCGCCGCTCCCCGGCCGCACCACTGCGGCCGCCCCGGCCGCCCAGGCCGCCCCCGCCACTCCGGCCGCCTCTTAGGGGCCGTCCGCGCGGGGAAAGACGGACGGCGGGGAGCCCGTGAAGGGCTCCCCGCCGTCTGTTGCGCGGATCAGGGGGTCGGGCGGGTCAGACGGCCGCGCCGGCCTTCCACTCCGCCCAGCTCATGTTCCAGCCGTTGAGGCCGTTGTCCGGCTTGATGGTCTTGTCCGGGGAGTTGATGACGGTGACCACGTCGCCGATGAGCGAGTTCTCGTAGAACCAGGCGGCCGGCTGGTTCGGGTCGTTCGCACCCTTGGCGTCGTTCAGGCCGACACAGCCGTGGCTGGTGTTGACGCTGCCGAAGATCGAGTCCGAGCCCCAGTAGTTGCCGTGGATGAAGGTGCCGGAGGTCGACAGGCGCATCGCGTGCGGGACGTCCTTGATGTCGTACTCGCCCTTGCCCTCTTCGTTCTTGAAGCCGACGGTCGAGCCGTCCATGCGGGTCTCCTTGAACTTCTCGGAGATCACCATCTGGCCGTTGTACGTCGGGTTCTCCGGGGAGCCCGCCGAGATCGGGATGGTCTTGAGGACCGCGCCGTCCCGGGTGACCGTCATCTTCTTCGACTTCGCGTCGACCGTGGAGACCTGGCTCCGGCCGATCTTGAAGGTGATGGTCTTGTTCTGGACGCCCTGGATGCCGGGCGCGCCCTGGACACCCTCCAGCGCCAGCTTCAGCGTGACGGTGGAGTTCGCCTGCCAGTACTGCTCGGGGCGGAAGTCCAGCCGCTGCGCGCCGAACCAGTGGCCGACGACTTCCTGGCCGCTGCTGGAGGTGACCGAGATGGCGGCCTGGACGGCCTTCTGATCCTTGATCGGCTTGTTGAAGGTGATCGAGACCGGCATGCCCACGCCGACGGTCTGGCCCTCGTCCGGGATGAACGAGCCGACGAAGCTGTTCTCCGGGGAGACCGTGGTGAAGGAGGCGTTCTCGTGCGCCTCGCGGCCGTCGGCGTCCTTCGCCGTCGCCGACAGGGCGTACTTGGTGGAGCGCTTCAGCGCCGCGTCGGGCTTCCAGCTCTTGCCGTCGGCGGCGATCTTGCCGGCCACGGCCGTGCCCTCGGAGGTCTTCAGCTCGACGCTGGTGAGCGTGCCGTCGCTGACGGCGACGTTCGTCGCGTCGTTGAGGCCGACGTTGGTGGCGCCGTCCTTCGGCGTGATCGTTATTCGGGCCTTGGAGGCGTCCTTGGCCGCCGCCGCGTCGACATCCGCCTGGGACTTGCTGGTCTCCGATGCGGCCGGCTTCCCGTCGTCCTCGCCGCCGCACGCCGCGAGCATCAGTACACCGCCGAGCACGGCGGAGACGGCCATCAAGGACCTTCTCCTCCGCTTGCTGTCCGTCCTCACACGCCACTCCATCGTTGCCGGAAACCCCTGGGCTGCCGTCCCGGGGTTGGGCCGGGCAGGGGGGAACGCCCCCCTGCCTCGTCCAGACAACGCGATAACGTCGCGGATCGGTTCCACATTCCGTTGGATGTGGGCAACCACACGGTCAGGCGTTGTCGGTTTCTTCGTCGAAGTCCCCATCTTCCTCGTCGAGGTCCCACTCCATGGACTCGGGGTCGTATTCCACGGGCTCGCTGCTCCAGGAGGCCTGCGCCAGCTCGACGCCGGGGATCTCCGCGACCAGGTCGGTGGGGTCCACCAGGTAGGCGAGGGCCTCCGATTCGTCCTCGCGGACGGCGGACTCGGCGTGGCCCCGCTCCTCGTCCGGCATGAACTCGTCGGCCTCGATGTGGGCGAGGGCGGCTCCGGTCAGTGCATCCGGATCCGGAACCTCCAGTACCAAATCCACCCGAAGGCGGATGAATCGTGATGTCTCAGAAGGGTTCATACGACGGAGAGTAAGCCCGCGCAGCCCCCGGCTTTCCCACGACCCGCCCCTTTCCGTAGCATCACCGCACACGGCCAATTCGCTGCTGCCACAAGGGGGATCGCACCGTGTCCGCACGTCGTCCGCTGCTCACCGCTCTCGGAGCGACCACCCTCCTCGGCGCCCTCTGGTTCGTGCCCTCGGCCAATGCCACCGCACCAGGGGCCCCGGCAGGCCCTTCCGGCGTGCCCGCCGCCGCCAACGGCGCGGGCGCCGACGGCACCGCGCCCGCGGCCGGGGCGCGGCCCCAGACGGCCTCCGAGCCGGTTCCGCTCTCGCTCGCCGACACCGGCTCGGTCGACACCACCCCGTACCTCCTGGGCGGTACGGTCTGCCTCGGCATCGGGGCCGGCTTCGTCACCTTCTCGGTACGCCGCTCGCGCGCCCTGTAGGGGCAGCGGCGCACAACGCGAAGGGCCGCCCCGGTCGGGACGGCCCTCGTGTCGCGCGGTCGGCTCGTCAGGCGAGCGGGCCGGTCACGCTTTCCACCGCGGCGACGAGAGCACCCGTACGGACGAACTCGTCGGCGGCGGCCAGGTCCGGCGCGAGGAAACGATCCGGCCCGGGGCCCTGCACACCCGCCGCGCGGACGGCCTCGATCGCGGCCAGGCTGGCCGGGGCGGCGGTCAGCCCGTGGCGCAGCTCGATGGCGCGGGTGGCGGCGTACAGCTCGATGGCGATGATCCGGGTCAGGTTGTCGACGGCGGTACGGAGCTTGCGCGCGGCCGACCAGCCCATCGAGACGTGGTCCTCCTGCATGGCGGAGGAGGGGATCGAGTCGGCGGAGGCCGGCACCGCGAGCCGCTTCATCTCGCTGACCAGGGCGGCCTGCGTGTACTGGGCGATCATCAGACCGGAGTCCACGCCGGCGTCGTCGGCGAGGAACGGCGGCAGGCCGTGCGAGCGGTTCTTGTCGAGCAGCCGGTCGGTGCGCCGCTCCGCGATGGAGCCGAGGTCGGCGGCGGCGATGGCCAGGAAGTCCAGGACGTACGCGACCGGGGCGCCGTGGAAGTTGCCGTTGGACTCCACGCGGCCGTCGGGCAGGACGACGGGGTTGTCGACGGCGGAGGCCAGCTCGCGGGAGGCCACGAGGGCGGCGTGCGCCATGGTGTCGCGGCCGGCGCCGGCGACCTGCGGGGCGCAGCGCACGGAGTAGGCGTCCTGGACGCGCGGGGCGGTCTCTTCCTGGTAGTGCCGGACGAGCCCCGACCCCGTGAGGACGGCGGCCATGTTGGCGGCGGAGGCGCCCTGGCCGGGGTGCGGGCGGATGGCGTGCAGCTCGGGCGCGAGCACCTTCTCGGTGCCGAGCAGCGCCTCCAGCGTCAGCGCGGCGGTGATGTCGGCGGAGGTGTAGAGCTTGCGGAGGTCGGCGAGGGCCATGACCAGCATGCCGAGCATGCCGTCGGTGCCGTTGAGGAGGGCGAGGCCCTCCTTCTCCCGGAGCTCGACGGGCTCGATGCCGGCCTCGGCGAGCAGCTCGGCGGCGGGGCGGACGGTCCCGTCCGGGCCCTCGGCGTCGCCCTCGCCCATGAGCGCGAGCGCGCAGTGGGAGAGCGGCGCGAGGTCGCCGGAGCAGCCGAGGGAGCCGTACTCGTGGACGACGGGGGTGATGCCGGCGTTCAGCACGTCGGCCATGGTCTGGGCGACGGAGGGACGCACGCCGGTGTGCCCGGACGCGACGGTCTTGAGCCGCAGGAACATCAGCGCGCGGACGACCTCCCGCTCGACGCGCGGGCCCATGCCGGCGGCGTGCGAGCGGACGATGTTGCGCTGGAGCTGGGCGCGCAGCTCGGGGCTGATGTGGCGGGAGGCGAGCGCGCCGAACCCGGTGGACACCCCGTAGACGGGCTCGGGCTTGGCGGCGAGCGCGTCGACGATCTCGCGGGCGCGGGCGAGTGCGGCCAGGGCCTCGGCGGACAGCTCGACCCGGGCGTTGTCGCGGGCGACGGCGATGACGTCCTCGGCGGTGGTCCCGGAGGTCCCCACTACGACAGTGTGCATATCCATATTCAGCACCCTACGGATTGAATCGCTTCATGTCACCCCCTCCGAGCGGCCCGGGCTCCGCCGCACCTCAAGCGCCGACAGCCCGCCTGCGGGCCGTCGCCGGGGCTCCGCCCCGCACCCCCGCGCCTCAAACGCCGGCGAGGCTGGATGTGCCCCCGCTCGGCTTGCGGCTGCGGGCGGCAGGCCGCACCAAACGGACGGCAGCGCCAAATCCAGCCCCGCCGGCGTTTGAGGCGCGGGGGCTGGGGCGGAGCCCCAGGACACGGCCCGCAGGCGGGCACCGGCGGCAGCGGGCACTCCCGGCCCCGCCGGCGGTTGAGGCGCGCCCCCTGGGGGGTCTGGAGACGGGGGGCCGTCACTGGCGGCCCCGGAAGCGGCGGCGTTCGCCGGAGGCGGCTTCGGCGGCGGCGTCGGCCAGGCGGACCACGGCGGTGTCGCGCCCCGCGACGACCGGCTTCGCCGAGCGGGCCGCCTTCGCCTTGTACTGCGCCGCATCGGCAAGGCGGAACAGCCGCCGGGAGGACTTCACGAGCCCGATCGGATCGCCGGTGGACGCCACCCCGCAGGCCACGCCCTCCCCCAGCTCCAGCTCCGCGGCCCGCGCGCACAGCTCCTCCGTGACCCGGACCACCTCGTCCGCCGTTGGACCCACGCCGACCAGGCAGAACTCGTCACCGCCCAGCCGCGCGACCAACGCACCCGGCAGCATGGCCCCGCACAGGCTCAGCACCGATCCGAAGCGCTCCAGCAGCCGGTCGCCCATGGCGTGGCCCAGGGTGTCGTTGACCTTCTTCAGGCCGTTCAGGTCGCAGACGACGAGGCTGACCACGGCCCCCGTCCGCCGGTGCTCGTCCAGGGCCTCGTCGAGCCGCATGTCGACGGCCCGCCGGTTCGCGAGCCCGGTCAGCGGGTCGGTGAACGCGAGCCGCCGGGCCTCCTCCAGCCGCTCGTTCTGCGCGAGCCCGGCCGCGACCACCGCCGCGAGGACGGTCGCGAATTCGGCATCGTCCTCGTCGAAGTCGGGCAGCCCCTCGTCCCGGGCGACGTACAGCTCGCCCCACGCCCGCCCGCTCAGCACGATCGGCGCGACCACGCAGGTCCCGCGCCCGCGCCGGCGCAGCGCGTCGCCGCGCCGGCCGGGCCGGTCGCCGACGGCGTTCTCGACCCAGGCGTGCGGGCCGCCGCCGCCCGCCCACCGCTCGTGCAGGAATTCGGTGATCTCGGGGAAGTCGTGCACCGGGTAGGACTCGTCGTCGGGGAACTCCACCTCCCCGGGCCGCCGCTCCCCCTCGTTCACGAGCACCCGCAGGCGCCCCCGTTCGCGTTCCCACGCGGAGATCGCGGCGAAGGAGCCGTCCAGGGCCACCCGTGCGCCCCGCGCGGCCGCCCGCACACTGTCCCGCGGCGCGTTGGCCGCGGCCATCGCCTGCGCGAGGCCCACCACGGCTCGCAGCCGCCCGTCGACTCCCATCACCCCAGGTTAGGGAAGTTTGTCCGATTTGGTGACAATCGGCGCGACTTTCGGCGGTCGCAAGATCACGAAGGGTGAGCGGGGTCAGCGCCCGCCCCGCTGCCTACTCCCCGGGCCAGTTCGGCTTGCGCTTCTCGTTGAACGCCGCCACGCCCTCCGCCCGGTCCCCGGAGAAGGCCACCGTCCGCCAGGCCGCGTCCTCGATCTCCAGACCGGCCGCCAGGTCCATCCCGTGCCCGAGCCGCAGCGCCCGCTTGGCCGCCCGCAGGCCCACCGGGGAGTTCGCCGCCATCCGCGCGGCGAGCGCCAGGGCCTGCGCCCGGTCCTCGCCCGCCGGAACCACCGAGTCCACCAGGCCCAGGGACAGCGCCTCCGCCGCCTCCACCCGGCGCGCCGTGAAGATCAGCTCGGCCGCCCGCGCCGCGCCCACCCGGCGCGGCAGCAGCTGCGTGCCCCCGCCGCCCGGGATCACGCCCACCGACACCTCGGGCAGGCCGACCACGGCCGTCTCGTCGGCGACGATCACATCGCAGGCCAGGGCCAGCTCGAAGCCGCCGCCCAGCGCGAAGCCGTGCACGGCGGCGATCGTGGGCATCGGCAGCTCCAGCACGCCCCCGTACGCCCCGCGCGTGGTCGGCCGCTGCCGCACCAGCTCGGCGTCCGAGAGCGAGTTGCGCTCCTTGAGGTCCGCGCCGACGCAGAACGCCCGTTCCGCGGTGGAGGAGAGCACGACCACCCGTACGGAAGGATCCGCGGCCAGCGCCGCGCACGCGTCGCGGATGGCGCGCGCCATCGCCGTGGACACCGCGTTCATGGCCTTCGGGCGGTCCAGGGCCAGCTCCACGACCCCGTCCTCACCGTGCCGGCGTACCGACACGAACGCGGACACGGACCCCGACGAGAACTCGGACTCGGACTCGGACATCGGACAGACCCTCCCGGTTAACGAACGTTACCCCGGGATCTTAGGCTTGCGCCGCGTCAGCGACCAGGGCTCCACGACGCCCAGACCACGCACCGGCCGCTGCCACATCGGCTGGAGCGCGAAGCGGTACCCGCCGCCGCCCTCCTCCGACTCGGCCTCCTTCTCCGAGACCGGCGCGGCCCCGGTCCGGCCCAGCTCCTCGGCCATCGCCCCGTCCACCAGCACCGCGTCCTTCGGCGCTATCGACGTCAGCCGGCTCGCCAGGTTCACCGTGGTCCCGAAGACATCGCCCATCCGGGTCGTCACGGTGCCGAAGGCGATCCCGACCCGCAGCTCGGGCATCTGGGCGTCGGCCTCCATCGTCTCGATGAGCCGCAGCGCGATCTCGGCCGCCGTCGCCGCGTCGTCGGCGCAGTACAGCACCTCGTCGCCGAGGGTCTTGATCAGCCGGCCGCCGTGCGCGGCCACCAGGTCCGCCGACGTGGTCTCGAAGGACTCGACCAGCTCGCCGAGCTCCTCCTCCTCCAGCCGCCGCGTCAGCCGGGTGAAGCCCACCAGGTCGGCGAAGCCCACGGCGAGGCGCCGGTCGACCATTTCCTCGTCGTCCGCCACCTGCACCACGCGCCCGGTCGCGGCCGCCAGCTGGCGCCGCCACACGTAGACGAGGAACTCCTCGAGCTCGGGCAGCAGCAGCTCCACCAGGGGGTACGTGACCTCCGTACGGGTCATGCCCGGCTCCGGCGGCTCCGTGAGCCCTTCCAGGAAGGAGTCGATCTGCCACTCCGCGAGCCGCGCCGTGGTCTGCCCGGTGGACCGGGCCACCTGCACCGCCATCGGCTCCGACAGCAGCCCCGCCTCCACCAGGCCGGCGAGCCGGCGCAGCGCCAGTACGTCGGCCTCCGTCAGCGCTTTCGCCTGGCCGATGTCGGCGAAGCCCATGGCCCGCCAGAAGCGGGAGGCGAGCTCCATCGAGACCCCGGCGCTGCGGGCGGCCTGGAAGGGCGTGTAGCGGCGCTCGGCGCCGAGGATCAGCTGCTCCAGCCGGATGGCGAGCGGGTCGGCCGTCGGCTGCGCCGTGTGGTCGACCTCGTGGTGCGGGGTGTGCTGGTCCCGCCCGATCGGGGTGCCGGGACCGGTGTGCCCGGGGTTGGGCGCGCTGGACGTTGAGTCGTCGACGGTCAAGGGCCGCCTCCTGTCCATTCCGTGCGCAATGCCCTGCCGAACCGGTTGATCACCACGAGCACCGGGATCGCCTAAACCATACGGCAGGTGTGCCGTAGCTCACTCCCCCTCCCCGTTTCTCGGAGGAGGGGGAACGCGGCCTCGGGCCCCGGTGCCACCGGGTCAGTGCACCGACCGCAGGTGGACGACGTCCCCCGCGCCCACGGCCTCGTGCTGCCCTTCGGCCGTACGGATCACCAGGCGGCCATCGGTGTCGACCGCTTCGGCCGTTCCGGTGAGCGTGCGGCCGCCGGGGAGCTCCGCGCGGACGTGCCGGCCCAGGGTGGCGCAGCCGGCCGCGTAGGTCTCCTGGAGGCCGCTGGCGGCCGGGTCGCCACCGGCCGCGCGCCAGTTCCCGTACCACTGCTCCAGGGCCCGCAGTACGGCCCTCAGCAGCGGGTCCCGGTCGGTCACGGCGGCCTTGGCCAGGAGGAGGGAGCCGGCGCCCGGCACCGGCAGCTCGTCCTCCGTCAGGCTGACGTTGAGCCCGATCCCGATCACCACGCCGTCGGCGACGCGCTCGGCGAGGATCCCGCCGGCCTTGCGTTCCTCGCCCTCCACGGTGACCAGCAGGTCGTTGGGCCACTTGAGCGCGGTGTCCACCCCGGCGGCCCGGGACAGCCCGGCGGCGGTGGCCACCCCGGCGAGCAGGGTCAGCCATCCCCACCGCTCCTGGGGCACCGCGTCGCCCGGCTTGAGCAGGACGGAGAAGAACAGCCCGGACCGGGGAGGCGCGACCCAGCTGCGGTCGAGCCGCCCGCGTCCGGCGGTTTGCTCCTCGGCGACGAGCACAGCCCCCTCGGGCAGCTCCGCGGCCCGCGCGGCGAGATCGGAATTGGTCGACCCGGTGGCGGTCACCACCTCCAGGGAGGTCCACAGCCCGCCCTCGCCGACCAGGGCCCGCTGAAGGCCGGCGGCGTTGAGGGGCGGCCGCTCCAGGTTCGACCAGCGTCCGGCGGAGGCTCCTGCTGATGCATCTGATGGCGTCATGCAACCCAATGTAGGTGTGTCAAACGCCGCACTGCCGAGCGCCATGCCCGCCGATACGCTACGCACCAGTAGCCAGCCGTAGTCAATCAATTGACCAGGCAGTTGACACCACGCAGGGAGCCGCGACCCCGATGTCACAACCCTCAGAGCCGATCGACATGCACACCACCGCGGGCAAGATCGCGGACCTGCAGCGCCGCATCGACGAGGCCACCCACGCCGGATCCGCGCGTGCCGTGGAGAAGCAGCACGCCAAGGGCAAGCTGACGGCGCGTGAGCGGGTGGCCCTGCTGCTGGACGAGGGCTCGTTCGTCGAGCTGGACGAGTTCGCCCGGCACCGCTCCACCAGCTTCGGGCTGGAGAAGACCCGCCCCTACGGCGACGGCGTCGTCACCGGTTACGGCACCGTCGACGGGCGGCCGGTCGCGGTGTTCTCGCAGGACTTCACCGTCTTCGGCGGGGCCCTCGGCGAGGTCTACGGCCAGAAGATCATGAAGGTCATGGACTTCGCGCTGAAGACCGGATGCCCCCTCATCGGCATCAACGACTCCGGCGGCGCCCGCATCCAGGAGGGTGTCAGCGCGCTGGGCATGTACGGGGAGATCTTCCGCCGGAACGTCCACGCCTCCGGCGTGATCCCGCAGATCAGCCTGATCGTCGGGCCCTGCGCGGGCGGCGCCGTCTACTCCCCCGCGATCACCGACTTCACGGTCATGGTCGACCAGACCTCGCACATGTTCATCACCGGACCGGACGTCATCAAGACGGTCACCGGCGAGGACGTGGGCTTCGAGGAGCTGGGCGGGGCGCGCACGCACAACAGCACGTCCGGCGTCGCGCACCACATGGCGGGTGACGAGAAGGACGCCATCGAGTACGTGAAGTCCCTGCTCGCCTACCTGCCGTCGAACAACCTCTCCGAGCCGCCCGCCTTCCCGGAGGAGGCGGACACCGAGGTCACCGACGCCGACCGCGAGCTGGACGTCCTGATCCCGGACAGCGCGAACCAGCCGTACGACATGCACACCGTGATCGAGCACGTGCTCGACGACGCGGAGTTCCTGGAGACGCAGTCGCTCTTCGCGCCCAACATCCTCACCGGCTTCGGCCGGGTCGAGGGCCACCCGGTGGGCATCGTCGCCAACCAGCCGATGCAGTTCGCCGGCTGCCTGGACATCAACGCCTCCGAGAAGGCGGCGCGCTTCGTCCGTACGTGCGACGCCTTCAACATCCCGGTGCTGACGTTCGTGGACGTGCCGGGCTTCCTGCCGGGCACCGACCAGGAGTACAACGGAATCATCCGGCGCGGCGCGAAGCTGATCTACGCGTACGCGGAGGCGACCGTGCCGCTGATCACCGTCATCACCCGCAAGGCCTTCGGCGGCGCGTACGACGTCATGGGCTCCAAGCACCTCGGCGCGGACCTCAACCTGGCCTGGCCGACCGCGCAGATCGCCGTCATGGGCGCTCAGGGCGCGGTGAACATCCTGCACCGGCGCGCCATCGCGGAGGCGGATGATGTGGAGGAGACCCGGGCACGGCTCATCGCCGAGTACGAGGACGCGCTGCTCAACCCGTACACGGCCGCCGAGCGCGGTTACATCGACGCGGTGACCATGCCGTCCGAGACCCGGGCGCACGTGGTGAAGGGGCTGCGGCAGCTGCGCACCAAGCGGGAGTCCCTGCCGCCGAAGAAGCACGGCAACATCCCCCTCTAGCCCCTCCAGGAGGTCTCTGTGGTGATCAAGGTCGTCAAGGGCAATCCGACGCCGGAGGAGCTGGCCGCCACACTGGCGGTGGTCCAAGCGCGCGCGGCGGCGCTGGCCTCCACGCCGCCGGGCGCGCCCCGGGTCGCGGACGAGTGGTCGACGCCGGCCCGCGTGGCGCGGCGCCGGCTGCCGCGGCCGGGGCCGCGGGCCTGGGGCCGTACGTACTGGCCCTAGGGAGTGTCGTCAAAGTGGCGCCGGCCGCCCGAAGGGCGGGGCCCCTCCGGCCAGGCGGGACTTTGCCGACACGACATAGCCGCTCCGGCGGAACATGACGCGAACGGACGGTGGCGCCTGAGTACCCGTACTCAGGCGCCACAGGCGTCTTCGGGGCCAGGATCGGGGCATGCTCTGGTCCGATCCGAAGAACGAGCCGCCGAAGGACATGCGCGACGCGCAGGCGATGGTCCGGCGGATGACCGTGGTGCTCGCCCTCGCCATGCTCGTCGTGGTCTACGTCCTGGGCGTGGGCTTCTAGGGGGTGTCTTCACGGATCAGGCCGGGGCCGGGTCCGCGGGCCCCGGGGGCTTCCGCAGGGGTCCGTGCGCGCCCCTACGATGACCCCATGACCGCCACTCCGCCGCCCCCGAACGGCCGCACGCTCGTTCTCGCCTCCGCCTCCCCCGCCCGCCTGAACCTGCTGCGGCAGGCCGGGCTCGCCCCCCACGTGATCGTCAGCGGCTTCGACGAGGACACGCTGGACCACGACGAGCCGGCCGCCCTGGCCCTCGCCCTGGCCGAGGCGAAGGCGGCGGTCGTGGCGGCCCTGGACGAGGCCGCGGGCGCGCTGGTGATCGGCTGTGACTCCGTACTGGAGCTGGACGGCGAGGCGCTGGGCAAGCCGGCGGACGCCGAGGAGGCCACGGCGCGCTGGAAGGCGATGCGCGGGCGGTCCGGGGTGCTGCGCACGGGGCACTGCGTGATCGACACGGCGAGTGGCCGTCAGGTCTCGGCGACGGCCTCCACGACGGTCCACTTCGGCGAGCCCACGGACGCGGAGGTCGCGGCGTACGTGGCGAGCGGAGAGCCGCTGCACGTGGCGGGCGCGTTCACCCTGGACGGGCTGTCGGCGCCGTTCATCGAGGGCATCGACGGGGACCCGGGCAACGTGATCGGGCTGTCGCTGCCGCTGCTGCGCTCCCTGCTGGGCGAACTGGGTGTGTCCATCACGGACTTGTGGGCTTGAGCTCCCCGAGCGGCGGAGGCGGCGGCGTGTCCCGTACGTCGCCCTCCGCGGCTCCGCTCCCGGGCCTCCCGGCGTAGAGCGTCAGGGTCAGGACGAGGAGACACAGGATCAGCATCATCACCGCGAAGGCGCCCCAGCCGACCAGGGCGACGGTGAGGACCCCGAGGACGCCGTGGGTGACGGCGGCGGAGACGAGCAGGACACGGGCGAAGCGGCCCGGCTCCCGGTCGCGTACCGCGGTCAGGGCGGCGATCACGGCGCACAGGAGCAGGAAGGCCCCCAGGCCCGCCCCGAGGGCGTACGTGGCCTTGGACATGAGATCCGGATCGCTGCCCGCGATGGACATCGACTGGTTCCGCGTGGTCGCGCCCAGCACGAGGTGGACGAGCACGAGCACGGCCGCTTCCGCGACGAGCACGATCGCGGCCAGTCCGGCCACGAGTCTGCGCAGCACGACGCCCCCACCCCCCACACGTCACAAGCCTGTTCGACGCCTGGAGGCTACTAACGGGTAAACGTGCGGACAAGGGGTCGGGGCCGCTTCGTTACGGTAGGGCCCCCGGACAGCGATCAAGCAAAGAAAATGTGGGCCGTTCGTAGGGACTCGACAAAGAATCACCCGGGCCCGCTGACCGGCCGGACAGAGACCTTGGCTACATGACGGGGTTACTGTGCAGTCGGGGATCCCCCTGACCTGGGGCGCCATACGGGTTTTCCGGCCCACCGGACCTCGCATCACACTCTGTGTGGGCAAGGTCACCACTGGGGAAGGGTCGAAAGGCCGTGTGGGCTGTCCCTAAACTCAGCTTGTTTCAAGGAGGGAGCCATCGTGCGCAAGGTGCTCATCGCCAACCGTGGCGAAATCGCTGTCCGCGTTGCTCGGGCCTGCCGGGACGCCGGGATCGCGAGCGTAGCCGTCTACGCCGACCCGGACCGGGACGCTCTGCACGTCCGCGCGGCCGACGAAGCTTTCGCGTTGGGCGGTGACACCCCGGCCGCCAGCTACCTGGACATCTCCAAAGTCCTTCAGGCCGCAGCCGACTCCGGTGCGGACGCCATCCATCCCGGATACGGCTTCCTCTCCGAGAACGCCGACTTCGCCCAGGCCGTGCTCGACGCCGGACTGACCTGGATCGGCCCGCCGCCGCAGGCCATCCGGGACCTCGGCGACAAGGTCGCCGCCCGTCACATCGCCCAGCGGGCCGGCGCGCCCCTGGTCGCCGGCACCCCGGACCCCGTGTCCGGTGCCGACGAGGTGGTCGCGTTCGCCAAGGAACACGGCCTGCCCATCGCCATCAAGGCCGCCTTCGGCGGTGGCGGCCGCGGCCTCAAGGTCGCCCGCACCCTCGAAGAGGTGCCGGAGCTCTACGACTCCGCCGTCCGTGAGGCCGTCGCCGCCTTCGGCCGCGGCGAGTGCTTCGTCGAGCGCTACCTCGACAAGCCGCGGCACGTCGAGACCCAGTGCCTGGCCGACTCCCACGGCAACGTGGTCGTCGTCTCCACGCGTGACTGCTCGCTGCAGCGCCGCCACCAGAAGCTCGTCGAGGAGGCCCCCGCGCCGTTCCTCTCCGAGGCCCAGAACGCGGAGCTGTACGCCGCGTCCAAGGCGATCCTGAAGGAAGCCGGCTACGTCGGCGCCGGCACGGTCGAGTTCCTGGTCTCCGCCGACGGCCTGATCTCCTTCCTGGAGGTCAACACCCGTCTGCAGGTCGAGCACCCGGTCTCCGAAGAGGTCACCGGCATCGACCTGGTCCGCGAGATGTTCCGCATCGCCGACGGCGAGGAGCTCGGCTACGGGGACCCGGTCCTGCGCGGCCACTCCATCGAGTTCCGCATCAACGGCGAGGACCCGGGCCGCGGCTTCCTGCCCGCCCCCGGCACCGTCACCAAGTTCAGCCCGCCGTCGGGCCCCGGCGTGCGGCTCGACGCGGGTGTCGAGTCGGGTTCGGTCATCGGCCCGGCGTGGGACTCCCTGCTCGCCAAGCTGATCGTCACCGGCGCCACCCGCGAGCAGGCCCTCCAGCGCGCCGCCCGCGCCCTGGCGGAGTTCGAGGTGGAGGGCATGGCCACGGCCATCCCGTTCCACCGCGCGGTCGTCACGGACCCGGCGTTCGCGCCGACGGACGGCACCCCGTTCACGGTCTTCACCCGCTGGATCGAGACCGAGTTCGTCAACGAGATCCCGGCGTTCACGGCCCCGGCCGCGGAGGACACCGAGGACGAGCCCGGCCGCGAGACGGTCGTCGTCGAGGTCGGCGGCAAGCGCCTGGAGGTCTCCCTCCCGTCGTCGCTCGGCATGACCCTGGCCCGTACGGCCGCCGCGGGCGGTGCCAAGCCGAAGCGCCGCGCCGCCAAGAAGTCCGGCCCGGCCGCCTCCGGTGACACCCTCGCCTCCCCGATGCAGGGCACCATCGTCAAGGTCGCGGTGGAGGAGGGCCAGCGCGTCGAGGAGGGCGAGCTGGTCGTCGTACTCGAGGCGATGAAGATGGAGCAGCCGCTCAACGCGCACCGCTCCGGCACCATCGTCGGCCTGACGGCCGAGGTCGGCGCCTCGGTCACCTCGGGCGCCGCGATCTGCGAGATCAAGGACTGATCCCGCTCGTCACAGGAACGAAGTCGGCCCCCGGGATCCTTTCGGATCCCGGGGGCCGGTGTCATGTCATGGGGGGGCTCCCGGCTGCTACCAGGTGCCGGCCGGCGCCTCCCAGCTCTTCAGGGGGCTGTTGAACCCGCCGTCGGTACGGGACGTGAAGGTCCAGGCCGCCGTGCCTCCGGCGTAGTAGTTGTACATGATCGCGATGTCGTCGCGGCCGTCCTTGTCGGTGTCGCCGGACACCGGCATTCCGGCGTTCTCCCCGTACCAGGTCCCCTCAGGGGTGTCCCAGCTCTTGACGGCCTCGTTGACCCCGCCGTCGGTCTTGCCGGTCAGGGTGAACAGCGCCGAGCGGCCGTTGTCGTAGCGGTACATGATGGCGGCGTCGGCGCGGCCGTCGCCGTTGTAGTCGCCCGAGGTGAGCTTGGAGCGGTCGTAGTCCCAGTTGCCGGGGGTGCGGGTCCACGTACGGATGGGAGTCGCGAAGCCGCCGTCGGCCTTGGCGAGCAGCGTGTGCAGGGTGACGCTGCCGTCGCTGTGGCCGTACAGCGCCAGCATGTCGTCGCGGCCGTCGCCGTTGACGTCACCGGTGACCTGCTTGGACTCGTTCCAGCACCAGTTGCCGTTGGCCGAGCGGTAGCTGCCGGTGAAGTTGTTGAACCGGCCGTCCTCCTTCGAGAGGAAGGTGTACGCGGCGGTGGTGCAGCTGCCGTGGTCGTACATCATGGCCACGTCGTCGCGCTTGTCGCCGTTGAAGTCGCCGGCGACGATCTTCGCCGAGTTGCCCGACCAGCCGCCGGGGGCATAGTAGGCGCTGCGGCCCAGGCTGGTAAAGGTTCCGTCGGCGTTGCCGACGAAGGTGAACAGGCCGTTGCCGCCGTCACTGTAGGCGTAGAGCGCGGCCAGGTCGTCACGGCCGTCGCCGTTGAAGTCACCGGCGGCCCACTGCGCATGGGAGTTGTTCCAGTTCCCCTTGCCGGTGACGTAGCCGAGAACGGGGGCGTTGAACCCGCCGTTTTCCTTGGCGGTCAGGCCGTAGATCGCCATGGCATCGCTGCCGTAGTCGTAGACGGTGGCCATGTCGGAGCGGCCGTCGCCGTTGAAGTCACCGCTCAGGTCGGTGCGCTTGTCGGCGGTGCGGTCGTTCGGCTTGTGCTCGACGCTGGCGCCGGTGGTGCTGTTGTAGCGGACGTAGCCGCCCGAGAAGTCCTCGCGGACACCCGCGTAGACGTCGTACTCGTCCGACTGCGGGTAGCCCAGGAAGCTCTTCTCGGCGCCGAGTGCGATCCACTTGGTGCGGATGCCGCCGCCGACCGACCAGGCCTTGCCGGTGGTCTTCGTCCAGTAGATGGAGGCCGTGTCGGCCGTCTCGCCCCGGTGGCGGAAGTGGTTGTAACGGGCGATGCCGTCGGGGTGGTTGGTCTCGTCGGTGGTCGGGTACCCGAGCGGGCCGGCGGGGCCGCCGAGCTCGAGGTACTTCTTGTAGACCGCGCCGTGGATGGACTTCGAGCTGAACTCGGGCGCCCAGTAGATGGCGCCGTTGCCGCCGGATCCGGTGAAGGTGGAGAACGCGCCCACCTGGTCGAAGGTGCGGTTCTCGTCGGAGGTCGGGTAGCCCATGAAGCCGGTCTCGGCGCCCAGGCTCATCCACTTGGTGCGGATGCCGTTGACGACCGCCCAGGCGCCGGTGTTCGGGTGCCAGTAGACGGAGCCGCTGTCGCTGGTCTCGCCGTCCTTGCGGAAGTGCACGAAGCGGCCGACGGTGTCGGTCGACACGGTGATGTCGGTGGTCGGGTAGCCGAGGGCCGCGGTGCCGCCCTTGGCGAGGAACTTCGCCAGGATCGGCCCGCACAGCGAGCGGGCGGTGGTGGTACCGGGCTTGGTGAACGCCTGGCACTGGGACCACGGCGTGCCGCCGAGGACCAGCTTGCGGCCGGGACCGAAAGCCGAACCGTCGGTCAGGGCGCGGCCCGGGAACTCGGTGATCTGGCCGTTGCCGTCGCGCGACCACAGGTCGGCGTAGCCGTCCTTCTCGAAGTCGCCGTTGCTGGCCAGGTGCGGGTAGGCGGCGCCGGTGAATCCGGTGCCGATGGAGGTCGCCCGGGCGGCCGGGTCCCCGTACACCGCCAGGTCGATCCACGCGGGCGACGTGGCGTCGGTGCTCTTCTTGCTGGTGTACTGGTGGATCTTGCCGCTGACCGTGTCGCGGGCCCAGATCTCCGGCAGCGCGTCGCCGTTGAGATCACCGGGCGCCATGACGGTCATGTTCTGCCAGTCGGTGTTGCCGAGGAGGATCGGCTCAAGACCGGGGAGGTCGACGAAACCGTCCGGCTGCCCGAAGTAGAGCCACAGGTTGGCGCCCTCCTTGACCAGCAGGTCGGGCTTGTCGCCGTCGTCGGTCTTGCCGTCGCCGTTGTCGTCGTTGACGCTGCCGATCAGCACGGTCTGCTCGGCGGCGGTCCAGTGCTTGTTGTCCGGGGTGTAGGTGTCCAGCTCGAACGCGTTGGCGTCGACGGGCTGGAGGTCGCCGTCACCCTTGCCGGGGTAGACCCACACGGTGTTGAGGCTGGGGTCGCTGTTGCTCGGCCGCAGGGCGACGAGGTCCTCGTAGTAGTCCGTGTCGTTCCACGAACCGCGGTGGGTCAGCGACTTGGTGTTGGCGAAGGAGCCGCGTTCCAGCTTCCGGGACAGGTCGAAGGAGCCGTCGCCCTTGCCCGGGTGCATCCACAGCTGGGCCGAGCCCGGGTCGATGCTCCAGATGTCGACGTTTCCGTCGCCGTTGAGGTCACCGGGCTTGTCGCGGGTCGGCTGGCGCTTGGCGTAGAAGAGGTACGACTTCAGGTTGGACCGGTTGGCGGAGGCGTCCAGGCTGCGGACGTACAGCACCTGCGGACCGGCCGTGGTGGGGGTGTACTTGACGTCCACCGAGCCGCCGGCGGCGGCCGGGCTGACCTCACGGACCTTCGGGTCGGACTCCGTGTACCACTGGTACTTGGCGATGTCCTTCTCGCCGCCGGCGTTGAGGGTGAACGTTCCCTCGCTGCGGGCGTAGCCCGTGTTGTCCGGATCGTTCTCGGGGAATTGTGTCGACGTCACGCCCGGCAGATGGCTGGGGGCGGTCCGGTCGATGGTGAACACGCACTGACCGGCCCAGGGGCCGTTCGCCGTTCCGTCGCTGCCCCGCACGTCCCACCGGTAGGTGTCACTGCCGAGCGGTGCGGCGGGGATCCTCAGCTGGGCGACGTTGCCGCTGGTCACGGGGACCTTGACGGACTTCAGCGTGCCGCTGTAGTCGCTGGCCTTCCAGTAGTGGAACTCGGCGGACAGCGAGTTGTCCTCGGCGTCGGAGATGCGCGCGCGCAGGACGATCTCGTCGGTCACCCCGATCTGGCCACCGGTGCACGGGACCGAGGGGTCGGTGGTGCGGTCACTGGGCCGCGCGGGCAGCGTGTTGAACTTGGTCGAGATGCGGGCGCTGTCCGGGTTGAACTTGCGCCACGACACGTCGACGGTGTCACTGGCGGACTTCAGACCCAGAGTCCACTGCGACCAGTGCAGGCGGGCGGCGTCGGCGACCGCGGAGGTCACGCTCAGCTCGATGGTGTCGCTGTCGCCGGGGCAGTTGCGGCCGCCGAACGACTGACCGGAGGAGTCGACGAGACGCGTCCAGTTGGGCTGGTTGTTCCAGGTGGTGGACCGGCTGATGGTGCCGGTGTCCCAGATCTGGAGCTGGCCGGACTGGCAGCTCCAGGAACCGGCGGACTTCTGCTGGATCCGGAAGGTGGACTCCAGGATCTGCTTGTCCCACAGGCTGCCCATGCCGACCTGGAAGAAGGTCTTGGCGCAGACGGTCCCGCCGTTGGCGGCGTCCTTGGCGCAGCCGACGCGGGCTTCCTTGCTGAGGGTGCCGCCGTTCCAGTAGTTGGTGCCGGCGGAGTTCGAGAAGGCCGTGTGCTTGTAGGCGATCGTCCAGGCCGACTTCCAGTCGTCCCGCCACACCGGGTCGATGACGACCGGGTAGGTGGTCTCCGGGGCCGTGAGCAGCTTGTGGTCCGGCTTCAGGGTGAGCTTGGAACCCTTGAGGTCGACACCGAGGTCGGCCTCCTTGGAACCGTTGGAGATGCCGTCGACGGCGGGCACCGGAGCCTGGTCGGCGGCGGCCGGGGCGGCGGCCTGCGCGGCGGCGGCCTCGGCGGCCGGGGCGGCCTTGAGGGCGGAGGTCTTGGGGGCGGCGGTCTTCGGGTCCGCCGTGGGCGTCGGGTTCGTCGCTCCCGCGGTGGCCTGGGGGAGGATCTTCTCGGCGCCGGAGTCCCACATCTGCGGCTTGGCCGCGCTGAACACGGCCTTGCCGGTCGGGTCCAGCGCGCGGAGCTCGCCGTTCGCCTCCTTGCGGAGGGTGACGCCCTTGCCTTCGAGGCCGAAGTCGAGGGTGGCGAGGGCCGGGTTCTCGGCGGCCTTGCGCGTCTTCACGACGATCTGGTGCGAGAAGCCGTTCACATCGGCGACGACCCGCAGGTCCACGCCGTCCAGGATGTTCGCGTAGGTCGCGGTGTTCCCGTCCAGCTTCGGCGCGGGCAGCGGCTTCGGCCAGGTGAGCGAGACGTCGCGACCGTCCTTGCGCATGGTGACCAGCGCGCCCGTACCGCCGCCGGAGAAGGACAGGCCCACGGCGGTGGCCGCCGGGGCTATCCGCCCGCCCGCAGCCTTCGCGAGCGTGGTGTCGGCGTCGACGAGCTTGCCGCCGCGGTAGACGCGGACCGGCACCAGCGCGTGGTTCTGCGTGAGCGTCCCGTCCGGGTTCGCCCAGACGTCGTCCGTCTCGGTGCGCTTGGAGGTGAGCTCGACCGGCTTGCCGGACTTCTTCGCGTCATCCTTCGCCTTCACCTCCTCGACCGAGTCGGACAGCGGCTCCTTGGCCTTGTCGGCCGCGGAGGCGGTGACCGGCACGGCGCCGAGCAGCGTGGCGGTCAGGGCGGCGGTCAGCACGGTCGTCGTGGCGACGGCCGACCTTCGGCGGGAGGGCGGATCGTCGACGCGGGCACGCGTCGGGAGTGGTCTCACTGACAGGTCCTCAAGGGTGTTGCGGTGGGCATGCCGAGACGGCTACCGACCGGTGTTTGAGACGACCTCCTGCGCTGGCCCTGTTACTGCCATCCTGGCAATCGGTCGCCGATTGTTCGAATGATTTGTAGCAGCCGGGGAACAGTTTTCAGACGGAATCCCCTCGCGGGGCACGAGTGTGAGCACACTCCACAAGATTGCTGACGAAACTTCAGCACCTTCGCCCTACAACCTTTTCGCGGAACGCTGACCTCCGCTTTTGCGTTGAGATGCCGTCAGTCCGTACTCCGGGAAACCTTCGACGCTCCACCTGATCGCTTGTTAGGTTCGGCGCCGTTGCCCACTAGCGCGGTGCCTTGAACCACCGTGCGCGACGGCTTGGAGTGTTCGAATTTTGAAAAGATCCCAGGCGCACGCTTTGCGTGCGCCTTTGAGGCGTGTCTGGCGCTGGCCGATACCGGTGCTGGCGCTCAGCATGCTGACCGCCGGTCTCACCGCGACCCCGGCCATGGCGGCAGGTTCCGACCTGAAGAAGCCGGGCCTGCAAAAGCTCACGAAGGTCGGCGGTTCCCCGGTCAAGGGCAAGGCCGCGGCGGGCCCCGCGGAGTCGCAGAAGAAGGCGTGGAAGACCTCCGCGCCGAAGATCGCCTGGCCGAAGGCCGGCACGGCGGAAATCGCCCTGCCCGACGCGTCCGCCCCGCCGGTCGTCAGCCTGAAGTCCCAGGGCGCAGCGGGCGCTTTCGCCCTGGGCCCGTCGAAGGCCCCGGGCAACCCCGTCAAGGCGGGCACCCTCCCGGTCACCTTCTCGGCGCTCCCGGCCTCCGCGGCCGCGGGCCCGAAGTCCTCGCAGAAGGCTGCTCCGCAGTCGGACACGGCGTCGACCGAGCCCGTGAAGCTGAAGGTCGACCTGCACGACCAGGCGGCCGCGAAGAAGTCGGGCCTGGCGAACAGCCTGCTGCTTTCTGTGAAGCGCACGGACGCCGGCACGACCGCGGCTCCGGTCTCGGTGGAGCTGGACTACAACACGTTCAAGAACGCCTACGGCGGCAGCTGGGGTTCCCGGCTCCGCTTCACGGCGATCCCCACGTGTGCGCTGACGACACCGAACAAGCCCGAGTGCAAGGGCAGCTTCCCGGTCACCACCAAGAACGACCCGGTCACCGGCAAGCTCGTCGCCACCTTCACGGCCCCGTCTGCCCACGCCCCCGCCCAGGCGGCCGGCGCATCGGACCACGCCGACATGAACCTGGCCTCGGCCCCGTCGGCAGTGAACGCGACCGCCTCCAGCACCGGCAGCATGACGCTGGCCGCCAGCCCCGGTGCCGACGGTGCGAACGGCACGTACAAGGCCACGTCCTTGAACCCCTCGGGTTCGTGGCAGGCCGGTGGCGCCGCGGGTGACTTCTCCTGGTCCTATCCCATGGACATCCCCGCTTCGCTGGGCGGGCCCAGCCCCTCCCTCTCCCTCGGTTACTCGAGCGCGCAGATCGACGGTCGCACCTCGGCCTCGGCGCAGCAGACGTCGTGGGTCGGTGACGGCTGGGATCTGGCCTCGAACTACATCGAGCGCGGCTATGTGCCTTGCAGCCAGGACAAGCTGGCCGGTTCCGGGTTCAACAACCCGAAGGACGACACCGGCGACCTCTGCCACGGCGCACCCATGGTCACGATGTCCCTGAACGGCGGCTCCACGCCGCTGGTCCTGGACGACGCCACCAAGAAGTGGCGTCCCGCCAAGGACGACGGTTCCCGCGTGGAACTGCTCCAGGGTGCCTCGAACGGTGACAAGGAGGGTGACCACTGGAGGTTCACCAACCCCCAGGGCATCCAGTTCTACTTCGGCCTGAACAAGGTCCCCGGCTGGGTGTCCGGTAAGCCGGTCACCAACTCCACGTGGAACGTGCCCGTCTACGGCAACCAGCCGGGTGAGCCCTGCTACAACGCGGTCTTCGCCGACGCGGTGTGCGACCAGGCCTACCGCTGGAACCTCGACTACGTCGTGGACCCTCGCGGCAACGCGATGACCTACTGGTACCAGAAGGAGGTCAACTACTACGGCTCGAACTACAAGATCGCCGGCGGTTCCACCGCCCGCGCCTACGACCGTTCCGGTTGGCTGGACCACATCTCCTACGGCCTGCGCAACGACAACCTGTTCGCCGAGGCTCCGGCCCAGGTCAACTTCACCGTCGCCGAACGCTGCCTCGTCACCGCGACGTTCGACTGCGACCCGGCCAAGCTGAAGCCCGAAGTCGCATGGGACATCGCGAAGAACTGGCCTGACACCCCCGGTGACCAGCTCTGCGCCGCAGGCGAAGAATGCAAGGGACGCTTCACGCCGACCTTCTTCACCCGCAAGCGCCTGACCGAGATCAGCACCTCGGTCTGGAACGGTTCTGCGCGCAAGCCGGTCGACTCCTGGAAGCTGACCCAGGACTTCCCGATGACGGGTGACGGCACGGACTACCCGCTGTGGCTGGGCGAGATCAAGCACACCGGCAAGAACGGGGTCGAGACCCCGCTGCCACCGGTGAAGTTCCGCGGCAAGCAGCTCCCCAACCGCGTCGACGGCGCCACGGACGGCAAGCCGCCGTACCTCCGCTACCGCATCGAAGCCATCGACAGCGAAACCGGCTCCACGATCCTGGCCCACTACAAGGATCCCGAGTGCCGGACGGCCGAACCTCGTGTCATGCCGGCCTCGCCGGAGAAGAACACGCTGCGCTGCTACCCGGTCGTGTCCGAGATCCCGGACCCGAACGACCCGGCGCACGAGAAGAAGCTCTACGTCACCGACTGGTTCCACAAGCACGTCGTCGACTGGGTCCAGGAAGAAGACCGCAACGGCAACTCGCCGACCCGCCGCACCGAGTACCAGTTCCTCGGCACCCCGGCGTGGGCGTTCGACGACGAGACCGAAATGATGCGGCCCAAGACCCGCACCTGGTCTCAGTGGCGCGGCTACGAGCGCGTCCGCACCTTCATCGGCTCGGCCCCGGACAAGCGCTCCCAGACCGAGACGCTGTTCTTCCGAGGCCTGGACGGTGACAGGGCAACGCCTGCCGGCGGCAAGAAGTCGGTCAAGGTCACCGACTCCGAAGGCAACCAGATAGCGGACCACCGCCTCTACGCCGGCCAGACCCGCGAAGTCCTCGCCTACAACGGCGAAGGCGGTGCCCTCGAGGCAGCCACCACCTACACCCCGTGGATCTACGGCCCCACGGCCACACGGCTGCGACCGGGCGCGACGGCCGAGGAGACCATCGAGCCCCAGCAGTCCTTCGTCCAGCAGACCACGGGCGTCAACTCCCGCATCCTGCTGTCGGACGGCCGCGGCTGGCGCCGCACCGCGATGGAGACCAAGTACGACAACCGTGGCTTCGCCGAATGGGTATCGAACAAGGGCGACGTCGCGGACCCCTCGGACGACAGCTGCAGTCGCTACTGGTACGACTCGGACGAGACACGCTGGATCATCGCCCGCCAGAAGCGGGTCGAGTCGGTCGCCAAGGCCTGTGACGCCACGGACGTGAAGCGGCCCGAGGACGTGACGTCGGACGTCCGTATGTCCTACGACGCCGCGGGCAACCTGAAGTCCACCGAGTCCCTGACCGGATACGCCAACGGCGCCCCGACCTACCAGGTGGACGGCAGCGCGACCTTCGACGCCTACGGCCGTCCGAAGACCAGCACCGATGTGTTCGGCAAGGTCTCGAAGATCGATTACACGCCGGCCTCCGGCCAGATCGTCACCAAGGTGGTCACCACCAACTCGGCCGGCCACACCCAGACGACGGAGACCGACCAAGGCCGCGGCTCGATCCTGGCCAAGCAGGACACCAACGGCCGCCGCCAGGTGATGCAGTACGACGGGCTCGGCCGCCTGCTCAAGGTCTGGTCCCCCGACCGAGACCCGCTCTCCAAGTCCCCGGACGGCGAGTTCTCCTACGACGTCCGCACCGACGGTCCGGTCGTCATCTCCAACAAGAGTCTGCTGGATGACGGTACCTACCGCACCAGCTACGACATCTACGACAGCAGCCTGCGCATCCGCCAGACCCAGATGGAGGCCCTCGGAGGCGGTCGGGTCATCTCCGACACCTTCTACAACAGCCTCGGCCAGGTCTGGAAGAGCAACGGCGCCTACTACACCGCAGGCGAGCCCTCCGGAGTCCAGTGGGACCCGAAGGACAACGAGGTCCCCTCCTCCACGGTGACCGAGTACGACGGCTCCGGCCGCTCGACCGCACAGATCTCCCGCAAGTTCGGTCTGGAAACCTCCCGCACGACCACCTCGTACGGCGGCGACAACATCACCGTCGACCCGCCCAAGGGTGAGACCCCCACCCGCGCCTTCCTCGACGGCGCCGGCCGCAAGACAGAGCTCCGCTTCTTCCGCTCTGACTCCCCGACCGGCGCCTACGACAAGACGACCTACGCCTACAACCAGCGCGGCGCGCTGGAGTCGGTCGTCAACCAGGCCGGCGACAAGTGGGGCTTCGAGTACGACATCCGCGGCCGCCAGACCAAGCAGACGGACCCTGACAAGGGCACGACGACGATGACGTACGGCCAGGGCGACCGACTGGCAACCGTCACCGACGCCCGCGGCAAGACGATCGCCCCCGAGTACGACGACCTCGGCCGCACCATCGCCACCCACGAGGGGTCGATCACCGGTCCCAAGCTGACCTCGACCACCTTCGACACCCTGCCGGGTGCCGTTGGCCTGCCGGTCGCATCGACCCGATACGTCAACGGCAACGCCTACACACAGGAGGTCACCGGCTACGACAGCGAGTACCGCCCGACCGGGACGAAGATCACCATCCCGTCCTCCGAGGGAGCTCTCGCAGGGTCGTACAGCTTCTCCACCGGCTACCGGCCCAACACCGGCCTGACGGCCTGGACCAACCAGCCGGCCGTCGGCGGCCTGCCCGCCGAAGTCAGCACCATGAAGTACAACCACCTGGAACTGCCCACCATCATGGGCATCCAGGGCAAGACCTTCGTCGGCAAGGTCGACTACTCGCCCATGGGCGACGTGCTCCGCACGGAATCCGGCCCGGCCGGATCCCAGGTCTACTCGACCAACTTCTACGACGAGCAGACCCGCCTCCTCACCCGGACGGTCAACGACAAGGAACAGTCGCCGAGCCGGATCAACGACACGTCGTTCCAGTACGACGCCGTCGGCAACATCCTGAAGATCACCGACAAGGAGGGTCCGGAGTCCTCTGCGACCACGGACACCCAGTGCTTCGCGTACGACTACCTGCGTCGCATGAACGAGGCATGGACCGCGACGGACGACTGCGGCACCCAGCCGGGCGCATCCGGCCCCGGTTCGAAGCCGCAGGTCGGCGGGCCTAGCGCTTACTGGAGCTCCTACAGCTTCGACGCCGCGGGCAACCGCACCAAGGAAGTCCAGCACAGCCCGACCGGTGACCTCACCAAGGACATCACCCGCACCTACACCTACGGCACCCCCGGCCAAGCCGCAGCCAACAGGCTGCAGAAGGTCGACACCACCGGACCGACCGGCACCCGCACCGAGTCCTACACCTACGACGCGGCGGGCAGCACCAAGACCCGCACCATCCTGGGTGACACTCAGAACCTGGAGTGGGACGCCTCGGGCCAGCTGGCGAAGGTCACCAAGGGCACGGAGACCACGGAGTTCGTCTACGACTCCGGCGGCAACCGCCTGATCAAGCGCGAGCCGTCCGGCACCACGCTCTACCTGCCGGGCACCGAGGTCAAACTGACGACGGCGGGCAAGCTGGAGAGCACCCGCTACTTCGGCCACCCGGCCGGCCCGACCCTGGTCAAGACGGCCAAGGACGGCGTCATCACGACGTCCTACCTGATGACCGACCAGAACGGCACGGCGACGACGTCCGTCGATGCCACCACCATGGCGATCACCCGCCGCAAGTTCACGCCCTACGGCGAGGTCCGCGGCGCGGCCCCGTCCTTGTGGCCCGGCAAGAAGGGCTTCGTCGGCGGAGAGGTCGACGAGTCCACCGGCCTGGTCCACCTCGGCGCACGCGAGTACGACCCCGCGACGGGACGGTTCATCTCCGTCGACCCCATCGTCGACTTCAACGAACCCAAGCAGCAGAACCCGTACGTCTACGCCAACAACTCACCCGTCACGTTCAGCGACCCCAGCGGCCTGTCCATCGCACCGCCCGTGATGCCCATCAAGGACTTCACGGACGCCGAAGCCGCCTGGGCCAACATGATCCAGGGCAAGAGCGCCCTGGACATCGCACTCGAAATCGCCATGGGCATCCTCAAGGACGCCTCCGGCTACAACGACATCCGCGACTGCCTCGGCGGCGACTGGGGCGCCTGCGCCGGACTCGCCCTCGACGCAGCACTCCCCTTCGCAGGCCGCGCCAAGCGCATCCTCAAGGCACTCGACCGCGCCTGGGAAGCCTTCAACAGCTGGTCGCACAAACTCGCCCTCGCACGCGACATCCTCAGGCGAGTCGAGCGCTACCAGCAGGCCATGGCCAAGTACGCGGAAGACCTCGCCGAATGGAAGCGGCAGATAGAGGAAGCCGCCGAACGCGCCAGAAAACTGGAGGAAGAAGCAGCGGCGGCCCGAAGGAAGGTCCAAGAAGCAGCAGCCGCAGCCGCCAAGAAGGCCGACGAGGCCAAGGCAACGGCGGCCAAGCAGGGCAAATCCTCCGCGTCGAAGGCCAAGAAGGCCGACGGCGACGGCAAGGCGTCCAAGTCCGCAGAGACGAAGAAGGGCGACGCCCCGAAGAAGTCGAAGGGCAAGGAAACCGACTCCGGCGGGAGCGAGACCAAGGCCACCAGCTGCAGCAACAGCTTCCTGCCCGGCACGAAGGTCCTGATGGGGGACGGCTCGACCAAGCCCATCGAGGAGGTCGAGGTCGGTGACGAGGTCGTCGCGACGCGCCCGGAGACGGGCGAGACCGAGGTCGAGAAGGTCAGCGCCGAGTTCCGGAACCAGGGCTTCAAGAACCTGGTGAAGGTCTCCGTCGACACGGACGGCGATGCGGCGACGGCCGACTCCTCGGTCACGGCCACCGACGGGCACCCGTTCTGGGTCGAGGACCTGCGCAAGTGGGTGAACGCCACCGACCTGCGGCAGGGCCAGTGGCTGCGCACCAGCGCCGGCACGCTCGTCCAGATCACCGCGGTCGAGCACCGGATGGCGCTGTCCGCGACCGTGCACAACCTGACGGTCAGCGACCTGCACACGTACTACGTGCTCGTCGACGACGCACCCGTCCTCGTCCACAACAACAAGTGCGGTGGCCTGTCGAGCAAGTGGACCCAGGAAGAGAACCAGGGTTCCATCGACGGCAACGCGCCCGACCTGGCCTACAGCGGGATCTACGATCCCAAGACCGGGCACTTCGAGGCACGACGCAGCGACCGGGACACCCCGGGCGGCATCCTGCCGCGGCGCGGCGGGCACGACATCCTGAACAAGGGTATGTTCGGCGACTCCGACAGCACCGTCGGATTCACCGCGGTCATCCAGGAAGGCGGTGGCCTGCACGTGACCTGGCTGTCCCGCGGGGTCAACGGGCGGAACTTCCCGCAGCACGGCGGCTTCGCGCCTCCCGAACACCGGGCCGCGATCCTCGGCGCCCTGCGGACCGCCACGGGCAGAAGGGTGACGGGCGATTGAGAGCCGCACTTCCTACAGTGAGCATCGGCACCTTCGAACTCCCGCAGGAGATCGTGGGCGCCATTCTCTCGGGCTCCTGGACGTTCGAGCGGGCCGCCGGGTTCCTGACGGCTGCCGTGCCCGACCGTCCGACGGCCCAAGCGGTGCTGTACTCCCTGGAGGCGATGATTCGGGAGACCGGCCACTGGTGGGCCGAGACGCCCGAACAGGCCGCCCTCTACGGTGCCGGCCCGGTGGCCGCCGAGCAGTACGTGTCCGTCCCGGTGGCGGAATCGGTGCTCATCGGCGATCTCGGGTTCGACATGCCGCTGGCCCTGCACTACCGCCCCGGTGAGCCGGCCCCCCGGCTGATGTACCTGCCGGCCGGAGCTCCGGGTTGGATCGAGGTGGCACCGACCGTCCGGCCGCTGACCGACGCCCTGCGCTGACGTCTGCGAAGAAGACGCCGATCCTTAACGACGTCGGCCCCCAGGTCCCGAACGGGTCCTGGGGGCCGATGTCATGTGTGGCTCCTGCCGGTTACCGCTACCAGGTGCCTGCCGGTGCCGTCCAGCTCTTCACCGGAGCCTCGAAGCCGCCGTCGGTCTTGGCCTTGAAGCCGAAGATCGAAGTGGCTCCGGAGGAGTAGTTGTACATGATCGCGAGGTCGTCGCGACCGTCCTTGTTGCTGTCACCGGCCACCAGGTTCCCGGTGTTCTCCAGGTACCAGGAGTTCTCGCCGCTGTCCCAGCTCTTGAAGTCCTCGTTGACCCCGCCGTCGGGCTTGCCCGTCAGGGTGAACAGGGCCGCGCGGCCGTTGTCGTACCTGAACAGGATGGCGGCGTCGGCCCGGCCGTCGCCGTTGAAGTCGCCCGAGGTGAGCTTGGAGCGGTTGTAGTCCCAGTTGCCCGGGGTCCGGTACCACGACCGGAACGGGGCCGCGAAGCCGCCGTCGGTCTTGCCGAGCAGGGTGTACATCTCGACGGAACCGTCGCCGTGCCCGTACAGGGCGAGCATGTCGTCGCGGCCGTCGCCGTTGAAGTCACCGGCGACCTGCTTGGACTCGTTCCAGTACCACTCGCCCTGGCCCGAACGCCAGCTCGGGAAGGAGAGGTTGAAGGAGCCGTCCGCCTTCGACAGGAAGGTGTGGGCGCCCGTCGAGCCGCCGTGGTCGAACATCATGGCCACGTCGTCGCGCTTGTCCCCGTTGAAGTCGCCGGCGACCAGCTTGGCCCTCCCCGCGTCCCAGTTGCCCGCGGGGGTGTAGGCGCTGCGGGGCAGGGACGTGAAGGTTCCGTCGGCGTTGCCGAGGAACGTGAACATGCCGTTGGCGTCGTCGTAGTCGTACAGCGCGGCGAGGTCGTCGCGGCCGTCGTTGTTGAAGTCGCCGGCCACCCACTGCGACTGGCTGTAACGCCAGTTCCATGCGCCGCTGTTGAAGGCGAGGATGGGGGCACTGAATCCGCCACCCGTCTTGGCCAGCGCGACGTAGAGCGCCGTGGTGTCATTGCCGTAGTCGTAGACGGTGGCGATGTCGGACAGGCCGTCACCGTTGAAGTCGCCGCCCAGGTCGGTGCGCTTGTCCATGGTGCGGTCGGTCGCCTTGTGCTCGACGCTGACGCCCGTGGTGTGGTTGTGACGAATGTAGCCGCCCGAGAAGTCCTCGCGCGGGCCGCCGTAGACGTCGTACTCGTCCGACTGCGGGTAGCCCAGGAAGCTCTTCTCGGCGCCGAGGCTGACCCACTTCTCGCGGATCGTGCCGCGGACCGACCAGGCCTTGCCGGTGGTGGTCGTCCAGTAGATGGACGCCGTGTCGGAGGTCTGGCCGCGGTGGCGGAAGTGGTTGTACCGGCCGACGCCGTCGGGGTGGTTGGTCTCGTCGGTGGTCGGGTAGCCGAGCGCGCCGGCGGGGCCGCCGAGCTCGATGTACTTCCTGTAGATGGTGCCCCGGACGGACTGGCCGCCGAACTCCCACGTCCAGTAGATGGCGCCGCCGCCACCGCCGCTGAAGGTGCTGAACCAGCCGACATTGTCGAAGGTGAGGGCCTCGTCGGAGGTCGGGTAGCCCATGACGCCCCTCTCGGCGCCCAGGCTCATCCACTTCTGGCGGATGCCGTTGACGATCGTCCAGGCGCCGCTGCTCGGGTGCCAGTAGATGGACCCGTTGTCGCTGGTCTCACCGTCCTTACGGAAGTGCACGAAGCGGCCGACGGTGTCGGTGGACACGGTGATGTCGGTGGTCGGGTACCCCATGGTCGCCGTGCCGCCCTTGGCGAGGAACTTCGCCAGGATCGGCCCGCACAGCGAGCGCGGGGTGGTGGTACCGGGCTTGGTGAAGGACTGGCACTCGGTCCACGGCGTGCCGCCGAGGACCAGCTTGCGGCCGGGGCCGAAGACGGAGCCGCTGGTCAGGACGCGGCCCGGGAACTCGGTGATCTGGCCGTTGCCGTCGCGCGACCACAGGTCGGCGTAGCCGTCCTTCTCGAAGTCGCCGTCGGTCGTCAGGTGCGGGTACGCGGCGCCGGTGAACCCGGTGGCGATGGAGGTCGTCCGGACGGCCGCGTCGCGGTACACCGTCAGGTCGATCACCGCGGGCGACGTGTTGGTCGTCGTCTTCTTGCTCGTGTACTGGTGGATCTTGCCGCTGACCGTGTCGCGGGCCCAGATCTCGGGCAGCGCGTCGGCGTTCAGGTCGCCGGGAGACATGATCGTCATGTTCTGCCAGTCGGCGTTGCCGAGCAGGATCGGCTCAAAACCCGGGAAGTCGACGAAGCCGGTCGGCGTCCCGAAGTAGAGCCACAGCTCACCGCCCTTCTTGACCAGCATGTCGGGCACGTCGCTGTCGTCGATCTTGCCGTCGCCGACCGTCTGGTTGGGGAGGGGATCGTCGTTGACGCTGCCGATCGAGACGACCTGGTCGGCCTGCGCCCAGTGGTTGTTCGCCTCGTCAAAGGCCGACAGCTCGATCGCGTTCGCGTCCAGGGGCTGGAGGTCGCCGTCGCCCTTGCCGGGGTAGACCCACAGGCTGCTGCGGCTGGCGTCGCCGTTCTGCGGACGCAGGACGAGGAGGTCCTCGTAGAAGTCCTCGTTCCAGCTGTTGCGGTGGCTCATCGACTTGACGTTGCCGAAGGACGCGTGGTTCAGCTTCCGGGACAGGTCGAAGGAGCCGTCGCCCTTGCCCGGGTGCATCCACAGCTGGCCCGAGCCCGGGTCGACGCTCCACAGGTCGACGGTGCCGTCACCGTTGAGGTCACCGGGCTTGTCGCGGGTCGGCTGGCGCTTGGCGTAGAAGAGGTACGACTTCAGGTCCGAGCGGTTGCCGGAGGCGTCCAGGCTGCGGACGTACATCACCTGCGGGCCGGCCGTGGTCGGGGTGAACTTGACGTCCACCGAGCCGCCGACGGCGGCCGGGGTGGCCACCTGGACCTTCGGGTCGGACTCGGTCCACCACTCGTACTTGGTGATGTCGGTCTCGCCGCCGGAGGTCACCTTGAAGGTTCCCTCGGTACGGACGTAGCCGGTGGTGTCCGGGTTGTTCTCGGGGAACTGCACCGAGGACACGCCGGGCAGCGAGCTCGGACGGGTCGCGTCGATGGTGAACACGCACTGACCGGCCCAGGGGCCATCTGCCGTACCGTCGTTGCCGCGCACGTCCCACCGGTAGGTGTTGCTGCCGAGCGGTGCGGCGGGTATCCGCAGCTCGGCCATGTTGCCGCTGGTCACGGGGACCTTGGCGGTCTTCAGCGTGCCGTAGTCGTTCGCGTTCCAGTAGTGGAACTCGGCGGACAGCGAGTTGTCCTCGTTGTCGGCGATACGGGCACGCAGGACGACCTGGTCGGTCGTGCCGATCGGGGCGCCGCCGGTGCAGGGGACCGACGGGTCGGAGCTGCGGTCGTACGGGGTGACGGGCAGCGTGTTGAACTGGGTCGAGATGCGGGCGCTGTCCGGGTTGAACTTGCGCCACGACACGTCGATGGTGTCGGTGGCGGACTTCAGACCCAGCGTCCACGCGGGCCAGTGCCAGCGGGCGGCGTCGGCGACCGCGGAGGTCACGTTCATCTCGACGGTGTCGCCGTCGCCCGGGCAGTTGCGGCCGCCGTAGGACTCGCCGATGGAAGCGACCTTCCGCTTCCAGGCCGGCTGGTTGTTCCAGGTGGTGCCGCCGCCGATGGCGTCGGTGTCCCAGACCTCCAGCTCACCGGAGCTGCAGCTCCAGGAACCCGCGTACTTCTGCTGGATGCGGAAGGTGGAGCTGATGATCTGCTTGTCCCACAGGCTGCCCATTCCGACCTGGAAGAAGGTCTTGGCGCAGACGGTCCCGCCGTTGGCGGAGTCCTTGGCGCAGCCGACGCGGCCTTCCTTGCTGAGCGTGCCGCCGTTCCAGTAGTTGGTGTTGGCGGAGTTGGAGAAGGCGGTGTGCTTGTAGGCGATCGTCCAGGCCGACTTCCAGTCGTCCCGCCAGACGGGGTCGATGACGACCGGGTAGGTGGTCTCGGCCGCCGTGAGCAGCTTGTGGTCCGGCTTCAGGGTGAGCTTGGAACCCTTGAGGTCGACACCGAGGTCGGCCTCCTTCGCGCCGGTGGAGATGCCGTCGACGGCGGGCACCGGGGGAACCGGGGGGACCGCGCCCTGGGCGGCGGCGGCCTCGGCGGCCGGGGCGCCCTTGAGGGCGGAGGTCTTGGGGGCGGCGGTCTTCGGGTCCGCGGTCTTCGGGTCCGCCGTGGGCGTCGGGTTCGTCGCTCCCGCGGTGGCCTCGGGGAGGATCTTCTCGGCGCCGGAGTCCCACATCTGCGGCTTGGCGGCGCTGAACAGGGTCCTGCCGGCCGGGTCGACGGCGCTGAGCTGGCCGTTGGCTTCCTTCCGGATCGTGACTCCATTGCCTTCGAGGCCGAAGTCGAGGGTGGCGAGGGCCGGGTTCTCGGCGGCCTTGCGCGTCTTCACGACGATCTGGTGCGAGAAGCCGTTCACGTCAGCGGTGACGCGCAGGTCCACGCCGTCGAGAACGTTCGCGTACGTGGCGCTGTTGCCCTCCAGCTTCGGCGCGGGCAGCGCCTTGGGCCAGGTGAGGGAGACGTCGCGGCCGTCCTTGCGCATGGTGACCAGCGCGCCCGTACCGCCGCCGGAGAAGGACAGGCCGACTGCGGTGGCCGCGGGGGCTATCCGCCCGTCCGCCGCCTTCGCGAGCGTGGTGTCCGCGTCGACGAGCTGCCCGGCGCGGTAGACGCGTACCGGAACCAGCGCGTGGTTCGCGGTGAGCGTTCCGTCCGGGTTGGCCCAAACGTCGTCCGTCTCCGTGCGCTTGGAGTGGATCTCGACCGGCTTGCCGGACTTCTTCGCCTCGCTCTTCGCCTTCGCCTCGGCGGCGGCGTCGGTCAGCCGCGCCTTGTCATTGGCCTTGTCGGCGGTGGCGGCGTTGGGCGTGCCCGCGGCGGCGGCCGGCAGGCCGCCGAGCAGCGTCGCGGTCAGCGCGGCGGTCAGCACGGTGGCCGTGGCGAGCACGCGCGTTCTGCGGGAGGGCGGATCGTCGACGCGGGTGCGCGTCGGGAGTGGTCTCACTGACAGGTCCTCAAGGGTGATGCGGCGGCCGCGCCTGGGCGGCGACCGATGGCTGAGACGACCTCCCACCGATGGCTTGTTTTCGGCCATCCTGGCGATCGGTCTCCGACTGTTCGATTGATTTGTAGCAGTCGGGGGAAGAGTTTCCAGACAGAAGTCCTCGACGGACCCGCAGCATGATCAGGTCCTACAAAACCTCCGGCCAAACTTGGGCACCTTTCCCGTACAACCTTTTGGCGAGTTGCTGACCAGCGGACTTTTGTTGAGATTCCGTCAGCCTCCGCTCGGATCACCTTCGACGCACCGTCTGTCCGCTTGTTAAGTTCAGCGCCGTTGCCCATTAGCGCGGTGTCTTGAACCACCGCGCGTGACGGCTTGGAGTGTTCGAATTTTGAAAAGATCCCAGGCGCACGCTTTGCGTGCGCCTTTGAGGCGTGTCTGGCGGTGGCCGATACCGGTGCTGGCGCTCAGCATGCTGACCGCCGGTCTCACCGCGACCCCGGCCATGGCGGCAGGTTCCGACCTGAAGAAGCCGGGCCTGCAAAAGCTCACGAAGGTCGGCGGAGCCCCCGTCAAGGGCAAGCCCGCCGCGGGCCCCGCGGAGTCGCAGAAGAAGGCGTGGAAGACCTCCGCGCCGAAGATCGCCTGGCCGAAGGCCGGCACGGCGGAAATCGCCCTGCCCGACGCATCCGCCCCGCCGGTCGTCAGCCTGAAGTCGGCCCCCCAGGGCACGGCCGGTGCCTTCGCCCTCGGCCCGTCGAAGGCCCCGGGCAACCCCGTCAAGGCGGGCACGCTGCCGGTGACCTTCGCCGCGCTCCCGGCGTCGGCGGCAGCGGGCCCGAAGTCGGGTCTGAAGGCCGCCCCGCAGTCCGACGCGGCCGCAGCCGACTCGCCGGTGAAGCTGAAGGTCGACCTGCACGACCAGACGGCCGCCAAGAAGGCCGGTCTGGCCAACAGCCTGCTGCTGTCGGTCAAGCGCACCGACCCCGGCAAGACCGCGGCACCGGTCTCGGTGGAGCTGGACTACAACGCCTTCAAGAACGCCTACGGCGGCAGCTGGGGTTCCCGGCTCCGCTTCACGGCGGTCCCCACGTGTGCGCTGACGACACCGAACAAGCCCGAGTGCAAGGGCAGCTTCCCGGTCACCACGAAGAACGACCCGGTAACCGGCAAGCTCGTCGCCACCTTCATGGCGCCCGCCTCCTCGGCCCCGGCGCCGACCGCATCCGAGCAGGCCGACATGCGCCTGTCCTCGGCCAGCTCGGTGAACGCGACCGCCGCGACGACCGGCAGCATGACCCTGGCCGCGAGCCCGGGCGCCGACGGCGCGAACGGCACGTACAAGGCCACCTCGCTGAACCCGTCGGGTGCCTGGCAGGCCGGCGGCTCGGCGGGTGACTTCTCGTGGTCCTACCCGATGGACATCCCCGCCTCCCTCGGCGGCCCGAGCCCCTCGCTCTCGCTGGGCTACTCCAGCGCGCAGATCGACGGTCGCACCTCGGCCTCGGCGCAGCAGACGTCGTGGGTCGGTGACGGCTGGGACCTGGCCTCGAACTACATCGAGCGCGGCTACGTCCCGTGCAGCCAGGACAAGCTGGCCGGCTCGGGGTTCAACAACCCGAAGGACGACACCGGCGACCTCTGCCACGGCGCTCCGATGGTCACCCTGTCGCTGAACGGCGGCTCCCAGCAGCTGGTCCTGGACGACACCACGAAGAAGTGGCGCCCGACGAAGGACGACGGTTCGCGGGTCGAGCTGCTCCAGGGTGCGTCGAATGGTGACAAGGAGGGGGATCACTGGCGGTTCACGAACCCCCAGGGCATCCAGTTCTACTTCGGCCTGAACAAGGTCCCGGGCTGGGTGTCGGGCAAGCCGGTCACCAACTCGACGTGGAATGTCCCGGTCTACGGCAACCAGCCGGGTGAGCCGTGCTACAACGCGACGTTCGCCGACGCGGTGTGCGACCAGGCCTACCGCTGGAACCTCGACTACGTCGTGGACCCTCGCGGCAACGCGATGACCTACTGGTACCAGAAGGAGGTCAACTACTACGGCTCGAACTACAAGATCGCCGGTGGTTCGACCGCCCGCGCGTATGACCGTTCGGGCTGGCTGGACCACATCTCCTACGGTCTGCGCAACGACAACCTGTTCGTTGAGGCTCCGGCCCAGGTCAACTTCACCGTCGCCGAACGCTGCCTCGTCACGGCGACGTTCGACTGCGACCCGGCAAAGCTGAAGCCGGAAGTCGCGTGGGACATCGCGAAGAACTGGCCTGACACCCCCGGTGACCAGCTCTGCGCGGCAGGCGAAGAATGCAAGGGCCGGTTCACGCCGACCTTCTTCACCCGCAAGCGCCTGACCGAGATCAGCACCTCGGTCTGGAACGGTTCTGCGCGCAAGCCCGTGGACTCCTGGAAGCTGACCCAGGACTTCCCGATGACGGGCGACGGCACCGACTACCCGCTGTGGCTCGGCGAGATCAAGCACACCGGCAAGAACGGGGTCGAGACCCCGCTGCCGCCGGTGAAGTTCCGGGGCAAGCAGCTTCCCAACCGGGTCGACGGTGCCTCGGACGGCAAGCCGCCGTACCTGCGCTACCGCATCGAAGCGATCGACAGCGAAACCGGTTCGACGATCCTGGCACATTACAAGGATCCCGAGTGCCGGGCGGCGGACCCTCGTGTGATGCCGGCCTCGCCGGAGACGAACACGCTGCGCTGCTACCCGGTGGTCTCGGAGATTCCGGATCCGAACGATCCGGCGCACGAGAAGAAGCTGTACGTCACCGACTGGTTCCACAAGCACGTCGTCGACTGGGTCCAGGAAGAGGACCGCAACGGCAACTCGCCGACGCGTCGCACCGAGTACCAGTTCATGGGAAGCCCCGCGTGGGCGTTCGATGACGAGACCGAGATGATGCGGCCCAAGACGCGCACCTGGTCTCAGTGGCGCGGCTACGAACGGGTGCGTACCTTCATCGGCTCGGCCCCGGACAAGCGCTCCCAGACCGAGACGCTGTTCTTCCGAGGCCTGGACGGTGACAGGGCAACGCCTGCCGGCGGCAAGAAGTCGGTGAAGGTCACCGACTCCGAAGGCAATCAGATCGCGGACCACCGCCTCTACGCAGGCCAGACCCGCGAGGTCCTGGCCTACAACGGTGAAGGCGGCGCCCTCGAGGCAGCCACCACCTACACCCCGTGGATCTACGGCCCCACCGCGACCCGCCTGCGCAAGGGCGCGGTCCCCGAGGAGGACATCGAACCGCAGCAGTCGTTCGTCGAGCAGACGACGAACGTCAACTCCCGCATCCTGCTCTCTGACGGCCGCGGCTGGCGCCGCACCGCGATGGAGACCAAGTACGACAACCGTGGCTTCGCCCAGTCGGTGTCGAACCTGGGCGATGTCGCCGATCCGACGGACGACAGCTGCACGCGTTACGAGTACGACTCGGACGAGACCCGCTGGATCATCGCCCGCCAGAAGCGGGTCGAGACAGTTGCCAAATCCTGCGCTGCTACCGACGTCAAGCGTCCCGAGGACGTGACCACTGATGCGCGGATGTACTACGACGCCGCTGGCAATCTGAAGTCCACCGAGTCGTTGTCCGGTTACGCCAACGGCAACCCGGTCTACCAGGCAGACGGCAGCGCCACCTTCGACACCTACGGCCGCCCGAAGACCAGCACCGATGTGTTCGGCAAGGTCTCGAAGATCGACTACACGCCGGCCTCCGGCCAGATCGTCACCAAGGTCGTGTCCACCAATTCGGCTGGTCACACCCAGACGACGGAGACCGATCAGGGCCGCGGCTCGGTCCTGGCCAAGCAGGACACCAACGGTCGCCGTCAGGTCATGCAGTACGACGGCCTCGGCCGGCTGCTGAAGGTCTGGTCCCCGGACCGCGACCCGCTCTCGAAGTCCCCGGACGGCGAGTTCTCCTACGACGTCCGCACCGACGGTCCGGTCGTCATCAGCAACAAGTCCCTGCTGGATGACGGTACCTACCGCACCAGCTACGACATCTACGACAGCAGCCTGCGCATCCGCCAGACCCAGATGGAGGCCTTGGGCGGGGGTCGGCTCATCTCCGACACCTTCTACAACAGCCTCGGCCAGGTCTGGAAGAGCAACGGCGCCTACTACACCGACGGAGCACCCTCCGGCGTCCAGTGGGCCCCGACGGACAACCAGGTCCCCTCCTCCACGGTGACCGAGTACGACGGCTCCGGCCGCTCGACCGCCCAGATCTCCCGCAAGTTCGGCGTGGAGACCTCCCGTACGACCACCTCCTACGGTGGCGACAACATCACCGTCGACCCGCCCAAGGGCGAAACCCCCACCCGGGCCTTCCTCGACGGCGCCGGCCGCAAGACGGAACTCCGCTTCTTCCGCTCCGACTCCCCGACCGGCGCCTACGACAAGACGACGTACGCGTACAACCAGCGCGGCGCGCTGGAGTCGGTCGTCAACCAGGCCGGCGACAAGTGGGGCTTCGAGTACGACATCCGCGGTCGCCAGACCAAGCAGACGGACCCCGACAAGGGTACGACGACGATGACGTACGGCCAGGGCGACCGACTCGCGACCATCACGGACGCCCGGGGCAAGACCATCGCCCCCGAGTACGACGAGCTGGGCCGCGTCATCGCCACCCATGAGGGTTCGGTGACGGGACCGAAGCTGACCTCAGCCACGTTCGACACCCTGCCGGGTGCCGTCGGCTTGCCCGTGTCCTCGACGCGGTACGTCAATGGCAACGCCTACACGCAGGAGGTCACGGGCTACGACAGCGAGTACCGCCCGACCGGGACGAAGATCACCATCCCGTCCTCCGAGGGAGCCCTCGCTGGTTCCTACACCTACTCCACCGGCTACAGGCCGAACACCGGCCTGCCCGCGTGGACCAATCAGCCCGCCGTAGCCGGCCTGCCCGCCGAGCTCACCAACATCAAGTACAACCACCTCGAACTGCCCACCATCATGGGCATCCAGGGCAGAACCTTCGTCGGCAAGGTTGACTACTCGCCCATGGGCGATGTCCTGCGCACGGAATCCGGCCCCGCCGGATCCCAGGTCTACTCGACGCACTTCTTCGACGAGCAGACCCGTCGGCTCACCCGCACGGTCAACGACCGAGAGATCTCGCCGAGCCGGATCAACGACACGTCGTTCCAGTACGACGCCGTCGGCAACATCCTGAAGGTCACCGACAAGGAGGGTCCGGAGGCCTCTCCGACCACGGACACCCAGTGCTTCGCGTACGACTACCTGCGCCGCATGAGCGAGGCGTGGACCGCGACGGACGACTGCGCGGCCCAGCCGAATGCCTCCGGCCCCGGTTCGAAGCCGCAGGTCGGCGGCCCGAGTGCCTACTGGAGCTCGTACAGCTTCGACGCTGCGGGCAATCGCACCAAGGAGGTCCAGCACTCCCCGACCGGTGACCTCACCAAGGACGTCACCCGCACCTACACCTACGGCACCCCCGGCCAGGCCGGCGCCAACAGGCTGCAGAAGGTCGACACCACCGGACCCGGCGGTGCACGCACCGAGTCCTACGGCTACGACGAGGCCGGCAACACCAAATCCCGCACCATCCAAGGCGACACCCAGAACCTGGAATGGAATGCCTCGGGTCAACTGGCGAAGGTGACGAAGGGCACCGAGTCGACGGAGTTCGTCTATGACGCAGACGGCAATCGCCTGATCAAGCGCGAGCCGTCCGGCACCACGCTGTACCTGCCGGGCACTCAGGTGAAACTCACGGCAGCGGGCAAGCTGGAGGGCACGCGGTACTACGCCCACCCGGCCGGTCCGGCAATGGTCAAGACGGCCAAGGACGGCGTCATCACGACGTCGTACCTGATGGGCGACCAGAACGGCACGGCGACCACCGCCGTGGACACGACCACTTCTGCGGTCACCCGCCGCAAGTTCATGCCTTACGGCGAGGTGCGCGGCGCGGCCCCGTCCATATGGCCGGGCAAGGCGAACTTCGTCGGTGGCGAACTCGACGAGTCCACTGGCCTGGTGCATCTCGGTGCACGAGAGTACGACCCAGCGACGGGCCGATTCCTGTCAGTTGATCCGGTGATCGACTACAACGAGCCCAAGCAGATGAACCCGTACGTCTACGCGAACAACTCGCCGGTGACGTTCAGCGACCCCAGCGGCCTGTCCATCGCACCGCCCGTGATGCCCATCAAGGACTTCACGGACGCCGAAGCCGCCTGGGCCAACATGATCCAGGGCAAGAGCGCCCTGGACATCGCCCTTGAAGTCGCCATGGGCATCCTCAAGGACGCCTCCGGCTACAACGACATCCGCGACTGCCTCGGCGGCGACTGGGGCGCCTGCGCCGGACTCGCCCTCGACGCAGCACTGCCCTTCGCAGGCCGCGCCAAGCGCATCCTCAAGGCACTCGACCGCGCCTGGGAAGCCTTCAACAGCTGGGCACACAAGCTCGCCCTGGCACGCGACATCCTCCGCCGGGTCGAGCGCTACCAGCAGGCCATGGCCAAGTACGCCGAGGACCTCGCCGAATGGAAGCGGCAGATAGAGGAAGCCGCCGAACGCGCGAGAAAACTGGAGGAAGAAGCCGCAGCAGCCAGAAGAAGACTCCAAGAGGCAGCAGCCGCAGCCGCCAAGAAGGCCGACGAGGCCAAGGCCACAGCCGCCAAGCAGGGCAAATCCTCCGCGACGAAGGCCAAGAAGGCCGACGGCGACGGCAAGGCGTCCAAGTCCGCCGAGACGAAGAAGGGCGACGGCCCGAAGAAGTCCTCGGGTAAGGACAACGACTCCGGCGGCGGGTCTGAGGGGTCCGGAAAGGGTGCGGCTCCGAGCTGCAACACCAACAGCTTCGTACCCGGCACTCAGGTCCTCATGGCCGATGGCACCACCAAGCCGATCGAGGGGGTGAAGAACGGTGACCAGGTCCTGGCCGGCGACCCGGAGACGGGCGAAACCAGAACCGAGACGGTCACCGCCGAGATCAAGGGCCAAGGCGTCAAGAACCTGGTCGAGGTCACCATCGACACCGATGGCGACAGAGGCACTGCCACAGCCTCTGTCACCGCGACCGACGGCCACCCCTTCTGGGTGGAGGAGCTGGGAGAGTGGGTCGACGCGACACACCTGAAGTCGGGTGAGTGGCTCCAGACGAGCTCGGGTACGTACGTCCAGATCGCCGAGGTCAAGCGGTGGACGGCTTCGTCGGCCACAGTCCACAACCTGACGGTCACCGACCTCCACACGTACTACGTGGTGGTGGCGGCGGCCCCGGTGCTGGTCCACAACTGCAAGCTCGGCCCGTACAAGGACAACGGGCTGCCCGCGGGCGACGTAAACCTTCGCCGCTCCGCAGAGGCAGGCGGTGAGAAGTGGAACTTCAACACCGGCCACAGCTTCAGCCGGGCGCACCAGCCGGGAACCCCTCGCGAGAACTTCCTCGCTCGCGACACGGATCTCAATCCGGACGAGATCGAACAGGCGATCGTGACGGACGTCCACATGTGGAGAAGCGAAGGCGGCGTCGTGCCTGTCATGGCAGGCAAGGCGCCAGAGATCCGGGAAGTCGAAGTCCGGGGCTTCAAAGTGGGCTATAAGGTCGGCATTTCGGCCAAGGATGGTTCATTCCAGGTTCCGACCTACTGGCACAACCGCTAAGGGAGGCGCTTTGTCGAGGCTCACCGCGTTGGCAAAAGAGATGATCCAGACGATCTCGGAGGGCGACATCCGTCGCGTTCGGGAAGCGGAATGGAAATTCACCGAATGCGTCACGTTCGCCGACGCTGACGAGATCCTGTCCATGCTGCACGAAGTCATGGACGAGGAGTGGATGGCCATGATGCCGTGGGCACGGAACTTGTCGTACCGGCTGGCCTGTCTCCAGCGTCCCGACGATCCTGCACTCCTGCGGGAGGCCGGACTGGATCTAGACGCTTTCGGGCCCGACTGGGATGACATCGCGGCGGGCTTGATGCAACGCGCTGATCAATTGGAAGCCGAACGAGACAAGCATTCGGATTCCGAAAGTGGCTGATCTGTCTCCCCTGTGACGAACAGGTGCCAATTGACACATCAGGGGGCGGTCGGCCGGGGAAACCCGGTCGACCGCCCCTTTTTGGCGCGAGTACTGCGTGCGCACGCCCCTACCGCCGCCGCATGTCCGCCACCCTCGCCCGGTCCCCCGGCTGGGGTTCCGGCATCGGGGCCGCGCTGCGGAGTTGGGGGCCGCCTCGGCGCTGGACCGGGAGGGGGGTGTCCCGGCGGGGGCGGCGGCCCGGCATGCCGTCCACCGGGGTCGCCGCGGAGGCGCCCGCCACCGTGATCTGGACTCCCTGGTCCGCCAGGGCCTGGAGCTCCGTCGCCGCGCGTTCGTCGTGCGGCGGGGGCTCGTCCGTCACCAGGCGGGTCATCACGTCCGTCGGCACCGTCTGGAACATGGTGTCCGTGCCGAGCTTCGTGTGGTCCGCCAGGACCACCACCTCCGCCGCCGCCTGGACCAGGGCGCGGTCCACGCTCGCCGACAACATGTTGGAGGTCGACAGGCCGCGCTCGGCGGTCAGGCCGCTGCCCGAGAGGAAGGCGCGGGAGACCCGCAGCCCCTGGAGGGACTGTTCGGCTCCGCTGCCCACCAGCGCGTAGTTGGAGCCGCGCAGGGTGCCGCCGGTCATGACGACCTCGACCCGGTTGGCGTGGGCCAGGGCCTGCGCCACCAGGAGGGAGTTGGTGACGACGGTCAGGCCGGGCACCCGGGCGAGCCGGCGGGCCAGCTCCTGGGTCGTGGTGCCCGCGCCGACGACGACGGCTTCGCCCTCTTCGACGAGGGAGGCCGCCACGTCGGCGATGGCGGTCTTCTCCGCCGTCGCGAGATGGGACTTTTGCGGGAAGCCGGATTCACGGGTGAACCCGCCCGGCAGCACCGCACCGCCGTGCCGGCGGTCGAGGAGTCCTTCGGCCTCCAGTGCCCGCACGTCCCGCCGTACGGTCACTTCGGAGGTCTGGACGACGCGGGCGAGCTCCCGGAGCGACACCGCTCCGTTGGCCCGCACCATTTCGAGGATCAATTGGCGACGTTCTGCAGCGAACACGAAACTGACAGTAACCCCAACGACCGTCTGGTTTCAGCTCCTTGCGCCGGAATACCGAAGTTGTCCATATGGCCGGGCGACTAGTGGTATACGCAGCCCGAGGACTGGGTGAACACCCGGCCACAGGACGCCCAGCCGCCCCAAATCCCTTGATGCATGGGGCGGTTGGGGCGGATCAGGCCTCCCCGGCCGCCTTGCGCGTGTGCAGCTGGCGGGCCACCTCGGCGATCGACCCCGACAGGGAGGGGTACACCGTGAACGCGTTTGCGATCTGCTCCACCGTCAGGTTGTTGTCGACCGCGATCGAGATCGGGTGGATCAGCTCGCTCGCCCGCGGGGACACGACCACACCGCCCACGACGATGCCGGTGCCCGGACGGCAGAACAGCTTCACGAAACCGTCCCGGATGCCCTGCATCTTGGCCCGCGGGTTGCGCAGCAGCGGGAGCTTGACCACCCGGGCGTCGATCTTGCCGGCGTCCACGTCGGCCTGGGTGTAGCCGACGGTGGCGATCTCCGGGTCGGTGAAGACGTTCGACGACACCGTCTTGAGGTTCAGCGGGGCCACCGCGTCGCCCAGGAAGTGGTACATCGCGATGCGTCCCTGCATGGCGGCCACCGAGGCCAGCGCGAAGACGCCGGTCACGTCGCCGGCCGCGTACACGCCGGGCGACGACGTACGGGAGACCTTGTCGGTCCAGATGTGCCCGGACTCCTTGAGCCGGACCCCGGACTCCTCCAGGTTCATGTCCTTGGTGTTCGGGATCGCGCCGACCGCCATCAGGCAGTGGGTGCCCGAGATGACCCGGCCGTCGGAGAGGGTGACCTCGACCCGGTCGCCGACCCGCTTGGCCGACTCGGCACGGGAGCGGCCGATCACGTTCATGCCGCGCCGCCGGAAGACGTCCTCGAGGACGGCGGCCGCGTCGGGGTCCTCGCCCGGCAGCACGCGGTCGCGGGAGGACACCAGCGTCACGCGGGAGCCGAGGGCCTGGTACGCGCCGGCGAACTCGGCGCCGGTCACGCCGGAGCCGACCACGATGAGCTCCTCGGGGAGCTCGTCGAGGTCGTAGACCTGGGTCCAGTTCAGGATCCGCTCGCCGTCGGGCATGGCGTCCGGGATCTCGCGGGGGGTGCCGCCGGTCGCGATCAGCACGGCGTCGGCGGTCAGGATGGTCTCCGTACCGTCGGCGGCGGTGACGATGACGTCCCGCGTGCCGTCGATGCCCTGCGGGCCGCCGAGCTTGCCGCGGCCCCGTACGACGCGGGCGCCGGCCCGGGTGACGGAGGCGGTGATGTCGTGCGACTGGGCGAGGGCGAGGCGCTTGACGCGCCGGTTCACCTTGCCGAGGTCGACGCCGACGACGCGCGCGGCCTGCTCCAGCGGCGGGGTGTCGTCCGCGACGACGATGCCGAGCTCCTCGTACGACGAGTCGAAGGTCGTCATGACCTCGGCGGTCGCGATGAGGGTCTTGGACGGTACGCAGTCGGTCAGGACCGAGGCCCCGCCCAGGCCGTCGCAGTCCACGACGGTCACCTCCGCGCCGAGCTGGGCCCCTACCAGGGCCGCCTCGTACCCGCCGGGTCCGCCGCCGATGATCACGATCCGGGTCACGAAAACTCCGCCTCACGTCTACCCGGCCGGCTGCCGCCCCGGCCGGTGGTCCGGGGGGTCTCCCCGGGGGATGCATTCCGTGCCCCATTGTCCCGCACGCTTCAAGGTGCTTCTCCCCCGGTCCGGCCATCCGGGCGCCGTCCGGGCACGCGGCGGGCGCCGACCCTCCCGTACTCTCGACCCCATGTCGCTCTACGCCGCGTACGCCGGCAACCTCGACCCGCGGCTGATGACGCGCCGCGCTCCCCATTCGCCGCTGCGCGGCACGGGCTGGATCAACGACTGGCGGCTGACCTTCGGCGGCGAGCAGATGGGCTGGGAGGGGGCGCTGGCGACGGTCGTCGAAGCCCCGCGCCACCAGGTCTTCGTCGCCCTGTACGACATCGCGCCGCTGGACGAGGACTCCATGGACCGGTGGGAGGGCGTGGGCCTCGACATCTACCGCCGCATGCGGGTGCGCGTGCACACGCTGGACGGCGAGGAGGCGGCCTGGGTGTACGTCCTGAACGGCTACGAGGGCGGTCTGCCCTCGGCGCGCTACCTGGGCGAGATCGCGGACGCCGCCGAGTCCGCGGGCGCACCGCACGACTACGTGATGGAACTGCGCAAGCGCCCCTGCTGAGCCGCCCGCGGGGCGGGCTCCCGCCGCCGTAACGCCCGTCCCGGAACGATTCGGCGGAAACGACAAGGCAACGATCCGAACACCGTGAGCTGTGCCATCTACGCGCGTAGGCTCAGAGCGGCTACGCTCGTCTGCGTGAACGCATCTGTTACCGACCCCTTTGCCGACGCCTCCGCCGCAGCCGCCCGCCTGCGTGAGCTGACCGGCGCCGAGACCCACGATGTCGCCCTCGTCATGGGCTCCGGCTGGGCCCCCGCCGCAGAGGCGCTGGGCACCCCCGAGGCCGAGTTCCCCGTCACCGAGCTGCCCGGCTTCCCGCCGCCCGCCGTCGAGGGCCACGGCGGCAAGATCCGCTCGTACAAGATCGGCGACAAGCGTGCGCTGCTCTTCCTGGGCCGGACCCACTTCTACGAGGGCCGCGGCGTCGCCGCCGTCGCCCACGGTGTCCGCACCGCCGTCGCCGCCGGCTGCAAGACCGTCGTCCTGACCAACGGTTGCGGCGGCCTGCGCGCCGGCATGAAGCCCGGTCAGCCGGTCCTGATCAGCGACCACCTCAACCTGACGGCGACCTCCCCAATCGTCGGCGCGAACTTCGTGGACCTCACCGACCTGTACTCGCCGCGGCTGCGCGCGATGTGCAAGGAGATCGACCCGACCCTCGAAGAGGGCGTGTACGTCCAGTTCCCCGGCCCGCACTACGAGACCCCGGCCGAGATCAACATGATCCGCGTCATGGGCGCCGACCTGGTCGGCATGTCCACCGTGCTGGAGGCCATCGCCGCCCGCGAGGCCGGCGCCGAGGTGCTCGGCATCTCCCTGGTCACCAACCTGGCGGCGGGCCTGTCCGGCGAGCCGCTGAACCACGAAGAGGTGCTCCAGGCCGGCCGTGACTCGGCCGCCCGCATGGGGACGCTGCTGACCCAGGTTCTCGCCCGCATCTGAGTGACCGTACGAGAAGTAAGGCGGAAGTAGTGCAGGAAGTGCAGGACGACCTGATCGCACGGGCCCAGGCGTGGCTGGCCGAGGACCCGGACCCGGAGACGGCGCAGGAGCTGGCCGCGCTCATCGAGGCCGGTGACACGGCCGCCCTCGCGGACCGCTTCTCCGGAACCCTCCAGTTCGGCACCGCCGGACTGCGCGGCGAGATCGGCGCCGGCCCGATGCGGATGAACCGCTCCGTGGTCATCCGGGCCGCTGCGGGCCTCGCGGCCTACCTGAAGGCCCAGGGCCACGCCGGCGGCCTGGTCGTCGTCGGCTACGACGCGCGCTACAAGTCCGCGGACTTCGCGCGCGACACCGCGGCCGTGATGACCGGCGCCGGGCTGCGCGCGGCCGTCCTGCCCCGCCCGCTGCCGACGCCCGTCCTGGCGTACGCCATAAGGCACCTGGGCGCCGTCGCCGGCGTCGAGGTGACCGCGAGCCACAACCCTCCCCGGGACAACGGCTACAAGGTCTACCTCGGCGACGGCTCCCAGATCGTGTCCCCGGCAGACGCGGAGATCGCGGCGGAGATCGACGCGATCGCCTCGCTGGCCTCGGTCCCCCGCCCGGACTCCGGCTGGGAGGAGCTCGGCGACGAGGTCCTGGAGGCCTACCTGGCTCGTACGGACGCGGTCCTGACCCCGGGCTCCCCCCGTGGCGTGCGGACCGTCTACACGGCCATGCACGGCGTCGGCAAGGACGTCGTGATGGCGGCCTTCGCCCGGCACGGCTTCCCGACGCCGGTCCTGGTCGCCGAGCAGGCCGAGCCCGACCCGGCCTTCCCGACGGTCGCGTTCCCCAACCCGGAGGAGCCGGGCGCGATGGACCTGTCCTTCGCGAAGGCCGCCGAGACCGGGCCGGACATCGTGATCGCCAACGACCCGGACGCCGACCGCTGCGCGGTGGCCGTCCCGGACGACGCGTCGGCCTCCGGCTGGCGGATGCTGCGCGGCGACGAAGTCGGCGCGCTGCTGGCGGCCCACCTGGTGCGCAAGGGTGCGCGCGGGACCTTCGCGGAGTCGATCGTGTCCTCCTCCCTCCTCGGGCGGATCGCGGAGGCCGCGGGCCTGCCGTACGAGGAGACCCTCACCGGTTTCAAGTGGATCTCCCGGGTCGAGGGACTGCGCTACGGGTACGAGGAGGCGCTCGGCTACTGCGTGGACCCCGAGGGCGTCCGCGACAAGGACGGCGTCACCGCCGCGCTGCTGGTGGCGGAGCTGGCCTCGGAGCTCAAGGAGCAGGGCCGCACGCTGACCGACCTGCTGGACGACCTGGCGCTGGCACACGGCCTGCACGCCACCGACCAGCTGTCGGTGCGGGTCTCGGACCTGTCGGTGATCGCCTCGGCGATGGCCGCGCTGCGCGCGGAGCCGCCGGTCTCGCTGGCGGGCCTGCGGGTCACCTCGGCGGAGGACCTCACCCGGGGCACGGCGTCCCTGCCGCCGACGGACGGCCTGCGGTACTACCTCGACGGCGACTACAAGGCCCGGGTGATCGTCCGGCCGTCGGGCACGGAGCCGAAGCTGAAGTGCTACCTGGAGGTCGTGGTGCCGGTGGGCGGAGCCTCGGATCTGGGGCCGGCCCGTGCGCGGGGGCGGGAGCTCCTGGACGCCATCAAGAAGGACCTGGCCGCCGCGGCCGGGATCTAGCGCGCGCCTCGTATGGCGACGGCCCCCTGAGCCCCCCGGCCCGGGGGGCCGTCGCCGTATCCCTGCGGGGCCGGTCCCCTACCCGCCCTTCCACCCGTTCCCTGGGGCTCCGCCCCAGACCCCGCGCCTCAAACGCCGGCGAGGCTGGATGTGGCTGCTGCCGCCCGCCTGGCGAAGCTGGATGGCCCGCAGGGCAATTCCAGCCCCGCCGGCGTTTGAGGCGCGGGGGTCCGGGGGCTGGCCCCCGGCAACGGCGCCGCACCCAGCCTACGACGGAGGCACAACCAGCCCCGCCGGCGATTGAGGCGCGGGGCCGTCAGTGGGGTGTGGCCCCCGCGGAGGCGGACGGGCGGACGATTTCGCCCAGGGTGGGGACCGACTCCGGGCGGGAGCGGACCGCGTCCGTGCACTCCCACGCGCGCGGCGGATCCGCGTCCGGGCCGCCCAGGACCACCGGCCCCGGGCCCGCCGACACGGCGTCGTTGCCCGCCAGCGTGCACACGATCTGCGACAGCGCCACCGGCGGCAGGTCCTCCGGCTTACGGCTCAACCGCACCGTGCCCGCCGGATCCCCCGACCTCGGCGCGACCGCCGTCAGCCCGGCCGGGACCCCGGTCGTGAAGCCCGCGTCCCGCTCCTCCGCGGACGGCGTCCGCTCCAGCGCCTCCAGCAGCGCCTGCGCGACGAGCGCGACGGGGTCCTTCAGCACCCGCTTCTCCGGTACCGGGACCACCCGCTCCACGCCCACCAGCTGCGATCCGCAGACCAGTTCCACCGTGGCCCGGAAGCCCTGCACCCCGCCCTGCCCGCTCGGCTGCGCCGGGGTGTCGCACGACACCCGCGAGGGCGCCGGACCCACGTCCACCGGAACGGTCGTCGCCCTGATCCCGCACCCGGAAAGGGCCCCCGAGAGCAGGACGGACAGCAGCACCACCGCCGGGAGGGAATTACGCCTCGTCACCCGCGATCACCTTCCCCACGTCCACCGGCAGCCGCAGCGTGAACAGCGCCCCGCCGCCCTCCACGTTGGAGGCGGTGATGTCACCGCCGTGGATGTGCGCGTTCTCCATCGCGATCGACAGGCCCAGCCCGCTTCCGTCCGACTTCGGACGGGACGCGCTCGCCTTGTAGAAGCGGTCGAAGACGTGCGGCAGGACCTCCTGCGGGATGCCCGGTCCGTTGTCCTGGACCGCGATCACCAGCCACTCGTCTTCCACGACCACCGAGACCCGCACCGGCGAGCCGCCGTGCTTGAGCGCGTTGCCGATCAGGTTGGCCAGGATGACGTCGAGGCGGCGCGGGTCGAGCCGCGCCACGATGCCGCGCTCGGCGTCGAGTTCGACCGCGTCGAGCCAGGCCCGCGCGTCGATGCAGGCCGTGACCTGGTCGGCGACGTCCACGTCGTCCAGCACCAGCCGGGCCGTGCCCGCGTCGAAGCGGGTGACCTCCATCAGGTTCTCCACCAGGTCGTTCAGCCGCCGCGTCTCGCTCACGACGAGCGCCACCGCCGGTGCGATCATCGGATCGAGGTCGTCGACCTCCTCCTCCAGCACCTCGGCGACCGCCGTCAAGGCCGTCAGCGGCGTGCGCAGTTCGTGCGACATGTCCGCGACGAAGCGCCGGCTCGCCTCCTCCCGCGCGCTCATGTCGGCGACCTTCTTCTCCAGCGCCTCCGCCGTCTTGTTGAAGGTGTGCGAGAGGTCGGCGAGTTCGTCCGTACCCGACACGTCCAGCCGGTGGTCCAGCTCCCCCTCGCCCAGCCGGCGCGCCGCGTCGCCGAGCCGCTGCACGGGCTTGAGCACCGTACGGGCCGCGGCCTGCGCGAGCAGCGCGGAGCCCAGCAGCGCCAGCCCCGTAGCGATCGTCAGCGACCAGGCGAGCGCGTTGAGGTCGTCCCGCTCCTGCGCGAGCGACTTGTACATGTAGCCGGTCGGCCCGCCGCCCACGATCCGCGTCCCGCCGACCAGGTACGGATTGCCGCGCGGCTTCGTCCGCTGCCAGTACACGTGGTATTCGGAGTCGTTCGCCGACGTCGTCTTCTGCCGGTCGTTGACCGCGTTCTGGAGGGACTTCGGTACGTCGGACAGCCTGAAGGCGTCCGGCCCCGCCTGGCCCGCCACCTGACGGCCGTCCTTGCGCTGCTGCACCAGCAGCACGCTGTAGACGGGGCTGCTGCCCGCCATCAGCTCGGCGGTGCGCTGCATCTCCTCGGGCGTCGGGTCGGCGGGCAGCGCGGCGGCGCGGTCCTGCATCTCCTGCCGGAAGTCCCCGAGGGCGGCGTCCTGGGTACGCGTCAGGACGGCCTCGCGGTTGAGCCAGTACGCGATCCCGGACGCGGAGACCGCGGCCGTCAGTGCGACCAGGGCGAAGACGACGAGGAGCCGCAGCCGCAGGCTGGTCCAGCGCCGGCCCGCGAGCAGCGCGCGGATCACTGCGGGTTGTCCAGGCGGTAGCCGACGCCGCGGACGGTCCGGATCAGGGTGGGCGAGGACGGCACGTCCTCCACCTTGGCGCGCAGCCGCTGCACGCAGGCGTCGACGAGCCGCGAGTCGCCGAGGTAGTCGTGCTCCCAGACGAGGCGGAGCAACTGCTGGCGGGAGAGGGCCTGTCCGGGACGGCGGCTCAGCTCCAGCAGCAGGCGCAGCTCGGTCGGCGTGAGCTGGAGGTCCTCGCCGTTCTTCGTCACCGTCATGGCGGCTCGGTCGATGACGAGGGAACCGAAGCTCGCGGAGTCGCTCGACTCCCGCTCGCCGCGGCGCAGCACGGCCCGGATGCGGGCGTCGAGGACGCGCCCCTGGACGGGCTTGACCACGTAGTCGTCGGCGCCCGACTCAAGGCCGACGACGACGTCGATGTCGTCGTTGCGCGCGGTGAGCAGGATGATCGGCAGCTGGTCGGTGCGGCGGATGCGCCGGCACACCTCGAAACCGTCGATCCCGGGCAGCATGACGTCCAGCACGATCAGATCCGGCCGCTGCTCGCGCAGCAGTTTCAGGCCGTCCTCGCCCGTCGCCGCGGTGGCCACACGGTGGCCCTGGCGAGACAGGGAGAGTTCGAGGGCCGTGCGGATGGCGTCGTCGTCCTCGATCAGCAACAGGAAAGGCACGGGCTCATTCTGTCCCATCGGCCGTCGGGAGTTCGACCGTCGGGGGCACGGGATCTGACGGAGGTCGCTGTGACAGGGCTGTGACAGTCGGCGGACACCCCGGTTAAGTCGGCGGGGCACTCTTCTATCAGCGAACGAAAGCACGGAACCGAACACCGAAACCCAGCAGACTCCACGACGGGGGGCGCGAGATGAACACGCTGCACAGCACCACGACCAGCGCGGTTGTCACGCGGCTGCACGATGTGAACCGTCGGGCGGGTGTCCGTTCGGTGACGGTCTCCCGGACCCGGCCGGCACACGTGGTGGCCATCGACGCGAACACGTACCAGGCCGCCGCCACCGGCTCTTCCACCTCTTCGGCCGTCTCCTCCTCCTCGGAGGCGGAGTTCACGGCGTACGTCCAGGAGCGGCGGGCCGCGCTGTACGCGACGGCCTTCCACCTCACCGGCGACCGGCACGAAGCCGAGGACCTGCTGCAGAGCGCACTGTTCTCGACGTACCGCGCCTGGGACCGGATCAGCGACAAGGCCGCGGTGGGCGGGTACCTGCGGCGCACCATGACGAACCTGCACATCAGCGCGTGGCGCCGGCGGAAGCTGAACGAGTACCCGACGGAGGAACTGCCGGAGACGGCGTCGGACACGGACGCGATGCGCGGTACGGAACTGCGCGCAGTGCTGTGGCAGGCGCTGGCCCGCATCCCGGAGCCGCAGCGCACGATGCTGGTGCTGCGGTACTACGAGGGCCGCACGGACCCGGAGATCGCGGAGATCCTGGGGATCAGCGTCGGCACGGTGAAGTCGAGCATCTGGCGGTCGCTGCGGCGGCTGCGGGACGACGAGGCGCTGAGCTTCGGCCGTGACGAGGCGGAGTCCTTCGAGGAGCTGGTGGCGTAACGGCCACCCGAAAACCATCGGGCCGGGGGGCCCGTCCCCACGGGGGTGGGGCGGGGGCCGCGGGGGGAAAAGGCGGGATCATGCGGCCGGGGGTCCGCAGGATCCCGCCTTTTCGCGTGCCTTCTCCTTTACGCGCCGCCCGCACGCTCGGCCCTGGCGGCCCTGCGCCGATGGGCTGGGGGTACGCGCCGCCCGCATGCTCTGCCCTGGCGGCCCTGCGCCGATGGGGCCGCGCTCACCGCGCTGAGTCGCGGGCGTCTGGCCGGCGGGCCGAGGGGGCGCTCGAAGCGCTCGGGGTCGGTGGCTGCCGCTGCGCGGGGCCGTCCCCTACCCGCCCTTCCACCGTTCCTCCCCCAGCTACCGCTGGGAGGTGCCCCCTGGGGCTCCGCCCCAGACCCCGCGCCTCAAACGCCGGCGAGGCTGGTTGCGGCTGCTGCCACCCGGCACCTCCAGCCCCGCCGGCGTTTGAGGCGCGGGGGTCCGGGGGCCGGCCCCCGGCAACGGCGCCGCACCCACCGGCGACGCAGGAAGGCCGGTCATGCCGCCACTTTTCGGGACTTGAGGGGGAACCCCGGCCTCCTAAGCCGGAGTCGTGGCCCGGTGGCGGCCCGCCGCGGCGGCGGCCAGGCGGCCGAGGGCCTCGTCGCGGGCGCACGGGTGTGCGCCCAGCGCCACGTGCCGGGCCACGATGCCCCGTTCGGCCCGCATCAGCCTCCAGCCCCTGCGCAGCAGGAAGGGGACCGACTTGCGTCCCTCCCGCAGGTCACGGGCCAGCCTCCGCCGGAACGTGGTGGACGGCCGCCCGCGCAGGCAGATCGCATCCGCCAGCAGGCCCAGTTCCTGGCACCGGGCGGCGATGTCCGCCGCGAAGATCCCCTCCGCGATGAACAGCGGCGTCCGCGGCGCCCCCGCGATGTCCAGCACCTCCGCCCCGACCCGCGCGCTCGTCGCGATGTCGTAGACCGGTACGTCCGTACGGCCGGACGCGCACAGCTCGGCGATCGCCGCCACCGCCGCCTCCGCGTCCCACGACAGCGGGGAGTCCCAGTCGATGTCGGAGCTGCCGTCGACCAGCGGGAGGGTGGGGTCGTCGCCCTCCTTGTAGAAGTCGTCGAGGCGCAGCACGGGCAGCCCGGAGCGGGCGGCCAGTACGGATTTTCCGGAGCCCGACGGACCGGTCAGCAGGACGACACGGGTCGGCGAGGGAGAAGAACAGCTCACGGGACACCAGTCTGAACCATTCCCCCGGGTAGGGGATCCTCCCGGTGGCCGGTTGGTATCCAGGATCACACCTCGACTACGCTGCGTGCGCACGCGAACACGACCAATCACAGGGCGGGAATCCCATGGCACGCCACGCAGTCCCCTCCGCAGCCGGCCGGCTCCGCAACGCCGGCCTGACCGTCTCGATGGCCGGCGCGGCCCTCGCGCTGGCCGCCGGGGGCGCCCAGGCCGGCGAGCTCGACGTCCCGGCCGCCCTGGCCGGGGTCACCGACCCGATCGCGAACCTCAAGGTGAACCCGCTCGCACACACCGGCGTCGACCCCCTCGACAACGGCGTCGGCACCAAGGTCGCGGACTTCCCGGCCGTCGGCACCGGCATGGTCACGGGCGCCCTGACCCAGGGGCCGTCGGTCGCCGAACTCCCCGGCGCCGCCGTGTCCTCGCTGCTGGGTCCCGTCAGGGAGTAGGCGACCGGGTACGGGAAAGGCCCCGGCAGCGCGGGGGACGCTGCCGGGGCCGGTCTTCGTGTGCCCGTGACCCCGTACTAGTACGAGGATCCGGACGCGCCCAGCGAACCCGTCGGGTGCCAGACCGTCTTGGTCTCCAGGAACGCCGTCATGCGCGACGTGCCCGGGTCCGCGCTCCAGTCGTCCACAGGCTGTGGACGCAGGACGCGCTTGAGGTTGTCCGCCGCCGCGATCTCCAGCTCCTTCGCCAGGGCCGCGTCGGCGCCGGCCAGGTCGATCGCGTTGACGTCCTGGTGGGAGGCCAGGTGCGGGCCCATCTCGGCGGCCTTGCCGGACAGGATGTTGACCACGCCGCCGGGCAGGTCGGAGGTGGCGAGCACCTCGCCCAGCGAGAGCGCGGGCAGCGGGGCCTTCTCCGAGGCGATCACGACCGCCGTGTTGCCGGTCGCGATGACCGGGGCGATCACCGAGACCAGGCCCAGGAAGGACGAGTCCTGCGGGGCGACGACCGTCACGACGCCGGTCGGCTCCGGGGTCGAGAGGTTGAAGAACGGGCCCGCGACCGGGTTGGCGCCGCCCACGATCTGGCCGATCTTGTCGGTCCAGCCCGCGTACCAGACCCAGCGGTCGATGGCGGCGTCCACGAGCGCGCCGGCCTTGGACTTGGACAGCCCCTCCGCCTCGGCGACCTCGCGGACGAACTGCCCCCGGCGGCCCTCCAGCATCTCGGCGATGCGGTAGAGGATCTGCCCGCGGTTGTACGCGGTCGCGCCCGACCAGCCGCCGAAGGCCTTGCGGGCGGCGACGACGGCGTCACGCGCGTCCTTGCGGGAGGACAGGGGGGCGTTGGCCAGCCAGTTGCCCTTGGAGTCGGTCACCTCGTACACCCGGCCGCTCTCGGAACGGGGGAACTTGCCCCCGACGTACAGCTTGTAGGTCTTGAAGACGTTCAGACGGGTCGCAGAAGACTCAGACATCAAGGTAGCCCTCCAGGCCGTGGCGACCGCCCTCGCGGCCGAAGCCCGACTCCTTGTAGCCGCCGAACGGCGAGGTGGGGTCGAACTTGTTGAACGTGTTGGCCCACACCACACCCGCGCGGAGCTTGTTGGCGACCGCCAGGATGCGGCTGCCCTTCTCCGTCCAGATGCCGGCGGACAGGCCGTACTGGCTGTTGTTGGCCTTGGCGACGGCCTCGTCCGGCGTACGGAACGTCAGCACGGACAGCACCGGGCCGAAGATCTCGTCACGGGCGACGGTGTGCGCCTGGGTGACGTTCGTGAAGAGCGTCGGAGCGAACCAGTAGCCGGCGGACGGAAGTTCGCAGGCAGGGGACCAGCGCTCGGCGCCCTCGGCCTCGCCGGTGTCGGCGAGCGCGGTGATCCGGGCGAGCTGCTCGGCGGAGTTGATGGCGCCGATGTCGGTGTTCTTGTCGAGCGGGTCGCCGAGCCGCAGCGTGGAGAGGCGGCGCTTGAGCGAGTCCAGCAGCTCGTCGTGGATCGACTCCTGGACCAGCAGGCGGGAGCCCGCGCAGCAGACCTGGCCCTGGTTGAAGAAGATGCCGTTGACGATGCCCTCGACGGCCTGGTCGACGGGAGCGTCGTCGAAGACGATGTTGGCGCCCTTGCCGCCCAGTTCCAGGGTGACCTTCTTGTCGGTGCCGGCGACGTGACGGGCGATCTTCTTGCCCACGGCGGTCGAACCGGTGAAGGCGACCTTGTTGACGTCCGGGTGCTCGACGAGGGCCGCGCCCGCGTCGCCGTAGCCCGTGAGGATGTTGACGACACCCTTCGGCAGGCCGGCCTGGCGGCAGATGTCCGCGAAGAACAGCGCCGACAGGGGCGTGGTCTCGGCGGGCTTCAGGACGACCGTGTTGCCGGTGGCGAGCGCCGGGGCGATCTTCCACGCGAGCATGAGCAGGGGGAAGTTCCAGGGGATGACCTGGCCGGCCACGCCCAGCGGACGCGGGTTCGGGCCGTAGCCGGCGTGGTCGAGCTTGTCGGCCCAGCCCGCGTAGTAGAAGAAGTGGGCTGCGACCAGCGGGAGGTCCGCGTCGCGGGTCTCCTTGATCGGCTTGCCGTTGTCCAGGGTCTCCAGGACGGCGAGCTCGCGGCTGCGCTCCTGGATGATCCGGGCGATGCGGAAGAGGTACTTGGCGCGCTCGGAGCCCGGCAGTGCGGACCAGCCCGCGAAGGCCTTGCGGGCGGCCTTGACGGCGCGGTCCACGTCGGCGGCGCCGGCCTGGGCGACCTCTGCCAGCACTTCCTCGCTGCTCGGCGAGACGGTCTTGAAGACCTTGCCGTCGGCGGCGTCGGTGAACTCGCCGTCGATGAAGAGCCCGTAGGAGGGGGCGATGTCGACGACCGAGCGGGACTCGGGAGCCGGTGCGTACTCGAATACAGATGCCATGGTGATCAGTCCACCGTCACGTAGTCGGGACCGGAGTAACGGCCGGTGCTCAGCTTCTGCCGCTGCATCAACAGGTCGTTGAGCAGGCTGGACGCACCGAAGCGGAACCAGTGGTTGCTCAGCCAGTCCTCGCCCACGGTCTCGTTGACCAGGACCAGGAACTTGATCGCGTCCTTGGTGGTGCGGATGCCGCCGGCCGGCTTCACGCCGATCTGGATTCCAGTCTGCGCGCGGAAGTCGCGTACGGCTTCGAGCATGAGCAGGGTGTTCGCCGGGGTGGCGTTCACCCCCACCTTGCCGGTCGACGTCTTGATGAAGTCGGCGCCCGCGAGCATGCCGATCCAGGAGGCGCGGCGGATGTTGTCGTACGTGGACAGCTCGCCGGTCTCGAAGATGACCTTGAGGCGGGCGGCGGTGCCGTCGGGGCGGACGCAGGCCTCCTTGACGGCCTTGATCAGCTCGTACGTCTCCAGGTAGCGGCCGGCGAGGAAGGCGCCACGGTCGATGACCATGTCGATCTCGTCGGCGCCGGCGGCGACGGCGTCGGCGGTGTCCGCGAGTTTCACGGGCAGGGCGGCGCGGCCGGCCGGGAAGGCGGTGGCCACGGAGGCGACCTTGACGTCGGCGCCGTTCAGCGCGGCCTTCGCGGTGGCCACCATGTCGGGGTACACGCAGACGGCGGCCGTCATCGGCGTGCTGCGGTCGGTCGGATCGGGGTGGACGGCCTTGGCGGAGAGCGCCCGGACCTTGCCCGGGGTGTCCGCGCCTTCCAGGGTCGTCAGGTCGATCATCGAGATGGCCAGGTCGATGGCGTACGCCTTGGCCGTGGTCTTGATCGAGCGGGTGCCGAGAGCGGCCGCGCGGGCCTCCAGGCCGACGGCGTCGACGCCGGGCAGCCCGTGCAGGAAGCGGCGCAGCGCACTGTCGGACGTCGTCACGTCGGCGAATGCGGTGAGGGTGGTGGGCATGGTCACCACATGAGCATATCTACGCGCGTAGCGACCTGTCACCCCCCGCACCCGATTCCCGGGCAACCGCTATGGAATCGACACCTCCGTTCCGACACGCACCTGGTGTTACACGTCCATGACAGGAGCCGGATCGTCCGTCCGCACAAGATCCATAAATTTGTCTTCAGCAGCCCGCCACACCTGACCCGGTGAACCAGACCGAACAGACTCAACGCGGCATGCGACTCTCCTCCACTTTCCTCACCGCGCTTCAAGGAGTCGTTATGCGTACCGCCCGCGCCCTCCGTACCTCGATCGTCACCGCCGCCCTCGCGGGCGCGATGCTCATACCGGCCGCCGGTGCCGCGTTCGCCGCGCCCGCCGCCACCCCGCAGACCGCCGTCGCCTCGGACAGCAGCCGCTACGAGGGCGAGCCCGTCTACATCGGCGAGGGCCTGGTCGCGGTGCTGCGCAACAAGTCCGAGGGCCCCGAGGCCTGGATCCGCTACGTCGGCACCGACTGGAAGCCGGGCGACCCCTACATCGTCAAGCTGATGGCCCTCCTGAACCGCAGCCAGACCAGCGCCGCGGTCAGCGGCCTCCAGCTCAAGCTCTCCGGCGTGGACACCGACATCCCGTTCCTCACCGTGACCGCCAAGGACGGGACCGCGAAGTCCTTCAAGCTGCCCAAGGCCGAGGTGACCGCCATCTGCGTCTCGGGTCCCAAGCGGGTGACCCTCGGGGCAGGCCTGCGGGCCGAGCTGTGGATGACCGTGGACGGCCCCAAGGCCGACCTGTACTCCTCCGGTGAGGGGGGCGTCTGGGAGAAGCTGGACCGCACGCACCCCTCGTCGGGCCCCGGCAACACGGTCAGGATCGTGAACCCGAGCGGCGCGGAGCCCCTCCTGGAGTGGCAGCTCGAGGGCGCTACCGGGCCCGGCCGCTCCTCCTTCCCCGACCTCCAGCCGGCTTGCGTGCGGAATTACCAGCTCGTCGAGTCCAAGACCACCACCCCGCCGCCCGCGCCGAAGCCCAGCCCGAGCGCCTCCACCGGCTCCGGCACCTCCTCCGCCCCCAAGGCTCAGACCGCCGGCCAGACGACCGTCGTGCCCAAGGGCGCCGTCGCCGCCGGGGCCGAGATCGCGGCCGAGGACACCGACAACGCCACCACCGTGGCGGCCGGGGCCGGGCTCATGGCGATCTTCGGGGCGCTCGGCGCGAGCGTGGTGCTGCGCCGCCGCCGCGTCCAGGGCTGATCCGCCCTTCCCCCACTTCTCGTCTCGCCCCCCGGCGGGCCACCTTCCCGGTGGTCCGCCGGAGCCCGTTTCCCGGAGCGTCCCCATGGCCCACCGCGCCGCCCGCCCGTTGTTCGCCGCCGTCCTCCTCGCCGCCGCCCTGACCGGCTGCGGCGGCGCCGCCACCACGACCGGCGCCCCGCCCGCGGCCGGCTCCGCGGCCCCGCCCGCGGTCACCCCCACGGCCGCCCCCGCCGCTACGGCGTCGGCTGCGCCCCTGCCCGCCTCCGTGCCCGTACGCGTACGGATCCCCGCGGCGGGGGTGGACGCCTCACCGCTGCTGACGCTGGGGCTCGCCGCCGACGGCACCGTCGAGGTGCCCTCCGTCGCCGACGGGGACAAGATCGGCTGGTACGGCAAGGGCGTCACCCCGGGCGAGACCGGCCCCGCCGTGCTGATCGGCCACTTCGACACCGCCCGGGGACCGGCCGTGCTCAAGGACGTCTCCCGCGTCCACACCGGCGACGAGATCACGGTCTCCCGCACGGACGGCAGCACCGCCGTCTTCCGCGTCCGCGAGCTGGAGCAGGTCGACAAGAAGCGGTTCCCCACCGACAAGGTCTACGGGAACACCACCCGCCCCGAACTGCGCGTCATCACCTGCGGCGGGGAAATCACCGACGGCCACCGGCCCGACAACATCATTCTGTACGCCGATCTCGTGGGGTGAGACGGCTTGGGGCAGAATCGGCCCCATGAGCAGCCATCAGCAGCCGACCGACGAGCCGGTCTACGACGACCGGGTCTACCGCTCCTCCATGGCCGTCGCCAGTGGGGTCGCGCTGCTGGCCCTGATTGTGTGGTTGTGCGGCGACGCCGTGGTGCGGGGCTCCGGGAGCACCCCCTGGATCGCGCTCGCGGTCGCGCTGTGCGCGGTACCGCTGACCGTGGCCTTCACCCTGCGCCCCGCCGTCTTCGCCAATGACGACCGGATGCGCGTACGCAACCCCTTCCGCGTGATCGAGCTGCCGTGGGCCGCCGTGGACGCGGTACGGGCCGGGTACTCGGCGGAGGTGCTGGCCGAGGGCGCGAAGTACCAGCTCTGGTCCGTCCCCGTCTCGCTGCGCGAGCGCAAGAGGGCGAGCCGGGGGCAGCTCAGCCGCCGCGGCGGGCTCACCGGCCGGCTCTCCTCCGGCCCGGGGGCGGACAAGGCCGCCGCACCGGCCGGGCCGCCGCGCGCCCACGCCGACAAGGTCATCGACGAACTGCGGGAGCTGGCCGAGCGCGGAGCCTCGCGCGCCGGTGCGCAGGGCAGCGTGCAGGTGCACTGGTCGTACGAGATCATCGTGCCCACCGTGGCCGGCGCGCTGCTGCTCGTCGTGCTCCTCGCCACCCGCTGACCGCCGGGCCACGCTCCCGCCGATCCCCGGTCCACGCCGTCGCCGATGCCCGCTCCACGCCCTCCGATCCGAGAACGCCGGCGAGGCCGAATGTCCGGAACCACCGGTACCGCGGGGTGCGTCCTCGCAGGTGTGCAGCGTCTTGAGGCCGGCGGCAGCGCCGCCATCCATCCCCGGGTCCGGATCCTGGCCGGCGCCCTCCTGGCAGCCCACCTCGTGGTCGTGGGGTTGCTGACCCTCCTGCCCTTGGACGTCCCGTGGGCCGCGGCGGCCAATCTGACCCCGCTGGAGGGGATCGGTGCCGCCCTCGCCCGCGGCCCGCTGGAGGCCGCGCGGCACATCGGGTCGGGGCTGGCGCTGCTGGCCCCGCTCGGGGTGCTGCTGCCGCTGGTCAGCGGGCGGCTCGCGCCGACGGCGCTCTCCGCGTGGTCCTCGCTGGCCCGGACCGCCGCCGCGGGCGCGCTGGTCTCGGTGTGCATCGAGATGCTCCAGACCGCCGTTCCGGGCCAGGTCGTCGACGTGGACTCGGTACTCCTGAACACCTTCGGGGTGCTGCTCGCGCACGCGGCCGTCGTACCGGCGCTGCGCGCCCGCATGAGGCGCTCACAGGCCGCTTATCAGGGGGCGACCCCGAGAATTACCAGGGTCGGGCTCGGCCCCTGGACCGAGGTTCTGTCGGCGGTCCCGCGGGAATATTGAGGCATCGCAAGCCGTGCTGGTCCTCAAAGCAGCGATCCCGACGAAGGAGAAACCATGAGCGCCCTTGCCCGCCCCCGTGACGGACGATGGATCGGCGGAGTCTGTGCCGGTCTGGCGCGCCGCTTCGGAATGTCCGCGAACACGATGCGCGCGATATTCGTCGTCTCGTGCCTGCTGCCCGGCCCGCAGTTCCTGGTCTACCTGGCGCTGTGGCTGCTCCTGCCGAACGAGAAGTCCGCATCCGCCGCCTGGTAGCCGGTGCCGGCGCCGGGTAGCACGAGCCGGCGGGTCAGACCGCCCGCTTGACCTTCTCGAGCTGCTTGTCGGCGACCTCCTGCGGCACCCGCGCCTTCTGCGCGCCGGACGCCACGTTGAGGGCCATGAGCCGCACGATGGTGTCGCCTTCGCGTACGACGACGAGGTGGACCTGCGCCGAGACGCCCTCGGCGGCCGCGACCGTGGTCCAGCTGACGCTCTCGTCACCGGCCGTGGTGAAGTCGGCCGCCTGCACGTCGCGGTAGCTGCCGGTCTGCTTCTCGACCGTGGCGGAGAATCCCGTACCGCAGGCGGCGACGGCGGCCTTGAGCCGGGCGATCAGCGCCTTGGCGTCGTTCTGCGCGTAGGAGCTGACGGAGGCGGACACCGCGAGTCCGACCTGCTTCTGGGAGCCGACGCCCCGGTTGACGGTCTCGCGGGCGGCCGGGTCCGGCTCGTCGCCCATGATGTCGGCGAGCGGCTGGCAGGCCTTCCTGTCGGCCTGGGGCTGGCCGTCGGGGGCGTTCGGGTTCTTGCCCTGGGCGGAGATCTGGTAGCCGGCCAGGTCGCCCTGTTCGAGCGCGGACCGCTCCAGCCTGCTGCCGCCGGTCTTAGGCGCGGCCGATCCGGCGGGGGCGGATCCGGCCGGGGCACCGGGTGCGCCCGAGGCGTGGCCCGGGGAGCCCTTGGGGTCCGGGGCCTTGTCCTTCGCGGGGGTGGCCGTACTGCTGCACCCCATGGCCGCGAACAGCAGGGCGGGGACCAGCGCGACCATCGTCGCTCGTGCCTTCATGCGCATGACCAATGACCTCATACCGAGTGCGTCGGCGGGCAGTTGGTGGTGATCGTGGCACACGGCGCGGCGGGGCACACACCTCGTCGAAGAGGTGTGCGCCCGCCGCACGCGCGTACGTCCACGGACGGCTGGGTCAGCCGCCGAGGCCGTTCAGGCTGTTGGTGAGCGGGTTCAGCAGACCCGTGACCTGAGAGGTGGGGTCGCTCGACTGCTGACCGTCCTCCGCGCCCATGTGCTGCTGGCTGGTGACACCCTGGAGCCCACCCGTGACCGTGCCCAGCGCGTCGGTGAGGCCGACGGCCGGAACGGCGGCCGAGGCGGTACCGGCGGCGACGGCGGCGAAGGCGGCACCGACAGCGGCGGCACCGAGGATCTTGGCAGCTGACTGCTTCATGAAAACGTGTCCTTGCGACGGGGAATTGAGCGGCTCCGCAAACTAGTCACTTCAAACCCCCGCCCGCAAACATCGTTAAATACGAGAAAGCGCCCGGGAATTGCCCCTCCCGGGCGCTTTCAGTACGTCATGCCGTGGCCTAAGCCGAGACAGAACCGCTGGTCGAAGCGGTCTGCTGGAACAGCCACTCCGACTTCAGCTCCGCATAACCGGGCTTGATGACCTCGTTGATCATGGCCAGTCGTTCATCGAAAGGAATGAACGCGGACTTCATGGCATTGACGGTGAACCACTGCATGTCGTCGAGCGTGTAGCCGAAGGTGTCCACCAGGTGCTCGAACTCGCGGCTCATGCTGGTGCCGCTCATCAGGCGGTTGTCGGTGTTGACCGTGAGCCTGAAGTGCAGCTTCCGCAGCAGGCCGATCGGGTGCTCGGCGTACGAGGCGGCCGCGGCCGTCTGGAGGTTCGACGTCGGGCACATCTCGAGGGGGATGCGCTTGTCCCGGACGTACGAGGCCAGGCGGCCCAGGGTCACCGAGCCGTCCTCGGCGACCTCGATGTCGTCGATGATCTTCACGCCGTGACCGAGGCGGTCGGCGCCGCACCACTGCAGGGCCTGCCAGATCGACGGCAGGCCGAAGGCCTCGCCCGCGTGGATCGTGAAGTGGTTGTTCTCGCGCTTGAGGTACTCGAAGGCGTCGAGGTGGCGGGTGGGAGGGAACCCGGCCTCGGCGCCGGCGATGTCGAAGCCGACCACGCCGTTGTCGCGGTAGCGGTTGGCCAGCTCGGCGATCTCCAGCGCGCGGGCGGCGTGGCGCATCGCGGTCAGCAGGGCGCCGATGCGGATGCGGTGGCCGTTGGCCTTGGCGCGGCGCTCGCCCTCGCGGAAGCCGTCGTTCACGGCCTCGACGACCTCTTCGAGGGTCAGGCCGGCTTCCAGGTGCTGCTCGGGGGCGTAGCGGATCTCGGCGTACACGACGCCGTCCTCGGCCAGGTCCTCGGCGCACTCGGCGGCGACCCGGAAGAGGGCGGCCTTCGTCTGCATGACCGCGCAGGTGTGCGCGAAGGTCTCCAGGTAGCGCGGGAGGGAGCCGGAGTCGGCGGCTTCGCGGAACCAGATGCCGAGCTTGTCGGCATCGGTCTCGGGGAGGTTCTCGTAGCCGACCTCCCGGGCCAGCTCGATGATGGTCCCGGGACGCAGGCCGCCGTCGAGGTGGTCGTGGAGCAGCACCTTCGGGGAGCGGCGGATCTGATCCGGGGTCGGCAGGTTGGGGGTCTCGCTCGTCATCTGGGCACTCTAACTCCTACGCGCGTAGAGTGTCCCCCCGCGGCGTGCGCCGATATGTAACAGAGACCGCACGGACGGATGGCGTACACCTCCGGATCTGAGACTGTTCCGCCATGGCACAGCATGCGCCGCCGACGCGCGGGGTCCGTCTGGGACGGGCAGCCGGTGCGATCGGCTCGGGATCGACGTCGGACAGACCGGTCAACGGGGTGGTGCTCCTGATTCCCGGGGCGTCCAGATTCTCCCCCGGTCCGGTACGTCCGCTCGCGCGGGCGCTGGCCCGGGCGGGCGGGGCGGACGGGCTGGTCGCGCACACCCTCCTCCACGACGGGGGCGCCTGTCGGGAGCAGGAGGCGGCGCGGGCCGCGGACGAGGTGGTGCGGCGGTACGGGGACGTGCCGGTGTGCCTGGCCGGCTATGACGCGGGAGGGCTGGCCGCGCTGCGCGCGGCGGGGCACGAGGCCGTCAACTCCGTTCTGGCGCTGGCCCCTTGTCCGGGCGAACCGGTCGCCGGGGCCCAGTCACCGGAACCGGTGAAACACCTCGCGGGCCGTCAGGTGCTGATCGTGCACGGCACGAACGACGCCCGCAGCGACCCGGAGAGCTCGTTCCGGCTGGCGGCCCGGGCGAAGAAGGCGAACCGGTCGACGTGCCGGTTCGAGGTCCATTCGGACGGGCACGCCCTGCGCGAGCACCAGGCGGAAGTGGTGGCGCTCGGCGTGGACTTCGTTCTCGGGGCCGTGTTCTCGGGGCGGTACTCCCGCCCGGTGACGGACGCCTTCGCCGCTCCGCCGCCGCTGGGCCTGCGCATGCCGCTGGCCTCGGGCTTCGGCCGGTCGCTGCGCGGGTGAGGAAGGGCGCCCGAGCGTAAGCTGAGATCGGACTCGGGGTGATCCGCTGCGGGAGGCGATGGGTATGGGCATCGTGCGCAGGAACTTCGACGAGGCCGACGAGACCCGTCCGTTCGAGGACGGCAAGGGCCGGCTGGATCTGATCCAGGCCGAGGGCGGCCCTGTCGGCCGTGCGGTGTTCGAACCGGGCTGGCGCTGGTCGGAGCACATCAAGCCGCTGGCCGGCACGGACAGCTGCCAGTCCGCGCACACGAGCTACGTGGTGAGCGGCAAGATGCACGTCGTCATGGACGACGGCGAGGAAGAGGACTACGGCCCCGGCGACTTCATGCAGATCACGCCGGGCCACGACGCCTGGGTCGTCGGGGACGAGCCGTGCGTGGCCGTGGACTGGACCGGCTTCGGCGACTACGCGAAGGGGGCCGGCGGCTGACCGCCGCAGGGATCCGTCGCCTGCCCCACCCCGATTCCGCACCCTGAGCGCGGGGCGCAGGGTCGGCGTGCGCCGGTGCGGGCGGGCCGGTCCGGCCGCCGGAGCAGCACGACCGCCCGCTCCAGGCGGTGCTCGAGGGCGCACGCCGTAGGGGCGGCGGCGAGGACGTACGCGTGGTGGAGCGCGCCCGTCGGGGCCTGGCGGACCGTCGCGCCCGGCGGGATCTCCAGCTGCACCCGGACCACGCCCGGCACGGAGCGGGCGGCGGTGAGGCCGGGGCGGATGCCGTCGACGCGCAGGCCGGGCGGGAAGTCCACGTACCGCAGTCCGGCGTGGGTGGCACGCGGGCTGCTCACGGGGTCGGGCAGGCCCAGCCCGGAGGCGAGGGCGAGGGCGAGGACGTCGGTGCCGTGGGCGAGCCGCAGGAGCCGGCTGAGCTCCTCGCCGCCGGGACGGGCGTGGGCCTCGACGAGGCGCGGCCCGTGCGCGGTGAGGATGACCTCGGTGTGGGAGGCGCCGTCGTGGTGCCCGGCGAGGTCGAGGACCCCGCGCACGAAGGCCCGTACGGCGTCCGCGGTCCCGGGGTCCAGGGCGACGGGGAGGTCGTGGCCCGCGGCGGTGAGCCGGGGGCCCGTGAGCCGGCGGGTCCAGCCGAGGACGCGGTGGCGGCCGGCACGCGAAAGGGTCTCGACGGTGAGCTCCGGCCCCTCGAGGTACTCCTCGACGAGGAGGTCGGTGACATCGGGATAGCCGCGGGCGGCGGCGCGCGCCTCGGTCTCGTCGCGGACGAGCCGGACCCCTTCGCCGTCGGCGCCCGCGCGGGGCTTGATGACGCACGGGTATCCGATGAGGGTGGTGAGGAACGGGAGCGTCGCGGCGCGGCCGCAGCGCGCGAAGGACACGGGCCGGGCGGGGTGCAGGGTGTTGGAGCGGGCGCGCAGGGCGGCCTTGTCCATGAGGGCCGTCACGGCCGAGGTGGGCGTGCCGGGCAGGCCCAGCTCCTCGTTGGCGCGGGCGGCGGCGAGGGCTCCGGCGGCGTCGAAGCCGAAGACGGCGGCGCGTCCGCGGCGCACCGCCTCCAGCCGGCCGACCGTCCCGACGAGCAGCCGGTGGTCGCGCCAGTCCGTCCGTACCCGCCGCTCCGCCCCCTCACGGTCGGATGGCACCGATGGATCCGGCGCGACCACCACGGGGCGCGCGCCCGCCCGGCGGGCGGCCGCCACCACGGCGGGTCGCGGGCTGAGCAGGACGGCCACGGGCCCCCGCCCGTCCCTGGGTGTCCGGTCCTGCATACCGCGCTCCCCCCTCACGCCGTGGAGCCACTGTGCCTCTTCGGCATATGCCGAATGCCGCCGGACAGGCGTCGTCTTGCCGCCTTGCGGGAACACGAGGGGTTTATAAACGCATGCAATCCGGGACCAATACGCATATGCCAGCCGAAGAAGCAGAGGAACTGAGCCCTGCGGCGCGGCGCCTCTACGCGTACGCGGTCGAGCGGCACGCCTTCAGCACGGCCGAGGCCACCGAGGCCCTGGGGGTGCGCGCGGCCGCCGCCATCACCGAGCTGGCCGCCGCGCACCTGCTCCAGCGGGCTCCGGGCGGCGCGCCGGACCGGTGGACCGCGGTGGCGCCCCGGGCCGCGGCGGCCAGGGCGCTGGCACCGCTCGCCCTGCTGGCGCGCGAGACCCATGACGAGATGGACCGGCTGCGGGGGCGGCTTGAGGCGCTGGTGCCGGCGTACGAGGCGGGGACGGCCCACCGGGACCTGAGCGGGGCGGGGCGGCTGGAGCTGGTCACGGACCTGGGGGCGGTGCGCGGGCTGATCGCGGAGCTGGTCGCGGCGTGCGAGAAGGAGCTGCTGACCTCGCAGCCGGGCGGGGGCCGGCCGCTGGAGACGCTGGAGGAGTCGATCGGGCGGGACGAGCAGCTGCTGACGCGCGGGGTGCGGATGCGGACGCTCTACCAGCACACGGCGCGGTACTCGCGGCCGACGGCGGCGTACGTCGAGCGGGTGACGGCGCTGGGGGCGCAGGTACGGACCCTGGGCGACGGGCTGATGCGGATGCTGGTCTTCGACGGGCACACGGGGCTGATGGCGGTGCCGGACCGGAGCGGGGCGGCGCTGGTGGTGCGGGAGCCGAACGTCGTGCACTTCATGACGGCGGCGTTCGAGCGGTCGTGGGTGCGGGCGGAACCGTTTCCGGTGACGGTGAGTCCGGAGGCGGCGCGGTCGATCTCGGACGAGCTGCGGCAGACCATCGTGCGGTTGCTGTCGGAGGGGCTGGAGGACAAGGTGATCGCCCGTCGCCTCGGCATGTCGGAGCGGACCTGCCAGCGGCACATCGCCGAGATCATGCGGGCCGTTGGGGCCAAGTCCCGGTTCCAGGCCGGGTACTTGCTGGGCCCGCCCGCCACACCGCCCCCCGCCCCGGCGGATCCGGTGTAGCGGGTTTGCGCAGGACACCCCCTAGCGCGCCGCGCCGAACCGGTCGTAGTACGCCCGCAGCGACGGCCGGCGGATGTCCGGCAGCCTGACGAGGGTGTGCGAGAAGGCGAAGGGGTGGGGCAGGAAGGACCGCCGCGGGTGAAGCGGCAGCGGGTAGTCGTCGCGCAGGACGCCCTCCGGCAGCCCGCCGGTTGCGGGCATCGGCGAGGTCTCCTCGGGGAGCACGAGGTGCGCCCAGACTCCCATGTCCAGCGGGACGACCGTCGCCGTGCCGTCCGGGGGCCGCCACGGCTCCCCCGTGAACGGATGACGCGGGACGAGCAGGAGGTCGGGCCCGGGCCGGAGCGCGGGCCGGCCCGGCCCGGCCAGGCCTAGGGTCAGGGCGGGAGACCCGGCGGGGAGGTAGCCGGCGACGGCGTGGCCCAGCAGCTCGGCCAAGGGACCGGGCAGCGCCACCGGACGGCCCTCGCAGGCCACCACCAGGTGGGCGAGCGCCACGGGGACCGCGGCCTCCCAGCGGCGGCTCCACGACCCGTCGAGTTCGACCGGCGGGACGGCGTACGCCGCCGGTTCCAGGTCGTCCCAGCCGGGAACCGGGGCCTCGGGCGGGCCCGGGGGGAGCCTGCGGACCGCGTCGGGCTCCAGCCACACCGCCTGCCACAGACCGCAGTCGTCCAGGCGGGTGGCGACCGCACAACCGCACCGCTCGCAGGCCAGGTTGGGGCCGTCACGGCCGTCCACGCCCCTGCAGTAGCCCTCGCACCTCTCGGGGATCAGGACCATCCCCCGGGAGTCGCCGGGCGCGATGACGATCCTGCCCGGCGCCCCGAAGGACACGGAGTGCACCGGCGCGTGGATGCCCTGCCGGGCCGCCAGGTCGTCCCCCACCTCGTCCCACAACCGCCAGGGCGGTCCGGTGGGCAGGGGGTCCACGGCGTACGTCGCGGGCTCCATCAGCGGGGGATGCAACTCCTCCCACGCCCCGAAGTAGGTGTGGTCGGGGAGGGCGACCCGGGTGACCGGCGCCGTCAGCTCCGCACCGCACCCGGCGCACGCGAACACGTCCAAACAAGCCCCCCTCGGCTGGTGACCCCGGAATTGTCCCGGCCGCCCGGTGGACGGTCCAACGCTTTTCCCGCGGCGGGCCGCCTTACGCGGCCGGCGGTTCCAGGTCCGGGATCAGGCGGCCCCGGCGGGAGAGGAGGAAGCGTTTGAACTCCGCCACCGGTGGGGTGTCGGGGTGGCCGTCGAGCCAGGCGAGGCCGATCTCCCGGACGGCGCGCGGGGCCGTGACCGTCAGCTCGACCACGCCCGGGCGGGCGACCGCCGGGGGTGGCAGGAGGGCCACGCCGAGGCCGGCGGCGACCAGGCCGCGCAGGGTCTCGGCCTCCTCGCCCTCGAAGGCGACGCGCGGGGTGAACCCGGCCTCCGCGCACAGGTCGTCGGTGATGCGGCGCAGACCGTAGCCCGGCTCCAGGGTGACGAAGGTTTCCTCGGCGGCCTCGGCGAGGCGGATGCGCTTGCGGCCGGCGAGGCGGTGGTCGTCGGGGACGACCAGGCGCAGGCGCTGTTCGTCGAGGCGCCGGGCGACGAGGTCGGGGGCGTCGGGCAGCGGTGACGTGAGGCAGAGGTCGAGCTCGCCCGCCCGCAGCCGTTCCAGCATGGCCTCGCCGTAGTTCTGGACCAGGGAGAAGCGCACGCGCGGGTGGTCGGCGCGGAAGGCGCGGATGAGGCCGGGTACGGTCTCGGGGCCCAGGGTGTGCAGGAAGCCGAAGGCGACCTTGCCGAAGGCGGGGTCGGCGTCCTGCTGCACGGATTCGGCGGCGCGGGCGATGCCGTCGAGGGCCTGTTCGGCGGAGGCCAGGAAGGTGCGGCCGGCCGTGGTGAGCGCGACCGCGCGGCCCGTGCGGGCGAACAGCGTGACGCCCAGGTCCTGTTCGAGGCGGACCATGGCGCGCGACAGGGTGGACTGCGGGACCCCCAGTTCGTGCGCGGCGCGGGTGACGTGCTCGTGCCGGGCGACGGCCGCGAAGTACGCGAGGCGCGGGGCCAGCAAACGTGTCACCGACACGTCTTCTTCGTAACGGTTCATCGACATGCGCCGCCCTGAGCTGTGCTGATGCGTGAATGGATCGATTATTGCGAATCCGTGCATTGGACGCATCAAAAAGGGGGGCCTACCTTCGAAGCATGCCTCCCGCTCATACCGGGGCGCCCGTCATCCCGGGTGCCTCCACCCCGTCGTTCCCGGACCCCGAGACCCACGCCCCCGAGACCCGCACCCCCGAGGGCCGGGAGCCCGGCCGCCCCGGCTACCGCCGGATGAGCCTCGCGCTCTTCGCCGCCGGGCTCGCCACCTTCGCCCTCCTCTACTCCACCCAGGCGCTGCTGCCCGCGATCTCCGACGGCTTCGGGGTGACGGCGGGTCAGGCCAGCTGGTCGGTGTCCGCGGCCACCGGCGCGCTCGCGCTGTTCGTCCTGCCGCTGAGCGCCCTGTCCGAGCGGTTCGGGCGGACCCGGATGATGACCTGGTCGATGGCGGTGGCCGTCGGCGTCGGCCTGCTGGTGCCCTTCGCGCCGAGCCTGGAGTGGCTGGTCGCGCTGCGCGCCGTACAGGGCGCGGCGATCGCCGGCATCCCGGCCTCCGCGATGGCGTACCTGGCGGAGGAGGTCAAGCCGAAGGCCCTGGTCGGTGCGATCGGCCTGTTCGTGGCGGGGAACTCCATCGGCGGCATGAGCGGCCGCCTCGTCACGGGCTGGGCGGCGCAGCTGGGCGGCTGGCGGGTGGGTCTGCTGGCCGTCGGGCTGATGTCGCTGGCCTGCGCGGCGGCCTTCCTGGTGCTGCTGCCCCGGGCCCGGTTCTTCCGCCCGGCGTCGCTGAACCCGCGCGCGGTGGGCCGTACGGTCGCCGGGCACCTGCGTGATCCGCTGCTGCTGCGGCTGTACGGGATCGGCGCGCTGTTCATGACCGTCTTCGGCGCGGTGTACACCGTGATCGGCTACCGCCTCGTCGACGAGCCGTTCTCGCTCGGACAGGGCGTGGTCGGGTCGGTCTTCCTGATCTACCTGGTCGGTACGGTCTCCTCGGCGGCCGCCGGTCGGCTGGTGGCGCGGACGGGCCGGCGCGGCGCGCTGTACCTGGCGGTGACGACGACGGCGCTGGGCCTGCTGCTCTCGCTGGCCGATTCCCTGCCGGCGATCCTCCTCGGCCTGGTCCTGATCACGGCGGGCTTCTTCGCCGGCCACGCGGTGGCCTCCTCGGCGGTGAGCCGTACGGCGAAGATGGGCCGGGCGCAGGCCTCCGCCCTCTACCAGTCGGCGTACTACCTGGGCTCCAGCGCGGGCGGCACCCTGGGCGCCCTCGCCTACCACTCCGCGGGGTGGGCGGCCACGGTGGGCATCGCGCTGCTGGCGGTGCTCGGCGTCGTCTCGATCACGCTGTACGGGTCCCGCGCGGCCCGCGCGCAACGCCGGCTCCCGGCCGGGGCGGGCCGGGCGGCGGCCGCCGCACGCTGAGGCTCCGGCCGGTCGGGCTGCGGCTGTCAGACCCCTCCGGTAGTTTCCGAAGCATCGGGTGCTACCAGGGGGATCGGCGGACATGACAGACCTCGTGACGGACATGGACCTCGATGCGGCGATGGATCGCTACCGCGTCGAACTGACCGGCTACTGCTACCGGATGCTCGGTTCGTCCTTCGACGCGGAGGACGCGGTGCAGGACACCTACATCCGCGCCTGGCGCAGCCACGCGACCTTCGAGGGCCGGTCCTCGCTGAGGTCGTGGCTGTACCGGATCGCCACCAACGTCTGCCTGGACCTGCTGAACGCCGGGAAGAAGCGGGCCCGCCCAATGGACCTGACCGCCCCGCAGCACCAGGCCTCCGCCGTGCTGAACGAGCGGCCCGAGGTGACCTGGCTGGAGCCGGTCCCGGACGGCCGGGTGCTGCCGCAGACCGCCGACCCGGCGGAGATGGCCCTGGCGAAGGAGTCCGTCCGGCTGGCGTTCGTCGCGGCGCTGCAGCACCTGCCGGCGAAGCAGCGGGCGGTGCTCATCCTGCGCGAGGTCCTGGCGTGGAAGGCCGACGAGGTCGCGCAGCTGCTGGACACCACGGTCGCGTCGGTGAACAGCGCCCTCCAGCGGGCGCGGGCCACCCTCTCGGGCACCCGGATCCGCGAGAGCGAGTCCGCCGACCCGCTGGACGAGGCCCAGGTGAAGCTGCTGGAGCAGTACCTGTCCGCCTTCGAGGCGTACGACATCACGCGGCTCACCACGCTGCTGCACGAGGACGCGGTGCTGTCGATGCCGCCGTTCGACCTGTGGCTCCAGGGCCGCGCCGACATCGCGGCCTGGCACCTGAACCAGGGCATCGGCTGCAAGGGCTCTCGCCTGGTCCCGACGACGGCGAACGGCATGCCGGCCTTCGGCCAGTACCGCCCGGCGGCCTCCGGACCGGGCCACACCCCGTGGGCGCTCCAGGTACTGGAGATCTCGGACGGCAAGATCGTCGGGCTGAACGCCTTCCTGGACACCGAGCGGTGGTTCCCGCTCTTCGGTCTCCCCGAGCGGCTGGGCTAGGGGGTGTCTTACGGATCAGGCCGGATGAGGGAGCGGTGTCTGGTGCCGTGCATCGCAAGGCGGACGAGGGAGTCGACGCGGAGCGTCGGCGAGTGAGGACAACGCGGCGAGGCGCGGTGCCGGACACCGCGAGCCCGGCCTGATCCGTAAGACACCCCCTAGGCGCCACCGCGGCCGCTCCCGCGCCCCGGAACCACTCGGAAGGCCGGCCTACTCCCGGACGCCGAACGGCGGCTCCCGCTCCTTGGACTCCGCGAGCAGCCCGGCGAGGCCCACGAGGTCCAGCAGTGCCCGCAGCGCGGGGCCGGCGCCGGTCACGCGCAGCGGCCGGCCCCGGGCCGTGAGCCGCAGCCGCGCCAGCACCTCGACGGTACCGAGGCCCGGCGCGGTGACGGCCCCGGCGTCGCACTCCACCGCCCGCGCCCCGTCCTCGTACAGGCGGGCCAGGCGCGCGCACAGCAGTACGGCGTCGCGCGCGGTCGGGCTGGGTCCGGGCAGCACGAGTCGGGTGATCTCCACGCAGGGGGGACTCCCCGGCCGTCCGCAATTCATCGGCGGGTGCGGACAATGGCGCGATGAAGCCTGCCTACTGGGATCCGCTGCCCACCGCCCGCTCCCTCGCGCCGGCCGACGCCGCCTTCCCCGTGTTCCGGGGCGTCTGGGCGGAGCGGAACTGGCGCAACGTCCCCGGCCCCTTCTACGGGGCAGACACGGACTGCATGATGATGGGCCGCGACGAGGCCCCGCACCACATCGCGTATGACGAAGACGGGCAGGAGTTCGTCTTCCGCCAGCCGGTGAACGTCCACGAGACCGGGAACCTGGTGCGGGGTGCGCAGCTGGAGCTGTACACCGCCTACGGCTGTGACGGGGACGACCATTGGACCGTCGGGTCCGTCCGTGACTGGTGGCGGGACCGCGGCCGGGTGCGGGAGTGGGCGGTGGCCGCGGCCGCCGAGTGGGCCGCCTACGACGAGGACCCGCGGTACGCGGCCCACTACCACGAAGCCGCGCAGGGCCACCGCGACTTCGTCGCCCACATCGACGACGGCCTGGAGGGCTATCTGCGCGGCTACCTGTTCTGGCTGGAGCACCGGCGCGAGCCACGGCCCGGGGAGGCCCTGCCGGGCCTGTGAGAAGACGCCGGCGCGGCTCCGGACGGGGAGCCGCGCCGACGGGTCGGGGGGGACCGCGATCAGGCGATGCGGTCCAGGACGATCGGCGTGGCGGAGAACGCGGTGCCCGCCGGGGCGATGTCGTACGAGCCCTCCAGGGAGGCCAGCGCGTAGTCGAACTTCTCCGGGGTGTCCGTGTGCAGGGTCATCAGCGGCTGGCCGGCGGTGACCGCGTCGCCCGGCTTGGCGTGCAGCTCGATGCCGGCCCCCGCCTGCACCGGGTCCTCCTTGCGGGCGCGGCCCGCGCCGAGGCGCCAGGCGCCCACGCCGACCGCGTACGCGTCCAGGCGGGTCAGGACGCCCGAGGCGGGGGCGGTGACCACGTGCTGCTCGCGGGCCACCGGCAGGGCCGCGTCCGGGTCGCCGCCCTGGGCCGCGATCATCCGGCGCCAGTGGTCCATGGCGGAGCCGTCGGCCAGGGCCTTCGCCGGGTCGGCGTCCTTGATGCCCGCCGCGTCCAGCATCTCCTTGGCCAGCGCGATGGTCAGCTCGACCACGTCGGCGGGGCCGCCGCCGGCGAGGACCTCGACCGACTCGCGGACCTCGAGCGCGTTGCCGGCCGTCAGGCCGAGCGGGGTGGACATGTCCGTCAGGAGCGCGACGGTCTTGACGCCCGAGTCGGTGCCCAGGCCGACCATGGTCCGCGCCAGCTCGCGGGCGTCCTCGATGTTCTTCATGAAGGCGCCGCTGCCGACCTTGACGTCCAGGACCAGCGAGCCGGTGCCCTCGGCGATCTTCTTCGACATGATCGAGGAGGCGATCAGCGGGATGGCCTCGACCGTGCCCGTCACGTCGCGCAGCGCGTACAGCTTCTTGTCCGCCGGGGCCAGGCCGTCGCCCGCCGCGCAGATGACCGCTCCGGTGGTGTCCAGGACGTGCAGCATCTCCTCGTTGGAGAGCAGCGCCCGCCAGCCGGGGATGGACTCCAGCTTGTCGAGGGTGCCGCCGGTGTGGCCGAGCCCGCGGCCCGACAGCTGGGGCACGGCCGCACCGCAGGCCGCGACGAGTGGGGCGAGGGGCAGGGTGATCTTGTCGCCGACGCCGCCGGTGGAGTGCTTGTCGGCGGTCGGACGGGACAGGGAGTCGAAGTTCATGCGCTCGCCGGAGGCGATCATCGCGGCGGTCCAGCGCGCGATCTCGGCCCGGTTCATGCCGTTCAGCAGGATGGCCATCGCCAGCGCCGACATCTGCTCGTCGGCCACGACACCCCGCGTGTAGGCGTCGATGACCCAGTCGATCTGCTCGGGGCTCAGCTCGCCGCGGTCCCGCTTGGTCCGGATGACGGAGATGACGTCCATGAGGTGCTTCTTTCTACGCGCATAGAGAGAGGGGTTTGCGGGAGTGCGACGGCCCTCCGCCCAGGGGGGTGGAGGGCCGTCGGCACGGCTATCTCAAGTGATCGGGCCCGAAGGCCTGCGGCAGCATCTCCGCCAGCGGGAGGACCCCCTTCGGGGTCTCCACCAGCAGTTCCGGGCCGCCGAATTCGAAGAGCAGCTGCCGGCAGCGGCCGCACGGGACGAGGATCTCGCCCCGTCCGTCGACGCAGGTGAAGTGCGTCAGCCGGCCGCCGCCGGTGGCCTGGAGGGAGGAGACCAGGCCGCACTCGGCGCACAGGCCCAGGCCGTAGCTCGCGTTCTCCACGTTGCAGCCGGTCACGATCCGGCCGTCGTCCACCAGCGCGGCGACGCCGACCGGGAAGCCCGAGTAGGGCGCGTACGCGTGGGACATGGCCTCGCGCGCCGCGACCCGAAGGGCCTCCCAGTCCACCGCGTGGGCCGTGGTCACTTGCCCTGGCCCTTGCGGTACGGCATGCCGTCCGCCTTGGGCATGCGCAGGCGTTGCGCGGACAGGGCGAGGACCAGCAGCGTGGTGACGTACGGCGCGGCGTCGACGAACTGGCTCGGGACGGCGTCGGTCAGGGCGTACCAGAGGAAGAGGCCCGCCGCGCAGGCCGCGGCGATGCCGGCCTGGACGTACTTCTTCTTGTACAGCTGCCAGGCGACGGCGACCACAAGGAGGATCGCGATGAGCAGGAGCATCGCGTGGACGTTCTCCGCGCCGCCGCGCAGGCGGAGGCTGTAGGTGAAGCCGAAGAGGCCCGAGCCGAGGGCCATGCCGCCCGGCATCCAGTTGCCGAAGATCATCGCGGCGAGACCGATGTAGCCGCGGCCGCCGGTCTGGCCCTCCTGGTAGATGCCGGTGGAGACGATCGCGAGGAAGGCGCCGCCGAGACCGGCCATCGCGCCGGAGACGATCACGGCGATGTACTTGTACTTGTAGACGTTGACGCCGAGGGACTCGGCGGCGATCGGGTTCTCGCCGCACGAGCGCAGGCGTAGACCGAAGGCGGTCCGCCACAGCACCCACCAGGTGACCGGGACCAGCAGCACCGCCACGACCGTCAGGAGCGACAGGTTGGTGACCAGGCCGCCGAGGACTCCGGCGATGTCGGAGAGCAGGAACCAGTGCTTGCCCTGCAGGGTGGCCAGCCCGTCCGAGAGCCCCGGAATGGTGATCTCGGTGATCGGCTCGATGCGCGGGGACTGCTTGGAGGAGCCGCCCGGGGCCTCGTCGAAGGTGTAGTTCGACAGGTACTGGGTGAAGCCGACGGCCAGGATGTTGACCGCCACACCGGAGACGATGTGGTTGACGTTGAACGTCACGGTGATGATCGCGTGCAGCAGCCCGCCGAGGGCGCCGCCGACGATCCCCATGACGACGCCGGTCCACGGACCCCACTGGTAGCCGGCCCAGGCGCCGAACCAGGTGCCCAGGATCATCATGCCTTCGAGGCCGATGTTGACCACGCCGGCACGCTCGGCCCACAGGCCGCCGAGGCCCGCGAGGCCGATCGGCACGGCGAGCTGGAGGGCCCCGGAGACCTGGCCGACGGACGTCAGGTCGTCGGCGCCGGAGATGACCCGAACCAGCGAGATCAGGGCGAGGCCGCCCGCGATGATCAGCAGGATCCAGGGAAGGGTGAGCTTGCGGCGGCCGCCGCCCTTCTTGGGCGCGGCGCTCGTCGCGGAAACGGTGCTGGTGCTCACGCCGCGACCTCCTTGTTGTCGGTGAGGGCGTGGCCGGCGGCCAGCTCTTCGCCGACCTTCTGCTGCTGGCGGCGGATGCCGTAGCGGCGGACGAGCTCGTAGCTGACGACGACGGCGATCACGATCAGGCCCTGCATGATCGTGCCGATCTCCTGGGCGTAGCCGTTCTGGTCGAGACCGGCGGAGGTCTGCTTGATGAAGGCGAGCAGGAAGGCCGAGAAGAGGATGCCGACCGGGTTGTTGCGGCCGAGCAGGGCGACGGTGATGCCGGTGAAGCCGATGCCCAGCGGGAAGGACAGGTTGTACGTGTGGGACTCGCCGAGCAGCAGCGGCATGCCGGTCAGACCGGCGACCGCGCCCGAGATGAGCATCGCAGTCATGATCATCTTCTTGGGCTCGACGCCGGAGGCCTGCGCGGCGGACTCGCTGGCACCGGAGGCGCGCAGGTCGAAGCCGAAGCGGGTCCGGTTCAGCACGAACCAGTAGACGATGCCGAGCGCGAAGGCCACGAACGTGAAGCCGTAGATGTCGCCGCCCGGGAGGGACAGCGCCGGGAACCAGCCGGACTCGGGGATGTCACCGGTGGTCAGGTCGTTCGAGCCCGCCGGCTGGACGCCGAAGTTCTTCGGCAGGATCAGCCAGGCGATCAGGGAGGTCGCGATGGCGTTGAGCATGATCGTGGAGACGACCTCGCTCACCCCGCGCCGGGCCTTGAGGATGCCCGCGATGCCGGACCAGAAGGCACCGGTCGCCATGGCGACGAGCACGATCAGCAGGATGTGCAGCGGACCGGGCAGCGAGACCGACGCACCGACCACGGCCGAGACCATCGCCGCGAGGCGGTACTGGCCGTCGACGCCGATGTTGAAGAGGTTCATCCGGAAGCCGATGGCCACGGCCAGGGCTGCCAGGAAGTAGATGCCGGCCTGGTTGACGATCAGGACCTGGATGTCCTCGTAACCGGCCTGGTCGATCATGATGCGCAGCGGCTCGATCGGGTCCACGCCCGAAGCGGCCAGCACGATCATGGTCAGCACGAAGGCGCTGAGCAGTGCGAGCACGGGGCCGGCGGCCGCGAGGAGCAGCCGGTCCTTGTCGAATTTCTTCATCGGGCCTCGTCCTCCGTCGTGTCACCGTCGGCAGCGGCGGAAGGGTTGTCGTTGGCTTCCAGGTGTCCGCGGGCGGCACCGGTCATGGCCGTGCCGAGTTCCTCGGGCGTGATGGTCGCCGGGTCGGCGTCCGCGACCAGGCGGCCGCGGTAGATGACGCGCAGGGTGTCGGACAGGCCGATCAGCTCGTCCAGGTCCGCGGAGATCAGGAGCACGGCCAGGCCCTCTCGGCGGGCCTCGCGGATCGCGTCCCAGATCTGGGCCTGCGCGCCGACGTCCACACCGCGGGTGGGGTGGGCGGCGATGAGGAACTTCGGGCTGTGGCTCATCTCGCGGCCGACGATCAGCTTCTGCTGGTTGCCGCCGGAGAGCGAGGCCGCGGTGACCTCGATGCCGGGCGTGCGGACGTCGTACTCGCGCACGATCCGCTCGGTGTCCTTGCGGGCCGCCTTCGGATCGAGGATGCCCCGCCTGGAGTTGGGCGCCTCGGTGACGTGGCCGAGGATGCGGTTCTCCCAGAGCGGGGACTCCAGCAGCAGGGCGTGGCGGTGGCGGTCCTCGGGGATGTAGCCGATGCCGCCTTCGCGGCGCTTGCGCGTCGGCGTGGTGGAGATGTCCTTGCCGTCCAGGGTGATGACGCCGCCGTCCGGGAGGCTCATGCCCATGAGGGCCTCGATGAGCTCCGTCTGGCCGTTGCCCTCGACACCCGCGATGCCGAGGACCTCGCCCTTGTGGATGGTGAAGTCGATGCCGGCGAGCACCTCGCGGACGACGCCGTCCGGGTCGGTGGCGGTCAGGCGCAGGTCCTGGACGTTCAGCATCGGAACGCTGGTGACCGTCGACTCGCGGGTCTCGGGGGTGGGCAGCTCGCTGCCGACCATCAGCTCGGCGAGCTGCTTGGTCGTCGCGGTCTTCGGGTCGGCGGTGCCGACCGTGGTGCCCCGGCGGATGACGGTGATGTCGTCGGCGACCTTCAGGACCTCGCCCAGCTTGTGCGAGATGAAGATGACGGTCAGGCCCTCGGCCTTGAGCTCGCGCAGGTTGTCGAAGAGCGCGTCCACCTCCTGCGGCACGAGCACCGCGGTGGGCTCGTCGAGGATGAGGGTGCGGGCGCCGCGGTAGAGGACCTTGAGGATCTCCACGCGCTGGCGGTCGGCGACACCGAGGTCCTCGACCAGGGCGTCCGGGCGCACGCCCAGGCCGTACGCGTCCGAGATCTCCAGGATCCTCTTGCGCGCCTTGGCACCGATGCCGTGGAGCTTCTCGCCGCCGAGGACGACGTTCTCCAGGACGGTGAGGTTGTCGGCGAGCATGAAGTGCTGGTGCACCATGCCGATACCGCGGGCGATGGCCTCGCCGGGGTTGGCGAAGGTGACCTGCTCCCCGTCGATGGCGATGGTGCCCTCGTCCGGCTTCTGCATGCCGTAGAGGATCTTCATCAGGGTCGACTTGCCGGCACCGTTCTCACCGATGAGGGCGTGGACCGTGCCCTTGCGGACGGTGATGGCGATGTCCTTGTTGGCGACGACGCCGGGGAAACGCTTGGTGATGCCGTGCAGTTCGACTGCTGGGGGCGGGCTGGACGCGTTGATGACGCACTCTCCTTGGCGCGGAAGGAGCGGAGGCAGGGGGACAGACGGCAGGGCGGGGAGGCGGGAGAGGACGGTATCGCGTCCATGATGCTTCTACGCGCGTAGCACTGTCGAAAGTGAAAACCTGTGGCCAACCGGCCACAAGGATCACGGACTCAGGGGCGGACGCGGTACGGGGCCCGGGAGCGGCAGAGACCGCTTCCCGGACCCCGGAGACCACGACTACCTGTCAGGAACGGCCTTACGGGGCGGTCTTGACGGTGATCTTCTTCGCGATGATGTCGGCCTTCGCCTTCTCCACCGCGGCGATGACGTCGGCCATCTTCTTGTACTCGGGGTTCGAGTCGGCCAGGCCCACGCCGTCGCTGTCCAGGCCGTAACGGATCTCACCGGTCTGCGGCTTGCCGTCCTGGACCGACTTGATCAGGTTGAAGACGGCGTCGGAGACGTCCTTGGTGACCGAGGTGAGGATCTTGTCCTTGTACTTGGACAGACCGGCCTGGTTGTACTGGTCGGAGTCGACACCGATGGCCCACTTGCCGGCGGTGGCGGTGGCCTCGATCGCACCGGAGCCGGCGAGGCCCGCGGCGGCGTAGACCACGTCGGCGCCGCTGTCCAGCTGGCCCTTGGCGGCGGCCTTGCCCAGGTCGGGCTTGGCGAAACCGGAGAAGTCCGGCGGCTGGGTCAGGTAGGCCGACAGCACCTTGGCGTTCGGGTTGGTGTCCTTGACGCCCTGGGCGAAGCCCGCCTCGAACTTCTTGATCAGCGGAACCTCGACACCGCCGATGAAGCCGACCGTGCCGGTCTTGGAGGCCTTGGCGGCGGCGACGCCGGCCAGGTAGGAGCCCTGCTCCTCGTTGAAGACCAGGTTCGCGACGTTCGGTCCGGTCACCGAGGTGTCGTCGATGAGGCCGAAGGTGGTCTTCGGGAACTTCTCGGAGACCTTCTTGATGGCCGGGGCGTAGGCGAAGCCGACGCCGATGACCGGGTTGTTGCCCTTGCGCGCGAGCTCGGTGAGGCGCTGGACCTTGTCGGCCTCGCTCTCGCCCTCGGTGGGCTCGGCCTCGGCGCCCTTGATCTTGAGCTCCTTCTCGGCCTTGTCGAGACCGGCGAAGGCGGCGTCGTTGAACGACTGGTCGCCGCGGCCGCCGATGTCGTACGCGATGGCGGCGCTGGCCGACTTCGAGTCGGAAGAGGCGGCGGTTCCGCCGTCGGACGACTTCTTTCCGCCACAGGCGGTGGCCGAGAGGGCCAGCGCCGCGGACGCGATGCCCACGGTGGCGATCCTGGTGATCCGGCGCAAGGGGAGGCTCCTTCAAAACCTGACCGAAGCGCCACGACCGGCGCTGGTTTCGCCGCGATCGTAACGCGCGTAGATGTCAGTTAAAGGCCCGTTCATGAGTCGTTATCGGATCGTCGCGAACCGGACAGTGACCGATCGGTAACTCCTCACGCGTCCAGCCCTTGTGTACCAAGGGCTGGACGCGTCCGCCGGGAGGCGCGCGGATGTTGTAGTGACCCCGCCCCGCGTTTTACCTCACATGCCCGGCGCGCCGCCCGTCCAGCAGGGCCGCGGCGGTGAAGAACTCCACTCCGACGGCGATCGCGGACTCGTCCACGTCGAAATCACCCCGGTGCAGGTCCCGCTTGGCCGTGTCGCCGGGCGCGCGGACCCCCAGGCGGGCCATGGCGCCCGGGACGTGCTCCAGGTACCAGGAGAAGTCCTCCCCGCCCAGGCTCTGCTCGGTGTCCTCGATCGACTCGGCGCCGCGGCGGACCGACATCGCCTCGCGGAGCAGCTCGGTGACCACCGGGTCGTTCACCACCGGCGGCACCCCGCGGACGTGGTTGATCTCGAACTTGGCGCCGTGCATGGTCGCGACCTCGTCGATCGCCGCGTGGATCATGTCGGGGGCCTCGTGCCAGGCGTTCAGGTCCAGGCACCGCACGGTGCCGGACAGCTCGGCGTGCATCGGGATCACGTTGCAGGCGTGCCCGGCCTCGATCCGGCCCCAGGTGACCGACATGCCCGAACGGGCGTCCATCCGGCGGGTCAGCAGGGCCGGGACGTCCACGGCCACGCGGGCGGCGGCCGTCACCAGGTCGGTGGTCAGGTGCGGGCGCGCGGTGTGCCCGCCGGAGCCGGTGAGGCTGACCTCCAGCCGGTCGCAGGCCGAGGTGATGGGCCCGGGCCGCAGCCCGATCCGGCCGGCGTCCACCCGGGGGTCGCAGTGCGCGGCGATCATCTTCCCGACGCCGTCCAGCACCCCGGAGTCGATCGCGTCGGTCGCCCCGCCCGGGAGCACCTCCTCGGCGGGCTGGAACAGCAGCCGCACCGGCCGGGGCAGCAGGCCCTGGCGGTCGAGCTCGGCGAGGACCAGGCCGGCGCCGAGGACGACGGCGGTGTGCACGTCGTGGCCGCAGGCGTGGGCGCGGTCCGGGAAGGTCGAGCGGTACGCGACGTGCGTCTTGGCGTCCGGGATGGGCAGGGCGTCGATGTCCGCGCGCAGAGCCAGCATGGGCCGTACTCCGTCCCAGGTGCCCACGTCACAGATCAGGCCCGTGCCGGACTTCAGCACCTGTGGTCGCAGGCCGGCTTTCTCGAGCCGGGCCTTGATCGCAGCCGTGGTGCGGAATTCCTGGTGTCCGAGCTCCGGGTGCATGTGCAAGTCCCGGCGGAAGGCGATCAGTTCGGCACGCAGGTGGTCCGGAAGTTTGCCGGGCAGCTCGGGCCGCTCGGACACGGCGGGCTGGGCGGTCTGGGACTCGCGGGACATCAACTGGTTCACCCGTTGAAGGGTAGGCGCACGGGCGGGTCAACTGGCCGGGGATCACGAAAAGTTCATGCCGTTAGGGGAAAGAAACCCGGCCTCTGGCGCATGACCGGGCCGGCAGGGGGGTAAACTCGCCCGCTCATCCGGCCGCCGGAGCCGCCTGGGCTGGGAGTCTGTGCACATCACGGGCGGTGTCGGTGACCCCGGCGAGGGAGCTGCGGGCCCGGGGGGATGCGGAGCCGGTGAGCCATTCCGGGTCGATTTCGCATACGACGACCGTCACACCGGTACCGGCCAGTGCGTACGGCAGGGTGTGGACGACCGTGGACGGAAAGCCGAGGACCGTACGTCCGATCGGTCCGCGCCGCGCGATCAGCTCGAGCGGCAGGTCCGGCCGGACGATCTCCAGCCCCGTCGCCTCGCCGAGCGCGCGCAGCTTCTCCGGGGACTCGCGGCGGTGCGCGAAGTAGCGGGTGGCTCCGTGCTCCCGGGTCAGGGCCCGCACCGCCTCCCGGTAGCGGTCCGGGTCCACCACGCCGGTCTCCACGAGCGAGGTCCCGACGAGGTCGGTGCCCTTGGTCAGGCGGGGCGGGCCGAAGCGGGAGAAGGGGTCGCCGATCACGAGGCGCCCGGCCCGCCGGACGTCGCCGGCGAGGGCGCCGACCGCCCTGAACGGCGCCCCCGAGCGGCCGCGTGCCTCCTGCCACCGGACCGGCCGAGGCCCACCTGGCCCTGCACCCGACCCCGCGGACCCGGCGCTACGTCACCGGGCGCCGGCTGGCCTCGCTGGGACTGCCGGGCGGCATCCCCGCCCCGTTGTCCTTCCTGCCGCGCAGCCGGGCCGTGCGGCGCGTACTGCGGTGAGGGGCCTCAGCTGACGGCGAGCTTGGCCGCGAAGCCCAGGAACAGCACGCCCGCCGCCGAAGTGGCCCCCGCCGACAGCCGCTTGCGGCGGCGGAAGGCCTCCGAGAGGCGGGTGCCGCCGAATATCAGCAGCGTCAGGTACAGGAAGCTGCCGGTCTGCAGCAGGCCGCCCAGCACCAGGAATGACAGCGCCGGGTACGCGTAGGACGGGTCCACGAACTGCACGAAGAAGGACATCAGGAAGAGGATGGCCTTCGGGTTGAGGAGGCTGATCAGCAGCGCCCGCCGGTAGGGCCGCTCGCCCTCCGCCGCCTCGGCGGGGCCGGCGGCCCGCGCCTCCTCCCGCTCCCGGCGGGTGCGCCACAGCGCCCAGGCACCGCGCATCATCCCCACGGCCAGCCACGCCAGGTACCCGGCTCCGAGGAACTTCACCACGGTGAACACGAGCGGACTCGCCCGCAGCAGCGCCCCGGCGCCCACGGCGGTCAGCAGCATCAGCACGGCGTCGCCGGTGAACACCCCTGCGGCGGCCTTGTACCCGGTGCGCACCCCGCGGCGGGCGGCGACGGAGAGCACGTAGAGCGAGTTCGGCCCCGGCAGCAGAATGATCAGCACCAGGCCGGCGAGGTAGGTCGGTAGATCGGTCACACCCAGCATGGGCAGGAGTGTCCCATAAGGTTGCACCTGTCAGGCAGTGGGTTTCACCACGTGGAAGCGGACGGCTCGTAGCTCCCCCACACCTCCCGCAGCGCCCCGCACACCTCCCCCACCGTGGCCCGGGCCCGCAGCGCCTCCTTCATCGGATACAGCACGTTCTCCGTCCCCGCGGCCGCCTCCCGCAGGGCCGCGAGCGCGGCCTCCACCGCCGCCCCGTCCCGTTCCGCCCGCAGCCGCGCCAGGGCCTCGCACTGGCGCGCCTCGATCGCCGGGTCCACGCGCAGCGGCTCGTAGGGCTCCTCCCGCTCCAGCGCGAAGCGGTTGACTCCGACGACCACCCGCTCCCCGCTCTCGGTCTCCTGCGCGATGCGGTAGGCGTTCCGCTCGATCTCCGCCTTCTGGAAGCCGTTCTCGATCGCGGCCACGGCCCCGCCCTGCTCCTCGACCTTCCGCATCAGGTCCAGCGCCGCCGCCTCCAGCTCGTCCGTCATCCGCTCCACCGCGTACGAGCCCGCGAAGGGGTCCACGGTGTGCGGCACGTCCGTCTCGTACGCGAGCACCTGCTGGGTGCGCAGCGCGAGCCGGGCGGACCTCTCCGTCGGCAGGGCGATGGCCTCGTCGAAGGAGTTGGTGTGCAGCGACTGCGTGCCGCCGAGCACGGCGGCCAGTGCCTGCACGGCCACCCGTACGAGATTCAGCTCGGGCTGCTGCGCCGTCAGCTGCACCCCGGCCGTCTGGGTGTGGAAGCGCAGCATCATCGACTTCGGGTCCCGGGCGCCGAACTCCTCGCGCATGACCCGGGCCCAGATCCGGCGGGCCGCGCGGAACTTCGCCACCTCCTCCAGCAGGGTGGTGCGGGCGACGAAGAAGAAGGAGAGCCGGGGCGCGAACTCGTCGACCGCCATCCCCGCCGCCAACGCCGTACGGACGTACGCGATGCCGTCGGCGAGGGTGAAGGCCACCTCCTGCACGGGCGAGGCCCCCGCTTCGGCCATGTGGTAGCCGGAGATGGAAATGGTGTTCCACTTGGGGATCTCGGCCCGGCAGTAGCGGAAGGTGTCGGCGGTGAGCCGGAGCGAGGGCTCGGGCGGGAAGATGTACGTCCCGCGCGCGATGTACTCCTTCAGCACGTCGTTCTGGATGGTCCCGGTCAGCTGCGCGCCCTCGATCCCCTGCTCCTCGGCGACCAGCTGATAGAGCAGCAGGAGCAGCGCGGCGGGCGCGTTGATGGTCATCGAGGTGGAGACCCGGTCGAGGGGGATCCCGTCGAGCAGGACCCGCATGTCGTCGAGGGAGTCGACGGCGACCCCCACCTTGCCGACCTCGCCGTGCGCGAGCGGTGCGTCGGAGTCGTGCCCCATCTGCGTCGGCAGGTCGAAGGCCACGGACAGCCCGGTACCACCGCCCGCGATGAGCTGCCGGTACCGGGCGTTGGACTCGACGGCCGTGCCGAAACCGGCGTACTGCCGCATGGTCCACGGCCTGCCGGTGTACATGTTCGGGTAAATGCCCCGGGTATACGGGAATGCCCCCGGCTGTCCCAGTTCGGTCTCCGGGTCCCACCCCGTCAGATCGCCCGGCCCGTAGACGGGTTCGATGGGGATACCGCTCTCGCTGTGCGCCATGTGACCACACCCTCCGTAGAGCGACGGGGCCCGGGGCTGATACAACCTCCCCCAGCGAACGCCGGGGAACGCCCCGGCCGCTCATCGCTTCGCAAGGCCGCGTACGGGCCCTGGTCACAATGGCGCAACATCCCGGGGCGGAGTGCAACTCTCCACGCGCGCGAGGCATCACCTAGATACACCACGTAGAAATCGGGGGACAGCAATGCACCGCCAAAGAGTCATAATCCGCGCGCTTGGAGTGGCCACCGCCGTCGCGCTCGCCGCGACCGCCTGCGGACCGCAGAAGGCCGAGTCCACGGGCTCCGCTTCCACGGCTCCGTCCTCGCCCGCGGCGGGAGCCACACCCGAAGCGTCGCCGTCCACGGACGACAAGCCCGCGGCCTCGCCCTCGGCCTCACCGTCCGCCTCGGCGTCCCCGTCCGCCTCTCCCTCGCCGACCGTGAAGCAGATCATGGCCAACGGCGACGACAGCGAGCAGGTGCGCGAGCTCCAGGCACGCCTGAAGCAGCTCAAGCTGATGTCGGTCGCGCCGACCGGTTTCTACGGCACGAAGACCACCTCGGCGGTCAAGTCCTTCCAGTCGAAGAACGGCCTGAACCCCACCGGTTCGGTCGACGAGGCCACCTGGAAGAAGATCCAGAACGCCACGAAGAAGCCCACCGCCGACGAGCTGCGCCCGCCGGCGGTCAACGAGGCGGACGCGCCGGACCCGCGCTGCATGGAGGGCCGGGTCATGTGCATCAGCAAGGAGAGCCGCACCCTCGCCTGGATGATCGACGGCAAGGTCGTCTCCACGATGGACGTGCGCTTCGGCTCGGAGAACACCCCGACCCGCGAGGGCGTGTTCAACGTGGGCTGGAAGGCCAAGGACTGGACGTCGACGATCTACCACACCCCGATGCCGTACGCGATGTTCTTCAGCGGCGGCCAGGCGGTGCACTACTCGGCCGACTTCGCGGCCCGCGGCTACGCCGGCGCCTCGCACGGCTGTGTGAACGTCCGGGACAAGGCGAAGCTGTCGGCCCTCTTCGACCAGGTGCAGGTGGGCGACAAGGTCGTCGTCTACTGGTGAGGCGCGGAGTCGGGCCGGGGGCCGGGCGTCGGCCGGAGGCCGGGGCCCGGAGGCGGGCCGGTCGAGAAGTAGAGGGCGCGGGCAGGGCCGGGGGAACGTGCCCCGCCCGCGCCGGTTGCGCAGAGCCCAGGGGTACGGGGGGAACCCCGGCTCATGCGCGGCCGATGACCAGTCGGCTCGTTACGTACTGCGTCACCGGTTCGAAAAGTGTTACAGGCACATCAGCGCATGTGTCAGGTGCGTGTGCCGGGGCCGGATTCAGCGCCCGTTCGTCGGGGTTCCCGACAGGGCCGGCGCCAGGGACGGGGCCTTGAGCACCACGTCCCCCGGGCCGGCGGCACTGCGGCTGCTGTCGGTGACGCCGTCGAGCAGCGCCTCGCAGTAGAAGGGGATCCGGGCGAGACCGTTGGCCAGGGCTGAGAGCCGCCTGCGCCGGTCGTCGTTGAGGTGCCCGGCCCGGTAGTCCTTGCACAGGTCCACGGCCCTGCGGTGGTTCTCACGGTCCCGGTCGCGGTCCGCCAGGAGGGTTTCGGTTTCGCTTCCGCCGCCGAAGCCCTGCCGGTTCCCGTCCGTGCCGCCCCTGACGTCCTTGCCGGCGCCGCCGACCGCGCCGGCACCCGGCGAGGCCCCGGAACCGGCGCGCGTTCCGCCGTCCGCCGTACGTTCTCCGGCGCCGCCCGAGGGCGGCACCGTGCCCGCGCTCCCCGACTCCCCGGAGCCTTCCGGCAGCGAGGGCCGCAGCTGCGGGCTGAGCGTGGGAGAGCCGCTGTCGGCGCCCTGGGTCGGGCTCCCGTCCGCGCTGACGGACATCGCCGGACCGGGGCCCGCGGTGGTGCGCAGGGGCTGGTCGAGCCATCCGGCCCCCGCCGCGGCGGCCAGACCGCCGACCGCGATGCTCGCGAGGGCGGCGGCCAGGCCGAACCGCACGGGCCGGCCGCGCCGGGCTGCGCAGACCCGGCTCCCGCCACTGCCGATGACGGTGCGGCCGAGGTCGACCAGGGGTGCGGCGGGCGCTGCGGAGGCCCCCGCCCCGGAACCGGCCGCTGCCGGAGCGGCTGCGGCGCGCGCCGCGCGGAAGGCGGCCAGTGCCGCGGCTTCGCCGGGCAGTTCCGTGCCGGCCGCCGCGGGGGCGCCCAGCGCGTCGAGGGAGTCGAGGGCGGCTCGCAGCCGGGCGGCTTCCCGGCGGGCCCGGGGATCGGCTGCCGGCCCCACAGGTTCCACCGGTTCTCCGCGCAGCAGTCGTTCCGCCGCGGCTCCGTCCAGCCACCTGTCGCGCTCGTCGGCCATCACATGTCCTTCTGCGTCCGCCAACGTGAATGCGTCACACCGGTTTGTTCTACGAGGCCCCCGCCGTGGCCGCGCTGTGCGGGTACGGCGTCGAGATCCCTCCCACCTCCGCCGTCCCGCGGCCGGCCACCGGCATTATGGCCGACCCGGCCCTCCACGTCCGAGTCCGTATCACGGTCCGGATCGTCACCGAGCAGCTCGGCCAGCTTCTTGAGGCCCCGGTGTGCGGCGGTTCGTACCGCTCCGGGCCGCTTGCCGAGGGTCTCGGCGGCACTCTTGGCGTCCAGCCCGACCACGACCCGCAGGACGACGGCCTCCGCCTGGTCCTGCGGGAGCCGGGCTATGAGCGCCATGGTCGTTCCGGTGGACAGGGCCTCCATCGCCGCACCCGCGGTGTCGCAGTCGGCGGCCCAGCCCGTGAGTTCCGTCTCATCGCCGCCGATGGCGGGACGGCGGCCGCGCATGCGGATGTGGTCCAGGGCCCGGTTGCGGGCGATGCGGGCGGCCCAGCCGCGGAAGCGGTCGGCGTCGCCGGTGAAGGAGTCGAGGTCGCGGGCGATCTGCAGCCAGGCCTCGGAGGTCACGTCCTCCGCGTCGCCGTCTCCGACGAGCGTGCGTACGTATCCGAGCAGGCGCGGGTGCACGGCGCGGTACACAGTACGGAACGCGTTCTCGTCGCCGTCCTGTGCCGCGAGCACCGCGGCGGTCAGCTCCGCGTCGTCCCCCAGCAAAGTCCCCAACCCGTTCACTGTCCTGTACGTGTGGCGCAAATCAGCACGTTACGGCTTTCCAGTACCTCTCGTCCACGAGTTGTACAACCAGCAACCAATCCTGTGCGGAGCGGGGTGTGACACAAAACGCACCGAGGGCGCTGACAGGGATACGGGCTTGTCGCACGAGCCCGTGACGGATGGCGGCCGGGGCCTCTCCTGTGGGGGGTGGCGGCCTCGGTCGCCCTCCCCTTCTCGGTCCTGCCTTCGGCGCCCACGTCATCCTTTCGGCTCACTTCCGGGTGAAATCCCCGAATGGGTACGACACAGCCTGCCCTGCATCGATAGCGTGGCGGTACACCCGCGCCACGCCCCGAGGAGCCCCCTGCTGTCCAGCCACCTTCCGGCACAGGCCCCTGGGGGCACCTTCCGGGCAGAGTCCGGGGGGAGTTCCGACTCCTCACACGGCTCCGGGCTGGCACGGTTCAACACCCTGTCCCCCGAAACCGCCCAGGCGGCCCTGATGCAGTGCTGCGGCAGCCGGCGCTGGGCGCACCGGGTCGCCGCACACCGCCCTTACCCCGATTCCGGCGCTCTGCTCGCCGCCGCGGACGAGGCCTCGTACGACCTCTCCCAGTCGGACCTGTCCGAGGCACTGGCCGCCGAGCTCTCGGCGGAGCTGGGCCACGGCGCCCCGTACGCCGCACTGCTGGCCCTCGACGCGGCCCACGCCGAGTACGAACGGAAGTTCGGCCACGCGTTCGTGATCTGCCTCACCGGGCACCCGCCGGAGGAGCAGGCGGACCAGCTGCTGGCCGCTATCCGGCGCCGCATGGGCCACGAGGTGGACGAGGAGCGCGCCATCTCGGCGGACGAGCTGCGCCGCGTCGCGCAGGCCCGGCTGCTGGACCTGACGCTCCGACTGACCTCGGCGAATGGGCCGTCTGCTCCGGAAATCGGGCTATTCGCCCCTGTGGGATAGTCCGTCCGTGCCTGTTTGATCACACCGGCGGACCCCGGGCGAGGGAACCGACAAAGCGTCGCTACGATGTCCGGGGCCGGAGGACCGTACCCGGCCGGGCCCGACCGACAAAGAAGCCGGCTGGCCCCCGCCCCGCTTCCGGAGGGTTTTCCGTGCCGGCTGGAACGTTGTACCGCGGCCGGGAAGGAATGTGGTCCTGGGTGGCTCATCGAGTCACCGGCGTCCTCATCTTCTTCTTCCTGTTCGTACACGTCCTCGACACCGCTCTCGTCCGCGTCTCCCCCGAGGCGTACGACGATGTCGTGGCTACCTACAAGACCCCGATCGTCGCGCTGCTGGAGTACGGCCTCGTCGCCGCCATCCTCTTCCACGCGCTCAACGGTCTCCGTGTCATCGCTGTGGACTTCTGGTCCAAGGGCCCGCGCTACCAGAAGCAGATGCTCTGGAGCGTCGTGATCCTCTGGATCGTGCTGATGGCCGGGGCCGTGTACCCCGTCCTGAACCACGCGTACCTCGAACTGTTCGGGAAGTGACACGCATGTCTTCTGACACTTCTTCCGCCAAGGTCATCGGCGACGTCGAGGGTGTCTCCCTCTACGACGTCGACAACCCGGCGCCCTACATCGAGGCCCCGCGCAAGCGCACCGGCAAGACGCCGCGCTCGACCCGCGGCAACTTCGAGATGGCCGCCTGGCTCTTCATGCGCCTCTCGGGCATCGTGCTCGTCGTCCTGGTCATCGGCCACCTGCTGATCCAGCTGGTGCTCGACGGCGGCGTCTCCAAGATCGGCTTCGCCTTCGTGGCCGGCCGCTGGGCGTCCCCGTTCTGGCAGGTCTGGGACCTGCTGATGCTGTGGCTGGCCATGCTGCACGGCGCCAACGGTCTGCGTACCGTCATCAACGACTACGCGGAGCGCGCCAACACGCGGCTGTGGCTGAAGGGCCTGCTCTACACCGCCACGGTGTTCACCATCCTTCTGGGCACGCTGGTGATCTTCACCTTCGACCCGAACATCCGCTAGGCACGGGCTGAGGCGAATCGACTCATGAAGATCCACAAGTACGACACCGTCATCGTCGGCGCCGGTGGCGCGGGCATGCGCGCCGCCATCGAGGCGACGAAGCGCAGCCGCACCGCAGTGCTGACGAAGCTCTACCCCACCCGCTCCCACACGGGCGCCGCGCAGGGCGGCATGGCCGCCGCGCTGGCCAACGTGGAGGACGACAACTGGGAGTGGCACACCTTCGACACGGTCAAGGGCGGTGACTACCTGGTCGACCAGGACGCCGCCGAGATCCTGGCGAAGGAGGCCATCGACGCGGTCCTCGACCTCGAGAAGATGGGCCTGCCGTTCAACCGCACCCCGGACGGCACCATCGACCAGCGCCGCTTCGGCGGCCACTCCCGCAACCACGGCGAGGCCCCGGTCCGCCGGTCCTGCTACGCCGCGGACCGCACCGGTCACATGATCCTCCAGACGCTGTACCAGAACTGCGTCAAGGAGGGCGTGGAGTTCTTCAACGAGTTCTACGTCCTGGACCAGCTGCTGGTCGAGGAGGACGGCGTCAAGAAGTCGGCCGGTGTGGTCGCGTACGAGCTCGCCACCGGCGAGATCCACGTGTTCCAGGCCAAGGCCGTCATCTACGCCTCCGGCGGCACCGGCAAGTTCTTCAAGGTGACCTCCAACGCGCACACCCTCACGGGTGACGGCCAGGCGGCCTGCTACCGCCGCGGCCTGCCGCTCGAGGACATGGAGTTCTTCCAGTTCCACCCGACGGGCATCTGGCGCATGGGCATCCTGCTGACGGAGGGCGCCCGCGGTGAGGGCGGCATCCTCCGCAACAAGGACGGCGAGCGCTTCATGGAGAAGTACGCGCCGGTCATGAAGGACCTCGCGTCCCGTGACGTCGTCTCGCGCTCCATCTACACCGAGATCCGCGAGGGCCGCGGCTGCGGTCCGGCCGGTGACCACGTGTACCTGGACCTGACGCACCTGCCGCCGGAGCAGCTCGACGCGAAGCTCCCGGACATCACCGAGTTCGCGCGTACGTACCTGGGCATCGAGCCGTACACGGACCCGATCCCGATCCAGCCCACCGCGCACTACGCCATGGGCGGCATCCCGACCAACGTCGAGGGTGAGGTCCTGGCGGACAACACCACCGTCGTCCCCGGCCTGTACGCGGCCGGCGAGGTCGCGTGCGTATCGGTGCACGGCGCGAACCGCCTGGGCACCAACTCGCTGCTGGACATCAACGTCTTCGGCAAGCGCTCGGGCATCGCGGCCGCGAAGTACGCCCACGAGAACGACTACGTCGAGCTGCCGGAGAACCCGGCGAAGGACGTCGCCGAGCTCGTCGAGCGCCTGCGCAACTCCACGGGCAAGGAGCGGGTCGCCGACCTGCGCCTGGAGCTCCAGGAGACGATGGACGCGTGCGTGATGGTGTTCCGTACGGAGCAGACCATCAAGACCGCGGTCGAGAAGATCGCCGAGCTGCGCGAGCGCTACAAGAACGTGTCCGTCCAGGACAAGGGCAAGCGCTTCAACACGGACCTGCTGGAGGCCATCGAGCTGGGCAACCTGCTCGACCTGGCCGAGGTCATGGCCGTGTCCGCGCTGGCGCGCAAGGAGTCCCGCGGCGGTCACTACCGCGAGGACTACCCGAACCGCGACGACGTCAACTTCATGCGCCACACCATGGCGTACCGCGAGGTCGGCGACGACGGCAAGGACTCCGTCCGGCTGGACTACAAGCCCGTCGTCGTCACCCGCTACCAGCCGATGGAGCGTAAGTACTGATGGGAACCCCGACCCTGTCCAAGACGGACAAGATGGACAAGATGGAGGAGTCGGCCGCGGCTTCCCCCTTCATCACGGTCACGTTCCGGATCCGCCGCTACAACCCCGAGATCTCGGACGAGGCGCAGTGGCAGGACTTCCAGATCGAGATCGACCCGAAGGAGCGCGTGCTCGACGGTCTCCACAAGATCAAGTGGGACCTCGACGGCACGCTGACCTTCCGCCGCTCGTGCGCGCACGGCATCTGCGGCTCCGACGCGATGCGGATCAACGGCAAGAACAGGCTCGCCTGCAAGACGCTGATCAAGGACATCAACCCGGAGAAGCCGATCACCATCGAGGCCATCAAGGGCCTCACGGTGATGAAGGACCTCGTCGTCGACATGGAGCCCTTCTTCCAGGCGTACCGCGACGTCATGCCCTTCCTGGTCACCAAGGGCAACGAGCCGACGCGTGAGCGGCTGCAGTCCGCCGAGGACCGCGAGCGCTTCGACGACACGACGAAGTGCATCCTCTGCGCGGCCTGCACCTCCTCCTGCCCGGTGTTCTGGAACGACGGCCAGTACTTCGGCCCGGCGGCGATCGTCAACGCGCACCGCTTCATCTTCGACTCGCGCGACGAGGCCGGCGAGCAGCGGCTGGAGATCCTGAACGACAAGGACGGCGTGTGGCGCTGCCGCACGACCTTCAACTGCACCGACGCGTGCCCGCGTGGCATCGAGGTCACCAAGGCGATCCAGGAAGTCAAGCGCGCCCTCATCACGCGCCGCTTCTGATTCCCGTCTGCGCCTGCACGCGCGGCGAGGGCCCCGCACCCGGTTCACCCCGGGGGCGGGGCCCTCGCCCGTACCCGGGATCAGGGGCGCCTCAGGGGTGGGTGGGGGGCGTCCCCCATGTGGAGTGGATCTTCCCCGCGCCACCATGGCAGCCATGACGAACCCCGCGAACTCCTCCCGCTCGACCACGGCCAAGGCCCGCTGGATCACCCTGGTCGCCGCCGGCGCAGCCCTCGTATCGCTCACCGCCGGCTCCCTGCCGGCATCGGCCCGGCAGCAGGACCCGGCATCGGTGCCGGGGCGGGTTCAGGCGGCCGCCGGGAGCGGGGAGCAGCGGTACTCGCTCGACGAGGCGGAGCTGACCAGGCTGATGACCCCGGACGGCCTCGCGAACGGGACGATGGTGCGGGTCTCCGGCGCCGGCGGGCCCGGCGGGCCCGGCATCCGCTGGACGAAGGCGACGGGCCCGCTCTCCCAGGACCCGGCCGCTTCCTTCCGGATCGGCAGCATGACCAAGCTGTTCACCTCCACGCTGGTGCTGCAGCTGGTCGCCGAAGGCCGGTTCACCCTGGACACCCCGATCCGGGAGGTCCTTCCGGACACCATCCCGGCCCGCTGGGAGCCCATCACCATCGGTCAGCTGCTGAGCCACACGAGCGGCCTGGGCATGCACTGCGGGACGCTCGAGGACGGGCTCGGCCTGACCCCGGAGAAGGTCGTCGCCGCCTGGACCGCGGACGGCTGCCCCGCCCCCGAACACCCCGTCACCAGGCAGCAGTACAACGGCGGCAACTACTTCATCCTCGGCCTCGCCATCGAGAAGGTCACCGGCCGCTCCTACGCCGACGAGCTCCAGCGCCGCATCACCCGCCCGCTCGGCCTGCGACACACGTACCTCCCGCGGACCGGGGACGCGTCCATGCCGAGCCCGTCACTGGCCGCGCCGACCCCGAAGGAGCCCTGGGCGTGGGCCGAGGGCGGGATGATCTCCAACGCCCCCGACATGGAGCGCTTCATGAAGGCGCTGCTGGGCGGCCGGCTGCTGCCGCCGGCCCAGCAGCGGCAGCTGTTCGTCATGCCCACACTCGCCAAGACCGCCAAGTTGCCGTTCAGCCAGGGTGGATTGTCGTACTTCAAGCTGGACGACGGGACCGAGGTCTGGGGGAAGACCGGCAGCATGGCCCAGTACTCCAACGGCGTTTTCGGGACGGACAGCGGCCGACGGATCGTCACCTGGTCCTTCCTGCCGACCGAGGAGGCGAAGAGCACCGACATCGTCTTGCGCGTCCAGGGCATTGTCGAAGCAGCTCTCTGACCGGGGTATGGGACCGGGTGTCGTTGTGGAAGGATCGGCCGCATGAGCGAGCAGCAGCCGAATCCTTACGCGAGCGACCCCGGCCAGGGCGGCGACTACAAGTGGGGCCCGGGCGAGGCCAGTTACGGCTACCCGCAGCCCTACCCCGCCACCCCGCCCTACCCGCCCACCACCGAGGGCGCGGGCATGCCGGCCCCCGCCTACCCCATGGCCGCACCGGGCGGCGCCGGCTTCTCGATCGGCGACATCAGCATCGCCGGCGACCAGATCATCACCCCGTCGGGCTCGATGCCGCTGAGGGGCGCGATGTGGAACGCGACGGACTTCTCGCGCACGGAGGAGAAGATCCCCGCACACGCGATCGTGCTCGCCGTCATCTTCTTCCTGTTCTGCCTGCTCGGCCTGCTCTTCCTCCTGATGAAGGAGAAGAAGACCACGGGCTACATCCAGATCACGGTCACCAGCGGCGGCCGCCACCACTCCACGATGCTCCCGGCCACGGACCCGATGGCGTACCAGCGCGTCATGACCCAGATCAACTACGCGCGGTCGCTGAGCATGTAGGGGGAGAGGGGGGGTCGGGCGGGGCCTCCGCCCCCCTCTCCCCGCCCCCGCGGACGGCGGTTGCCCACCCACCGCGCGCGGCGACGGGGGCGGGACGGGGTGACAGGTGCGGCGGGGGCTGGAGGGTCGGAAACTTGCCGGGCGGGACGGGAAAGTGAAGCGGCACCCGATGAGCGGCACCCAATAACCCGGAATCAGTGAGGGTTTGGGGGTTTCCCGTCAGTCCCATCGTCTCTCCGGTTCGGGCCGGTCCCTCAAGGGCGCTCCCTGCGGTCGCGTCGCTTCGCGATGGCCTACGGCCACCCTTGACCGACCGACCCGAACCGGAAAGCCGAAAGACTGCCGGGAAGCCCCCAAAAGAACGATCACCGGTTCAGTGACATGACCAAGGGCCCGCCAGGGATGCTCGAGCCCGCTCCCCCAATCCGGCCAAAGCCAACCAGGAAGCCGGGCAGAGCCAAGGCGCGGGCAGACAGCCTCAGCCCGGGCCCGTTCCCTCACGCTCCGGGCCGGGGGCGGCCCAACCTGCACCAAACGGCGGCGAGAAGCCCCTCCGCACCCACCAGCGCGTCAAATCGCTACGCGCTCCCCATTTATCGGCGTCCTGCGGCCGTCTGGGGCTGGGAATAAGCCGCCACAAATCGCTACACAGCTGAGGTGATCTGGCGGCGATCATGCCGTCTTGGGTTGCTCATAAGCCGCCACAAATCGCTACACAGCTGGGGGAATCTGGCGGCGATCAGCCCGCCATGGGCTTCCCATAAGCCGCCTACGGCGAGTAAACGCACGGTGGACGGGCGCCTGCGGGCCACTCGCCGCGCCTACCAGGAGGAGAAGTCCGGCCGGCAGGCGCCTGCGGGAAGTGGATGGCATCCGGCGGCAGGAATGGGCTCCTTGGGGCTTCAGGGGAAGTGGGCGGCGCCCACGACGTCACATGTGCCCGTGGGCTGGCGTCTGCGGTCGGCCGACTGCCATGCACAGCCAGCCGACTGCCACTCGGAAGCCACCAGCGACACAAATGAACCCCTTGGGGAGCCTCTTGGGGTCGTTTTCGCGCGAAGAAAGGGCCAGACGGAGCGTGAGAGCGGATTTCTCAACCTCTCACTCCGCCAAGACGCTTCACAGCCCCCAACTAGCCGCCAAATAGGGACAAACTACCCGCTGTCGCGGTCTCGGGGACGCTTGTAGCGATCTTGGGCGGCTTATGTCCAGCCCCAGACGGGCACCGGACGCCAAGCCGCGAGAAGCGCGTAGCGATCTGACGCGATCTGCCCGCCCGACCTGCCCCGACGCCCGTCTAGCCGCCGTTTGGCGCAGATTGGGCCGCCCCCGGCCCGGAGTGTGAGGGAAACGGGCCCGGGCGGAGGCTCTCTGCCCGGGGCTCGGTGCCGTCCAGCCCTCCCAGGCGGCCTTGGCCGTATTAGGGGAGCGGGGTCGTCGGCTCCCTGGCGGGCCCGCATATGGGCATGGACCCGTGGATCGTTCTTTTGGGGGCTTCCCGGCAGTCTTTCGGCTTTCCGGTTCGGGTCGGTCGGTCAAGGGTGGCCGCAGGCCATCGCGAAGCGACGCGACCGCAGGGAGCGCCCTTGAGGGACCGGCCCGAACCGGAGAGACGATGGGACTGACGGGAAACCCCCAAACCCTCACCACTTCCGGGTAAGTCGGCTGCCGCCCATCGTGTGCCGCTTCGCATCCCCGTCCCGCCCCTGCGCACCCCCGCCCCCACCCCCGACCAGCCCCACTCCCACCCCACTCCAACCCCACCCCCAACCCCCCACTTGAACATGTTCAAACGAACCCCTACAGTCGACCCCGTAAGCAATTGAACGCGTTCAAGGGGGCTGGGGCAATGGACCTCACCGTGGTCACGTACGTCATCTACCTGCTCATCAGCATCGGGCTCACCGTCTGGGTCGCCCGTACGCTCAGCCGTAACGGTCGCGTCTTCATCGGTGACGTACTCCAGGGCAACGAGAAGCTCGCGGACGCCGTCAACCAGCTCCTCGTCGTCGGGTTCTACCTCGTGAACATCGGCTTCGTGACCCTCTACCTCCGCTCGGGCCAGGAGATCCTCCAGGCCCGCGACCTCTTCGAGGCGCTCTCGGTCAAGCTCGGCGTCGTCCTGCTCGTCCTCGGGGTCATGCACCTCGGGAACGTCTGGGTCCTCAACAAGATGCGCCGCCGCGGGATCATGGAGCGGCAGCAGACCCCGCCCGTCGCCCCGCAGGGGTGGACCGCTCCGGCCGGGGCCTGAGCGGTGGCGGTCACCGGGGCAGTGCGGCGGCTGACGGTGCTGTACGACGCGAACTGCCCGCTCTGCGTCCACATCCGGCACTGGCTGCTCGCGCAGCGCTGGTTGGTACCGCTCCGGCTCATCCCCGCCGGCTCCTACGAGGCGCAGCGGCAGTACCCGCGGCTCGACCACGCGGCGACGCTGCGGGAGATCACCGTCATCGGGGACTCGGGGCAGGTGTGGACCGGCACGGACGCGTTCATCGTGTGCCTGTGGGCGCTGGTCGAGCACCGCCCGAAGGCCAACTGGCTCGCCACTGCCGCCGGTCGGCCCTTCGCCCGGGCGGCCATGTACACCGCCTCGAAATGGCGGGAGGCCGTACGGACCGAAGGCGGGCCGCAGGGGCCTGAGGTACCGGCCTGTGACGACCAGTGCTCCGTACCCCGTTAGGCTCGTACACCGTGACTGATCAGAAGGCTCCCAAGAGCGAGCAGACCCGCACGCTCATCCTCGAAACCGCGCTCCGGCTCTTCCAGGAGCGCGGCTTCGACAAGACGACGATGCGGGGTATCGCGAAGGAGGCCGGTGTCTCGGTCGGCAACGCCTACTACTACTTCGAGTCGAAGGAACACCTCGTCCAGGGGTTCTACGACCGGATCGGCGCCGCGCACCAGGCGGCGGTCCGGCCGATCCTGGACAGCGAGACCGATCTGCAGAAGCGGCTCGCCGGCGTGCTGACGAGCTGGATGGACATCGCTGCCCCGTACCACGAGTTCGCCTCCCAGTTCTTCAAGAACGCGGCGGACCCGGAAAGTCCCCTCAGCCCCTTCTCTCCGGAGTCGGAGCCGGCGCGCCAGGCGGCCATCGACATCCACCGCGAGGTGCTGGCCGGGGCGAAGACCAAGGTGCCGGCGGAGCTGGCCGACGTACTGCCGGAGCTGATGTGGCTCTCGCAGATGGGGCTGGTGCTGTACTGGGTGTTCGACCGCTCGCCGAACAGCGAGAAGACGCGGCGGCTCGCGGAGCGCGGCGCGCAGCTGACGACGCGCGGCATCGTGCTGGCCCGGTTCCGGGTGCTGCGGCCGCTGGTGCGCGAGGTGCACGAGCTGTTCGCGGACTTCCTGCCCGGCATGGCCCAGACGGCCACGGCCGGCGCCCGCAAGCGGGCCTCGGACCCGGACCCGGGCCCGGAGACGGACCGCGATCCCGCTTAGGGGGTGCCGGACGTCCCGGGCCCGGCCGTGATCCGGAGGAGACCCCCCGGGAGCCCCGTCAGGCCTGCGGCGAGGCCAGTTCGACCACGGTGATGTCGGACGGCGCGCCGACGCGGACCGGGGGTCCCCAGGCGCCCGCTCCGCGGGACACGTAGAGCTGGGTGTCTCCGTAGCGCTCCAGCCCGGCGACGGTGGGGTTGGCGAGCTCGGCGAGGTAGTTGCCGGGCCAGAGCTGGCCGCCGTGGGTGTGCCCGGAGAGCTGGAGGTCCACGCCGTGCCGGACGGCGTCGTGGATGACGACGGGCTGGTGGGCGAGGAGTACGGCGGCACGGGTCCGGTCGCGGTCTCCGAGGGCGGCCCGGAAGTCGGGGCCGTGGCCCTCGCTCTCCCCCGCGATGTCGTTCACGCCGGCGAGGTCGAAGTGCGGGAGGGAGCGGCGGGCGTTCTCCAGGGGGGTCAGGCCGAGTTCGCGTACGTGGTCGACCCACTGCTGGGCGCCGGAGAAGTACTCGTGGTTCCCGGTGACGAAGTACGAGCCGTGGCGGGCGCTGAGTCGGCGCAGCGGCTCGGCGGCCGGGCCGAGGTCGTGGACGTTGCCGTCGACGAGGTCGCCGACGATGGCGATGAGGTCGGGCTGGGTGCGGTTGACGGTGTCGACGATGCGCTGGGTGTGGGCGCGGCCGAGGACCGGGCCGAGGTGGATGTCGCTGACGACGGCGATCCGGAACCCGTGCGCCGCGCGCGGAAGCTTGGCGAGCGGCACCTGGACGCGGCGGACGCTCGGGCCGCGCAGGACTCCGTAGGTGCCGCCCGCGACGGTCCCGAGGGCCACGGCTGCGGCGGCCCCGCCGACGGTGCGCGCGACGAACCGGCGCCGGGTCAGGCCGGGTGAGGTCACCCCTGGCCTATCGGAGCCCTCCGGGGCGCCGGCGGCGGGGGCGGGCGCGGAGACCGGCGCGAGGTCGGAGCCGGAGCCGGAGGCGGGCTGCATCAGTACCGCCGGCGTGTGCGGCGCGGGGTCCCGGTCCTCCCCCGAGGGGTTCCGGTGGGCCAGACGGCGGAGCAACAGCGCGCGGATCGGCTCGGCGACCAGCATCGTCAGGGTCAGGTACAGGAGTACCGCGAGCCAGAGGTAGCCGGGCCAGGACACCACCTGCTGGACCGGGAACGGGGCGCCCGCGCGGCCCGCGGTCAGTGCGGCCACGGAGAGGAGGGGCAGCACGATGACCGAGACCGTGCCGATGCGGCGGGGCAGGCCACCGGGGGCCGTGGTGTCACGGACCAGGCGGATCCACAGCCAGCGGTGGACCAGCACCAGGAGGGCGAGGACCGCCAGCGCGATCAGTACGACGAGCGCGATCTTCATGTCGCGCTCCCCGCGCCGGAGCCGCTGTCCGCGCCCGTGTCCGTACCCGTGCCCGGGTCCGTGCCCGTACGCGGCTGCGAGCCCGTCCCCGCACCCGCATCCGCATCCGACCCCGTACGTGACGCACGCCGCAGGGCCCGGACCCCGCGCAACCCGATCACGCCGACGGCCGTCCCCAGGAGAAAGGACGTCACCGCGAGTGTCAGGTGCACCCAGAAGTAGGACGTGGGGTCGCCCGCCGCATCAAATGCCAGGCCGCTGCCGTTCTTCCACAGGTTCCGGACGAAAGACACCCAGATGAACCAGCTCCACACTCCGAAGGCGAGCAGGAACCAGGAGGCGGCACGGCTGAGTTTCATGCCCCCAGTATCGGATTCGTCCCCAGGACGGACGCGCGGGGGTGGGCTGTCCCGGCAGTGGTTCTACCGAATGGGCCGGTCCATGACCGCAAACAGCCCATCGGGATGTACTTTCACCTGCGTGTCTGCCAAAAAGACCGCGCTGACGGTCCTTTCCGCCGCGCTGCTGGTCCCCTCCCTCCTCGTGACCTCCGCGCACGCCGCGCCGGCCCCGCCGGCCGACGGAAAGGCGCGGCCCGGCAAGGCCCCGGCGGCACCCGCTCCGCCCGTCTCGATGTCGACGGTCGGCGGTTCGCTCCTCGGGCAGCCGGGCACCCAGGTCAACCTGCTGCCCGGCGCGCCCGCCCTGCCCGCGAACCTCACCGGCCGCTCGTGGATCGTGGCGGACGCCGAGTCCGGGAAGGTGCTGGCGGCGCACAACGCCCACTGGCGGCTGCCCCCGGCCTCGACCATGAAGATGCTCTTCGCGGACACCGTGCTGCCGGGCCTGCCCAAGGACCAGGTGCACAAGGTCACCGAGCAGGACATGGAGGGCGTCGGCCCGGGCAGCAGCCTGGTCGGGGTCAAGGAGGACCTGGAGTACACCGTCCACGACCTGTGGCTGGGGGTGTTCCTGCGGTCGGGGAACGACGCCGTGCACGTCCTGTCGGCGATGAACGGCGGCATCGACAAGACCGTCAAGGACATGCAGGCGCACGCCGAGGAGCTCCAGGCCCTGGACACCCACGTGGTGTCCCCCGACGGGTACGACGCACCGGAGCAGGTGTCGAGCGCGTACGACCTCACCCTGATCGCCCGCTCCGGGCTGCAGAAGAAGGACTTCCGGGAGTACTGCGGCACGGCCGAGGCGAAGTTCCCCGGCCGGCAGGAGGAGGGCAAGCCGCGGGAGTACTTCGAGATCCAGAACACCAACCGGCTGATGACGGGGGCGGGCGGCATCGCCCCGTACAAGGGCATCGCCGGGGTGAAGAACGGCAACACGACGATGGCCGGTGCCACCTTCACCGGTGCGGCGCAGCAGGGTGCCAGGAAGCTGCTCGTCACGGTGATGAACCCGGACGCGGGCGGCGTCAACTCGGTGTACGAGGAGACGGCCGCGCTCTTCGACTGGGGGTTCGCGGCGGCCGGGAAGGTCAAGCCGGTGGGTGAGCTGGTGCCGCCGAAGAGCGCGGACACCTCCTCCGTCGGCTCCCCGGCCCGGTCGCACGAGAACACCCCGTCGGTGGCCGGCAAGGGTTCGGGCGGGCGCGGGGGCGGGATCGGCACCGCGCTCGGTGTCGCGGGCGGCGCGCTGGCGGTGCTGGCGGGCGGCGCGTTCGTGTTCAACCGGCGCTGGCCGCGCGGCCGCCGCAACCGGGCCTGGGACCGGGACCGGGACGAGGAGCTCGTCTGACGGGCGCGGACACCGGGACGGGAAGACCCTCGCCGGCCGGGGATCTTCAGCCGGCCGCCGGCGCCTGTGCCCTTGGTCCACCCGTACGGGAAGCGTCGTCATCGGCGCCCGTGGCCGTCCAGGCCGCGACGAACAGCAGCAGCTTCGCCGTGAAGTTGATCCAGAGCAGCAGGGCGATCGGCGTGCCGAAGGCCCCGTACATGCTCTTCGCGGCGACCTCGCGCATGTAGCCGCTGAGCAGCAGCTTCAGCAGCTCGAAGCCGACGGCGCCGATGAGGGCCGCTTCGAGCAGGCGGCGGCGCGGCGGTTCGACGCCGGGCAGCAGGGTCAGTGCGTAGAGCAGCATCAGGAAGGCGGCCAGGACGCCCACGGCGAAGGCGGCGGCCCGCAGCAGCCCGCCGCCGAGGCCGTGCTGCGGGATGCCCAGCCAGTCGGCGGTCTTGCCCACCGCGCTGGCGCCGAAGATCGACGCCGCGGCGGAGGCCAGGCCCACTCCGCCGAGGCCGAGCAGGACGAGCCCGTCCTTGCCCTTGCGGACGAAGGGGTTCCCCCCGTCCTCGTCGTCCTTCTCCCACACCGCGCGCAGGCAGTCCCGCATCGAGCCCACCCAGCCGATGCCGGTGAAGAGGAGGATCGCGCCGGCGACGAGGCCGACCGTGCCCGCGTTCGCGACGAGCCCGCCGATGTCGAGCTGGTCGGAGATGCCGGGGACCTGTTCGGCGAGGTTCTTCTCCAGCCGGTCCAGCTGTTCCTCGCTGAGCAGCGCCGCGCCCACGGCGGCGGCGACGGTGATCAGCGGGAAGAGGGCGAGGAAGCTGATGAAGGTGATGGCGGCGGCGAGCCGGGTCCAGTGCACGCGGTCGAGGCGCTCGTACGAACGCCAGGCGTGCGTCCGCATCAGACGGGCCACGAGCGGACCGATCACCGGAAGTTTCGTCAGCCAGTCCATGAAGTCACCGTAAATGAGCGGACGGAAATAGCAGGGATTGTCGCTTTCGGGGACTACGGTCGTCGATTGTGACTTTTCGCGAAGGGCTGCCGGTGGGGTGCCCGTTCCACGTCCTGGTCCTGCGCGGGCTCCGCTTCCGCACGCTCCGGGCCTTGTGTCGGGCCCTGCGTCCGCTCCGTCAGGAGTGGCGTACGGAGGGGCGCACGGCCGCTTCCGCCGCGGCGTCGGTGAGCGAGCCGGGCTGGGCGGGGACGCCGGTGGTACCGGCCCCGAAGGGGTATTCGCGCAGCTTGCGCCAGACCCCGTCCGAGCCCTGTTCGTAGAGCGCGAAGCCGTCGCAGACCCACTCGGCGGCGTAGTCGGCGAGGGTCGAGAACGCCAGGTCCATCGCTTCCTCGGAGATCCCGTGGGCGACGGTGACGTGGGGGTGGTACGGGAACGCCAGCTCGCGGTCGAGCGGTCCCGCGGGGTCCCGGATCTCGGACTGGAGCCGGGTGCAGCCGGCGCCGCCCTCGACGACCTGTACGAAGACGACCGGCGAGAGGGGGCGGAAGGTTCCCGTCCCGGCCAGCCGCATGCCGAAGGCGCGGAAGGCGGCGGCGACCTCGGCCAGGTGGGCCCGGATCGCCGGGAGCCGGTCGGCCTCGACCTCGGTGGGCGGGACGAGGGTGACGTGCGTGGGGATGCCGTGCGCGGCGGCGTCCCCGAAGCCGGCGCGCAGCTGCTGGAGCTGGCGGCCGTACGGCTCCGGGACCGCGATCGAAACGCCGAGCGTTACGGTCCCCACGTATCTCTCCTCCGCTTGTGTCTGTGGACTGCCGGCGCGACTGCCGACAGGGAGTGTCGCCCCAGTGTGGGGCCGACACCCCCCGTCTCGCCAGAGCCCTCGGTCGCCAGGTGCCCCGTCAGGGCTTCCGTCAGTGCTTGGCGGGCAGGAAACCGAGGTGGTCGTACGCCTGTGCCAGGGTCTCGGCGGCGACCGCGCGGGCCTTCTCCGCGCCCTTGGCCAGGATGGAGTCCAGCGTCTCGGGGTCGTCCAGGTATTCCTGGGTGCGCTGCTTGAAGGGTGTGACGAAATCGACCATCACGCCGGCCAGGTCGGTCTTCAGCGCGCCGTAGCCCTTGCCCTCGTACTTCGCCTCGAGGGCCGGGACGCTCTCGCCCGTGAGGGTGGAGTAGATCGTGAGCAGGTTGCTGACGCCGGGCTTCTTCTCGGTGTCGAAGCGGACCTCGGCCTCGGTGTCGGTGACCGCGCTCTTGATCTTCTTCTCGGTGACCTTGGGCTCGTCGAGGAGGTTGATCAGGCCCTTGGGGGACGACGCGGACTTGGACATCTTGATCGCCGGGTCCTGGAGGTCGTAGATCTTCGCGACCTCCTTGACGATGTGCGCGGCGGGGAGGGTGAAGGTCTGGCCGAAGCGCTGGTTGAAGCGCTCGGCCAAGTCGCGGGTCAGCTCGATGTGCTGGCGCTGGTCCTCGCCGACGGGGACGGCGTTCGCCTGGTAGAGCAGGATGTCGGCGACCTGGAGGATCGGGTACGTGAAGAGCCCGACGGTGGCGTTGTTGGCGCCCTGCTTGGCGGACTTGTCCTTGAACTGGGTCATCCGGCTGGCCTCGCCGAAGCCGGTGATGCAGTTCATGACCCAGCCGAGCTGCGCGTGCTCGGGCACGTGGCTCTGGATGAAGAGCGTGCAGCGCTCGGGGTCCAGGCCGGCGGCGAGCAGCTGCGCGGCGGAGAGGCGGGTGTTCGCGCGGAGGTCCTTCGGATCCTGCGGCATGGTGATCGCGTGCAGGTCGACGACCATGTAGAAGGCGTCGTGCGTCTCCTGCAGGGCGACGTACTGGCGAATGGCTCCGAGGTAGTTCCCGAGGTGGAACGAACCGGAGGTGGGCTGGATGCCGGAGAGCGCGCGAGGACGATCAGAAGCCATGCCCTCATTCTCTCAGGTGCGGGGGCGGGCTCGGGCCCGCCACTGGCCGGATCCTTCCGGGTCGGCCCCGGCCGGCCCGTGCCCCGTACGGGTACCGAGCAGTAGCGCGGCGTCCGGATCTCGCTTCGGCCGAGCGACCGCTTTGCGCCATGGCCGCCGCCCGGGCCGCGGGCGCCACCGGCGCCGGGCGGCTTCGCTGCAGGTCGCCCTCGAACGCCTGGCGGGCTCGACTGGCGCTGCGCGCAGTCCAAGCCCGCCAGGGGCAGGCGAGAGCGGCCGGAATCCGGCCTCGCCGGCGTTTGAGGCGCGGGGCCTGGGGCGGAGCCCCAGCAGCGGCGCCGCGCCGGTACGACCCGGAAGAACCGCTAGAGGGGGAGGCCCGGGGCCGGGAAGGCGGCCATCAGGGACGCGACCTCCGCGCGGACTGCGGCGAGGGCCGGTTCGTCGGCCTTGGCGGCGGCGTCCACCGAGCGGGCGATCCAGTCCGCCACCAGCGGCATGTGGTCCGTCGACAGGCCCCGCGACGTCAGCGAAGGCGTACCGATGCGGATGCCCGACGGGTCGAACGGCTTGCGCGGGTCGAACGGCACCGTGTTGTAGTTCACCACGATCCCCGCGCGGTCCAGCGCCTTGGCGGCCACCTTGCCCGGCACGTCCCGCGAGGTCAGGTCCATCAGGATCAGGTGGTTGTCCGTACCGCCCGAGACCAGGTCGAAGCCCCGCGCCAGCAGCGCCTCCGCCAGCGCCTTGGCGTTCGCGACGACCGCGTGCGCGTAGGCGGTGAAGGACGGCTGCGCCGCCTCGTGGAGGGCCACCGCGATGCCGGCGGTCGTCTGGTTGTGCGGGCCGCCCTGGAGGCCCGGGAAGACCGCCTTGTCGATGGCCTTCGCGTGCTCCTCCCGGCACATCAGCATCGCGCCACGCGGTCCCCGCAGGGTCTTGTGGGTGGTGGTCGAGACGACGTCCACGTGACCCACCGGGGACGGGTGGGCCCCGCCCGCGATCAGGCCGGCGATGTGGGCCACGTCCGCGACGAGGATCGAGCCCGCCTCCTCGGCGATCGACGCGAAGGCCGCGAAGTCGATCGTGCGGGGCAGCGCCGTGCCGCCGCAGAAGATCAGCTTGGGGCGTTCCGCCAGGGCCAGGTCGCGCACCGCGTCGTAGTCGATCAGGCCGGTGCCGGGCTGGACCCCGTACTGCACGCCCCGGAACCAGGAGCCCGTCGCCGAGACGCCCCAGCCGTGGGTGAGGTGCCCGCCCATCGGCAGTGCCATGCCCATGACCGTGTCGCCCGGCTTCGCGAACGCCAGGTACACCGCCAGGTTGGCCGGCGAGCCGGAGTACGGCTGCACGTTCGCGTGGTCCACCCCGAACAGGCCCTTGGCCCGCTCGACCGCCAGCGCCTCGACGCGGTCGATGTTCTGCTGGCCCTCGTAGTAGCGGCGGCCGGGGTAGCCCTCGCTGTACTTGTTCTGCAGGACCGTGCCGGAGGCTTCGAGCACGGCCGCGGACACGTAGTTCTCGCTGGGGATCAGGCGCAGGGTCTGGGCCTGGAGTGTTTCTTCCGCCGCGACGAAGGACGCCAGTTCGGGGTCGGTCGCGAAGAGGGCGGGGTGGCGGCGCGCGGTCATGGCGGCTCCTCCGGGGTCGATGTCAGATCTCGTCCCCGCGAGGCCCAGGCGAGCGGCCCTGTGTGCGGTCGTACGCGCACGACTCCCCCGGAGTTCGTTCTCCGTACGCCAGTCGCCGTGCGTACCGGTCACCTTAGCGGGCGCGCCACGAGAAAGGTTTCTCCGCCCTGTATACGAGCGAGGATGGAGGGTGACGCCACCCTCGTCACAGGCCTGACGGACGATCGGAGACCCCGTGTCGACAACTGCTGATGCCATCCGTTCCGCCGACGCGCACAGCGCGCACACCTACCATCCGCTGCCCGTCGTCGTCGCCTCCGCGGAGGGCGCGTGGATGACCGACGTGGAGGGCCGCCGCTATCTGGACATGCTCGCCGGCTATTCGGCGCTCAACTTCGGGCACGGCAACCGCCGCCTGATCGACGCCGCCAAGGCGCAGCTGGAGCTGGTCACGCTCACCTCCCGCGCCTTCTACCACGACCGTTTCGCGGACTTCTGCACCGAACTCGCCGCGCTGTGCGGCAAGGAGATGGTGCTGCCCATGAACACGGGCGCGGAGGCGGTGGAGACGGCCGTGAAGACCGCGCGCAAGTGGGGTTACGAGGTCAAGGGTGTCCCGGACGGCCACGCCAAGATCGTGGTCGCCGCCGACAACTTCCACGGGCGGACCACGACCATCGTCTCCTTCTCCACGGACCACGACGCGCGCGACCACTTCGGTCCGTACACGCCGGGCTTCGAGATCGTCCCGTACGGGGACCTCACCGCGCTCGCGCACGCGGTCACGGAGAACACGGTGGCCGTGCTGCTGGAGCCCATCCAGGGCGAGGCGGGGGTGCTGGTGCCGCCCGCCGGGTACCTGAGGGGCGTACGGGAGCTGACGCGCGAGCGGAACGTGCTCTTCATGGCGGACGAGATCCAGTCGGGGCTCGGGCGCACCGGGCGGACCTTCGCGTGCGAGCACGAGGAGGTCGTGCCGGACGTGTACGTCCTCGGCAAGGCGCTCGGCGGCGGCGTGGTGCCGGTGTCGGCGGTCGTCGCCGACTCGGACGTGCTCGGGGTGTTCCGGGCCGGCGAGCACGGGTCCACCTTCGGCGGGAACCCCCTCGCGTGCGCCGTCGCGCTGGAGGTGATCGCGATGCTCCGGACCGGCGAGTACCAGCAGCGGGCCGCCGAACTCGGCGACCACCTGCACCGGGAGCTGGGCCTGCTGGTCGGCGGGGGCGCGGTTACCGCCGTACGGGGGCGGGGGCTGTGGGCGGGGGTGGACATCGACCCGGCGCACGGGACGGGCCGGGAGATCTCCGAGAAGCTGATGGAGCGGGGGGTGCTGGCGAAGGACACCCACGGGTCGACGATCCGGCTGGCCCCGCCCCTGGTGATCTCCAAGGAGGACCTGGACTGGGGGCTGGACCAGCTGAGGGCGGTGCTCGCCGGCTGACCCCGCCGGTTTCGACGGAGCCGGGTGTGTGGCGGGGCGCCCTCGCAGGGCGCCGAACACACGCCGATGCACTCTCCGGCCCCTGGTCACGTCCGGCGCCCGAGGAGGTGCCCAGGCGCGCCCGGCCCCGTCGAAACCGGCCCGCCAGGACCGGCCCCGGCCCTACAGGATGACGTGGGGCAGGAAACGGGCGTACTCGTCCGTGACCGGACCCGCCGATTCGCGGATGCCCAGCCCCGCCGCCTCGTCCTCGACGACCCACGCGCCGAGCACCACCCGGTTCCCGTCGAAATCGGGCAGCGGTGCGAGGCCCTGGAAGCAGTACCGCTCGTCCTCCTTCGCCACGAACGGCTCGCCGCCCGGTTCGTGGAGGGTGACCCCGGCGCCCTCGCGGCCCAGCAGCGGCTTCGCGGCGTAACCGCCCTCCTCGGCCAGCTCGCGCGGACCGTCGAGGTAGGCGGGCAGCAGGTTCGGGTGCTCCGGGAAGAGTTCCCACAGGATCGCCAGCAGCGCCTTGTTGGACAGCAGCATCTTCCACAGCGGCTCGATCCAGCAGGTGGTGCCGGAGCCGCCGCCGTGGTCGTACGTGCCGAGGACCTGCGGGCCGAACGCGTCGGTGGCCAGCCACTCCCACGGGTAGAGCTTGAAGCAGCCGCGGATGAAGCGCAGCCGGTCGTCGACGAACCGGCCGGAAAGGCTGTCCCAGCCGATCTGCTCCACCGACAGGGCGTGGGTCTCCAGACCGGCCTGCTCGGCGGTCTCCTGGAGGTAGGCGACCGTCATCAGGTCCTCGCCGAGCTCGTCGGTCTCGGAGTGCGCGAAGTGCAGCGGGCCGGGCGGGAGCAGCTCGGCCTGCCGGCGCCAGGCGTCGACGAGGCGCTCGTGGAGGGAGTTCCACTGGTCGGCGCCGGGGAAGCGTTCCTCCATCCAGAACCACTGGGGGCCGGCCGCCTCCACGAGGGAGGTGGGGGTGTCGGCGTTGTACTCCAGCATCTTGGCCGGGCTGCCGGAGCCGTCGTAGCGCAGGTCGAAACGGCCGTAGAGGGAGGGCTGTTCGGCGCGGCGGCGCCAGGACTCGGCGATGAGCGCGGCGAGCTTCGGGTCGGTGATGCCGAGGTCGGCGAAGCGGTCGTGCTCGACGATGTGCCCGGCCGCGGCCAGGCACATGGCGTGCAGCTCCTCGACGACGTTCTCCAGGGCCTCGACCTCGGGGAGGGAGAAGGAGTAGTACGCGCTCTCGTCCCAGTAGGGGCGCAGGGAATCGTCGGGGTAGCGGGTGAGGGGGTAGATCAGGCCCTGCTCCTCGACCGTCTTCTGCCAGTCGGGGCGGGGCTCGATGGTGTGCCGCTTCATGCGTGTGGGGGTTCCCTGGAGTTCGTGGCGCTCGTTCGTGGCGCTCGTCAGCCGCCGCTGGAGCCGGAGCTGCTGTGTCCGCCGATGCCGCCGCGGGTGACGGCGGACTTGTCGAAGCTGCCGCCGGTGACCTTGCCGCGGCTGACGGAGCCGCCGTAGTACCAGGAGCCGCGGCCGCCGCTCTTGCAGTCCTTGTTGTTCAGGTGGTCCAGCGTGGAACGCGACGCGCACCGCTTGTCGGGCTCGTCGCTGCTGCCGCAGGCCACGAGCGTGGCCGCGAGCAGGCCCATGCCGCCGAGGGCCACGGCGCCGGAGCGCATACGGCGCCGGGTGGTGGCGGTGTTGGTGCTGCTGGTGTCGTCCATGTGGCTGCTCCCCCTGGTGGCGTGCTGCCGACAGCCTAGAGCGGGGCACCGGGCCGATGGAATCCGGCCGTGGCGAGCGCGGTGACTTAGAGTCAGTTCGTGCTGATTGGGATGGTTTGCGCGTTGGCGGCGGCGGTCTGCTTCGGTACGGCGTCCGTTCTGCAGGCGGTGGCGGCGCGGGCCGCCGAGCCGGGGACGGGCTCCGGGGTGGACGCGGCGCTGCTGCTGCGGGCGGCGCGGCAGTGGCGGTACCTGGCCGGACTCGGCCTGGACGCGGTCGGTTTCGTCCTCCAGATCATCGCGCTGCGTCACATTCCGATCTACGCGGTGGGGGCCGCGCTCGCCGCGAGCCTGGCGGTGACGGCGGTGGTGGCGGCCAGGCTGTTGCGGGTGCGGCTGTCGGGGATGGAGTGGGGCGCGGTGGGGGTGGTGTGTGCTGGGCTGCTGATGCTGGGGCTGGCGTCCGGGGAGGAGGGCTCGGGGAAGGGGTCGCTCGCCCTGAAGCTGGCGCTGCTGGGGGTGGCGGGGCTGGTGCTGCTCGTCGGCGCGGCGGCGGGCCGGCTCCCGGACCGGCCGCGCGCGCTGGTCCTGGGTTTCGCGGCGGGAACGGGCTTCGGCGTGGTGGAGGTGGCGGTCCGTCTGCTCGACTCCGTCTGGGACGTGGGGAACCCGGCGCTGTACGCGCTGCTGCTGGGCGGGGGCGCGGCCTTCCTGCTCCTCACGTCGGCACTGGCGCGCGGCTCGGTGACGGCGGCGACGGCGGGGCTGGTGCTGGGCGAGACGATCGCCCCGGCGGTGGCGGGGGTGGCCTGGCTCGGCGACCGCACCCGTGAGGGCCTCACCTGGCTGGCGGTGGCCGGCTTCGCGGTGGCGGTGGCCGGCTCCCTGGCCCTGGCCCGCTTCGGCGAACCCCCCGCGGAGCCGCCGCCTTAGGGTGTCCCCGCGCCCGTGCCCCGGGCCCGTGCCCCGGGCCCGGCGGCGGGGCTGGGCGGGCCGGGCGTCAGGGGGTTTTGGCGTAGCCCAGGGCTTCCGTGATGCGGCCGGCACGGATCCGCATCAGGTTGACGCCGAGGACCGACGTCTCCTGGCCGGTGCCGAAGACCGCCTCGCCGTCCGTGAAGACCGCCCGCCACTGGATCACCGCGCGGTCGCCCGCCACGAACACCTCGTACGGCGTGAAGGTGGTCGACCGGTCGGCGGCCAGGTTCTGCCAGAACTCCAGGCAGGCCTCACGGCCCTCGTAGCGCGCGCCCTCGGGGGCCGGCTGGACGCCGACCATCACGCAGTCCTCGGCCACGAGGTCCGTCAGGAGTTCCGGCTCGCGGTCGGTGAAGGCCTTGTTGAAGCGGCTGATCACTTCTGCCGTGTCGAGTTCCGTCACCGTCGTCGTCATCGGGGGTCCCTTCCTCGGCCTGGACGTTGCAGCGATCCTCCCCGCCCGCCCCGGCCCCCTCAATTCCCTCCGGGGAATGGCACCGGCTACGGAAGCGCCGTCGACAGCGCGGCCAGCGTCGGGGCCCACGCGCTGTCCGACGGGGTGCCGTAGCCCACCACCAGCGCCTCGCGCGGCGGAAGGTCCGCCTCCGGGTGGCGGAAGGCGGAGAGGCCCTCCACCGCCAGGTCCTGCCAGGCCGCCGCCTGGATCACCGAGCGCTCCGTGCCCGCCCGGAGGTCCAGTACGGCGTGCAGTCCCGCCGCGATGCCGGAGACGGCCACCCGGCCGGCCAGGGCCGCCACCAGCTCGTCCCGGCGGCGCCGGTAGCGCAGGCGCATGCCGCGCACGTGCCGGTCGTACGCCCCGGAGGTGATGAACTCCGCGAGCGTGAGCTGGTCCAGCGCGCTGGACGTCCAGTCGCCCGGGCCCTTCACGGCCAGCACCTCGTCGAGCAGCCCCGGCGGGACCACCATCCAGCCCATGCGCAGCCCGGGGGCGAGGGACTTGCTCGCGGTGCCGAGGTAGACCACCCGGTCGGGATCCAGCCCCTGCAGTGCGCCGACCGGCTGGCGGTCGTAGCGGAACTCCCCGTCGTAGTCGTCCTCCAGGACCAGCCCGCCCGTGGTCCGGGCCCAGTCCACCACGGCCGCCCGCCGGGCCGGGGACAGGGCGCCCCCGGTCGGGAACTGGTGCGCCGGGGTCAGGAGCACCGCGCCCACCGCCCCGGTCAGTTCCTCCGTACGGGCACCCTCCGCGTCCACGCCCAGCGGCCGCGTCCGCAGGCCCTCCCGTGCCAGCAGGTTGCGGTGGATGCCCAGGCAGTACCCCTCCACCGCCATCTCCCGGACCCGCCGCGCCCGCAGCACCCGGGCCAGCAGCCCCAGCGCGTGGACGAAGCCCGCGCACAGCACGATCCGGTCCGGGTCCGCGTACACCCCGCGGGCCCGAGCCAGGTACCCGGTCAGCGCCTCCCGCAGCTCCGGCCGGCCGCGCCCGTCGGTCGAGTACCCGAAGGCCTCGTTCGGCGCGTCGGTCAGCGCCCGCCGGGCCGCCGACAGCCACGCCGCGCGCGGGAAGCCGCCCACGTCGGGGGAGCCGGGCTGCAGGCTGTACGAGGCCCCCCGGCGCACGGGGTGCCGTACCCGGGCCGCCGCCGCGGGCTTGCGCGGCCGGGCCCGTTCGGCGACCCGGGTGCCCGAGCCCTGTCGGGCCGTCAGCCAGCCCTCGGCGACGAGTTCGGCGTAGGCCTCCGCGACCGTGTTGCGGGCGATCCCCAGATCGGCGGCGAGCGAGCGGGAGGAAGGCAGCCTCGTCCCGGCGGCCAGCCGCCCGCTGCGCGCGGCCTCGCGCAGCGCCTCGGTGAGCCCGGCCCGCAGACCGCGGCCGGCGGAGAGGTCGAGATGGAGGTCGGCGCCGAAAGTGGCCCAGGAATCCGTCATGGATATGGACCATATCGGCGGTCCGGTTCCCTCCTACGGTGGGACGCATGACGACCACGAACGTGCAGCAGCAGACCCACCGCCACAGCCACTCCGACGCCGGTTCCCACGCCCCCGAACACACCCCCCGCCTGCAGTGGGCGAAGCTCGCCCCCGAGGTCTACAAGGCGGTCACGGCACTGGAGATCGCCTCCACGAAGGGCCTGGACCCGGCCCTCGTCGAGCTCGTCAAGCTCCGTGCCTCGCAGCTCAACCACTGCGCCTTCTGCATCGACATGCACTCCAAGGACGCGATCGCCGCCGGCGAGAGCGTGGAGCGGATCGTGCTGCTGGGCGCGTGGGAGGAGTCCCGGCACTTCTACACCGAGAAGGAGCTCGCCGCGATCGAGCTCACCGAGGCGGTCACCGTCCTCACCGACGGGTTCGTGCCCGACGAGGTCTACGAGAAGGCCGCCCGGCACTTCGAGGAGCGCGAGCTGACCCAGCTGATCGCGGTCATCGCGACGATCAACGTCTGGAACCGCTTCGGCGTCACCACCCGCATGGTGCCGGGGCACTACACCCCGGGGATGTACAAGCAGGGCTGAGCACGCCGAAAGGCCCCGGCGCACCATGCGCCGGGGCCTTTCGGGACAGCGGATCAGGCCGGAGCGGCCGGATCGGACCGATCACATCCGAGGGGTCAGATGAGGCCGAGCTCGCGGACCGCGTCGCGCTCCTCCGACAGCTCCTGCACGGAGGCGTCGATGCGGGTGCGGGAGAACTCGTTGATGTCCAGGCCCTGGACGATCTCGTACTTGCCGTCCTTGCAGGTGACGGGGAAGGAGGAGATCAGGCCCTCCGGGACGCCGTAGGAGCCGTCCGACGGGATGCCCATCGAGGTCCAGTCGCCCGCGGCGGTGCCGTTGACCCACGTGTGGACGTGGTCGATGGCGGCGTTCGCGGCGGAGGCGGCCGAGGACGCGCCACGGGCCTCGATGATCGCGGCGCCGCGCTTGGCGACGGTCGGGATGAAGGTGTCGGCGAGCCACTGCTCGTCGCTGACGACCTCGGCGGCGTTCTTGCCGGCGATCTCCGCGTGGAAGATGTCCGGGTACTGGGTAGCCGAGTGGTTGCCCCAGATGGTGAGGCGCTTGATGTCGGAGACGGCGGCGCCGGTCTTGGCGGCCAGCTGCGAGATCGCGCGGTTGTGGTCCAGGCGGGTCATCGCGGTGAAGCGCTCGGCCGGTACGTCCGGGGCGGCGGCCTGCGCGATGAGCGCGTTGGTGTTGGCCGGGTTGCCCACGACCAGGACCTTGATGTCGTCCGCGGCGTGCGCGTTGATCGCGGCGCCCTGCGGCTTGAAGATGCCGCCGTTGGCGGAGAGCAGGTCACCGCGCTCCATGCCCTTGGTGCGCGGGCGGGCGCCGACGAGCAGCGCGACGTTCGCACCCTCGAAGCCCTTGTTCGGGTCGTCGAAGATGTCGATGCCGGCGAGCAGCGGGAAGGCGCAGTCGTCGAGCTCCATGGCGGTGCCCTCGGCGGCCTTCATCCCCTGGGGGATCTCCAGGAGCCGGAGCTTGACCGGCACGTCCGCGCCGAGCAGGTGACCGGAGGCGATGCGGAAGAGCAGCGCGTAGCCGATCTGGCCGGCGGCGCCGGTGACGGTGACATTCACAGGAGTGCGGGTCATGGCCTTCTCCGTTAGACAGCTGGCGGTGGGGCGTCCCTGCCCCATGTGCTGGACGGACGCCGCTTCCGGGCACATCTTGATGTGAAGAGACATCCGCGGTCAGGCTATCCGACCCCGGAGGGGCCGAATCCCCGGGTCCGTGTGGCACGTCGCACACGGCGCCGGGAGTTCGAAGGCGAACGGGCCGTGAGCGCCGACGAATCGGTCGGCAGCCCGGGCCCGTCCCTTGAGCCGGTCTAGCGAACGGTGAAGCGGACCGCAGATTCCAGGAAGGGGATCTCCAGCCACGGCTTGGGTTCCATCACCAGCGCGAGCAGCGTGATCGCCACGCCCAGCACCCCGTACGTGACCATGTCCGTGAAGCGGGAGCGCACCGCGAGCATGCCCACCGAAGGCAGTGCGCGCCGCAGCGCGGAGGCCGCGATCAGGGCCAGCCCGATCAGCAGGCAGCCGAACTTCGGGTGCCCCAGCGCCGTGGCCAGCAGCCCGGCCGCGGTCGCGGTGAGCACGGCGAGCATCGGCCACTGCCGTACAGGCGTGGACACGGCCCCGGGGACGGCACGGCCGCTGCCCTCGGGGCGGGCCGTGTCCCGGGTGATGGACGGGAAGCGGCGGGACCGGGGCGCCTGCGCCTCCGGCGGGCCCGCCGGGCCGGCCTGCTCGGCGGCGCCGGCGGCGTCGGCCGCGTCGGATTCAGCCCGCACTGGTGGTCCGTTCGGCCGCCTCGACGACGTTGACGAGCAGCTGGGCCCGGGTCATCGGGCCGACGCCGCCCGGGTTCGGGGAGATCCAGGCGGCCACCTCCGCGACGCCCGGGTGCACGTCGCCGACGATCTTGCCCTTCTCGTCGCGGCTGACGCCCACGTCGAGCACGGCCGCGCCCGGCTTCACGTCCTCCGGCTTGACCAGGTGCGGGACACCGGCCGCCGCGACGACGATGTCCGCCTGGCGGAGCAGGCCCGACAGGTCGCGCGTACCGGTGTGGCAGAGCGTCACCGTGGCGTTCTCGGACTTGCGGGTCAGCAGCAGCCCGATGGAGCGTCCGACGGTGATGCCGCGGCCGAGGACGACGACGTGGGCGCCGTTGATCTCGACGTCGTGGTGGCGCAGCAGTTCGACGATGCCGTACGGGGTGCAGGGCAGCGGACCCGGCTCGTTCAGCACCAGCCGGCCGAGCGACATGGGGTGCAGGCCGTCGGCGTCCTTGAGCGGATCCATCAGCTCCAGGACCCGGTTGGTGTCGATTCCCTTGGGGAGGGGGAGTTGGACGATGTAGCCCGTGCACTCCGGGTTGTCGTTGAGTTCCCGTACAACCGCCTCGATGTCCTCCTGGGAGGCGGTCTCGGGCAGTTCGCGCTGGATGGAGGCGATGCCGACCTCGGCACAGTCCTTGTGCTTGCCGTTGACGTACCAGCGGCTGCCCGGATCGTCGCCGACCAGCAGGGTGCCGAGGCCGGGGGTGATGCCCCGGGCCTTCAGCGCCGCCACCCGGGCGGTCAGTTCGGACTTGATCGCGGCTGCGGTGGCCTTGCCATCGAGAATCTGGGCGGTCATGTACCCATCCTCCCGGATGGAGCGGCCCCGATTCCAGTCACGGACCCGGACGGGGCGCTCGCGCGTGCGCGCGGTTCATTGCACTTGCACAACAAGTGACGGCCCCCATCGCAACCAACTGGACAAGCACTTGCGTGTCCGAGGACGATGCAAGGACAGAGTGCCGCGGGCAGTGCCGGGGGGCGGACCGCAAAGATGCAGATTTCCTCCGTGCGTTTGCCGTGCGTCCCCGCACTTCCACGGAGGAACACCCCAAGATGAGCTTCGGCGACCCGAACAACCCGTACGGCCAGCAGCCCCAGGCCCCGCAGGGCCAGCCCGGCTACGGCTACCCGCAGCAGCCCCCGCAGGGCGTCCCGCCGCAGGGTGGCTACGCCTACCCGCAGCAGGCCCCGCAGGGCTACCCGGGCGGCCCGGCCGGCTACCCCGGCGGCTACCCGGGCATGCCCATGGAGATGCCCGGTCTGGTGAAGACCGCTCGCGTGCTGCTCTTCATCGTCGGCGGCCTGCAGCTCATCGTCGGCATCGTCGCCCTGATCGGCGGTGCGGCGCTGTCCACCACGGACAGCGGCGCCGCCGGTGACGTCGTCGGTGGCGTCGTCCTGGCGCTCGGCCTCTTCGTCCTCGCGCTCGGCGTGCTGGCCATCATCCTCGGCGTCAAGTACGCCAAGGGTGGCAACGGCGTCCGCATCACCTCGATCGTCTACGCCTCGCTGTCGATCCTGGGCGGCCTCGCCAACTTCGCCAACACGTCCGCGAACGGCGCCAACGGTGCCGCCAGCGGCATCGTCGGCCTGGCCATCGGCGGCCTCATCCTCGCCGCCATGGTCAGCTCGCCCGGCGCCGCCTGGTTCAAGCGCCCGCGCTACTGATCCTCGTACGGCACGTACGACACCTACGGCGAAGGCCGCGACCCGCAGTGCGCGGGACGCGGCCTTCGCCGTGTACGGGAGGTGCGGTGCTCAGTGGAAGAAGTGCCGGGTCCCGGTGAAGTACATCGTCACGCCGGCCTTCTTCGCGGCCTCGACGACCTGCTCGTCGCGCACGGAACCACCCGGCTGGACCACGGCCTTGATACCGGCCGCCGTCAGGATCTCCAGCCCGTCCGGGAAGGGGAAGAAGGCGTCGGACGCGGCGTACGAGCCCTGCGCGCGCTCGGCACCCGCCCGCTCGACGGCGAGCTTCGCCGAGTCGACGCGGTTGACCTGACCCATGCCGACGCCGACCGAGGCGCCGTCCTTGGCGAGCAGGATCGCGTTGGACTTGACGGCCCGGCAGGCCTTCCACGCGAAGACCAGCTCGGCGAGCTCCTCGGCGGACAGGGCGTCGCCGGTGGCGAGGGTCCAGTTGGCCGGGTCGTCGCCCTCGGCCTGGAAGACGTCGCTCTGCTGGAGCAGCGCGCCGCCCGAGATGGGCTTGAGGTCGCCCGGCTGGTGCGGGGTCCCGTCCACCTTCAGGACGCGGATGTTCTTCTTCTTGGCCAGGATCTCGACCGCGCCGTCCTCGTAGGCGGGGGCGGCGATGACCTCGGTGAAGATCTCCGCGACCTGCTCGGCGAGCTCGACGGTCACCGGGCGGTTGACGGCGATGACGCCGCCGAAGGCCGACAGCGGGTCGCAGGCGTGCGCCTTGCGGTGCGCGGCGGCGACGTCCGTGGCGTCCACGGCGATGCCGCACGGGTTGGCGTGCTTGATGATCGCGACGCAGGGCTCTTCGTGGTCGTAGGCGGCGCGGCGGGCGGCCTCGGTGTCCACGTAGTTGTTGAAGGACATCTCCTTGCCGTGCAGCTGCTCGGCGTTGGCGAGCCCGCCCGGCTGCCCGTCCGTGTAGAGGGCGGCGGCCTGGTGCGGGTTCTCGCCGTACCGGAGGGTGGACTTGCGCTCCCACGCGCCCGCGAGGAACTCGGGCAGGACGGCGCCCTCTTCCGGCGCGTACGCGTTCGTGAACCAGGAGGCCACGGCGACGTCGTAGGCGGCGGTGTGCTGGAAGGCCTCGGCCGCCAGGCGCTTGCGGGCGGTCAGGTCGAAGCCGCCGCCCTGGGCCGCGGCGAGCACGTCCGCGTACCGCTCGGGGCTGGTCACGACCGCGACCGACGGGTGGTTCTTGGCGGCCGCGCGGACCATGGAGGGGCCGCCGATGTCGATCTGCTCCACGCACTCGTCCTCGGTGGCACCCGACTGGACGGTGGCCAGGAAGGGGTAGAGGTTGACGACCACGAGGTCGAAGGGCTCGACGCCCAGCTCGGCGAGCTGCCGCTGGTGGTCTTCCAGGCGCAGGTCGGCGAGGATGCCGGCGTGCACGCGCGGGTGCAGGGTCTTGACCCGGCCGTCCAGGCACTCGGGGAAGCCGGTCAGCTCCTCGACCTTGGTGACGGGCACCCCGGCCGCGGCGATCTTCGAAGCGGTGGAGCCGGTGGAGACGAGCGCCACGCCCGCCTCGTGCAGGCCGCGGGCCAGCTCTTCCAGTCCCGTCTTGTCGTAGACGCTGATGAGCGCACGCCGGATCGGCCGCCGGTTCGTGGTCGGGTCGTTGCTCGCTGCGGTGTCTGCGGCGGTCACTGGATTGTTACCTTTCGTCCCTCAATGCGGTAGCCGTGCCGGGCCAGGCGCCCCACGACGTCGACGAGCAGCTGTCGCTCGACTTCCTTGATGCGCTCATGGAGAGCGGCTTCGTCGTCCTCGTCCCGGATCTCGACCACACCCTGGGCGATGATCGGACCGGTGTCCACGCCGGAGTCCACGAAGTGGACCGTGCAGCCGGTGACCTTCGCGCCGTAGGCGAGCGCGTCCCGTACGCCGTGCGCGCCGGGGAAGGCGGGGAGGAGGGCGGGGTGGGTGTTGATGAACCGTCCGCCGAAGCGGTCGATGAACGCCTTGCCCACGATCTTCATGAACCCGGCCGACACGACGAGGTCCGGCGCGTGGGCGGCGGTCGCCTCGGTGAGCGCGGCGTCCCACTGCTCGCGGCTCGCGTGGTCCTTCACCGAGCACACGAAGGTGGGGATCCCCGCCTTCTCGGCCCGCTCCAGGCCGACGATGCCCTCGCGGTCGGCCCCCACGGCGACGACTTCGGCGCCGAAGCCCTCGGGTCCGCCGGGGTGGGCGTCGATGGCGTCGAGCAGGGCCTGGAGGTTGGTGCCGGAACCGGAGACCAGCACGACCAGGCGGGAGGCGGCCATGGGGGCCCTTTCTCGCGGGAAATACGGTGTTCGTCTTGTGCGGTCATACGAAACTTCGGGGTACCGATATACGGGGAACCATACGAAGCCACCGACCGCCTGCAACGATACCGGCACACCGGACGGCCCCCGAGGTACGGGGGGACGGCCGAGGGGTAGCGTCTGGCCTACAAGCCGCAAGCAGGCCCAACAAGCCGCAATCAGGCCTCACCTCGCCACGACGTCGCCGTGACGTCCATGACACAGGGGAAGAAAAGCACCCGATGCCGGACCGCCGCCAGCCCGACTCCTCCACCGACGACAACCCCTTCGCGGCTCCCCCGGAAGGCCGGCCCGACCAGCCGTGGCAGCCGCGCGGCGGCGTCGACGGCGGCGGCACCGGCGGGCCCGGCGGGACCGACCCGAAGGACTCCGAGGGCCGGGGCGGCCCGGCGCGCTGGGACCCGACGGACCCGATCCAGCGCCGCGCCCGCTATGCGCTGCTGGCCGGCATGTGGGGCTTCTTCTTCGGCATCTTCGGCATCCCGTCGGTGGGCCTGCTGCTGGGGGCCCTGGCCCTGTACTGGGGCATCAGCGCCCTCCGCGGCAAGCCGGTGCCGTCCCGCGCGGACGCCCCCTCGGCGACGCCCCCGTCCCCCGGCGGCCTGGCCGCCCTGGGCGAAGCCGCCCGCCCCCAGCGCACGGCGGCGGTGAGCGGCCTGATCACGGCCTCGCTGGCGATCCTGCTGGCGATGACCTCGTACGCCTTGCAGCTGGCGTACAAGGACTTCTACGTCTGCCGCGACGACGCCCTGACCCAGTCGGCGGAACTCCAGTGCAACACCCTCCTCCCTGACAACATGGTGGGCACCATCCTGAAGGTCCGCCAGTAACTCCCCCGGCCTTGCCCCCGCACGAACAACTCCAGCCCCGCCGGCGCTTGAGGCGCGGGGGTGCAGGGGCGGAGCCCCGTTCTTGCACCCGCACCCGCCCACTCAGACCAGCAAAGTCCAGCCTCGCCGGCGATTGAGGCGCGGGGTCGGGGGCGGAGCCCCGATCTTGGACCCGCACCCGCCCACGCAGACCGGCAAACTCCAGCCCCGCCGGCGATTGAGGCGCGGGGCCCGGGGCGGAGCCCGGCGGCTCGCCGCTAGGCGGGCGGCTTGCGCCGCGCCAGCACCCGCACCCCCACCACCGGCGGCGCCAACGGCTCCGGCTGCCGCGCCACCACCGGCACCGGCACCTCCAGGGAGAAGCCCCGGACGATCGTCAACGCCCGCTGCGGCCGCGCCGCCCCCACCGGCGCCACCGCCACCTCACCGGCATCGGGAGCAGCCACCGCCTCAGAGGCCGGGGCCGGGGCCACCGGGACTGGAGCCGACGCCGCCGGGGCGGAAACGGCGGCCGAGGCCGCCGCCTGGCGAAGCGCCTCCCACCGGATCTCCCGCACCCCACTGTCGTGCCACCCGTCCTCCTCCCCCGCACCCCCCGCGACGGCCGGCCGCAGCCGCCACGCATGCACCCCCACCGCCACCGGCACGGCCAACACCAGCGTCCACCCGAAGGCCGCCGCCCCGACGGCCCACCACACCGGCCCGAAGTCGGCCAGCACCCGCGACCCCAGCGGCCCCGACGAGGCCGCCGCGAGCCCGGCCATGACCAGCCCGCACACCAGCGCGCCGAGACCGGCCGTGAGCGCGGTCTCCCCGTACGAGACCTCCCGCGCCCGGCGCACCGCGAACCACCCCACCGCCAGCCCGGCCACCACCGGCACCCCGGCGACCGCCCACGTCACCGGGTTCCCCGGCCCCTCGCCCGGCAGTGCCGCCAGCAGCGGGAACAACCGCGGCAGCGGGGGCGGCCCCTCGAAGCCGAGCGGGGTCACGGTCGTGCCGACGCCGAGGGCGAAGCCCGGCCCGAGGGCGTAGGCCGCGCCCCACACCATGGCGTTCGGGATCAGCGCGACCGCGAGCAGCAGGACCGCGAAGCGGCCCGACCACACCCCCGTCAGCGCCAGGAACGTCCCCTGGACCTCCGCGCCGTGCCAGGCGAGCGAGGCCCCCACGAGCAGCACACCGCCGCCCAGGAGTACGAGGGCTCCGCCCGCGCCGGCCCGGAGCGCCAGCGCGTAACGGGGGCGCGTGAGTGCCCGCCGTACGCCCCCCGGCACCCAGGAGGGGGGCGGCCCGAGCGGACGCCGCCGGGCCGCCCACACCCCACCGGCGGCGGCGAGCACGGCGACCAGCGGAACGTGCCAGGCCGCGCTCAGCGGATCGGCGGGCATGGGGCCGCCGGCCGCGTACACGGTGGCGAGGGCCCCGACGGCCAGGTACCCGCACACCACGGCGGAGAAGACCGCGCCGGCGGGCAGCACCGGCGCCTCCTCCCCTTCCTCCTCCGAGGCGCTGCCGAGCCGGGCCGCCCGCCGCATGAGCAGTACGGGCAGCGCCACGAGGAGCAGCGGGGTCAGGCCGACGGGCGCGGGCGCGCCGGACAGGGTCTCGTACCGCACGAGCTCCGTGCCGTGCGCGAGCAGCCACAGCCCGGCGGCGAGGTGCAGCGCCCCGCCGGGGCCGCTGTCGGGGTAGGGGGAGCTGATCCACAGCACGATGACGAGCACGGCGAGGAAGCCGAGCCCCAGTCCGGCCGCCACGGCACCGCCGACCACGCAGGCGGCCGCCGCCGGGGAACGGCGTCGACCGGCGGGTCGCGGGGCCGCGGACAACGGGGTCCCGCGTTCGGTCACTTGGGTCACCCCGCCATGGTGCCAACGACACGCGCTATGAGCGGGTAACAGGCGAATGCCCGTGGTGTCGCTCAATATACGTTTATGTACTTTTTCGCCCAGGGCTGCCGGGTCGCGGGGAGTGTGGCATGACACGAGGCGTCGAGACGAGCTCGGGGCTGGGCCTCCCCTCCCCGAAGGAACGCCGCAGACTGCGCGATTCGGCGGGGCTGTCATACGAGGAGGTCGCGGCGGCGGTGGGGGTGACCGCATCCACGGTGCGGTCATGGGAAACGGGCCGTACGGCTCCGCGCGGGCGCAAACGGGAGGCCTACGCAAGGTTTCTGACGAGCCTTGCGCAACCCCCGGCCCGGGAGCCCGTACCCGAACGCGCCGCCGCGGGCCCGGCGGACCGGCCCGCCGACGCCGAGGCACCGGCAGCCCCGCCCGTCGAGCCCGAGGCCACGCACCCCCGGGCGGACGCGCCCGCGCCCACGGAAGCCGTGACCCCGCCCGCCGTGACCGGAGTCGCACCGGACCCCGTGCACCACCAGCCGGGCCGGCCCTCCGGGGCCGGGACCCGCCCCAAGCCCGCCGCCAAGCGCGCCGCGAAGCCGCCGGGGGCCCTGCCCCGCCACGACGCCGGCAAGCTCCCGGCCAGGGCCGGCTCCGCCGTCGCGCCCACCGCAGCCGGCAGGCGCGACGCGGTCAACGAGCCGTACGGCGCCGAAGGATCGGGCGCGGCCGACGAGGCCGCACACCCCGCAAGCACCCCCGCGACCGAGGAAGCAGGCAGCTCCGACGGGGCCAACCGGCCCAGCGGAACCAGCAGATCGGACGCGGCCAACCGGGTCACGCTCCCGGCGGACACCACCGGCCCCACAGCGACCGACCGGTCCGATGGGCGCAGGGAGCCGGGCCGGCCCGGCAACCCGGCCGCCCCGACCACAGGAAACGGGGCCTGCGCTGACGACACGACAGGCGCCGCCGTCACGGCGCCTCCGGCCGACGCAGCCGACGCGTCCGGAGGGACCGAGTCCCGAGCGAAAGGCGCCGCACGCACGGCGGCAGACCCGGCGCCGCCCGGCCCGGCCGATCCCCGGATCGGGTGGGCCGGAGGCGGCGGGTTCGGTGTCGAGGCCGGGCCCACGCAGCCGCAGGCGCAGCGGGAGGCCGGGGGCGCGGGCACGCAGACGCAGCCGGAGGCGAAGGCCGGGGCCACGCAAGGGCAGCCGGACGCCGCAGCCAGGCCCCTGCAGGCGCAGGCGCAGCCGGACACCGCGGCCGGGAACGCGACCAAGCAAGCGCAGCCGGAGGCCGCGGCCGGGAACGCAGGCACGCAGACGCAGCCGGAGGCGAAGGCCGGGGCCACGCAGGCGCAGCCGGACGCCGCAGCCAGGCCCCTGCAGGCGCAGGCGCAGCCGGACACCGCGGCCGGGAAGGCGACCAAGCAAGCGCAGCCGGAGGCGAAGACCGGAAACGCGCATGCGCAGCCGGACACCGCAGTCGGCCCCCTGCAGGAGCAGGAGCAGGCGCAGCCAGACGCCGCAGCCGGGCCCACGAGGTCGCAGGCGCAGGCGGAGGCTGGGGCCGGGAACGCGGGCCCCCAAGCGCAGCCGGAGGCGAAGGCCGGGGCCACGCAGGCGCAGCCGGACGCCGCCGCCGGGCCCATGCGGTCGCAGGCGCAGCCGGAGCCTGAGCCTGAGGCGGAGCCCCAGGGCGGCACCGCCTGCGGCCGCCCCGCGGTGGGGTCCGGGCCCGGGGGTGCGTTCGACGCGCTCTACGGGTACGCCGCACCCGCCCTCGCCCGGCAGACCTACCTGCTCACCGGCCGCCGGGCCCTCGCCCTGGAAGCCGTGGAGCGGGCCTTCCAGCAGGCCTGGAGCCGCTGGCCCGAGGTGGCCACCGACCCCGACCCCGTGGGCTGGGTGCGCGCGGCCGCGTACGAGTACGCCCTCTCCCCCTGGCACCAGTTCCGCCGCGCCCACCGGCACCCCGACAAGGCCCCCGCCGAGCCCGCCGACCGGATCCTCCTGGACGCCGTGCTCGCGCTGCCCACCGTCCACCGCCGTACCGTCCTGCTCTACGACGGCGTCGGCCTCGACCTCCCCGACACCGCCGCCGAGACGGAGGCCAGCACCCCCGCCGCCGGCAGCCGTCTCCTCCACGCCCACGCCGACCTCGCCGACCGGGTCCCCGAACTGGCCGGCGTACCGCCGGAGAACCGGTCCGCGCTGCTGCACGAACGGCTCTCGACGCTGCGGCCCGCCGTCCGGCTCGAACCCCGCCGGGCGGCCGCCGTACGCGCCGCCGCCGAGCGCCGCAGCCGGCGGTGGGCACGCGCCGCCCTCAGCCTCACCGCGGTGATCGCCGTGGCGAGCGCCTACACCGTCGCGACCGCGCCCACCCAGTACGAGCCCCCGATCGCGCCCGGCGAGAGCGTCTCCGGGGTGCCCCCGCTCAGCGGGCCGCAGCGGCTCACCGATCAGGGCAAGGAGCTCCAGGAGAAGCTGCGCGGCGACCCGGCCGCCGGCCCGGCCCGCCTCGCCCCGCGGATCGATTGAGCGGCGGACGCGAGAACGGGCGTGGCCCGCACCCCCGGAATCCCGGAGGGGTGCGGGCCACGCCCGTGTGCGTACTGCTGCTGCGCCGGTGACTACTGCGCGGCGTTCAGGATCTCGCGCGCGAGCTTGGCCGTCTCGGTCGGCGTCTTGCCGACCTTGACGCCCGCGGCCTCCAGGGCTTCCTTCTTGGCCTGTGCGGTGCCAGAAGAACCGGAGACGATGGCACCGGCGTGACCCATGGTCTTGCCCTCGGGGGCGGTGAAGCCCGCGACGTAGCCGACGACCGGCTTGGTGACGTTCTTCGCGATGAAGTCCGCCGCACGCTCCTCGGCGTCGCCGCCGATCTCGCCGATCATGACGATCAGGTCGGTGTCGGGGTCGGCCTCGAACGCCTCCAGGGCGTCGATGTGCGTGGTGCCGATGACCGGGTCGCCACCGATGCCGACGGCCGAGGAGAAGCCGATGTCACGGAGCTCGTACATCATCTGGTAGGTCAGCGTGCCCGACTTGGACACGAGGCCGATGCGGCCGGGCTTGGTGATGTCGCCCGGGATGATGCCGGCGTTGGACTGGCCGGGGGTGATCAGACCCGGGCAGTTCGGGCCGATGATCCGCGTCTTGTTGCCCTTGGCGGTCGCGTACGACCAGAAGGCGGCGGAGTCGTGCACCGCGATGCCCTCGGTGATGACGACGGCCAGCGGGATCTCGGCGTCGATCGCCTCGACGACGGCGGCCTTGGCGAAGGCCGGCGGGACGAAGAGGACGGAGACGTTGGCGCCCGTCTTCTCCATCGCCTCGGCGACGGAGCCGAAGACCGGGACCTCGGTGCCGTCGAAGTCGACGGTGGTGCCGGCCTTGCGCGGGTTCACGCCGCCGACGATGTTGGTGCCGTCAGCCAGCATCAGCTTGGTGTGCTTCATGCCCGTGGCACCGGTCATGCCCTGGACGATGACCTTGCTGTCCTTGTTGAGGAAGATAGCCATGTGAGTCTGTGACCTCTGCCCTTACTTCGCAGCCGCGAGCTCGGCGGCCTTGTCGGCCGCGCCGTCCATGGTGTCCACGCGCTGGACCAGCGGGTGGTTGGCGTCCGAGAGGATCTTGCGACCCAGCTCGGCGTTGTTGCCGTCGAGACGGACGACCAGCGGCTTGGTGACCGCCTCGCCCTTGTCCTCGAGCAGCTGCAGCGCCTGGACGATGCCGTTGGCGACCTCGTCGCAGGCGGTGATGCCGCCGAAGACGTTGACGAAGACGGACTTGACGTCCGGGTCGCCGAGGATGATCTCGAGACCGTTGGCCATGACGGCGGCGGAGGCGCCACCGCCGATGTCCAGGAAGTTGGCGGGCTTGACGCCGCCGTGGTTCTCGCCGGCGTAGGCGACGACGTCGAGGGTGCTCATGACGAGACCCGCGCCGTTGCCGATGATGCCGACCTCACCGTCGAGCTTGACGTAGTTGAGGTTCTTCGCCTTGGCGGCGGCCTCGAGCGGGTTCGCGGCGGCGTGGTCCACGAACTCCTCGTGGCCCGGCTGGCGGAACTCGGCGTTCTCGTCGAGCGAGACCTTGCCGTCGAGCGCGATGACGTCGCCGGAGGCGACCTTCGCGAGCGGGTTGACCTCGACGAGGAGCGCGTCCTCGGCGATGAAGGTCTTCCAGAGGGTCACGAGGACCTCGGCGACCTTCTCGGCGACCTCGGCCGGGAACTGCGCCAGGGCGACGATCTCGCGGGCCTTCTCGATGGTCACGCCCTCGTTGGCGTTCACCGGGACCTTGGCGAGCTTCTCGGGGGTCTCCTCCGCGACCTGCTCGATGTCCATGCCGCCCGCGACCGAGGCCATGGCCAGGAAGGTGCGGTTGGTGCGGTCGAGGAGGTAGGAGACGTAGTACTCCTCCAGGATCTCCGGAGCGGTCTCGGCGATCATCACCTTGTGGACCGTGTGGCCCTTGATGTCCATGCCGAGGATGTCCGTCGCCCGGGCGACGGCCTCGTCCGGGGTGGCGGCCAGCTTCACGCCGCCGGCCTTGCCGCGGCCGCCGACCTTCACCTGCGCCTTGACGACCGACTTGCCGCCCAGCCGCTCGGTGGCCTCGCGAGCCGCCTCAGGCGTGTCGATGACTTCACCGGCCAGCACCGGTACACCGTGCTTGGCGAAGAGGTCCCTCGCCTGGTACTCGAACAGGTCCACGCGCGTCCGTCCCTTGTCTTTTTAAAGATTCGCAGTGATTCGCGGTTGTCTGCTATCTGCGTGGGCGTGCCGCGGAGGGCAACGTGACGGCGCTGTCACAAGGAAGGCGCACACGGTGACCGTGGACGCGGCATGTCCGTCCCGCAGGTTATCCCCGTGGGACGTAGGTCCCTAAATCGCAGATCACACCTGAGCGGTGATACCTGTCACAGATCGCCTCACGGTTGAACTGGAACTTCGTGTGATCTGCCCATTCCCTGTGATCCGCGCCGGGGCCGGTCAGGGCACCGGCAGAGGGCGCTTCTCGAGGGCCGCGGCCATCACCTCCGGGAACAGGTCGGGGGTGCAGGCAAACGCCGGGGCGCCAAGCGCCGCAAGGGCGGCGGCGTGTTCGCGGTCGTAGGCCGGGGCCCCTTCGTCGGACAGGGCCAGCAGGGTCACGAACTCGACCCCGGCGGCCTTCATGGCGGCGACGCGCTTGAGCATCTCGTTGCGTATGCCGCCCTCGTAGAGATCACTGATCAGGACGACGACGGTATCGGCGGGGCGGGTGATCTTCGACTGGCAGTAGGCGAGGGCCCGGTTGATGTCGGTGCCGCCGCCCAGCTGCGTGCCGAAGAGGACGTCGACCGGGTCGTCGAGCTGGTCGGTGAGGTCGACGACGGCGGTGTCGAAGACGACGAGGCGGGTCGCGATCGAGCGCATCGAGGCCAGCACCGCCCCGAACACGGAGGCGTAGACGACGGACGCGGCCATCGACCCCGACTGGTCGATGCAGAGGATCACCTCCTTCTTCACCGACTGGGCCGCACGGCCGTATCCGATGAGCCGTTCGGGGACCACGGTGCGGTACTCGGGCAGGTAGTTCTTGAGGTTGGCCCGGATCGTGCGGTTCCAGTCGATGTCGTGGTGGCGGGGGCGGCTGATCCGGGCGGACCGGTCGAGAGCGCCGGTGAGGGTCGCCCGGGTCCGCGTCGCGAGCTTCTGCTCCAGCTGCTCGACCACCTTGCGGACCACTGCCCGGGCCGTCTCCCTGGTGGTGTCGGGCATGGCCTTGTTCAGTGAGAGCAGCGTGCCGACCAGGTGGACGTCGGGCTCGACGGCCTCCAGCATCTCCGGCTCCAGCAGCAGGGCGGAGAGGCCGAGCCGTTCGATCGCGTCGCGCTGCATGACCTGGACCACGGAGCTGGGGAAGTACGTACGGATGTCCCCGAGCCAGCGGGCCACGTGCGGGGCGGACCCCCCGAGGCCTGCCGACCGGGACCCCTGCGCCTTGCGAGGGCCGCTCCCGCCGCGCTCCGCGCCCCCGCCGTACAGCGCGGCGAGCGTCCCGTCCATGGCCGCGTCCCGCCCGCTCAACGCGTACCCGGTCCCGTCGCCCTCTCCCCCGCCGAGCACCAGCCGCCACCGCCGGAGCCGTTCGCCTGCCGCGGGCCCCGCGTCGACGCCGTTGCCGTCACCGGCGGCCTCCGCGTCCCGCGCTGCCGCCGCGTCTGCAGTCCTGCCCATACGTCCCGTCCCCTGTCCGTGTCATGGTCTGCGACCCGTGCCGCCGACCGCCTCTCTTTGCTCCGCACCACCGCGGGGCACCACCGCGGCCACGACCGCGGGACACCGCTGCAGAGCACCGCTGCAGGGCACCGCTTCGGGGCCGCTTCGGGGGCCGCTGCGCGGAGCCTCTCCCCGCCCCGCCCTTTCTCCGTTCCCCGGGCTCCGCCCGGACCCGCGCCTCCATCGCCGGGCGCGGCTCAAAACCCTGGGGCTCCGCCCCAGACCCCGCGCCTCAAACGCCGGCGAGGCTGAATATGGCTGCTCCCGTCCGACACACCCAGCCCCGTCGGCGTTTGAGGCGCGGGGGTCCGGGGGCCGGCCCCCGGCAACGGCGCCGCACCCACAAGACCACGGGGGCACAATCAGCCCCGCCGGCGATTGAGGCGCAGGGGTCCGGGGCCGGCCCCCGGCAACGGCGCCGCACCCACAGGACGACGGGGGCAAATCAAGCCCCGCCGGCGATTGAGGCGCGGGGTGCGGGGCGGAGCCCCGGCCGCGGGGCCGGCTGGCTGAAGGCGGCTCAGGCCTCCGGTGTGCCGGGCGGCGGAGCGGCCAGGAGCAGGCGGACCAGCTCCACCACGGCGTCCGCCCGGGCGGGGTCGAGCTCCGGCGCGAAGCCCTCGGGGGCCGCGCCGCCGGCCGTCGCCGCAGCGGTGCCGGACGGCCCGCGGCGGACCAGCTCGCCCAGGGTCCGCTTCACGCCCGGCTCGTACGCTCCGAACGTCCGCCGCAGCAACGGCAGTACGTCGGTGAAGGCCCGCTCCGGCACCCCCACCAGCCAGCTGTCGATCAGCCCCAGCAGCCGGTCGTCGTGGACCAGCAGGGTCCCGCCGCCCGAGCCGCCGCCCGCGAAGCCGTCGATCCACCCCGCCGCGTCGGCCGGGGAGGCCGCCGGGGACAGGGCGAGCCCCATCAGCCGCGCCGTCTCCCCGGCCGGGAGCCGCCCCTCGTCCAGCAGCAGCCGGGCGGCACGGCCGCGTATCAGCCCCGGCACGGTGTCCCGACCGGCCAGCGTCCGCAGCACCGCGGACCACCTGTCCCGCAGCCCCTCCTCGGCGTCGGCCAGCAGTGCGACGGCCCCGTGCACCCCGTCCACATGGCCCCGCAGCTCCGCCGCCGCGTCGGCGTCCAGCCCGGCCGCGCAGGCCGGCGGCAACGCCACGCAGATCCGCTCGGCGAGCCCGGCCGCCACCGTGCCCAGCGCCGCCGCGTCGGTGCCCCGGACGTCCCCGTACCGCAGCGACCGGGCCAGTGCCGGCAGGGCCTTGGCGAGCCGCGCCACATCGGTGTCCAGCGCGGCCCGGTCCGCGAGCGTCCGCAGTACGGCGGGCAGCGCCTCCGACAGCCCGGCCAGCAGGCACCGCTCGGCCAGTGCCGTCACCTCGCCCAGCTCCCCGGCGCCCGCGGCGTCCGCTTCGGCCTTGGCGGTGGCCGCGGCCAGGACGGTGGTGCCCCAGATCCCGGCCTCGGCCACCCGCACCGAAAGCTCCGGCTCCCAGCACAGCCGCCAGGTCTCCCGGAAGGTGCCGGTACTGCTCCGGGAGGCGGTGGGCGTGCCCCAGCCGATGCCGAGCAGCCGCAGCCGGTGCAGCAGCAGGGACTTGGCCGCGTCCGTCTCCTTGCGCAGGTCGAGTTCCAGCTCGCGTTCCTGCGCTTCGGGCTTGAGCCGCAGCGAGCGCTGCTGCCGGCTCAGGTCGCGCTGGAGCGGTACGACCGGGGCCGTGTCCGGGACCTCGCCGAGCACGTCGCCGACGACCAGGCGGTCCTCTATCAGCGCGAGCGGTATCTCGGAACCGTCGCACATCACCGCCCGGACCGCTTCCAGGGTCTCCGTCAGCCCGGGCAGCGGCCGCCCCCGCATCGCGGCCAGGGTCCCGGCCAGCCGGACCGCCTCGATGACGTGCGCCGAGGAGACCTGCCGGTCCTCCTCCCGCAGCAGCCCCGCGACCTTGGTCAGCCACCGCTCCACGGGCCGGTCCGGGGCCGAGAAGAGGTGGGCGTACCAGCCGGGCGAGGCGATGCCCGCGCCGTACCCGCCGGCCCGAGCGAGCCTGCGGTGGGTCCAGGGCACCCAGGTGGTCTCCACCTTGACCTTGGGCAGACCGGTGAGCAGTGCCTTGTCGGCGGCCGCGGTGGTCTTCGTACGCAGGGCGGGGACGTGCCAGGCTCCGCACACCACGGCGTACGCGTCGCCGAACTCGCGGCGGGCGGCCCGCATCCGCTGCCGCATGTACGCCTCGCGGACCGGGTCTCGGGCGTGGCCGCCGTCGCCGTAGGCCTCGCGCAGGGCGCCCATGGCCTCGCCGAGCGCCTCGAACGCGCCGAGCGGGTCCTGCGGTCGGCCGTCGGCGCCCCGGTGTTCGACCACGTCCTCCCACCAGCGCTCCGGGTCGTCGTACCCGGCGGTCTCGGCCAGCACGGCGAGGGGGTCCAGCCGGACCGCGTCGGGCTCGCCCCCGTCCTGCCGGTCCCCTTCGGCCGCCAGGGTGTGCGCCGCCGGGAGGTCGATGAACCGGACCGGGACGTCCCGCGACTGGGCCCAGCGGATGGCGACCCATTCGGGGGAGAATCCGGCCAGTGGCCAGAACGCGGCCCGGCCCGGGTCGTCCGCCGCGTGCGCGAGGAGGGCGACGGGCGGCCGCATCCCCGGTTCGGCGGCGAGCGGCAGCAGCGCGTCCCCTTCGGGCGGTCCCTCGATGAGCACCGCCTTCGGCCGGGCCGCGTCGAGGGCCGCCCGTACGGCGCGCGCCGAGCCGGGCCCGTGGTGCCGTACGCCCAGCAGCAGCGGGCCCTGCGCGGTCCTGCTCATGCGGTCACCTCCCGGCAGGCGCGGTAGAAGTCCTTCCAGCCGTCCCGCTCGCGGACCACGGCCTCCAGGTACTCCTGCCAGACCACCTTGTCGGCGGCCGGGTCGCGGACGACCGCGCCGAGGATCCCGGCGGCCACGTCGGAGGGGCGCAGCACGCCGTCCCCGAAGTGGGCGGCCAGGGCCAGGCCGCCGGTGACGACGGAGATGGCCTCGGCGGTGGAGAGGGTGCCGCTGGGCGATTTCACCTTCGTACGGCCGTCGTCGGTGACTCCCTCGCGCAGCTCGCGGAAGACGGTGACGACGCGGCGGATCTCCTCCAGGCCTTCGGGCGCGGCCGGCAGGTCGAGGGAGCGGCCCATCTGGTCGACGCGGCGGGCGACGATGTCGACCTCGGCTTCGGCGGTGGCGGGCAGGGGCAGGACCACGGTGTTGAAGCGGCGGCGCAGCGCGCTGGAGAGCTCGTTGACCCCGCGGTCGCGGTCGTTGGCGGTGGCGATGAGGTTGAACCCGCGCACGGCCTGCACCTCTTCGCCGAGCTCCGGTATCGGGAGGGTCTTCTCGGACAGGACGGTGATGAGGGTGTCCTGGACGTCGGCGGGGATGCGGGTCAGTTCCTCGACGCGGGCGGTCATGCCGTCGGCCATGGCCCGCATGACGGGGCTGGGGACGAGGGCTTCGCGGCTGGGGCCGTGGGCGAGGAGCCGGGCGTAGTTCCAGCCGTAGCGGATGGCTTCCTCGGGCGTGCCGGCGGTGCCCTGGACGAGGAGGGTGGAGTCTCCGCTGACGGCGGCGGCGAGGTGCTCCGACACCCAGGTCTTGGCGGTGCCGGGAACGCCGAGCAGGAGCAGGGCCCGGTCGGTGGCCAGGGTGGTGACGGCGACTTCGACGATGCGGCGCGGTCCCACGTACTTGGGTGTGATGACCGTGCCGTCGGGCAGTTCGCCGCCGAGCAGGTAGGTGGCGACGGCCCACGGGGAGAGCTTCCAACGGGTCGGGCGGGGCCGGTCGTCGGCGGCTTCCAGGGCTTTCAGTTCGTGCGCGAAGGCGTCCTCGGCGTGCGGTCGCAGCGCCTGGGCTCCCGTGGTGTTCTCGGGCATGGTCATGGTCCCCCTCCAATGCTCGGCAGCCGCTCCCGACTGCTGGGATCCACGGTGCACCACACCACTGACAACGCCCCCTGCCCAGACTGTTGTTGCAGGTCAGGGCGATTGTCAGTGGGGGTCCGTACGGTGGTTCACATGACTGAGCAGGGGGTCCGCTGGACGGCGGAACAGGTACTGGCTCTGGCTCCTGACGATGCCTCACGCAAGGCGGGAAGCAGACTCGGCGGGGCGGGGCCGTGGTCGCAGATCGGAGGTTCCGCTTCCGGTTCGGTGTGGGGGTTGTGCAAGGGCAGTGGCAGTACGCCGTACCGCACGGTCGTGGATCTGGCCGGGCCGGCGTACAAGTGCTCCTGCCCGAGCCGGAAGTTCCCGTGCAAGCACGCGCTGGGGCTGCTGCTGCTCTGGTCGGCCGAGGGGGTGGGCGAGCCGGGCGAGCCGCCCGAGTGGGCCGCGCAGTGGCTGGCGGACCGGGCGGCGAAGGCCGCGGCGCCGGCTGCGGGAGCCGGCAGACCGGTGGACGAGGAGGCGGCGCGGCGGCGGGCCGAGCGGCGGGCGGCCCGGATCGGCGCGGGCGTCACCGAGCTGGAGCAGCGGCTGGCCGATCTGCTGCGCGGCGGCCTCGCGGGCCAGGAGCAGGCCGGGTACGCGGCGTGGGAGGAGACCGCGGCGCGGATGGTCGACGCCCAGGCCCCCGGACTGGCGGGGCGGGTAAGGGAGTTGGGCACGATACCCAGTTGCGGCCCCGGCTGGCCCGCCCGGATGCTGGAGGAGGCGGCGCTGCTGCACCTGCTGGACCGGGCCTGGCTCGGGGTGGCCGCGTTGCCGGATCAGCTGGCGGCGACGGTGCGCAGCCGGGTGGGACTGCCGGCCTCCGGGGAGGGGGAGGCCGTACGGGACCGATGGCTGGTGCTGGCCCAGAACGACTCGGTGTCGCCGGACGGGCGGCTCACCACCCGCCGGATATGGCTGCGCGGGCTGGAGGGCGGCCGGCCGGCGCTGGTACTGGACTTCGGACCGCCCGGCCGGCCTCCGGGGCTGGCGTTGCCGGTGGGGCTGGTGCTGGAGGCGGAAGTGCGCTTCCGGCCCGGGTCGGCGGGGTTGCTGGCGGATCTCGGGGAGAGGTTCGCGGCGGCCGCGCCGTGCACGGAGGTTCCGGTCGCGGTGAGTACGGGGGCGGCTCTGGAGGCCTACGGGGCGGCGCTGCGGGAGGACCCGTGGCTGGAGTCCTGGCCGGTGGTGCTGGGTCCGGTGATCCCCATACCGGGAGAGCTGGGCTGGCAGCTGGCGGACGCGGAGGGCGACTCCGCCCTGCCGGTGCCGCAGACCGGGGCCGGGAGCCGGTCCCGGCCGGGCCTGTGGCAGCTGGCCGCGTTGTCGGGCGGGGGCCCGGTGACGGTGTTCGGGGAGTGCGGCCACCGTGGCTTCACCCCCCTGACGGCCTGGCAGCCGGACGCTCCGGAACCGGTGGCGCTGGCCTGACGGGCGCGGGGGTGGGGTCGGGGACAAAGAGATCGCCGAGGGAAACCACTGAGGAAACCGCGGGGGCCTGGGGGCCCGTATGCCGTCCGCGCGGACGGCGGGGAGGGAAACACGCGGCGCCGGGGCGCCGTACGGGGAACGGGGAGCAACGAGAAGCCGGGGGGCTTTTGTGAACGACAACCACGCCAGTTGAGCGCAGTTGAGCGGCACATGGACTGCTCCGGTCCCGCGGAGGGGGCGGGACCGGAGCGCGGTATCCAGGGAGGGGAGAGGGCTGATGGGCATGGGTGACGAGGAGTACGGGGACTGGGAGGAGCTGGTCGGTGCGGCACTGCTGGGCACCGACCGGCGGCAGGACGGCCGCGGTCCGGAGGCCCTGTTGGACGCGGCGGCCGTGCAGACCGCGCGGCGGCGGGCCGGGCTGAGGCCGGCCGCGGCGGGGCCCCGCCCGGAGCCCGCGCCGCTGGATCCGCGTCCGGCGCCACCGGCGGCGGCCCGGCGGCGGCTCGCACAGCTGCTGGCCGGCCGGACCGGTGCGGGCAGCGGCGGCGGGCGGCGCGGGGCCGCGCCGGACCTGACGGAGCTGCTGCCCCAATGGCTGGCCGCGGCCGGGCGGCACGGTTACCGCTCGCCGGCCGCGCTCGTACCGGCGCTGCTGGACGCGGCCCGGGCCCGTACGGATCTGCGGCCGCAGGCGCTGGCGTTGGCCGGGGCGCGCGGCATGTGGCTGGCGCGGCTGAATCCGGACTGGCGCTTCGCCCTGCGCGGTGGCGTGGGCGGGGCCGGGCAGCTGCCGGACGTGACGGACGCGGCCGGAGTGGAACGGCTGTGGCAGGAAGGGTTGTTCGCGGAGCGGGTGGCGCTCCTGGGTGCGGTACGGGCCCACGACGCGGCGGCCGCGCCGAGGCTGCTGGCGACGACCTGGGCCACCGAGCGGGCCGAGGACCGGCTGATGTTCCTCGATTCGCTGCGCGTGGGGCTGTCGGAGGGGGACGAGCCGTTCCTGGAGGCGGCGCTGGGTGACCGCAGTCGCAATGTCCGCGCGACGGCCGCCGAGCTGCTGTCCGCTCTGCCCGGCTCGGCACTGGCCGGGCGGATGGCGGAGCGCGCCCTGGCCTGCGTGGGTCCCGAGGGGGTGACCCCGCCGGCCGAATGCGACGCGGGGATGCTGCGGGACGGGGTGGTCAGACAGCCACCGGCCGGACGGGGGGAACGCGCCTGGTGGCTCGGGCAGTTGGTGGAGGCGGCGCCGCTGTCCTGCTGGGCGGAGCGGTTCGGGGGGATGCGGCCGGCGGAGCTGGTGGCGCTTCCGGTCGCCGAGGGCGAGGTCTGGCGGGAGGAGCTGCACGCGGCGTGGTGCCGGGCGGCCGTGCGGCAGCGGAACGCGGAGTGGTCGCGGGCCCTGCTCGGCCCGGCCTCCGCCCCGCCCGCGGCGGGCCCGGGGACGGCCTCGCTCGCGGAACGGGCGAAGCTGCTGGAGACCCTGCCGGATGCGGAACGGGCTGACTGGGTCGCGGAGTTCATACGGGCCCACGGGCTGTCGGAGGCCTTTCAGCTGCTCGGGGTGTGCGTGGTGCCGTGGGCGGGGGCGCTGGGGAGGGCTGTCGTGGACGCGCTGGAGGCGGCGCGGGAGGCGGGCAGCTACCCGTGGAGCTTCAGCGGGGTGATGGGGCTGGCGGAGCGCTGCCTTGATCCTGCGGAGGCCGGGCGGCTGGAGGCCCTGACCGCGGGGGCGGAGGATCCGGCGGACACGTCGCCCGGCGCCGCCGCGTACTGGGGGGAGGCGTTTCAGCGGCTGGTGGCCACCCTTCGCTTGCGCGAGGCGATGCTGTCCGAACTGGCCTCGGTGTAACCCCTCGGGCTCCGCCCCGGGCCCCGCGCCTCAAACGCCGGCGAGGCTGAACAGGGTGCCGTCCGCCGTCAGGTGTCCCTCAAGGATCCGGGGCTCCGCCCCGGATCCCGCCTCCTCAAACGCCGGAGGGGCTGCATGGGGTCCCGCGTGGCCGTCAAGTGCCCCTCACAGATCGGGGCTCCGCCCCGTACCCCGCTCCTCAAACGCCGGAGGGGCTGGATTTTGCCCGCCTGAGTGGGTAGGTGCGGGCGCGCAGCTGGTTCCCTGCCCTGGGCCTGGCAACAGCCGAGCAGACGCAGTCAGCCCCTGCGGCGTATGAGGCGCGGGGTTCCGGGGCGCAGCCCCGAGCTCCGCCAGGCCGTGGCGGCTAGGTCTCGGGTTCCATGGCGAAGCCCTCGAACTCCGCCAGGCCGCGCCGACGACGTCGCGGGTTCCATGGCGAAGCCCGCGAGCTCTACCAGGCCGCGCCCGGCGAGGTCGCGGGTTCCACGGCGAAGCCCCCCGGGCTTCACCAAGCCGTGCCAGCGACATCGCGGGTTCCGGGGCGAGGCACCCCCGAGCTCCACCAGGCTGCGCCGGCGACATCGCGGGTTCCAGGGCGGAGCCCCCGGGCTTCGCCAGGCCGCGCCCGCCGGGGGCTACACGCGGACGTGGGCGCGGACCCAGTCGACGATCGCGGTCGTCGTCGCGCCCGGGGTGAAGATTTCGGCCACGCCCTTCGCCTTCAGGGGGGCGATGTCGTCCTCCGGGATGATGCCGCCGCCGAAGACCTTGATGTCCTCCGCGTCGCGCTCCTTCAGGAGTTCCAGTACGCGCACGAACAGCGTGTTGTGGGCGCCGGAGAGGATCGAGAGGCCGATCGCGTCGGCGTCTTCCTGAATCGCGGTGTCCACGATCTGCTCGGGGGTCTGGTGCAGGCCTGTGTAGATGACCTCCATGCCCGCGTCCCGCAGGGCGCGCGCGATCACCTTGGCGCCGCGGTCGTGGCCGTCGAGACCCGGCTTGGCCACCACCACACGGATCGGACCGGTCACACCCATCGCACTGCCTCCCGAGTGAACGAACGTTAAGTACAGCATCGCGCACGCCACCGTTTCACGGTCAACCAGGAGGGGGAAATCACACGAGGGACGGCATTGCGCCACCGTGCCGACAGCCGCACGGCACGGTGGCGCTACCGGCCGCAGTCCCGAAAAGGCTCAGGGGAGGCCGTCATGGGGCTGTCCATACCCTTGTCCGGTGCCGCGCTGCGGGCCGGGGCGCTCGAGGTGGTCGTCCTCGGGGGGCATCTCCTCCTCTATCCCACCGGGGTGCGCCAGGAGAGGACCGGCAGCCAGGCGGGCACCGCCGGGTCCGCCGGTGCGCGGCCTCCCGTGCTGCTCCTGCACGGCTTCTCCGACAACCGCTCCGTCTTCGTCCTCCTGCGCCGCGCCCTCGGGGCGGACGGCCGCCGGCACGTGGAGGCGTACAACTACTCGCCCTTCACCCGCGACCTGCGTGTCACCGCCCGCCACCTCGCCCGGCGCGTCGAGGAGCTGTGCGCGCGCACCGGGCAGGAGCGGGTGGATCTGGTGGGGCACAGCCTGGGCGGGCTGGTCGGCCGGTACTACGTCCAGCGCCTCGGCGGCGACGCCCGCGTCCGTACGCTCGTCACGCTCGGCACCCCGCATTCCGGGACGCTGGTCGCCCCCTTCATGGACGCGCACCCGCTGGTGCGCCAGATGCGGCCCGACTCCGAGGTGCTGGCCGAGCTGGCCGGTCCCGCGCCCGGCTGCGCGACGCGATGCGTGGCGTTCTGGAGCGAGTTCGACGTCGTGATGGCCCCCGTCGGCACGGCCCGGATCGAGCATCCGGATCTACGCGTGGAGAACGTGCAGGTCACGGGCATCGGACACCTCGCGCTCCCCGCCCACCCCACCGTGATCGCTGCGGTGCGGCGCGCGCTCGACGGCCCCGGGCCGACCGCCGTGGAGCGTGCGGGAGCCGCGTCCGTCGCTTAGACGCCGGACCGCCAGAAGTCGAACGAATTTCGAACTCAAGGCCAAGGCTGCGTCTTTCGGCGACCGAAAGGCGGCCGAATGCCCGGTTCCCGCGATGTGGAAACCCGCCGAAGATTGTCGTTGTGAGTAACCGCCGGGTACAGTCACGCCACTGCTCTCCTCCGGGGAACCTCTGATTCCCCGGCCACCCAGGCCACCACTGCCGAGGCGAAAGAGAAGTTGGTGAACGACCGCCCCTCGCCGGGCCAGTACCCGGATCCCGGGTATGACGGCCTTGCCACCACCACTTTCGCTGGTGATTCCACCTACGTTTCCTATGAAACGCAGGGTCAGGGCGTCAACTACGCCGCATACGGCTCCTATGAGACCGGCGCGTACGACACCACGGCGTGGACCTCACAGGACGCCTACCTCTCCACGATCCCGGCTCAGACCAACGCCTGGAACACGCCGGACACCGACTACTCCGGCTACGCGCAGTACCAGCCGCAGCCGTCCTTCGGCTACGACACCACCGCCGAGCAGACGCAGACCGGGCACTGGACGGTGCCGGGCTACGAGACGCTGATGGGTGGCGAGACCGGCGCGTACGACGCCACCGCCTGGAACACCGCCGCCCCCGTCACGCCCGACGCCACCGAAGCACCGGTACAGCAGCCCGACGCCGGCTACGCGTACGAGTACGCGTACGACGCCTACCAGCCTGCGCCGACGGAGCAGCTGCACCATCCGCAGCAGCAGCAGCAGGAATACGCGTACGAGGCCTACGCCTACGAAACCCCTGCGCCCGCCCCCGAGCCCCACGCGTACGCCGAGACCACCGTCTTCGACGGGAACGAAGTACTCGACGGGCTCGGAGAGTTCGAAGAGCTGGTCGACGGCGAAACGCCCGAGGTGCACGACCTCCCGACCCAGGCCATGCCCGTGACCTCCGCTCCGCGCTCCGCGCGCCGGACCGCCGGCAAGGGCAACGCCAAGGCCGGCGCGAAGGGCAACGGCAAGGCGGGCAACACCCGTCGGCGCACCCCGGCGAAGCGTTCCGCCCTGCTGACCGTGGCCGTGCCCTCCGCCTGCGTGATGGGTGTCGCGGGTGTCGCCGCCGCCTCCGTCGGCGGACTGACCGGCACGGACAAGCCGGCCGAGGACACCACCACGATGGCCGCGCCCGACCCGGCCTCGGTCAAGCCCGTCGCGGCGAACACCAAGCTCGACACCCAACTGGCCGCGCTCAGCGCCGACGCGGGCGACTTCGCGGACCGCGCGAGCCGCACGCAGGAGCGCATCGACCTGCGCCAGCGCCAGGACGAGGAAAAGAAGAAGAAGGCCGAGGAAGAGGCGGCGAAGGAAGCCGCCCGCCCCAAGTTCGCGATCCCCGTCGCACAGCACGGCCTCAGCGCCAGCTTCGGGCAGGCCGGCGGCATGTGGATGTCCGTGCACACCGGTATCGACTTCCCGGTCGGCTACGGAACCCCGGTCATGGCCGCCACCGACGGCACCGTGCGCACCCAGTGGAACAGCGCCTACGGCAACATGGCGATAGTGACCGCGCCCGACGGCACGGAGACCTGGTACTGCCACCTCAGCAGCACCAAGATCCGGTCCGGCAAGGTCAAGGCGGGCGACGTCATCGCGTACTCCGGCAACTCGGGCAACTCCACCGGCCCGCACCTCCACTTCGAGGTACGGCCCGGTGGCGGTTCCGCGATCGATCCCCTGGCGTGGCTGCGCAGCCACGGCCTGGACCCGCGCTAGCCGACGGCCTCGAGCCGCCCCGCTGCCAGGCCGCCGGCCCCCAGACTGCCCGCTACAGCTTCTGGACCGGCGCGTAGCGCAGGAGCAGGCGCTTCGGCTTGTCGTCCCCGAAGTCGATGGTGGCCTGCGCGTCGGCGCCCGCGCCCTTGACCTCCATCACGGTGCCGAGCCCGAACTGGTCGTGCGTGACCCGGTCCCCGACCGCCAGGGAGATCACCGGCTTGTCGGCGGCCCGGCGCGTGGCGAAGCCGGACGGGCCCGACTTCGTACGCGACGAGGACAGGAACGCCTCCGGCGAGGTGCCGAACGAGGCCTTTCCGCCGCCGAAGCCCGAGCCGGACCCCGAAGACCCGTACCCGGAGCTCCGCATCGGACCGGCCGGCTTCTGTGCCGCGCCCGTGCGCTTCCACTGGAGGTACTCGTCCGGGATCTCCTCCAGGAACCGCGACGGCGGGTTGTACGAGGGCGTGCCCCAGGCGCTGCGCATCGAGGAGCGCGTCAGGTACAGCCGCTCGCGCGCCCGCGTGATGCCCACGTACGCGAGGCGGCGCTCCTCCTCGAGCTCCTTGGTCTGGCCGAGCGCCCGCATGTGCGGGAAGACCCCGTCCTCCATGCCGGTCAGGAAGACCACCGGGAACTCCAGGCCCTTGGCGGTGTGCAGGGTCATCAGCGTGATGACGCCCGTGCCTTCGGTGTCCTCGTCCGGGATCTGGTCGGAGTCGGCGACGAGCGCCACCTGCTCCAGGAACTCGGCCAGGGTGCCGGCGCCGGGAGCCGGGGCGCCGGTCTCGGCCGCCTCGGCGGCCGCCGCCTCCCGGGCCTGCTCGAACTCCAGCGCCACGGCGGCGAGTTCCTGGAGGTTCTCGATGCGCGTCTCGTCCTGCGGATCCGTCGACGCCTGGAGCTCGGCGAGGTAGCCGGTGCGCTCCAGCACCGCTTCCAGGACCACCGCCGGGCCCGCGCCCGAGTCGACGATCGTGCGGAGCTCCTCCATCAGCACGTTGAACCGCTTCACCGCGTTCGTCGAGCGCGCGGCCATGCCGAAGGCCTCGTCCACGCGCCGCAGCGCCTGCGGGAAGGTGATCTTCTCGCGCATCGCGAGGGCGTCGATCATCGCCTCGGCGCGCTCGCCGATGCCCCGCTTGGGCGTGTTCAGGATCCGGCGCAGCGGCACGTTGTCCTCGGGGTTCGCGAGGACGCGCAGGTACGCGAGAACGTCGCGGACCTCCTTGCGCTCGTAGAAGCGGACGCCGCCGACGACCTTGTACGGGAGGCCGACGCGGATGAAGATCTCCTCGAAGACACGCGACTGCGCGTTGGTCCGGTAGAAGATCGCGACGTCGCCCGCCTTGGCGTCCCCCGCGTCGGTCAGCCGGTCGATCTCGTCGGCGACGAACTGCGCCTCGTCGTGCTCGGTGTCCGCGACGTAACCGGTGATGACGGCGCCGGTGCCGGCCTGGGTCCACAGGTTCTTGGCGCGGCGGTTCTCGTTGCGCTCGATGACCGCGTTGGCGGCGGAGAGGATCGTCTGCGTGGAGCGGTAGTTCTGCTCCAGCAGGATCGTCGTCGCGTCCTTGTAGTCCTCCTCGAACTGGAGGATGTTGCGGATGGTCGCACCGCGGAAGGCGTAGATCGACTGGTCGGCGTCACCCACCACGCAGAGCTCGGCGGGCGGCAGGTCCGGGTAGCCGGTGCCGACCAGCTCGCGCACGAGCGTGTACTGGGCGTGGTTGGTGTCCTGGTACTCGTCGACGAGGACGTGCCGGAAGCGGCGCCGGTAGTGCTCGGCGACGTCCGGGAACGCCTGGAGCAGGTGGACCGTGGTCATGATGATGTCGTCGAAGTCGAGCGCGTTGGCCTCGCGCAGCCGCCCCTGGTACATGGCGTACGCCTGGGCGAGGGTCTTCTCGAAACCGTCGGCGGCCTGGTCGGCGAAGGCTTCCGCGTCGATCAGCTCGTTCTTGAGGTTCGAGATCTTGGCGTTGAAGGACTTCGGCGGGAACTTCTTCGGGTCCAGGTCCAGGTCGCGGCAGACGAGCGCCATGAGGCGCTTGGAGTCGGCGGCGTCGTAGATCGAGAAGGAGGACGTGAAGCCGAGCCGCTTGGACTCGCGGCGCAGGATGCGGACGCACGCGCTGTGGAAGGTGGAGACCCACATGGCGTTCGCGCGCGGGCCGACGAGGCTCTCGACGCGCTCCTTCATCTCGCCGGCGGCCTTGTTGGTGAAGGTGATCGCCAGGATCTGGCCGGGGTGGACGTTCCGCGCGGCGAGCAGGTGGCCGATGCGGTGGGTCAGCACCCGGGTCTTGCCGGAGCCTGCGCCGGCCACGATGAGCAGCGGGGAGCCCGCGTGCACCACGGCCGCGCGCTGCTGCTCGTTCAGCCCGTCGAGGAGCGTCGCCGGGTCGATGACGGGCCGCGGGGCGCCGTCCCGGTAGTACGCGTCCCCGGACATGGGCATGTCGAAGCGGCCGCCGAAGAGATCGTCGGCGCCCGGCTCGGGGGCGGCGTGATCCTCGGGCGGCGGAGGGACCTCGTCGGAGGGGGTGAGGTCCGCCAGGAAACTGTCGTCAAAGAGGCTGCTCATCGCATTCCGAGTCTAGGGGGCGGGACCGACAGCCGGTTCCGCCCCCGGAAATTCGTCTCGTACGCTCGACGCCATGACTGTCCTCACCAACGCCTTCGTCGGCCTGCACATCATCGGCATAGCCTCGCTCCTCGGCGGTTTCCTGACCCAGATGAAGGCGATGGGCGCGGGCACCGCCCGCTTCGTGCCCGCCATGCTGCACGGCGCGCTCACCATGCTCGTCACCGGTGTGCTCCTGGTCGGCTTCCGCGAGATGGACGGGTCCGCCGTCAACCAGGTCAAGATCGGCGTGAAGCTCGCGGTCCTCTTCGTGGTCCTCGCCCTCGTCTACGTCAAGCGCGACGAGGAGCGGGTGGAGAAGGCGCTGTTCGGCGCGGTCGGCGGACTGACCGTGGTCAATATCTTCATCGCCGTCCTCTGGCACTGATCCACATCGGTCCCGGTCGGCCATCCCCGGTCGCATCAGGCCACTTGCGATCATCTCGTCATCGGCCCGTTACCTCCGCTCTAGCGTCCTCCTCCAAGCACCGACAGAGGAAGGACGTGAGGCCCTCGTGGCCAGTCATCGAAAGCCCAGGCAGCGCCCGCTCGCAGGCGGCACCGTAAGGACCGCCGCCACCACCCTCGCCCTCGCGGGCGCTGCCACCGCGACCGCCTTCGAAGGCACCTCCCAGGCCGACCCCCGCATGACTCCCGCACAGGTCGAGTCCGAGGTGGACCGGCTCTACGAGGAGGCCGAGGCCGCGACCGAGCGGTACAACGGGGCGAAGCAGAAGGCCGAGGAGGCCGAGCGCGCACTGACGGACCTGCGCGACCAGACCGCCCGCAAGACCGACCAGCTCAACAGCGCCCGCAGCGCGCTCGGGTCACTGGCCGCCACCCAGTACCGCAGCGGCGGCGGCCTCGGCACCGCGGTCACGCTCGCGACCGCCGCCGATCCGCAGGAGTACCTCGCCCAGGCTTCCTTCATCACCCGCGCCGGGGACCGCAACGCCGCCGGCATCAGCACGGTGCGCCGCCGGCTCGACGAGGTCGGCAAGCTGCGCGAGCAGGCCGCCGGACGGCTCGCCGACCTGCGCGCGCGGCGCGACGAGCTGGCCGAGCGCAAGGCCGAGATCGAGGGCAAGCTCAGCACCGCGAAGCGGCTGCTGGCCCGGCTCACCGCCGAGGAGCGTGCCGCGTACGAGGCCCGGTCGGGCGCCGCCACGACCCCCGCCTCCGCCTCCGCCGGCTCCGCGCACTCGGCTCCCCCGGCGCCCGCCGACGGCTCCCGCGCCGCCCGCGCCGTGGCCTTCGCGCACGGCGCGATCGGCAAGCCGTACGTCTGGGGCGCCACCGGCCCGGGGTCCTTCGACTGCTCGGGCCTGACCCAGGCGGCCTGGCGCGCGGCCGGGGTTTCGCTGCCCCGCACCACCTACACGCAGATCAACGCGGGGCGGCGCGTCTCCCGCGATCAGCTGGCCCCCGGGGACCTGGTGTTCTTCTACTCGGGGATCACCCACGTCGGGCTCTACATCGGCAACGGCCAGATGATCCACGCCCCGCGCCCCGGCTCGACGGTCCGCGTGGCCCCGGTGGACTCGATGCCCTGGGCCGGCGCCGCCCGCCCCGCATAGCGCCGCATCGCCCCGCCGGGCGACACGCGGCGCGAAGCGCCGCTACGGCGCCTTGACCGTCTTGCTCAGCCAGTCGAAGGTCTGCGGGAGCTGCTTCGACCACGAGTCGAGGTTGTGGCCGCCGGTCACCTTCTCCGCGTGCACCGTCGTCGGGCTCTGCGCGAGCGCCTTGAGGTCCGTGCCGGACAGGTAGCCGTCCTGCTCGGCCCCCGACATCCACAGCGAGACCGCCGGCGGCGTGGGAGCGGTCTTGAGCACGTGCTTGAGGTTGTGGGTGCGGCGCAGCTCCGGATCCTGGGCGACCAGCGACGAGGGCTCCTGGCCCGGGTCGTTGTAGCCGGACAGGGAGACGGCCGCGCTGTAGCGGTCGGGGTGCGAGATCGCCAGCTTGGCGGCGCAGTACGCGCCGGCCGAGTACCCGGCGACGCCCCAGGTGCGGGCCTCGTCCGAGACCCGGAAGTTGTCGGTGACCATCTTGCGGACGTCGACGCTGAACCAGCTGTCCGCGTTGACCTTGCCCGGCAGGTTGGCGCAGCCGGTGTCGGCGTTGCCCAGCAGCATGGCGCGTGGCGAGACCAGGATGAAGGGCTTGACCTTGCCGCTCTTCATCAGCGGTTCCAGCACCTCGTGCGCCTTGAGCCCCTGGAACCAGGACTTGCCCGTTCCGGGTATGCCCGGGATCAGCTCGACCACCGGGAACTTCTTGTCCTTGAACTCCGGCTCGTCGTACTGCGGCGGCAGCCACACCATCACGTCGCCCTTGACCCCGGAGATCTTTCCGTCGAGCTCGGTCTTCCGGACCCGCCCGCCGAGCCCTTCGACGGGCTGGAAGGTCTGCTTCACCTTCGGCTCGGCCTTGACCTCCGAGGCCTTCTTCCCGCCGAGACCGTCCGGGCCGAGGTCGGGAGCGGCGGTGACGTACTTGCCGGTGCCGAGGAGGTCGCCCCAGGAGGCGTAGAAGTTCATGTCGCGGTTGACCGCGACGAACACCAGCGCGATGGCGGTGACCTGCGCGAAGACCACCATGAGGCCGCGGGTGGCGACGCGCACGACGGCGGGGCCGCGCACCTTGCTCCACACGGCCAGCGGCAGGACGACGGCGAGCGCGGCCAGCACGGCCACCGTCGCGAAGAGGGGGGTCCCCGTCAGGCTCATCACGCCACCCAAGAGGGCGGCGGGACGGCGTCCGGTTGCCCCTTCCCCCTGCGTCGTGGATCACATCCGCCGGTATCCGCGCAGGCCGGCCCCGCCCGTGAGGTCACACCAGACGGCGCGCCGTCGCCCAGCGGGTCAGCTCGTGGCGGTTGGAGAGCTGGAGCTTCCGGAGCACCGCCGAGACGTGCGACTCGACCGTCTTCACCGAGATGAAGAGCTGCTTGGCGATCTCCTTGTACGCGTACCCGCGCGCGATCAGCCGCAGCACCTCGCGCTCGCGCTGCGTGAGGCGGTCGAGGTCCTCGTCGACCGGCGGCGCGTCCGTCGAGGCGAAGGCGTCGAGCACGAAGCCCGCCAGCCGCGGCGAGAACACCGCGTCCCCGTCCTGCACCCGGAAGATCGAGTCCACCAGGTCGGTGCCGGTGATGGTCTTGGTGACGTAGCCGCGCGCGCCGCCGCGGATGACGCCGATGACGTCCTCGGCGGCGTCCGACACCGACAGGGCCAGGAACCGTACGGGGTGCTCGGCCGCCGCCATCAGCGGGGCGCAGCGGCGCAGCACCTCGACCCCGCCGCCGCCGGGCAGGTGCACGTCGAGCAGGACCACCTCGGGCCGGGTGGCGGTGATGACGGTGACGGCCTGGTCCACGTCGGCGGCCTCTCCGACGACCTCGACGCCGGTCCGCCCGGTGTCGCCGATCTCGGCCTGTACGCCCGTGCGGAACATCCGGTGGTCGTCGACGAGGACCACCCGGACCCTCCTGGTCTCCGTCACAGCGCTGTCCTCGGTCATGCCGCGTTCGCCGCCCTCTCCATCTCCAGTTCGACTACCGTGCCGCCGTCGGGCGCGGACCGCAGCACCGCGGTCCCGCCGTTGCGCTGCATCCGGCCGATGATCGATTCTCGTACGCCCATGCGGTCGTCCGGTACCGCGTCGATGTCGAAGCCCGGTCCCCGGTCCCGTACGGACACGAACACCGTCTGCCCCTCGACCTCCGCGTACACCTGCACGGGGCCGCCCTCGCCACCGTACTTCGCGGCGTTGACCATCGCCTCGCGCGCCGCCTGGACCTGGGCGGCCAGCCGCTCGTCGAGCGGGCAGTCGCCGACGAGGACCACCTCGATGGGGACGCCGTGGTGGTCCTCCACCTCGGCGGCGGTCTTCTTGACGGCCTCCGCGAGGGTGGCCGGCTCCTCGGCCTCGTCCTTGCCGGTGCCCTCGGGCCGGTACAGCCAGTTCCGCAGCTCCCGCTCCTGGGCCCGCGCGAGCCGGCGCACCTCTCCGGCGTCCTCCGCGTTGCGCTGGATCAGGGTGAGGGTGTGCAGCACCGAGTCGTGCACGTGGGCGGCGACCTCGGCGCGTTCCTGGGCGCGGATGCGCATCAGGCGCTCCTCGGAGAGGTCCTGGGTCATGCGGATCAGCCAGGGTCCGGCGAGCAGCGCGACGCCGACGAGGACGGCGAGGGTGGCGGTCAGGACGTTGCCGAGCTGGGCGGCGGAGCCCCGTACGACGATGAAGACGGTCAGGCCGACGCCGACGAGGGCGACCCCGGCGAGGGCCCGGGCGGCCTGGAAGAGGCGCCCGTGCCGTCCGATGGTCTCGTTCCAGTGGGCGCGGCGGGCGTTGTCGGCCTGTCGCCAGACGAGGACCACACCGGCCCCGACCAGCAGCGTGGGCCACACGTACCGGCCCGAGGCGCCGCCGACCTGGACCTTGGAGATGAAGATGCCGACGCCGATGAGCAGCGCGACCAACGCGGTGATCTGCCCCCGGTCGGGTTTGCGCAGCCGGCGGCTGCCGTCGGCGAGGGACTCCAGGAAGGAGCGGTGCCCGGCGCGGCCGCCGACGCCGAGCGGTACGAAGACCCAGAACGCGGCGTAGAGCAGGATGCCGAGGCCGTCGCCCCACATGAACAGCAGGAGGAAGGCGAGCCGGACCCAGACCACCCGCAGCCCGAGGTGCCCGGCGAGACCGCGCGCGACACCGCCGAGCATCCGGCCGTCGGCGCTGCGGTACAGCTTGCGCTGCGGCGCTTCGTCGGGATCCGGTGCGAGAGGGGTGCGGGGGGCGGCTACGGGCGGCATGGCACCGATGGTCACACGGGCGGGCCCGGCCGGGCATCAGGGCAGCCCCCCAGTTCTGTCGGGGGGATATCAGGGTTGCGCCAGGGTCGGGCCCGGTGCCGCGGGCCCGGGCGGCCCGTCACCATGGACGCATGACCGAAGTGCACACCGCCCCGCCGGAGGATCCGGGGGCCGCGTCCCCGCCGGACGACCGTCCTCCCCTGCGCCGCAGCAAGCGCGACAAGCTCCTCGCGGGCGTGTGCGGGGGCCTGGGCCGGTACTTCGAACTGGACCCGGTGATCTTCCGGATCGTCCTCGGTGTCCTCGCGGTCACCGGCGGCGTCGGCCTGATCTTCTACGGCTTCGCGTGGCTGCTGCTCCCCGTGGAGGGCGAGGACGACAGCGAGGCGAAGAAGATGCTGACCGGCCGCATCGAGGGCGCCACCCTCGCGGCGGTCTTCGCCGCCCTGGTGGGCTGCGCGCTGTTCCTGTCGATGCTGGACAACGGCGGCCTCGCGGTCTTCTCGGTCCTGGTCATCCTGGCGCTGGGCGGAGCCTCGTACTGGTCGCAGCAGCGGCGGCACACCCGGCCGCCCGAGGCGCAGGCCCCGGCCGCGCACTCCCCCGCCCCGCCGGAGACGAAGGCTCCGCCGGCCCCCGGCGGCCCGTCCTGGTGGCGGGACCCGCTGGTCAAGGACGGCACCACCGGCCCGGTCGGCGCCACGGGCTACCTGTGGGGTCCGGACGACGCGGCGGCCCTCGACGACGCCGGATCGGTGCGCGCTCCGGCCGCGGCCGTGCGCAAGCCCGCCGCCGCGGCCCGCCCGCGCGGCGGCATCGGCGGCCGGGTCTTCGTCCTGGCCCTGCTGGCCGGGACGGCCGCCACCGCCGCCGCCTGGGAGGGCCACCCGATGGGGGCGGCCCTGCAGACCGGGCTCGCCGCCGCGCTGGCCGTCTTCGGGCTGGGTCTCGTGGTCAGCTCCCTGCTGGGGCGCACCGGCTTCGGCACGATCCTGCTGTCCCTGTTGACCGCGGGCCTGCTCGCGGGGGCGGCGGTACTCCCCCGCGAGATCGGCACCGACTGGCGGGACACCGACTGGCGTCCGGCCGCCGTGGCCGACGTACGGCCGGTCTACGAGGCGGGCACCGGGCTGGCCACCCTGGACCTGAGCCGCCTGGACGTTCCGAAGGGCACCACCGTCCCCGTCCGGGCCTCCATCGACGCGGGCCGGCTCAAGGTGGTCCTCCCCCGGGAGGTCACCGCCGAGGCGGACATCACGATCCGCCGGCTGGGGGACGTACGACTGCCGGGGGACCGGGCGGACCGGATCGAGCACCTCGGCGGGCAGAACCGGCGGACGACGCTGTCGCCGGCCGTCGGCACCGAGGCCGGCGGAACGATCGAGCTGCACCTCAGCGCGGGTGTGGGACAGGTGGAGGTGGCCCGTGCGGCGTCATGAGTTCCAGCCGGGACGGCTGATCGCGGGCCTGGCCCTGCTGACGGCGGGCGTGCTCTACCTGCTGGACGGCACCGGAGCGGCCGACCTGCCGTGGTTCCTGGTCATCCCGATCACGATGGGCGGGCTCTCGCTCGCCGCGCTCGTCGGGATGACCACCTACGCCGTACGGCGGGACCGGCGCGACCGGATCAGCGAGTCCAGGGACGGGTAGGAGGCCCCGGCGAGGATCAGCGGGGTCCAGGCCATCAGGTAGATCAGGTCGTTGCCGTAGTAGTACGGGGTCACCGCCCACGACACGGTGAGCCACAGGCTGAGCGAGATCAGCGCTCCGCCGACGGCCGCGACACGGGTCAGCAGACCGGCCAGGACCGCCAGGCCGACCAGCAGCTCGGCGATGGCCAGGCACACGGCGAAGCCGACGGGAGCCTTGAGCGCCAGGTCCACCAGGGGCGGAACGGCGGAGGTGTCGCGCACCCCGCGCATCAGGTCGCCGATGGATCCCTCGCCGGTGGCGGAGAGGAACGCGGAGTCGGTCAGCTTGTCGAGGCCCGCGTACACGAAGGTCACGCCGAGGAAGATCCGCAGCGGCAGCAGGGCGTGGCGGACCGCCTGCTCCTTGATCGGGGAGTCGCTCAGCCGGGAGACGTCAGGAACGTCGGTTCGGGTCACCCGTCATGTCTACCCCGCTCACTCGGCCACGTCGATGCTGCAGCGGTTGGATTCCACTCCTGCGGCGGTCACCACCTGGATCTCGGTGCGGCCCGGTTCCACTTCGGCCGGCACGGGCACCGTCAGGACGGTGTCCGAGGGGTTGGTGAACCCGCCGGCCACCGGGACCAGCGGCACGTGCACGTGCACCGCTCCGACCCGCACCACCAGCCGCGCCAGCATCTCCGGCGTCTGCGCCCCGGGCGGCACGAAGCCCACCCCCCGGATCTCGATGTCGTCCCCGGGGCGGACGGGCGCGTCCAGATCGCCGGGCTCCCGTCTGCGCACCACCGACAGCACCAGCGGGCGGGTGCCCTCGGCGTACTTGGCGGCGAGGTAGACGGCCGCCGACAGCGCCACCAGGAGCGCCAGCGCCCACGGCAGCTGCGGGAGCCGCTCCGGGAAGCGGGCCAGCGACACCGCCGCGTAGGCCAGCACCACCGTCGAGACCAGCACGTACTGGGCGTCCGGGAAGCTCCCGCGCCCCGCGTCGTCCGTGAGCAGGTCCACCCCGCGCGGCCGGTCGGCCGGCAGCTTCTGCAGCCGCTGGCCCATGATCCGTACGGAGACCACCCGGCGCACCAGGACGGCCACCACCGAGGTCAGCGCGACCACCGACAGCAGCGGCAGCGCCCGGTCCAGGGCCAGCCCCGCGTACAGCGCCTGCCGCTCCGGCCCCGGCGCCGAGGCCGCCAGCCGCAGGGCGGGCAGCAGCGCGGCGAACGCCGTCAGCACCACCCAGGCGCTCGGCACGGTCTTCGAGGTGGACAGCCGGTTGTCCTCGCCGACCAGCGGGGCCAGCAGCCCGCCGCGCACCGACTGGGCGCGGGCCGCGACCGTGAGCAGCCCGGCCAGCACCAGGGCCGCCAGCAGCCCGGCGGTGCGGGCCGTGGACCAGCCGGTGCCGAGCGCGGTGCCGACCTGGACGAGCAGCAGCACGCCGGCGGCGATCCACACGGCGAGGACGGCCCGCCGGGAGAACAGGTACAGCCAGGAGTTCCCGGCCTCCCGGCCCCGGTCGGCGACGGAACGCGCCGAGAGGGTCAGTTCGTCGGAGACCCACTGCCGGGAGGCCCCCAGCGAGTGGGCCACGGCGGCCGGTACGCCCTGCCCGGAGGCGAACTCGTCGCGCTTCTCCAGGAACGCGGCGACGGCGCGGCGGTGCCCTTCTCGCGCGCAGTCCTCGCAGGTGCAGGCGCCGGTATGGGGACTTCGGGAGATCTCTTGGACAGCCACGTGCGTGCCGCCTCTCTGAACTACGGGGCAATGCCAGCGAATTGTGCACCACTGCGGCAGTGCTCCGGATTGCGCACGATGTCAGAGCAGGTGATTAACCGTTCATGATGTTGACGCCACCGGCGTGTCACCGTTGTGGCGCAGCGGCTGGTAGCTCACCCAGGCGGCCAGATCGGACCCGAACCGCTCGCGGGTCGCGACCGCGCTGCGGTGGTCGATGGGCACCGGCTTCCCGGCCGCCCGCGCGATCAGCTGCACCTGGGCCGCCCGCTCCGCCTCAAGGAACCACCAGACCGCGGCGTCCACGGAGTCCCCGACCGTCAGCAGCCCGCGGTTGCGCAGGATCAGCGCCTTGTACGGGCCCAGCGCGCGGGCGATCCGTGCCGGGTCCCCGTCCCCGCCCCCGGTGAACTCGTCCAGCAGCGCGTGGTCCTCGTAGAAGGCGCAGGCCTCCTGGGTGATCGGGGCGAGCAGCTCGCCGAGGCAGGCGAGGGCGCGGCCGTACGGGCCCTGCGCGCGGACGACGGCCACCACCTCGGGGCGCGCCCGGTGGACCGCGGCGTGCACGGCGAAGGCCAGCTCGTTGACCCGGCGCTCCCCGCGGACCACCCGCCCGTCCCCGTCGACCAGCAGCAGGTCGTCGGGGCCGAGACCGCCGAAGGCCCGCCCGAAGGGGTTCACCCAGTAGCAGTCCTCGAACCCGGGATCGCGCGCGGTGACCTGCCCGCCCACCCCTTCCCCGTACCCCAGCCGCCCCAGCAGGCGCAGCGCCTCGGCGAGCCGCGCCTTGCGGTGCTCGCGCGCCGCTTCGACGGTGTCGTGCGCGGGCGGCATCTCGAAGCCGAGCCGCTCCACGGGGACGGGGACGGGCACGGGCTGATCCGGCATGGGCCCTCCTTCGGTTCGCGGCGCAAGGTACCGGCGCGGCCGTCAAGTGGCCAGAGGAACGGCGAAGCCGCCGCTCCGGGCGGAGCGGCGGCTTCACGGTGTACGGGTGGGGGTACGGGTGGGGATTACTCCCACTCGATGGTGCCCGGGGGCTTGCTCGTGCAGTCCAGGACCACGCGGTTCACGTCCTTGACCTCGTTGGTGATGCGGGTGGAGATCCGCGCGAGCACCTCGTAGGGCATGCGCGTCCAGTCCGCGGTCATCGCGTCCTCGGAGGAGACGGGGCGCAGCACGATCGGGTGGCCGTAGGTGCGGCCGTCGCCCTGGACGCCGACGCTGCGGACGTCCGCGAGCAGGACGACCGGGCACTGCCAGATCTCGCGGTCCAGGCCGGCCGCGGTGAGTTCCTGGCGGGCGATGGCGTCGGCCTCGCGCAGCAGGTCCAGGCGCTCCTTGGTGACCTCGCCGACGATGCGGATGCCGAGGCCGGGGCCCGGGAAGGGCTGGCGCTGGACGATCTCCTCGGGCAGGCCGAGCTCCTGGCCGACCATCCGGACCTCGTCCTTGAACAGCTGGCGCAGCGGCTCGATCAGCTCGAACTCGATGTCCTCGGGGAGGCCGCCCACGTTGTGGTGGGACTTGATGTTCGCGGTGCCGGTGCCGCCGCCGGACTCGACGACGTCCGGGTAGAGCGTGCCCTGGACCAGGAACGCCACGTCCGGGCCGCCCTCGGCCTCGGCGATGATCTCGGCCTGGGCCTGCTCGAAGACGCGGATGAACTCGCGGCCGATGATCTTGCGCTTGGTCTCCGGGTCGGAGACCCCGGCCAGCGCGTTCAGGAAGCGCTCCTGGGCGTCGACGACCTTCAGCTGCACGCCGGTGGCGGCCACGAAGTCCTTCTCGACCTGCTCGGTCTCGCCCTTGCGCATCAGGCCGTGGTCGACGTAGACGCAGGTCAGCTGCGAGCCGATGGCCTTCTGGACGAGGGCCGCGGCGACCGCGGAGTCCACGCCGCCGGAGAGGCCGCAGATGGCGCGCTTGTCGCCGACCTGCTCGCGGATGGCCGCGATCTGCTCCTCGACGATGTTGCCGGTGGTCCAGGTGGGGGCCAGACCGGCGCCGCGGTAGAGGAAGTGCTCCATGATCTGCTGGCCGTGCGTGGAGTGCATGACCTCGGGGTGGTACTGCACGCCGTACAGCTTCTTCGCGTCGTTCTCGAAGGCCGCGACCGGGACGACGTTGGTCGACGCGGTGACGGCGAAGCCCTCGGGGGCGGCGGAGCAGGCGTCGCCGTGGGACATCCACACCGACTGGTGTTCGGGGGTGCCCTCGAAGAGGGTCGAGCCGGCCTTGGAGACGGCCAGCGGGGTGCGGCCGTACTCACGGGCGCCGGTGTTGTCGACCTGGCCGCCGAGGGTGGTCGCCATCAGCTGGAAGCCGTAGCACATGCCGAAGACGGGGACACCGGCCTCGAAGAGGCCGCGGGCGTCGTCCAGGCGCGGGGCGCCTTCCTCGTACACGGAGGACGGACCACCGGAGAGGATGATCGCCTTGGGGTCCTTGGCCAGCATCTCGGCCACCGGCATCGTGCTGGGGACGATCTCGCTGTAGACCCGTGCCTCGCGGACGCGGCGGGCGATGAGCTGGGCGTACTGGGCGCCGAAGTCGACGACGAGAACCGTGTCCGGGGCGCTGTCGTGGGCGGCGGAGGGTACTTCTGGCACGGGGACGGCCTTCCGGCGGAAGTGGTGGCTGTTTTGTCGATTCTAACGGGGGACCCACACGGGTATTCGTCTCACCATCCGAACCGGCTTGGCCTCGAGGGGGACGGAAGGCAATAATCCCCTTCATGCGCAAGCAGCTGAGCTTCCTCTTTACCTATGGCACCGGCCGGTCCGGTCGCCATGGGTCCTCGTGATGCTCGCTTGAGCCGCTGACTTCCCAGAGCGCCCCGGTCCGACAGGACCGGGGCGCTCTGGCGTTTCCGCTCCTGCCGGCACGGATTGCCTCCACCCACCCCGCCACAGGAGAACCGTCATGACCACCGTCGCCACCACCCCCGAGCAGCTCATCGCCGACTCCCGCGAGCGCATCGACGCCCTCGACGACCGGATCATCGGCCTGATCCAGGAGCGCATGGCCGTCTCCACCGTCATCCAGGAGGCCCGGATCTCCTCGGGCGGCCGCCGGGTCCACCTCTCACGCGAGATGGAGGTGCTCTCCCACTGGAGCGATGCCCTCGGCAAGCCCGGCACCGCCCTGGCCATGACGCTGCTGGAGCTGTGCCGCGGCCGCGTCTGAGCCCCGGGCCCCGGGCCCAGGGCCCCCCGGGTGCCCGTCGCCCTGAGCGGGTGTTCGTCACTCGTCCGGAGCGTGACCGCCCCCGGCGCCCTTCGTTGGTGAGGATGTCCGCGCCAGCCAGGTGCGGGACCGCAACACCACGCGTGGCTCCGCAGGAGCGATGAGACGTACGCCCCGTGGAGCGTGCGTCGTGGGACCTCGCTCCCTCGCGTGACCGGACGGCAGGGGACAGCAGCCCGGTCACCCCGTAAAGAACGGCCGGCCCAGGGGACGCCCCGGGCCGGCCGTTCCGCGTGGTCCGGCACCTGCCGCGTTCACCGTGTGAGGGACGCCACAGACCGGTCTGCGGGATTCCGGTACAACCTTCCGTAGCGACCGCCTGTCACTCATGTAACCGCGGTGGGTACCGCGCTCGGAGGGGGAGTGCGGTACCGCCCCGGCCTATCCGGCCGGGTCCGGTGCCCTCGGGGGGATCTCCGGGACCGCCAGGAACGGCAGCCGCAGCGCGCCGAAGGCGTCCTTCGGTACGGCCGGACGGGCCGGCTCCACCGCCGCGAGGCGTACGTAGGCCTCCCCCTGCGCCGGCCGCGGGTCCTGCTCGCCGTTGTTGGGCCAGTACGACATCGCCCGCTCCGCCTGCGCCGTGATCGTCAGCGACGGGTTGACCCCGAGGTTGGCGGAGACGGCCGCGCCGTCCACCACCGAGATGCCCGGGTACCCGTAGAGCCGGTGGTACGGGTCCACCACGCCCTCCTTCGCCGAGGCGCCGATCGGGCAGCCGCCGAGGAAGTGCGCGGTCAGCGGGGTGCCCATCAGCTCGCCGATGTTGCTGCCCGGGAACCCGTTGATCTCCTCGGCCAGCAGGGTCGCGGCCTGCGTGGCCTCGGCGATCTGGACCGGGTTGGGGGCGCCGTGGCCCTGGCGGGCGGTGAGCAGGCCCTTCCCGATGCCGCCGGGCTTGCGGTAGGTCGTCAGGGAGTTGTCCAGCGACTGCATCACCAGGCCGATGATGGTCCGCTCCGACCAGCGCCGGTTGGACAGCGAGCGCGCCAGCTGCAGGGGGTGCCGTGCGGTGCGGGCGAACCAGGCGCGGACCCGGTGCCTGGCGTAGGGCACCTGCAGGACGGTCATGAAGCCCATGGCGTTGGAGCCCTTGCCGTAGCGGACGGGCTCGATGTGGGTGTCGGCGTTGGGGTGCACCGAGGAGGTGATCGCCACGCCGCGGGTGAAGTCGGCCCGCCGGTCCGCTCCGTGGCGCTTGCGGTAGCGGCGGTCGTCGGTCTGCGCGCCGACCAGGCCCTCCGAGTTGGTGCGGGTCAGCTCGCCGAGCCGGTCGGAGATCCTCGGGAGCTCGCCGCGGTCCTTCATCGTGTGCAGCAGGGTCTGGGTGCCGTAGGTGCCCGCCGCGACGACCACGTACCGGGCGCGCAGCACCTTCGCCCTGCCACGGCGCCGGCCGTCGGTGGGGACGGTGCGGACGCGGTAGCCGGCCTCGGGGTGCTCGGAGAGGGCGGTGACCGTGGTCATGGGGTGGATGACGGCGCCCGCACGCTCGGCGAGGTGCAGGTAGTTCTCGTTCAGGGTGTTCTTCGCGCCGTGCCGGCAGCCGGTCATGCACTCGCCGCACTCGGTGCAGGCCCTGCGGGCGGGGCCGGCGCCCCCGAAGTAGGGGTCGGCGACCTCGTCCCCGGGCCGCACCTTCGGCTGCTGCCCCTCGGCGTCGTCACCGTCTCCGAAGAAGACGCCGACCGGGGCCATGTGGAAGGAGTCCCCGACGCCCATCGTCTCGGCCACGGCCTTGAGGTGGACGTCGGAGGGCGTCAGCGTCGGATTGAGCCGGACGCCGAGCATCCGCTTGGCCTGGTCGTAGTACGGGGCGAGTTCCTCGCGCCAGTCGGTGATGGACGCCCACTGCCGGTCCTCGAAGAAGGGGGTGGGCGGCACGTAGAGGGTGTTGGCGTAGTTGAGCGAGCCGCCGCCCACGCCGGCGCCCGCGAGCACCATCACGTTGCCGAGCAGGTGGATGCGCTGGATCCCGTACAGCCCGAGGGCCGGGGCCCACAGGTAGTTGCGCAGGTCCCAGCTGTTCTTCGGCAGGGTGTCGCGGGTGAAGCGGCGTCCTGCCTCCAGGACGCCGACCCGGTACCCCTTCTCGGTCAGCCGCAGCGCCGAGACCGACCCCCCGAAGCCCGATCCGATGACGATGACGTCGTAGTCGTAGTCGTAGTCGTAGTCGTAGTCGTAGTCGTACGACACTGCTGTGCCTCCCGGGCGGTCGTGCCTAGCGGAATCGGAGGGTCTTCATCACCTTGAGGCTGCGGGTCATGAACGCCGCGTACTTCTCGTCGTCCATGCCCAGCGAGGGCGCCATCGGGAGCAGTCGCTGGTGGGCGACGGTCTGGGCCTCGGTGTACTTGAGGATGCCCTCGGAGCCGTGGCGGCGGCCGAGCCCGGAGTCCTTCATGCCGCCCATCGGCGCCTGGGCGCTGCCGTAGGCGGGGGCGTAGCCCTCGTTGATGTTGACGGTGCCGGTGCGCAGGCGGGCGGCGACGGCGTGGCCGCGCCGGGAGTCCTTGGTCCAGACGCTGGAGTTGAGGCCGTAGGCGGTGGCATTGGCCTCGGCGATGGCCTGGTCCTCGTCGGTGAAGCGGTAGATCGAGACGACCGGGCCGAAGGTCTCCTCGCCGCACACCGCCATGGGGGCCTCGACCCCGTCGAGGATGGTGGGCTCGTAGAAGAGCGGGCCGATGTCGGGGCGGGCGGTGCCGCCGGCGACGAGGGTGGCGCCCTTGGCGACGGCCTCGTCCACGTGCCGCTGTACGGTCTCCAGCTGGCGTTCGCCGACGAGGGAGCCCATGTCGGCGCCGTAGGCCAGCGAGCTGCCCAGGCGCATGGCCTTGGTGCGGGCGGCGAACCGCTCGACGAACGCGTCGGCGATCGAGGCGTGCACGTAGAGCCGCTCGATCGAGATGCACAGCTGGCCGGCGGAGGAGAAGCAGGCGCGGACGGCGCCCGCGGCGGCCTTCTCGATGTCGGCGTCGTGCAGGACGAGCATGGCGTTCTTGCCGCCGAGTTCAAGGGATACGCCCACGAGCCGGTCGGCCGCGCCGCGCGCGACCTCGCGGCCGGTGCGGGTGGAGCCGGTGAAGGACACGTAGTCGGCGTGCCGGACCACCTCGGGGCCGACGACGGGGCCCTCGCCGAGGACGATCTGGAAGACCTCGGCGGGCAGGCCGGCCTCGATCAGCAGGTCGCGGGCCCACAGGGCGGTCAGCGCGGTCTCGGTGTCGGGCTTCATGACGAGGGCGTTGCCGGCCACGAAGGCGGGCAGGGCGTCGCCGACCGACAGTTCGAGCGGGTAGTTCCAGGGGGCTATCTGGCCGACGACCCCGCGCGGCTGGCGCAGCTCGGTGACCTTGGTGAGGGTGGGCATGGCGCCCGTGTGGCCCTTGGGACGCAGGTACGCGGGGGCCTTCCTGCCGTAGTGGCGGGCGGCGACGGCGACCGCCTGGACCTCTTCGTGGGCGTGCAGGCGGGCCTTGCCGGTCTCCAGCTGGATGAGGTCGAGGACCTCCGCCTGCCGGGCGAGGACCAGGTCGTGGAAGCGCAGCAGTACCGCGGCCCGCTTGCGTACGGGGACGGCGGCCCAGGCGGGCTGCGCGGCGCGGGCCCGCTCGAAGGCCTCGGCGACGTCTTCGGGGGTGGCCTCGGGGAGCTCCGCGAGCCGGTCCCCGGTGAAGGGGGTGTGGTTGGCGGTGCGGCCGGAGCCGATGACTCCGCGGGTGAGGCGGGCGACGAGATCGGGGGTCACCACGTCGGCGGCGGTGCGGGCACCCGCCGGGGCCGGGGCGACCGGGTTGGTGGGTTCCGGTGCGGTGCGGAGGGGGGCCGGGGCCTGCGAGTCCGTCATGGCGGTGAGCGTATTGCGCCCGGAGGCCTTTGGGTACCCGTGGGTAACCGGATTTTGCCATTTCCGCCAGCGATCGCTGGCAGGATGACGGGATCAGGCTCGGAACCAGCCCCGTCGTCAGGACTTTCCGGCGGGCGGCTCCCAGCCGCTGAGCACGACTTCGAACTGCTGCCGGGTCGTCGCCCAGTCGGCGGCCGGGCTCGACATGTAGATCGCGTACTCCGTCTCGTCCGGGGCGATGTACATCTGCTCGATGGCCCGGCGCGGACCGGGGTGGTTCTGCTTCTCCGTCCAGGAGAAGTCCCACAGGGCAGCCCGGACGGTGCCCCGGAACGTGACCTGGTTCAGCCGCTCCTTCTTGTAGTCCGTCCGCTTCTGGACCTGCTTCTCCAGGTCGAGCAGGTGCGCGTACGGGTCCGGGTAGTCCGGGGAGGGGTCGACGGCGATCCGGATGAAGTGTTTCCCGTTGTCCGGGGTGTAGTCGATCTGGTCGCCGAACGTCTGGCGCGTCCAGCCGTCCGGGACGAACAGGGTGAAGCGGCCGACCGGGTCGGTGACCTTGTGCCAGCCGGCCGGCGGGGCGAGGGCCGGGTTCTGCCCGCTCCCGTCCCCCGACTTCTCTTCGGAGGTGCTCGTGGTCCGGTCTGAACCACCGCCGTTGCCGGCGTCACCGGTGAACTTGAGCACGCCGAAGACACCACCGCCGCCGATCAGCGCCGCCACCAGGGCGATCACCGAAGCGCGCTTGATCCAGCCGTTCGCCGGAGCGGGCACGGGGACCGGCGCCGTCTCGCGGGGCTCCGGCAGCGGGGCCGTCCGCCCGGTCTCCGCCGCCGGCGCGGCCGGCTCCTCAGGGCGGTCCTGCGCCGGGGCGAGTTCCTCCGGGGTCACCGCGCGCGTCGGTACGTACGCCTGCGCCGCCTTCGGCTCCCGGCCCTCCATCGCCTCCATCAGCATCCGCTCGGCCTCCTCGGCCGAGGGGCGCTCCGCGGGATCCTTGCGCAGCAGGGCGGTGATGACCGGTCCCAGCGCGCCGGACTGCTTCAGCGCCGGGGGCTCGTCGTTGACCACGGCCTGAAGGCTGGAGATGGGCGAGGTGCGGCGGAACGGCGAGCGGGCCTCGACCGCCGTGTACAGGGTGGCGCCCAGCGACCACAGGTCGGAGGCCGTGCCGGGGGTTCCGCCGGTGACCCGCTCGGGGGCCAGGTAGTCGATGGAGCCGACGATCTCGCCGGTGCGCGTGATGGACGAGTCGCCCTCGATCGCCGCGATCCCGAAGTCCGTGAGCAGCACCCGGCCGTCCTTGGCCAGCAGCACGTTGCCCGGCTTCACGTCCCGGTGCAGGACGCCGACCGCGTGCGCGGCGCGCAGCGCGCCCAGCACGTGCAGCCCGATCCTGGCGGCCTCGCGGGGCTCGATCCGGCCGGCCGCCTTGGCCGCTTCCGCGAGGGAGGGGCCGTCGATGTATTCCATGACGATCCACGGCCGGTCGTCGTGTTCCAGCACGTCGTGGACGGTGACGACCGCCGGATGCTGGATCCGGGCCGCGGCCCGGGCCTCCTTCTGCGTCCGGGCGTGCATGACGTCCCGGTCGGTCTGGGCCACGTAGAGACCCGCCGTCAGTTCCTTGACCGCGACGGTCCTGTGGAGCAGCTCGTCATGCGCGCGCCACACCTTGCCCATGCCGCCGCGACCGATCGGCTCGACGAGCCGGTACCGGCCCGCCAGCACGGCGCCCCCACCTGTCTGCTGTTCCACGAAATCCCGCCGCTCTCTGCACTTCAGGTCAGATTACGGAGCGCACGGGCGCTGCCGGAACCGCCCGGCCGTCGAAAGCCCGCACTGTGACGCAATCGCCGTACTGATCCGTCGTCAGGCACGGTTCAGCCGCCCGACTTGTAACTCGTCGTGGCCTTTTCGAAGACCTCGGTGACCTTGCCCTGCTCGTCCTCGGGGCCCGTCACCATGACGACGTGGTAGCTGCCGCCGAGCGCGACGACGAAGTTGCGGGCGAAGACGTTGCGGCCGGTGCCGTCGATCCACGTGTAGCGGCCCGTGGCGCGCAGCTGCTGGCCGACTTTGGTGGTCTTGATGTCGCCGACGGTGGACCAGGTGGAGGTCCGGTACGGCGTCAGCTCCGGCTCCTTGTCCTTCTGGTACGCCGCCGGGTCCGGGTTGCCCTGGACCTTGTCCCGGCCGGGTACGACGGTCAGGACGAACGCGCCGTCGGTGTAGCGGACCTGGCCCGCCTCGTTGATGCCGCGGCGCTCCCAGCCGTCGGGGACGGCGATCTCGAAGTGCTCCGGGTCCTGCTGGGTGGTGTAGCCGGGCGGGGCGGACGCGGCGGGCGCGGTCGTCTGCGGTGCCGGATCGGACTCGGGAGTCCCGCTGGGCGCCTGGGAGGCCCGCGGGCTCTGGCTCGGAGCCGGGCTCTGGCTCCGGCTCTGCCCCTGCTTCGGCTCCCGCTTCGGCTCCTCGGGGGCGGCGGAGCGGGGCATGAACAGCAGCGCGTACGCCACCGCCCCGGCGAGGAGGGCCAGGATGCCGAGGAGCAGGGTCCGGCCGAGGGCGCGGGGCTTGCGGGGGGCCGCGGGATTGCGGTGCCGCCCGTGCAGGTCGCCGCGCCGGCGTACGACGGGCAGCCGCGCGGGGTCCGGCTCCGGCAACGGCGCCGCCTCCGGCTCGGGGGCGGACCGTACGAGGGAACGCAGCCAGCCGCGGAGCTCCTCGAAGTCGGGGCGCTCCGTAGGGTCCTGACGCAGCAGCGACTCCACGACGGGGCGCAGCGCGCCGCACTCCTCCGCGAAGGCCGGGGGCTCGGCGCACACCATCTCGACGAGCTCGGCGACGCTGTCCTCGGGGTACGGGGCGTGCCCCTGGACGGCGCGGTACAGCAGCGCGCCGAGCGCCCAGAGGTCGGTGGCGGGACCGACGGGAGGCGCCAGCTGCCAGTGGCCCCGTACGGGCCCGGCCTGCTCGGGAGCCCACCGCTCGGTGACGGGCCCGACGACGGCCATGCGCGTCTGCCGGGCCCGCTCGGCCCCCAACGCACCGGACTGCGCCGGCGCGTGCCGCCCACTCACGACGGGCACCTCGTCGGCCTGCCGGTAGCCCTGGGGCAGCGCCGGCTGCGCGGGCAGTGCCGCCGGGGCGGGGTGCGTGCCGGGTCCCAGCAGGGCGCCGAACGCCGTTCCGCTCGCACTGTCCGACCCGCGGGCGCGTTCGGCCTCCGGGGAGGCGCCCGGGCGCGCGGCCGGTCCCGGCCCCACCGGGCTGCCCGCGGGCCCCGGCTCCAACTCAGGCCACGGACCGGCCTGCGGGTCCACCGTGGCTCCGGACGGGTCCGCCTGCGGCGGCCGTTCCTGATCCGGTTCCGGCCCCAGAAGGGCCGGGCGGCGCGGGGTCGCGCCGTGCCAGGCGGTGGTGCCGGTCTCCGGGGCGCCGTACGGGTACGAGTACCCCTGCGGGAGGGTCGATCCCGTGGGCCTCGGCTCCGACACCACGATGGGGTCGGAGCCGGCCTTGCGCTGCTCGGTGACCCTGGCGGCGGCCGCCCGGGCACCGGCCCGGTACGCGGCGATGGCCCCGGCGCGCGCGGCGGCCTGGGTGTCCGGCCGCTCCTCGGGCCGCCCGGGGGTGATGTGGTCGTTGTACCGCGGCCCCGTGTCGTACCCCGGAGCCACCAACGGCGCGTAGACCGGCCCGGCGTCCTCGCCGCCGGCCGCGGAGGCAGCCGGACCACCCGACCCGGCGTCAATCCCGGGCGCCGCCAGGGCCGGACCGCCGAACCCAGCGTCAATGTCCGCCGGTGTCACGGCCTGACCGCCGAACCCGGCATCGGGAACGTACGCGTCCCGCTCCGAGCCGGCCGCGGACCTCGCGGCAGCGGGCTGACCGCCCCAACCCCCGTCCGCGCCCGGGGCTTCCCCGCCCGGGAGGGGGTCGTAGCCGCACAGGGCCTCCTCCGCCGCGCCGGCCGCGAGGCCGGTCAGCACGACGCGCCCGTCCTCGCACACGAGCACCGTCCGCACCGTGATGTTCCGGTGCGTCCACCCGTGCGCGTGCAGCACCCGCAGCGCGGTCAGCACGTCCGAGGCCACCTCGGCGGCCCGGTACGGGGTCAGCGGCTGATCGGCGATCAGCGCCGCCAGCGGCCTCGCCGGGACCAGTTCGCTCACGATCCACAGCGAACCGCCCTCGGCGAACACGTCGAAGACCTGGTCCAGCCGCGGATGGTCGGGGACGGCGGCCGCCGCCTGCGCCGCCTCGATGGCTCGCCGCACCGCCGGCAGGTCCGCCGGATCGCGGCGTCCGGCCGCCGGGAAGGCCCGCGGGCCGTCGAGCAGCTCCGCGTCCACGACCTCCGGCAACGGCACCTGCCGTACCAGGACTTCCTGCCCGCTCCGCGTGTCGAAGGCGCGGGTCTCGATCAGCTCGTACTCGTCCGACGGCGGCAGCGGCAGGCGGTACCGGTGGGCCAGGATCCGGCCCGCGTACTCCTCCACATCGCCTCCCCCGAGTGCTGGGGGCACCCCCGTGGCCCCGCTGACACGATACGTCGCCGGGGCCGCCCGCGTCCCGAGGTCAGCCGAGCGGCTGGAAGGTCTCGAAGGCGGTGGTACGCATCTGCGTGCACTCGGCGCCGTCCCACTGGTCGGCGGCGCAGCTGATCATGATGGCGTAGCCGTGCGTCGCGTCCATCTTGAAGCCGCGGTTGAGCACCCGGACCCGGATCCCGTCGTGATCGCGCTCGAACTGCCAGTCGGCGACGGTGGGGTAGTTCCGGTAGGTCGTCGGGCTGATCCCGATCAGCTTGTAGTTCGTGCTGCTGGAGGCCGTGCCGGGGGCCAGTTCGATCCAGGCCTTGCGTGCGTCGTCCCCCGGGCTGCTGTTGTAGTCCACCTGGATCCGCGGGAAGCCGCCGTCACGGCTGTATATGGCGCCGGATTTCTTGCCCGCTGTGCCCGTCTGGTGGAAGCCCTCGGGCATCGCCATCGAGAAGTGGAACCCGGGATCCGTCACCATGGCGTACCCCGCGGGGAGTCCGCTGCCGGCGCCGCCGGGAGCGGCGCCCTGCCCCTGGCTGCCACTGCCGCCGCCACCGGTGGTCGACGGCGTCTGCTGTCCCTGACCGCCGCCGCCCGGATCGCCGGTCTGCGGGGTGGACTGCGGCGAGGCCGGGGGGGTGCCCGGCTGGGTGGCGCCCGGCGAGTTGCTCGCCGACGCGGCAGGGGTGGGCTTGCCGCCGCTCTTGCCCTCGTTCTTCCGGCCGCCGGAGTCGTCACCGCTGACGGCATAGGCGATCAGCGAGCCGATCGCCGCCAGCACCACGACCACGGCGGCGATCGCGAGCGCGATGGTGCGGCGCGGCATGACGTCGGTGAGCGGCGCCGCCACCGGGGCGGTCCTCGGCTTCGGCTTCTGCCCGGCGTTCGGCGCGACCGGTGCCTCCGCTGCCGAGGCGGCCTTCACTGCCGCGGCGCCCGCCGCGGCCTTGCGGGCCGACTTCAGGGCGGCGCGGGCGCGTTCGCGCTGCTCGCGCTCCCGCCGTTCGCGTTCCCTCTTCGCCGCCTTCTCGGCGGCCTTCTCCGCGGCGGCCTTGTCCGCGGCCTCCTTGGCGTCCGCGAGCGAGATCTGCCGGGTCTTGTCGGCGGCCGGGACCGCCTCGGGGGCCGGGACCGGCTCGGGCGCGTCGAGGACCGCCGTGAGCATCGCCCGCGCGCGGGCGTCGTCGAGCCGGTGCGCCGGGTCCTTGGCGAGCAGGCCGTAGATGACCTCGGTCAGCGGACCGGCGTTCTTCGGCGGGTCCACCGGCTCGGTCATCACGGCGGTGAGGGTGGCGAGCGCGGAGCCCTTGTCGTACGGGGGCACACCCTCGACGGCGGCGTACAGCAGACCGCCGAGCGACCACATGTCGGCGGGCGGGCCGGGCTTGTAGCCGCGGGCGCGCTCGGGGGAGATGTAGGAGGGGGCGCCGACGAGCATGCCGGTGGAGGTGACGGAGGGGTCTCCCTCGACCTGGGCGATCCCGAAGTCGGTGAGCACGACGCGGCCGTTGGCGGCGATGAGCACGTTGGACGGCTTGACGTCCCGGTGCAGGATGCCCTGGCCGTGCGCGGCGCGCAGGACGTCGAGCACCGCGAGGCCCACCTCGGCGGCGCGGTGCGGGGTGAGGGGGCCGTTCTCGCGTATGAACTCGGCGAGCGAGGGCCCCTCGATGAGCTCCATGACGATCCACGGCCGGGCGTCCTCGTCGACCACGTCGTAGACGGTGACGGCGCCTCCGCTCCGGATCCGGGCGATGGCCTTGGCCTCACGCAGGGTGCGGGTGATGAGGCGGCGCTTCTCGTCCTCGTCGACCCCGTGGCCGAAGCGGAGCTCCTTGACGGCGACGGTCCGGCCCAGCGTCTCGTCCTCGGCCCGCCAGACGGTCCCCATCCCTCCCTTGCCCAGCACGGCCCCCAGCCGGTACCGCCCGGCCAGCAACCGCCCCTGGTCCTTCGCCGCCCCAACCTTCACCGCCGAGGCCTTCGCGTCCCCGGCCTTCACGTCCCCGGCCTTCGCCGCCGCGGCCTTCGCCTCTCCAGCCTTCGCCGCGGCCTTCGCGTCCCCAGCCTTCGCGTCTCCGGCCTCCGCGGCCTCCGCCGACCGGGCAGGCGCAGCCCCGCCCTTGGCCTTGGCCGTCTTCGGCTTGTCGGCCACGCCCCCGGCGTCGGCGGCGTCCGGCTTCCCAGCCGCGGGCTCGCCGGCAGCGGCCGCCTTCGCGGGCACGGCCGCACCCTTGACCAGGTCCGCTTTCGCAGTGGCAGTGGCAGCGGCAGGCTCGGCCTTGGCCGCCGGTTGCGGCTTCACACCCGCAGGCTCCGCATCCGCGGGCCCGGCAGCATCGGCAGACTCGGCATCCGCGGGCCCGGCAGCAGCGGCGGGCTCGGCATCCGCAGGCCCGGCAGCATCGGCGGGCTCGGCATCCGCAGGCCCGGCAGCATCGGCGGGCTCGGCGTCCGCAGGCTCGGCAGCGGCGGCGGGCTCGGCGTCCGCAGGCTCGGCAGCGGCGGGCTCGGCCGGCTCCGCCTTCTCGGCCGCTGGCACGGCCGCAGCCGCAGGCTTCGCGTCCTCGACCTCCGCCGTCCGGCCGGTCCCGGCCCCGGCTCCGGCCCCGGCTCCGGCTCCGGCTCCGGCCGAATCCTTCACCTCAGCCCCGCGCTTGGCGGCAGGCTCCGCATCCTCGGCCTCGGCAGCCTCAGCCCCGGCCTTGGCCGACTTCGGCTGCTCAGCCGCACCCCCCGCCTCGGCAGGCTCCGGCTTCGCGGCCGCAGGCACAGGCACGGGCACGGGCTCCACACCGTCTGGCTGCGCCGCAGGCGTCTCCGGCTTCGACATGCGTCCCCTCTGCGATCGTGCCGCTGCTCCGCCCGCCCCGGCGGCCGAGCGACTCGGCGGCCGAAACGACCCGGCGGCCGGGGTCCGCGATAACCCGCCCCGGCGGAACACTCATTGTTCCTCACTCCGCAACGGACGGGAGCCCCGGGTCCGCGGTTCCCCTTTCCGCATCGCGGACTTACAACGGAACGATGTCGGGCGCCCCCAGCCGTGCCGCGTCCGCCGTCTGGTCGTCCGGCTGGCGCTGCGATTCCCGTTCCGCCTGGACCCGCTTCTCGTAGTGCTCCACTTCCTTCTCGATCTGCTGTTTGTCCCACCCCAGTACCGGCGCCATCAACTCCGCGCACTCCCGCGCCGACCGCGTCCCCCGGTCGAAGGTCTCGATCGAGATCCGCGTCCGCCGCGTCAGCACGTCGTCCAGGTGCCGCGCGCCCTCGTGCGAGGCGGCGTACACGATCTCCGCCCGCAGGTAGTCCTCCGCCCCGGTCACCGCCTCACCCAGCCCCGGATCGACGGCGATCAGGTCCAGCAGTTCCTCCGACAGCGCCCCGTAGCGGTTCAACAGGTGTTCCACCCGCACCACATGAAGACCCGTCCGGGCCGCGATCCTGGCCCGCCCGTTCCACAGGGCCCGGTACCCCTCAGCCCCCACCAGCGGCACGTCCTCCGTCACGCACTCCGCCACCCGCTGGTCCAGCCCGTGCACCGCCTCGTCGACCGCGTCCTTCGCCATGACCCGGTACGTCGTGTACTTTCCGCCCGCCACCACCACGAGCCCCGGCACCGGATGCGCCACCGTGTGCTCGCGCGACAGCTTGCTCGTCGCGTCCGACTCCCCGGCCAGCAGCGGCCGCAGGCCCGCGTACACGCCCTGGACGTCGTCGCGCGTCAGCGGCACCGCCAGTACCGAGTTCACGTGCTCCAACAGGTAGTCGATGTCCGCGCTCGACGCCGCCGGGTGCGCCTTGTCCAGGTCCCAGTCGGTGTCCGTGGTGCCCACGATCCAGTGCCGCCCCCACGGGATGACGAACAGCACCGACTTCTCGGTCCGCAGGATCAGCCCGGTGCTCGAATGGATCCGGTCCTTCGGCACGACCAGGTGGATGCCCTTCGACGCCCTCACGTGGAACTGTCCGCGCTCCCCGATCAGCGCCTGCGTGTCGTCGGTCCACACCCCGGTGGCGTTCACGACCTGCTTGGCGCGGATCTCGTACTCACCGCCGCCCTCGACGTCCCGCACCCGCGCGCCGACCACCCTTTCGCCCTCGCGCAGGAAGCCGACCACCCTCGCCCGGTTGGCGCAGTGCGCCCCGTACACCGCGGCCGTCCGCACCAGCGTCGTCACGTACCGCGCGTCGTCCATCTGGGCGTCGTAGTACTGGAGGGCTCCGACCAGCGCGTCCTTGCGCAGGGCCGGCGCCACCCGCAGCGCGCGCTTGCGCGAGAGGTGCCGGTGCACCGGCAGGCCCCGCCCGTGCCCGCTGGAGACCGACATCGCGTCGTACAGGGCGACGCCCGAGCCCGCATACAGCCGCTCCCACCCCTTGTGCTGCAAGGGGTACAGGAACGGCACCGGTTTCACGAGGTGCGGGGCGAGGCGCTCCAGGAGCAGCCCGCGCTCCTTCAGCGCTTCCCGTACGAGGGCGAAGTCGAGCATCTCCAGGTACCGCAACCCGCCGTGGATGAGCTTGCTCGACCGGCTGGACGTGCCGGACGCCCAGTCGCGCGCCTCCACCAGCCCCGTCGACAGCCCTCTGGTCACCGCGTCGAGCGCGGTGCCCGCACCGACCACTCCCGCGCCCACCACCAGCAGGTCCAGTTCCCGCTCGGCCATCCGGGCGAGGGCCTCGGCGCGCTGCGCCGGCCCCAGTGTCGCTGTCCTCACGGCTGCCTCCCGTAGCTGCGGGTGATCCCGCTCACATCCCCCGTTTTCATGATTCTGACCGCCGGCGCCCACATCAGCCACCGGCTGTGGACAACACAAGGGTGACCACCACTCCAGAATGCGGCATATCTGTCATATATACGCCTAACCTGACATTGCGCCAGCTTCTCGGGGCTGTCCCTGTCCACAGGGCTTGCGCGCGCATCCCCCTCATGTCAGGGAAGGGACGGCACCCCCATGCCCGCAGACCTCGCCGTCATCGGACTCGGCCATCTCGGCCTCCCCCTCGCCCAGGCGGCCGTCGCCGCCGGGATCGAGACGGTCGGCTACGACAGCGGTCCGGTCACGGACTCCACCCTCACCGCCGCCGAGATCCGCCGCATGTCGGCGGCCGGCTTCCGGGTCACCACCAACCCCGCCGAGCTCGGCCGGGTCCGCACCGCCGTCATCTGCGCCCCCACCCAGCTCGGCGCCGATCGCGCACTCGACCTCTCCGCCGTGGGCGAGGCGGGCCGCGCGCTCGCCGCCCGCCTGCGCCCCCACACCACCGTGATCCTCGAATCGGCCGCCCACCCGGGCGTCACCGAGGACTACCTGCGCCCCATCCTCGAAGAGGGCTCGGGCCTCCAGGCCGGCCGGGACTTCCACCTCGCCTACTCCCCCAGCCGCCACGACCCCGGCAACCGCACCCACGGCATCTCCAACACGCCCAAGGTGATCGGCGGCCTCACGCCCGCCTGCACGGAGTCCGCGCACGCCTTCTACGCCCGCCTCACCGAGAAGGTGGTCCGCGCCCGCGGCCTGCGCGAGGCCGAGACCGTACAGCTCCTGGAGACCAACTACCGGCACGTCAACATCGCCCTCATGAACGAGATGGCGGTCCTGTGCCACGACCTCGGCGTCGACCTCTGGGACGTCATCCGCTGCGCCGAGACCAAGCCGTACGGCTTCCAGGCCTTCCGCCCCGGCCCGGGCGTCGGCGGCCACGGCGTGCCCCTCGACCCGAACTACCTCCCCCACACCACCCGCACCCCCGGCCACCCCCTGCGCATGGTGGGCCTGGCGCAGGAGATCAACAACCGGATGCCGCAGTACGTCATCCAGCGCTCCGCCACCCTCCTGAACGAACACGGCAAATCCGCGCGCGGCGCCCGCGTCCTGCTCCTCGGCGTCACCTACAAGCCCGACCTCGCCGACCAGGAGGGCTCCCCGGCCCGCGAGATCGCCAGCCGCCTCCTCGACCTGGGCGCGCTCGTCAGCTACCACGACCCCTTCATCTCGGGCTGGCGGGTGAGGGACCAGCCGGTGCCCCGTGCCGAATCGTTGTACGAGGCCGCCGCCAACGCCGATCTGACGATCCTTCTCCAGCACCACCGCACGTACGACCTCCAAGGACTGGCGGTCAAGGCCCAGTTGCTCCTCGACACCCGCGGCGCCAGCCCGGCGGGGGCGGCCCACCGGCTCTGACCGGCCCGCAACCCCACCCCTCGACCGGGAAATTCCCCCTCACGGATGTCGTGGACGACTGCTAACCTGCGGCGTCACTTATCCCGCACTTATGACCGACGGACAGACGTGCGCCCAAAATCCCTGGGGGGGATTTCCCAATGAGCCAGAACTTCCAGCCGCCCGCGCCCTCCTCGTACACCGAGGCCCCGGCCCCGGCCCCCGTCCAGGCGAGCGGCAACGTCGGCCTCGGCATCGTCGCGGCCGTCGTGGCCGCCGTGGCCACCGCCGCCGCCTACGGCGCGATCATCGGTGCGACCAAGTACGAGATCAGCTACGCCTCCCTCGCCGTGGGCGCCGTGATCGGCCTCGCCGCGGGCAAGCTCGGCGGCCGCAACCCCCTCCTGCCGGTCCTCAGCGCCCTGCTCGCCCTGGCCGCCATCCTCGGCGGCCAGATGTTCGGCATGGCCATGATCACCGCGGACGAGGCCGGCGTCTCCACCACGGACGTGCTGAACCTCGGCGTCTCCCTGCTCTTCGACGGCTGGAAGGAGAACGCCGAGCCGATGACGTTCCTCTTCCTCGCCGTCGGCGGCTACGCCGCCTTCCAGGTGGCCCGCAAGACCGCGGCCTGAGCCCAGCCCCGCCCGCAGGGGCTCTGAGCAGGCACGACAGCGATCGCACGACGCCGGAACCCGGTGTTGACGCCCTCGCCCGCGGCCATATGATCCGCGCGTGCCCGCTCATCCCCCGCTCGGTCGGCCCGTCTTCGCACCCGCCGACCGCATCCCCGCCCTCGCCGCCCTGCGCGAGTGCCTCCACCGCCAGGACTGGGATGCCGTCACCGCCGCCTATCAGGCCCTGCCCGACGAGAACGACCGCGCGGTCGCCTGCCGCGCCCTCTCCAGGAGCGGCTCCGACGTCTTCCTCAACCGGGTCGCGGCGGCGGACCCCCGCGATCCCCTCGTCCGGAGCTGGCAGGCCGACCGGCTGATCCATGCCGGCTGGGCCGTCCGCACCGCCCATCGCGCCCAGCACGTCACGCACCAGCAGTTCACGGACTTCCACGCCCACCTGCGGCGTGCGGAGCTGCTGCTCATGGACGTCTGCGCGGAACACCCCGAGTTCGCACTCGCCTGGTACCTGCGCATCATCACGGCCCGCGGCCTCGAGCTCGGCCCGGGCGAGACCCGGCGCCGCTACGACCGGCTCGCCGAGCACCACCCGCACCACTTCTCCGGACAGCAGCAGCTGCTCCAGCAGCTCTGCCCCAAGTGGGGCGGCACCTGGGAGGACGCCCACGGATTCGCCGAGGAGTGCGCGAAGGCCTCGCCGCCCGGCAGCCCGAACGGCGCGCTGGTCGCCACCGCCCAGATGGAGCAGTACCTGGAGATGTCGGAGAAGGGCGGCACCCGCCCCGCAGAAACGTATCTGCGTCAGCCGGACACCCACGCCCGGCTCCGTGAGGCCGCCGAGCACTCCGTGCTCCACCCCGATTCCCGCTCCGACGCGTACGCGGCCGTCAGCGCGCACAGCGCCTTCGCCGCCGTGCACTGCGCCGCCGGCCGGCACGCCGAGGCGGCCCCCCACTTCCGCGCGCTGGGTGATCACGCCGACGACTCCCTCTGGGGCTACTTCGGCAGCTACGACCCCGAGGCGGAGTTCGTCCGCCACCGCAAGACCGCGCTGAGGAAGGGCTGAGGCCCCATGGAATCCGTCACCAAGGCCACCACCGACGCCGACGGCATCACCACCACCACCGTCGACGGCATCCGCACCGTCCTCGCCCCGGCCGCCGGCCTCGTCACCGCCGGCCTCCTCTTCCGCGTCGGGCGCGCCGACGAGACCCTCGCCACCAGCGGCATCACCCATCTCGTGGAGCACCTCGCGCTGCACCGGCACGGCCTGAGCGACCTGCACTACAACGGCGCGACCGCCGCCGCCTACACCCACTTCCACGTCACCGGCACGCCCGCCGACGTCGTCGAGTACCTCAACGGCGTCTGCGCCGCCCTCCGCGACCTGCCCCTGCAGCGGCTGGAGACCGAGAAGGAGATCCTGCGCACCGAGGCCGCCGGCAAGAGCCACGGCATCGGCCACGCCACGACCCTGTGGCGCTACGGCTCCCGCTCCTACGGCCTCACCAGCTACCCGGAAGCGGGCCTCCCCGAGCTCACCGCGGACGACGTACAGGAATGGGCCCGCACCCGGTTCACCGCCGAGAACGCCGTCCTGTGGATGACCTCCGACCGCCTCCCCGAGGGGCTCGACCTCACCCTCCCGTCCGGTGAGTGGCACCCCGCCCCCGCGCCCACCTCCGCCCTGCCCGCCACTCCCGCCTACTTCTGCGGCGAGGACGGCGCCGTGGTCCTGACCTCCGTCGTGCCCCGCTCCACGGCGGCGCGACTGTTCGCCGAGGTGCTGGGCAAGGAGCTCTTCCGCGACCTGCGCCAGAAAGGCGGCTACTCCTACACGGCCACCGCCGACTACTCCCCCCGCGACACCGACTCCGCGACCATCACCGCGTACGCCGACGCCCTGCCCCGGAAGCAGGACGCGCTGGTCGGAGCCTTCGTGGACGTCCTGGCGAAGCTGCGGGCCGGCCGGATCGAGCAGGCCGACCTGGATTCCGTACGGGCTTCCGCGCTGGCGCAGTTCGACACCCCCGAGCTCGCTTCCGCCAGGCTCCCCGGGCACGCCATGAACCTGCTGCTGCGCCACCGCGACCTCACCCTCGCCGAGGCGCGCGCCGAGATCGAGGCGGTCACCGTCGAGGACCTGCACGGGGTCGCCCGGGCCGTATGGGCCGACGCCCTGATGCAGGTGCCCGGCCGGGGCGTGGACTGGGCGGGTCTCACGGCCGCCCCCGCCGTGTCGGCGGACATCGTCAGCGGCCGTCGTCACTCGTCCGTGGAGGACGGGAGCGTGGCGCTGATCATCGCGAAGGACGGCATCAGCCTGGTCTCTCCGCAGGGCCAGGCAACCGTGCGCTACGCCGAGTGCTCCCTCATGCAGGTCTACCCCGACGGCGGCCGCCACCTGATCGGCGACGACGGCTTCACGGTCACCGTCGAACCGACCCTGCACGGCATCACCGCCGCGCAGCTGGCACCCCTGGACGCCGGCGTTCCGTCCTCGTCCGTGGTCCGCATGCCGCCCCGCGACCCCTCCCGCATCCCGCAGCCGGACCTGGCCGCGGCCTACCTGCGGGCGACCGGGAAGCAGCCTCCCAGCACCGGCATCACGGTCTCGTTGTGGCTCTTCGGCGTGCTCTCGTTCCTCATGACGGGGCTCACCGGCCTCCTGGTCCTGGCCGAGACCGACGCGGAACTCTCCCCGCAGGGACCCGACTGGAACGGGGTGGGCGTCAACTGCCTCCTCACCCTCGCGGTCATCGGCCCGTTCCTCGGCCTGCTGCGCCACCGCCGCCAGGGCAAGGGCTGACATGCCGGAGGGCCGGCACCCCGAAACGGGGTGCCGGCCCTCCGGCCGCGCATGAAGAGCAGGTCAGCGGCTGTGCTGCGAGTCCGCGACCGTGACCTCGACGCGCTGGAACTCCTTGAGCTCGCTGTAGCCGGTGGTGGCCATCGAGCGGCGCAGGGCGCCGAAGATGTTCATGGCGCCGTCCGGGGAGTGCGACGGGCCGGTGAGGATCTCCTCGGTGGTGCCGACGGTGCCGAGGTCGACCTTCTTGCCGCGCGGCACGTCCTCGTGGACGGCCTCCATGCCCCAGTGGTTGCCCTTGCCGGGCGCGTCGGTGGCGCGGGCCAGCGGGGAGCCCATCATCACGGCGTCGGCGCCGCAGGCGACGGCCTTCGGGATGTCGCCGGACCAGCCCACGCCGCCGTCGGCGATGACGTGCACGTAGCGGCCGCCGGACTCGTCCATGTAGTCGCGGCGGGCCGCGGCCACGTCCGCGACGGCGGTGGCCATCGGGACCTGGATGCCCAGCACGTTGCGCGTGGTGTGCGCGGCGCCGCCGCCGAAGCCCACCAGGACGCCCGCGGCGCCGGTGCGCATCAGGTGCAGGGCCGCCGTGTAGGTGGCGCAGCCGCCGACGATGACCGGGACGTCGAGCTCGTAGATGAACTGCTTGAGGTTCAGCGGCTCGGCGGCGCCGGAGACGTGCTCCGCCGACACGGTGGTGCCGCGGATCACGAAGATGTCCACGCCCGCGTCCACGACGGCCTTGGAGAACTCGGCGGTGCGCTGCGGGGAGAGCGCGGCGGCGGTGACGACGCCCGAGTCGCGCACCTCCTTGATGCGCCGGCGGATCAGGTCCGCCTGGATCGGCGCGGAGTAGATCTCCTGGAGACGGCGGGTGGCGGACTCCTCGTCCAGCTCCGTGATCTCGTCGAGCAGCGGCTGCGGGTCCTCGTAGCGGGTCCACAGGCCTTCGAGGTTCAGCACGCCGAGGCCGCCGAGCTCGCCGATGCGGATCGCGGTCTGCGGGGAGACGACCGAGTCCATGGGGGCGGCCAGGAAGGGGAGCTCGAAGCGGTACGCGTCGATCTGCCAGGCGATCGAGACCTCCTTCGGGTCCCGGGTACGCCGGCTCGGGACGATGGCGATGTCGTCGAACGCGTACGCCCTGCGGCCGCGCTTGCCGCGCCCGATCTCGATCTCAGTCACGTGTGGTGGCCTTTCCTCTGGGTCTGCCCGTCCAGTATCCCCGAAGGCCGGGGGCATGCGTTCCGGTGACCGCTGTACGGACGGGCAGGATCAGCCTCGCCGGCGTTTGAGGCGCGGGGGCCCGGGGGCAGAGCCCCCGGCAACGGCGAGAGGCGGGCCCGGAATCCCTGGACCCGCCTCGTGCACTGCACCCCTGCTACCCCTTACGGGAGTAGTTCGGAGCCTCGACCGTCATCTGGATGTCGTGCGGGTGGCTCTCCTTGAGCCCCGCCGAGGTGATCCGCACGAAGCGGCCCCGCTCCTGGAGCTCCGGCACGGTGCGGCCACCGACGTAGAACATCGACTGGCGCAGGCCGCCGACCAGCTGGTGCACGACCGCCGAGAGCGGGCCCCGGTACGGCACCTGGCCCTCGATGCCCTCGGGGATGAGCTTGTCGTCGCCGCCCACGCCCTCCTGGAAGTAGCGGTCCTTCGAGAAGGACTTGCGGTCGCCGCGGGACTGCATCGCGCCGAGCGAGCCCATGCCGCGGTACGACTTGAACTGCTTGCCGTTGATGAAGAGCAGCTCGCCCGGGGACTCCTCGCAACCCGCGAGCAGCGAGCCGAGCATCACCGTGTCGGCGCCCGCGACCAGGGCCTTCGCGATGTCGCCGGAGTACTGCAGGCCACCGTCGCCGATGACCGGGACGCCCGCGGCCCTGGCGGCCAGCGAGGCCTCGTAGATCGCGGTCACCTGCGGGACGCCGATGCCGGCGACGACGCGGGTGGTGCAGATGGAGCCGGGGCCGACGCCGACCTTGATGCCGTCGCAGCCGGCGTCGATCAGCGCCTGGGCGCCGTCGCGGGTGGCGACGTTGCCGCCGATGACGTCGACGGAGGAGTTCGACTTGATCTTGGCGACCATGTCGCCGACCAGGCGGGAGTGGCCGTGGGCGGTGTCGACGACGATGAAGTCGGCGCCCGCCTCGATCAGGGCCTGGGCGCGCTCGTACGCGTCGCCGGCGACACCGACCGCCGCGCCGACGAGCAGGCGGCCGTCCTTGTCCTTGGCGGCGTTCGGGTACTTCTCGGCCTTGACGAAGTCCTTGACCGTGATGAGGCCCTTGAGGATGCCCGCGTCGTCGACCAGCGGAAGCTTCTCGATCTTGTGGCGGCGCAGCAGCTCCATGGCGTCCACCCCGGAGATGCCGACCTTGCCCGTGACCAGCGGCATCGGGGTCATGACCTCGCGCACCTGGCGGCTGCGGTCCGACTCGAAGGCCATGTCGCGGTTGGTGACGATGCCGAGCAGCTTGCCCGCGGGGTCGGTGACCGGGACGCCGGAGATGCGGAACTTCGCGCACAGCTCGTCGGCCTCGCGCAGAGTCGCGTCCGGGTGCACCGTGATCGGGTCGGTGACCATGCCGGACTCGGAACGCTTGACCAGGTCGACCTGGTTGGCCTGGTCGGCGATCGAAAGGTTCCGGTGCAGGACGCCGACGCCGCCCTGGCGGGCCATCGCGATGGCCATGCGGGCCTCGGTGACCTTGTCCATGGCTGCGGACAGCAGCGGAACGTTCACCCGGACGTTGCGCGAGATGAGGGAAGAGGTGTCGATCTCATCGGGGGCCATGTCCGACGCGCCCGGCAGCAGCAGCACGTCGTCGTAGGTCAGTCCGAGCGTGGCGAATTTGTCGGGCACTCCGTCGGCGGTCATGACACCTTCCCAAATGGTCTTGCTCAGCGCGGATGTCCATGCTAACGGGATCCCGACGCGTCTCATTCCACGACCAAGGTCAAGCAGGATTTTCGTAGTTTCCTACGGCGAATTCCACGGAGATCCCCGCGAAGTCCCGCGGCCGGAATTCCCCTCCGAGCCCGCCTACTGCTCGGCGAGCGCCCGCAGCCGGCTGAGCGCCCGGTGCTGGGCCACCCGCACCGCTCCCGGGGACATCCCGAGCATCTGCCCGGTCTCCTCCGCGGTCAGACCGACCGCCACGCGCAGGACGAGGAGCTCGCGCTGGTTCTCCGGAAGGTTGGCCAGCAGCTTCTTGGCCCAGGCGGCATCGCTGCTGAGCAGCGCCCGCTCCTCGGGACCCAGCGAGTCGTCGGGCCGCTCCGGCATCTCGTCGGACGGCACCGCCGTACTGCCCGGGTGGCGCATGGCGGCCCGCTGGAGGTCGGCGACCTTGTGCGCGGCGATGGCGAAGACGAAGGCCTCGAAGGGCCGACCGGTGTCCCGGTAGCGCGGCAGGGCCATCAGGACGGCGACGCAGACCTCCTGCGCCAGGTCCTCCACGAAGTGGCGCGCATCGCCCGGAAGCCGGGAGAGCCGGGTGCGGCAGTAGCGGATCGCGAGCGGGTGCACGAAGGCGAGCAGATCGTGCGTGGCCTGCTCGTCACCCTCCACCGCCCGGCGTACGAGCGCGCTGACGGCCCCGGCACTGCCGCCTTTGGCGGCGCCGGTGGGGCCCGTGGCCGCGGGGGACCCCAGGGCTTCGTCGTCACGCATCAATCCATGGTGCCTTGACGCCGGAGCTTCCGCGGCACCGTGGCCGTTTTCGTGCATCGAAGCGTTATGAGCGGGTGCGCCTGAAGTCATCGTCTGCGCTCTCCCCTCCCGCTCGGCCGAATAGTCCTCGAGGACTCCCACACTCCAAGAATGCGGCACACCCTCAAGGATGCGGCATCGCGCACGAAGCGACACGTCCCCCGGATTGTGCCCCGCCAATCCCCGGGTGCGCACCGGATACGGCGGGGCCCAGGATCAGCGGACCAGGCCCCAGCGGAAGCCGAGTGCCACGGCGTGCGCCCGGTCCGAGGCGCCGAGCTTCTTGAACAGCCTGCGGGCGTGCGTCTTGACCGTGTCCTCGGAGAGGAAGAGCTCGCGCCCGATCTCCGCGTTGGACCGGCCGTGGCTCATGCCCTCCAGCACCTGGATCTCACGCGCGGTGAGCGTGGGCGCGGCGCCCATCTCGGCCGAGCGGAGCCGGCGTGGGGCCAGTCGCCAGGTCGGGTCGGCCAGGGCCTGGGTGACCGTGGCCCGCAGTTCGGCGCGCGAGGCGTCCTTGTGCAGGTACCCCCGGGCGCCGGCGGCGACCGCGAGGGCCACGCCGTCCAGGTCCTCGGCGACCGTCAGCATGATGATGCGGGCGCCCGGATCGGCCGAGAGCAGCCGGCGGACCGTCTCCACACCGCCCAGCCCGGGCATCCGTACATCCATCAGAATGAGGTCGGAGCGGTCGGCACCCCAGCGGCGGAGGACTTCCTCGCCGTTGGCAGCCGTCGTCACACGCTCGACGCCGGGCACGGTGGCAACCGCGCGACGGAGCGCCTCTCGGGCAAGCGGGGAGTCGTCGCAGACGAGGACGGATGTCATGACCGCCCTCCGCAGCTGCTGATGCGCGTCACCTTGAGCCTCCAGGCTGGTACGTATCGTCACCTGTGCGGTCGATGTCCCAGGACACCTGTCCGAGAACTTCTTGGTTCAACCGCCTTCGCACTCTCAACGATGGTCACTCGAAAGAGTTACGGGTCGGACGGACACCTTCGGCACTCTACGTGAGGACGCGAACACGGCGCGGGCGCCACAAGCCATCTGTCCTCCATCTGGAGCTATGCCCTATTTGGCGGCTTTCCTTCCGTTTGGCACATGTCTGAGGCTAGATTCGCCAATGAGTCATATTTACATCTACTCCGACAGTAGGTGTGGAGACATGGACCGTATCCGCCTCAGTACCGGCACCAAGAGGACTACCAATGGCAGATTTCTCCCGCCTCCCCGGACCGAACGCCGACCTCTGGGACTGGCAGCTGCTGGCCGCCTGCCGGGGGGTCGACAGCTCCCTCTTCTTCCACCCGGAAGGCGAGCGGGGCGCGGCCAGGAGCGCGCGCGAGGCCTCGGCTAAAGAGGTCTGCATGCGATGCCCGGTGCGTTCGGAATGCGCCGCGCACGCACTCGCCGTCCGCGAGCCCTACGGAGTGTGGGGTGGCCTCACCGAGGACGAACGCGAGGAACTGATGGGCCGCGCACGCCACCGCCTGATCCCCGCGTCGAGTGCGATCGGCCCGATCGCGCCGCACTGACCGGAACACGACGAAACGTCTGAAGGAACGTTTCTTCCATTCGTTTGGACTCCTCCACACCCGGGCGTGTCGCCGTCGTGCCCGGAACCGCACTCGTTCGGCCGTACGCAGCCGTCCGTACGGTCAGCGCGTGGCGGCGCGTTCCAGCTCGGCCAGGGTCGCGGCCACCGCCGGGACCCTGGCCAGGTCGGGCAGGGTCAGCGCGACGACCTCGCGCTCGACGGCCGGTTCCACGGTCAGCGTGCTCACGCCCTTGGCCCGTACGGACTCCACCGCGAGCTCCGGCAGCACCGCGACGCCCAGCCCGGCCCCCACCAGGCCGACCACGGCCGGGTAGTCGTCGGTGGCGAAGTCGATGCGCGGGGTGAAGCCCGCGACCTCGCACACCTCCACCAGGTGGCGGCGGCAGCGCGGACAGCCCGCGATCCAGGGCTCGTCGGCCAGCTCCGCCATGCCCACCCGCCCGGCCCCCGCCAGCCGGTGTCCCTCGGGGACCAGCCCGACGAGCCGGTCGGTGAGCAGCGGCCGCACCACGAGGTCATCCCACTCCGCGGCGGATCCGGCCGCCCCGCCGTAGCGGAAGGCCAGCGCGAGGTCGCAGTCCCCCTCGCGGAGCATCTCCACGGAGCGCGGCGGTTCGGCCTCGACCAGCGAGATACGGGTTCCCGGGTGCTCGGCGCGCATCGCCGCGAGCGCGGTGGGCACCAGGGTGGAGCTGCCGCTGGGGAAGGACACCAGCCGGACCCGGCCCGCCCGCAGGCCGGCGATGGCCGCGACCTCCTCCTCGGCCGCGGTCAGCCCGGCCAGGATCCCCGCGGCGTGCCGGACCAGGGCCTCACCGGCCTGGGTCAGCCGCATTTCGCGGCCGGTGCGGATGAGCAGCGGGGTGCCTGCCGACTGCTCCAGGGCCTTCATCTGCTGGGAGACGGCGGGCTGGGTGCAGCCGAGCTCGCGGGCGGCGGCGGAGAAGGACCCGGTCCCGGCGACGGCGCGCAGAACCCGGAGATGACGTGCTTCGATCACCCTTCGAGCATAAGCCATTCTTTGATCACGGAGCGAATAAGCCGGTGACGCTTTGAGTGGGCCCGGTTAGCGTGCTCCCATGGGTCCCATGCATCTGATCTCCGTCAACATCGGCCGCGCCACGGCCTCCGAGCACACCGACGCCGAAAGCGGGATGACCGGCCACGGCAAGCGCCCCGTCCCCGGGCCGGTCCGCGTCGTCGCCCCCGGCCCGAGGGCCACCGGCCTCGGCAGCGGCCTGGAGGGCGACGCCGTCTGCGACCGCCGCCACCACGGCGGCGACCACCAGGCCGTCTACGCGTACGCCCGCGAGGACCTGGACTGGTGGGAGGCCGAGTTAGGGCGCGAACTGCCCGGCGGGCTCTTCGGCGAGAACTTCACCACCTCCGGCGTCGACCTGAACACCGCACGTCTCGGCGACCGCTGGCGGGTCGGGGCGGACCTGCTGCTGGAGGTGGCCTCGGCCCGCATACCGTGCCGGACCTTCCAGGGGGTCCTGGGCGAGAGCGCCTGGGTCAGGCGGTTCACCCGGGCGGGCCGGCCCGGCGCGTACCTGCGGGTGCTCGAAGAGGGCCGGGTCTCGCCCGGCGACACCATCGAGGTCGTCCACCGCCCGGACCACGACGTGACGGTGGAGCTGTGGTTCCGCGCCTTCACCACCGAGCGCGCCCTGCTGCCGCGCACCCTGGCGGCGGGCGCGGCGCTGGAGCCGGCGGCCCGCGCCACCGCGCGCCGTTACATGGAGAAGCACGCGGCGCAGGAGAAGCACCGGGCCGGAGCCGGGGCGGAGTAGAACGGCCGCCGGGCACTAGGTTGCCCGTATGACGACTGCGTTGATTACGGGATCCACGGCGGGCATCGGCGCCGCCTTCGCCCGGCGGCTCGCCGCCCAGGGCCACAACCTGGTGCTGGTGGCACGCGACACCAAGCGGCTCGGCGAGCAGGCCACCGAGCTGCACGACCGGCACAGCATCGAGGCCGAGGTGCTGGCCGCCGACCTCTCCACGGAGGAGGGGATCGCGGCGGTCGAGCAGCGCCTCGGCGACCGTACGCACCCGGTGGACCTGCTGGTCAACAACGCGGGCTTCGGCAACAAGGGCCGCTACCTCGAAGTGCCGATGGCCGACGAGCTGACCATGCTGAAGGTGCACATCGAGGCGGTGCTGCGGCTCACCTCGGCGGCCACCGGGTCGATGCGCTCGCGCGGCCGCGGCGGCGTGATCAACGTGGCCTCGGTGGCCGCCTTCGTACCGCGCGGTACGTACGGGGCCAGCAAGGCCTGGGTCGTCCAGTTCACGCAGGGCGCGGCGAGGGACCTGTCGGGATCCGGGGTGCGGCTGATGGCGCTGTGCCCGGGCTTCGTGCGCACCGAGTTCCACGAGCGCGCCGGCATGGGCACCGACAACATCCCCGGCTGGATGTGGCTCGACGCCGACAAGCTGGTGGCGGCGGCCCTGGCCGACCTGGCGCGGGGCAAGACGGTCTCGATCCCGGACCCCCGGTACAAGGCGCTGATGGGCGTGGTGAAGCTGACGCCGCGCGGGCTGCTGGGCGGGGTGTCGTCCCGTACGGGCCGCAAGTACGGCCCCCAGTGAGCTGCCCCCTGACCTCCCGTAACCCACCAGCTGACCGGCCGATCGGGTGAAAACTCCCTAAAATGGACATGCCCCATCGAGCCCGGGAGACCACCATGACATTCGTACAGATAATCGATTACAAGACCAGTCGGCAGGACGACCTCAACCAGCTGCTCGACCGGTACGTCTCGCAGAGCCAGGGCAAGCGCACCGTCACCCACAGCATCGTGGGCAAGGACCGCGAGAACGAGAACCACTACGTGGACGTGGTCGAATTCCCCTCGTACGAAGAGGCCATGAAGAACTCTCAGCTCCCGGAAACGGACACGATGTTCCAGGAGATGGTGGCCCTCTGCGACGGGATGCCCAGCTTCACCAACCTGGACGTGGTCCGGGAAGAGAACCTCAACAAGATGCTCGTGGACCGGATGTTCGACGAGCTGGCCACGACGGGCGACCGTTCCGTCGCCGAGGAGATCCTGGCCTCCGACTACATCGACCACGACATCTTCAAGGCCGATCCGAACGCCGAGGGAATCGACGGTCTGATGGCGGACCTGACCATGTGGCGGTCCGCATTCGACATGTCCTTCACCAAGAACCAGCAGATCGCCGAAGGCGACTTCGTCACCACCCTGTGGACCTGGAACGCGACGCACACAGGCGAGTTCATGGGCCTCGCGCCCACCGGCAAGAAGGTCAGCGCGACCGGCTCGACGACGTTCCGCTGCAAGGACGGCATGATCGCCGAGGGCTGGTGGCACTACGACATCATGGCCGTGATGCGGCAGCTCGGCCTGATGGAGGACATGCCGGCCTGACCGCACGCGCCACGCGCCACGCGCCACGCCCCACGCCCCACGAACAACGGGAAGGCCCCCGCCCCGCCGTGCGAAACGGCGGGACGGGGGCCTCTCGTATGCGCGGGCGCAGCGTCAGTGGCTGTGGCCGTGACCGTGGCCGTGACCGGCCTCGGCCTCTTCCTCGGCCGGCTTCTCGACGACCAGGGTCTCGGTCGTGAGCAGCAGGGAGGCGATGGAAGCGGCGTTCTCCAGCGCGGAGCGGGTCACCTTCACCGGGTCGATGACGCCGGCCTTGACCAGGTCGCCGTACTCGCCGGTGGCGGCGTTGAAGCCCTGGCCCTTCTCGAGCTCGGCGACCTTCGAGGTGATGACGTAACCCTCGAGACCGGCGTTCTCGGCGATCCAGCGCAGCGGCTCGACGGCGGCGCGGCGCACGACCGCGACACCGGTGGCCTCGTCGCCGGTCAGGCCGAGGTTGCCCTCGAGGACCTTGACGGCGTGGACGAGCGCGGAGCCACCGCCGGAGACGATGCCCTCCTCGACCGCGGCGCGGGTCGCCGAGATGGCGTCCTCGAGACGGTGCTTCTTCTCCTTCAGCTCCACCTCGGTGGCGGCGCCGACCTTGATGACGCAGACGCCGCCGGCGAGCTTCGCCAGGCGCTCCTGCAGCTTCTCGCGGTCCCAGTCGGAGTCCGTGGACTCGATCTCGGCCTTGATCTGGTTGACGCGGCCGAGAACGTCCTCGTGGCTGCCGCCACCGTCGACGATGGTCGTGTCGTCCTTGGAGATCGTGACGCGGCGGGCGGTGCCCAGCACGTCCAGACCGGCCTGGTCGAGCTTGAGGCCGACCTCCTCGGCGATGACGGTGGCACCGGTGAGGGTGGCCATGTCCTGGAGCATCGCCTTGCGGCGGTCACCGAAGCCGGGGGCCTTGACGGCGACCGCGTTGAAGGTGCCGCGGATCTTGTTGACGACGAGGGTGGAGAGCGCCTCGCCCTCGACGTCCTCGGCGATGATCAGCAGCGGCTTCGAGGCGCCGGCCTGGATGACCTTCTCGAGCAGCGGCAGGAGGTCCTGGATGGAGGAGATCTTGCCCTGGTTGATCAGGATGTACGGGTCGTCGAGGACGGCCTCCATACGCTCCTGGTCGGAGACCATGTAGGGGGAGAGGTAGCCCTTGTCGAAGGCCATGCCCTCGGTGAACTCCAGCTCCAGGCCGAAGGCGTTGGACTCCTCGACGGTGATGACACCGTCCTTGCCGACCTTGTCCATCGCCTCGGCGATGAGCTCGCCGACCTGGGTGTCCTGCGCGGAGAGCGCGGCCACGGCGGCGATGTCGGACTTGTCGTCGATCGGACGGGCGGTCGCGAGGAGGTCCTCGGACACGGCCTTGACCGCGGCGTCGATGCCCTTCTTCAGGGCGGCCGGGGAGGCGCCCGCGGCGACGTTGCGCAGACCCTCGCGGACCAGCGCCTGCGCCAGCACGGTGGCGGTGGTGGTGCCGTCACCCGCGATGTCGTTGGTCTTGGTCGCCACCTCCTTCACGAGCTGGGCGCCCAGGTTCTCGTACGGGTCGTCCAGCTCGACCTCGCGAGCGATGGTGACACCGTCGTTGGTGATGGTGGGGGCACCGAACTTCTTGTCGATGACGACGTTGCGGCCCTTGGGGCCGATCGTCACCTTGACCGTGTCGGCGAGCTTGTTGACGCCGCGCTCGAGGGCGCGACGGGCGTCCTCATCGAACTTCAGAATCTTCGGCATGGGAGCGGTTCAGCCCTCTCGTTGCGATCCTCGGCCGCTCACCGCGACCGCCTAGAACGAACTGCGCCCCTCGCCCCCCGGCATCAGCAGGGTGACCAGGGGCGCAGCTCAAAGCAAAACTGGAGAAGCGATTACTTCTCGACGATCGCGAGCACGTCGCGAGCCGAGAGGACGAGGTACTCCTCGCCGCTGTACTTCACTTCGGTGCCGCCGTACTTGCTGTACAGCACGATGTCGCCGACGCTGACGTCCAGCGGGAGACGCTGGCCGTCCTCGAAGCGGCCCGGGCCCACGGCGAGGACGACGCCCTCCTGGGGCTTCTCCTTCGCGGTGTCCGGGATGACCAGGCCGGAGGCCGTGGTCTGCTCGGCGTCGAGCGGCTGGACCACGATGCGGTCCTCAAGCGGCTTGATGGCAACCTTGGAGCTGGCGGTCGTCACGATCCGACCTCCCCCTTCGGAGATCCGGGGTTAACTGTCTGAGGTGGCGACCAGGTCGATCCGTCGTCGCGGGTGCCGGACCTGCCTGTCGCTGTGTTGGCACTCACCCGGGGCGAGTGCCAGGTGCGACACTATTCCGGCGATTAGCACTCGGTCAAGCGGAGTGCCAATTCTCGCCGCCAATGGCGTCATCCCGCACCCTCCGCACCCCTCCCGTCGAGGGGTGCCGGGGCGACGGGACAGGCTTCGGCCAGCCCTGCCGCGGGGTCCCGCCCAGCCCCCTCCTGGGGCTCGAAGGAACCACGACGAGGGCATCTTCGTCGTAGACGATATGAAGATAAAGCGCCTCATTGCCGAGCAGACCGGGCCCCAGGCCTACGCGAGCCCGAGCGCACCGGGCGCCGCCTCCGCCCCGCGAGAGGCATCACCCCCGCCGCCGCCCCCGTCCGCCCCCGCGGATCGTGGCGGCTTCCCGTGCGAGGACTGAAACCCCTGACGACGGCGGGCGCCCGCCGCCGCACCGAGGCGCTGCTCCTGCTCTTCGTCGTCGCCATCGCCGTCTTCGGCCACGCCTGCGCCGGCCTCGCCATGAACGGCGAGCTGCCGCCCAACCTCACCGGCTTCGCGATCAGCCTGTCGCTGCTCTCCCTCGTGGGGCACCTGGGCATCCGCCGGTTCGCGGCGTACGCGGATCCGCTGGTCTTCCCGCTCGCCATGCTGCTGACCGGGCTCGGGCTGGTACTGATCCACCGGCTCGACCAGGGGTACATCGAGCGGTACAACTCGGACGCGAACGCGCCCGGCCAGCTGATGTGGACGGTGGTCGGGGTCGCCGCCTGCCTCCTGGTGGTGGGGCTGCTGCGCGACCACCGGCTGCTGCAGCGCTTCATCTACATCACGATGGCCGTCGCGCTGGTGCTGCTGATCGCGCCGGCGTTCTTCGGCGCCGACACGTACGGCGCCAAGCGCTGGATCATCCTCTTCGGCTTCTCGCTCCAGCCCGGCGAGTTCGTGAAGATCATGATCGCGATCTTCTTCGCTGGGTACCTCGTCATCCACCGGGACTCGCTGGCCCTGACCGGCCGGAAGTTCCTCGGCATGCGGCTGCCCCCGATGCGCCAGCTCGGTCCGATCATCACCGTGTGGATCGTCTCCATGCTGGTGCTGGTCTTCGAACGCGACCTCGGCACGTCGCTGATCTTCTTCGGCGTCTTCGTGGTGATGCTCTACGTGGCCACCGAGCGCACCGGCTGGATCGTGTGCGGCCTGCTCATGGCGGCGGTGGGCGCCTTCGCGGTGGGCTCGACGGAGCCCCACGTCAAGGCGCGCGTGGCGGCATGGCTGGATCCCCTGTCCTACTACTGGGAGAACCGGCCGGCGGGCGTCACCTCGGACCAGTCGGCCCAGGCCCTGTTCAGCTTCGGCACGGGCGGCATGTCCGGGACGGGACTCGGCATGGGCCACCCGGAGCTGATCAAGTTCGCCGGCCGCAGCGACTTCATCCTCACGACGGTGGGCGAGGAGCTCGGGCTGGCCGGGGTCATGGCCGTCCTCCTCCTGTACGCCCTGCTCGTGCAGCGGGGCCTGCGCATGGCCCTGGGCGCCCGCGACCCCTTCGGCAAACTCCTGGCGGTGGGCCTGGCCTCGGCCCTGGCCCTCCAGGTCTTCGTGGTCGCGGGCGGCGTCACGGGCCTGATCCCCCTGACGGGCAAGGCCCTGCCCTTCCTGGCCAAGGGCGGCTCGTCCCTCCTGGCCAACTGGATCATGATCGCCCTCCTCCTCCGCATCAGCGACAACGCGGAACGCCAACGCGAGGCGGACACCCGGGGGCCGGCGGAAACGACGATCACGGCGGGGGTGGGGGCGGGGGCGGGGGCGGGGTAGGGCGGGGCCTTCGCCCCCCTCTCACCCCCCTGCCGGTCGGCGGCTGCCCACCCAGGGCGGGCGGGGGCGGGGTGACGGTTGGGCGGGCGGCGTAGGCGGTGTCCGCCGGGGCGAGCCGATATGGGGGGCGGGGGCGTGGGACGGAAGCGTGCCAGGCGGCACCGTGAAGTGAAGCGGCACACGATGGGCGGAAGCCGACTTACCCGGAAGTGGTGAGGGTTTGGGGGTTTCCCGTCAGTCCCATCGTCTCTCCGGTTCGGGCCGGTCCCTCAAGGGCGCTCCCTGCG
>NZ_JBIVKT010000017.1:0-176028 GCF_044750905.1 Streptomyces sp. NPDC088762
TTCTGGCGTTGATTTTTGGCACGCTGTTGAGTTCTCAAGGAACGGACGCTTCCTTCGTACTCACCCTCTCGGGCTTTCCTCCGGGCTTTCGTTCTTGCGTTTCCGACTCTATCAGAGTCTTTCCCGCTTGCTTTCCAGGTTCTTCGCTTTCGCGGTTTCCCTTTCCGGCGTTTCCGACTCTATCAGACTCTCATCCGCCCGTTTCCGGTTTGGATTTGAATTCCGATGGCCTTCGGGGGGCCTTTCCCTTTCGGGTGGATCAGACTTTATCAGGTCTCCCTGAGTGCTGATTCCCACCCGCCCGCGTGACAGGTACGGGCACACGTGTGTGCCCGTGAGTCGTGCGGGGTGGGAGACGTAAACGTACTGGAGCGGGGCCCCCGGATGCAAATCCGGTTGCCCCGCTCCGGTGAGGCGGCTACCGCGAGGGTCAGACCTCGACGACGACCGGGAGGATCATCGGGCGGCGGCGGTAGCTGTCCGAGACCCACTTGCCCATCGTGCGGCGGATGAGCTGCTGGATCTGGTGCGGCTCCGCCACGCCGTCGGAGGCCGCGCGCGCGATGGCCTCCTCGATCTTCGCGACCACCGGACCGAAGGCGGAGTCCTCGATGCCGGAGCCCCGGGCCTGGATGTTCGGGCCGCTGACGACCTTGCCCGTGGTGCTGTCCACCACGACGTAGACCGAGATGATGCCCTCGTCGCCGAGGATCCGGCGGTCCTTGAGCGAGGCCTCCGTGACGTCGCCGACCGAGAGGCCGTCCACGTACACGTAGCCGGCCTGGACCTTGCCGGAGATCCGGGCCTTGCCGTCGATCAGGTCGACGACGACGCCGTCCTCGGCGATGACGATGCGGTCCTTCGGGACGCCCGTCATGGCACCGAGCTCGGCGTTGGCCCGCAGGTGGCGCCATTCGCCGTGGACCGGCATCAGGTTCCGCGGCTTGCAGATGTTGTAGAAGTACAGCAGCTCGCCGGCGGAGGCGTGGCCGGAAACGTGCACCTTGGCGTTGCCCTTGTGCACGACGTTGGCGCCCCAGCGGGTCAGGCCGTTGATCACGCGGTAGACCGCGTTCTCGTTGCCCGGGATCAGGGACGACGCGAGGATCACGGTGTCGCCCGGGACGATCCGGATCTGGTGGTCGCGGTTGGCCATGCGCGACAGGGCCGCCATCGGCTCGCCCTGGGAACCCGTGCAGACGAGGACGACCTCGTGGGCCGGCAGGTCGTCGAGGGTCTTGACGTCCACGACGAGGCCCGGCGGGACCCTCAGGTAGCCGAGGTCGCGGGCGATGCCCATGTTGCGGACCATCGAGCGGCCGACGAAGGCGACCCGGCGGCCGTACTCGTGGGCGGCGTCGAGGATCTGCTGGATGCGGTGCACGTGGCTGGCGAAGCTGGCCACGATGATCCGGTGGTGGGCGTTCGCGAAGACGTTCCGGAGCACGTTGGAGATCTCGCGCTCCGGCGGGACGAAGCCCGGGACCTCGGCGTTCGTCGAGTCCGAGAGGAGGAGGTCGATGCCCTCCTCGCTCAGACGCGCGAAGGCGTGCAGGTCGGTGAGGCGCTTGTCCAGCGGAAGCTGGTCCATCTTGAAGTCGCCGGTGGCGACGACCATGCCCGCGCCCGTACGGATCGCGACCGCGAGGGCGTCCGGGATGGAGTGGTTGACCGCGATGAACTCGCAGTCGAAGGGGCCGAGGTTCTCGCGCTCGCCTTCCTTCACCTCGAGGGTGTAGGGGCGGATGCGGTGCTCCTGCAGCTTCGCCTCGATGAGGGCCAGCGTCAGCTTGGAGCCGATCAGCGGGATGTCCGGCTTCTCGCGCAGGAGGTAGGGGACGGCGCCGATGTGGTCTTCGTGGCCGTGCGTGAGGACGATGCCCTCGATGTCGTCGAGCCGGTCCCGGATGGACGTGAAGTCCGGGAGGATCAGGTCGATGCCCGGCTGCTCCTCCTCCGGGAAGAGGACGCCGCAGTCGACGATCAGCAGGCGGCCGTCGAACTCGAAGACGGTCATGTTGCGGCCGATCTCGCCGAGGCCACCCAGGGGGGTGACGCGCAGGCCACCCTTGGGCAGCTTGGGCGGCGGACCGAGTTCCGGATGCGGATGGCTCAAAAGTCTCTCCTATCCACGCACGCCACGTACCTCGTAAGGCACGTGGCGCGCATGTCATTCGTGCACTTGCTGTTGTTTGTGTCGGTTTTGCTTATTCATTTGTGAAGTCTGTTGTCAGAGCTGTACCCCGCCCGCGGCAAGATCGATCTTGAGCTGGGCCGTCTCTTCGGCGTTCAGCTCGATCAGCGGGAGCCGCAGCGGGCCGGCGGGCAGGCCCTGCAGGTTCAGGGCGGCCTTGGTGGTCATCACGCCCTGGGTGCGGAACATGCCGGTGAAGACGGGGAGCAGCTTGTGGTGGATCTCGGCGGCCTTCTGGACGTCCCCGCCCAGGTGCGCCTCCAGCATGGCGCGCAGGTCGGGGGTGACCACGTGGCCGACCACGGAGACGAAGCCGACCGCGCCGATCGACAGGAGCGGCAGGTTCAGCATGTCGTCGCCCGAGTACCAGGCCAGGCCGCTCCGGGCGATGGCCCAGCCGGCGCGGCCGAGGTCGCCCTTGGCGTCCTTGTTGGCCACGATACGGGGGTGCTCGGCCAGCCGGACGAGAGTTTCCGTCTCGATCGGGACACCGCTGCGGCCGGGGATGTCGTAGAGCATGACCGGCAGCCCGGTGGCATCGGCGATCGCCGTGAAGTGCCGGTAGAGGGCCTCCTGCGGCGGCTTGCTGTAGTACGGGGTCACGGCCAGCAGGCCGTGGGCGCCGGTGGCCTCGGCCTGGCGGGCCAGTTCGAGGGTGTGGCGGGTGTCGTTCGTGCCGATGCCGGCGACCACGTGGGCGCGGTCTCCGACGGCTTCGAGGACGGCTCGTACGAGGTCGTTTTTCTCCGCGTCGGTGGTGGTCGGGGACTCACCGGTGGTGCCGTTGATGATCAGGCCGTCGTTGCCTGCGTCCACCAAGTGGACGGCGAGCTGCTGCGCGCCGTCGAGGTCGAGAGTGCCATCCGCCGCAAAGGGCGTGATCATGGCGGTGAGGACCCGCCCGAAGGGGGTCTGCGGAGTCGAGATCGGAGCCATGGGTAACACGCTACTCGCTGCCATGCCCGCGGTGTCCCCTCGGGGGACGTCAACAGAGTGTTGGACGCCGGCACTGCCTGCTCGGGGGTTCAAGCAGTGCCGGGTCCGTTTGATCAGCCTAGATGAACTTTACGAAACGTCGCAATACGGACACTTCGGACTTGACTCAGCACATCTGTACGCTGCAGCCATTTCGGCCCTTACGGGGCAACGCGCCCGTTGGCGTTGTAGGCCGCGTACGTGAGCGGCATGAGCTTCGCCCAGTGCTGCTCCATCTTCTCGCCGACCATCTCGATCTCCCGCTGGGGGAAGGACGGCACGGCCGCCAGCTCGTGCTGCGTGCGCAGGCCGAGGAAGTGCATCAGCGAGCGCGCGTTGCAGGTGGCGTACATCGAGGAGAAAAGTCCGACGGGCAGGACCGAACGGGCAACCTCGCGGGCGACGCCCGCGGCGAGCATCTCCTGGTACGCCTCGTAGGACTGGCGGTACGAGTCCTCCATGACGCGGCCGGTCAGCTCCTGCTGGGCCCCGGTGCCCTCGACGAAGACGTACTTGCCCGGGCGGCCCTCCTGGACCAGCTTGCGCTCGGCGTCGGGGACGTAGAAGACGGGCTCGAGCTCCCTGTACCGGCCCGATTCCTCGTTGTAGGACCAGCCGACCCGGTGGCGCATGAACTCCCGGAACACGAAGATCGGGGCGCTGATGAAGAAGGTCATCGAGTTGTGCTCGAAAGGGCTGCCGTGGCGGTCGCGCATCAGGTAGTTGATCAGACCCTTCGAGCGCTCCGGGTCCTTCTGCAGCTCGTCCAGGGACTGTTCGCCGGCCGTGGAGACCCGCGCGGCCCACAGCACGTCGGAGTCGGCGGCGGAGTGCTTCACCAGCTCCACCGTCACATCGCTGCGGAAGCTGGGTTTCAGATCTGAAGCGGCGGTCTCGCTCACCGGGGGTCCTTCCAAACGTGCGTCCTGGGGCGCGCCCACTCTACGGCGCTCCCCACCGCTCCCGACGCAGGCTCCGGGGGCTGCCCGGCCCTGCGGACAGCTGACGCACAGCCATGAATTCTGGTGAATGTCCCGAAATCCGGCACGGATTGGGCGGCTCGAACGTCCTACTTGACGGCAACCACTGATCGTGAAGAGTGAGGAGCGTCCCTTCATGTTTCGCCGGCGCGAACCCGTCCCGTTCGCCTTCGTCGCCGAGGCCGACCGTTTCCGCAGCAACGTCACCCCGCCGCCGCGCGAGCGTCTGGGCAAGACGCAGATCGCCGCCCGTAGTCTGGTCGGGCTGACCGTGGTTGCGGGGCTCGCCGGCTCGCTGCTCTTCGGCATGCCCGCGCTGGAGCCCGGCAAGGCACCGTCGAAGTCGCAGCAGTCGGAGGCGTCCGAGGGGCGGTAGCCTCACGGTCACAGCCCAACCGAACGTGCATGTGAGTGAGGTCCAGCCGTGCCCCTGCCCTTCCTGACGGCCGACGGTGTGTCCGACGCGGGTGACGACGGCGAGGAGGCACTCGCCCACGCCGACCACGACCGCTGGCGGCGGCCCTACCGGCCGGGTCCCTGGCGGGTGGCGGGCGCCGCTCTGCTGCTCCTGCTGTCCGCCTTCATGCTGCTGGCCACGATGATCGTGGCCTTCGCGGGCGCCGCGGCCGGGGCCGCGGTCTGCCTGGTCGCCGCGCTCGCCGTCGTCGCGACGGCGGTGCAGTTGCTGCGAGCGGGTGTCTGGGTGAGCCGTACGGGGCTGCGCCGCGTGGGGTTCTTCCGGACCCGCTCGATCGCGTGGAGCGAGATCGCCGAGCTCCGTACGGTGCAGCAGCCGGTGCGCTGGCTCGGTCTGCCGCGGACCGTCCAGGGGCAGGCGCTGACCGTGGCCGGGCACGGGGGCGCGGAGCTGCCGGTGCTGCTGACCGACCACGATGCCGATTTCCTGTCGCGGGCCGAGGCCTTCGACCGGGCCGCCGACGAGGTCGGTGCCTGGGCCGACGAGTACCGGCCCGTGCCCGCCTGAGACGCACGGCGCGCACGGGAAGCCCGTACGGGTCTCAGACCTGTACGGGCTTCTCGTCGTGCAGCGCGATCGCGCGCTGCATGGCCTTGCGCGCCCGCGGGGTGTCGCGGGCGTCGTGGTAGGCGACCGCGAGCCGGAACCAGGCGCGCCAGTCTCCCGGCGCGTCCTCGGTCTCGGCCTTGCGGCGCGCGAAGGCCTCGTCGGCGGCGTCGCGGTCGATGCGGCCGCTCGCCGTCCGGACCTGCTCGTCCGCCGGCAGGCCGCCCTCCGCCTCCAGTTCACGGGCCAGCCGGTGGGCGGAGCGCGCGAAGCGCGTGTTCTGCCAGAGGAACCAGGCGCCGACGCACGGCAGCAGGAAGGCCACCGCGCCCATCCCCATGGGAGCCGGCTCGCCGGTCAGCAGGAGCAGCACCCCCTCCATCGCCACCACCCCGAAGACGAGGACCAGCACGGTGGCGAGGAAGAAGTACGTGATCTTTCCGCCCATGGCCGTCAGCCCAGGTCCAGGAAGTTTTCCAGGCCGAAGGTGAGGCCCGGGGTCTGCGTCACACGCCGTACGCCGAGCAGGATGCCCGGCATGAAGCTGCTGTGGTGCAGGGAGTCGTGACGGATGGTCAGGGTCTCGCCCTCGGCGCCGAGGAGCACTTCCTGATGGGCCAGCAGGCCGCGCAGCCGGACGGCGTGCACCGGGACGCCGTCGACGTTCGCGCCGCGCGCGCCGTCGAGGGCGGTGGCGGTCGCGTCGGGCTGCGGCGCGCAGCCGGCCTCGGCGCGGGCGGCCGCGATGAGCTGCGCCGTACGGGTCGCCGTGCCGGAGGGCGCGTCGACCTTGTTGGGGTGGTGCAGCTCGACGACCTCGACGGACTCGAAGTAGCGGGCGGCCTGCGCGGCGAACTTCATCGTCAGGACGGCGCCGATGGAGAAGTTCGGGGCGATGAGCACACCGGTCTCCGGGGATCCGGCGAGCCAGGTGTTCAGCCGGCCGAGGCGGTCCTCGGTCCAGCCGGTGGTGCCGACCACTCCGTGGATGCCGTGGCCGACGAGGAACTCCAGGTTCTCCATCACCGAGGCGGGGGTGGTCAGCTCGACCGCGACCTGGGCGCCGGCCTCGACCAGCGTCTCCAGCTTGTCGCCGCGGCCGAGGGCCGCCACCAGCTCCATGTCGTCGGCGGCTTCGACCGCCTTGACGGCCTCGGAGCCGATGCGGCCCTGGGCGCCGAGGACTGCCACGCGCAGCTTGCTCATGTTGCTTCCTTCATTCACGTACGGACTAGGCGACGACTTCGTCGAGGCGGGCGGCCTGCTTCTCCTTGAGCGGGCCGATCACCGCGAGCGAGGGCCGCTGGGCCAGTACATCCTGGGCGACCGAGCGGACGTCGTCCGGGGTGACGGAGGCGATCTTGGCCAGCATGTCGTCGACCGACATCTGGTCGCCCCAGCACAGCTCGCTCTTGCCGATGCGGTTCATGATCGCGCCGGTGTCCTCCAGTCCGAGGACGGTGGAGCCGGAGAGCTGGCCGACGGCCCGCCTGATCTCTTCGTCGCTCAGCCCCTCGGAGACGACCTTGTCGAGTTCGTCGCGGCAGATCCGCAGCACGTCGTGGACCTGGTTGGGGCGGCAGCCCGCGTAGACGCCGATGAGGCCGGTGTCGGCGAAGCCCGAGGTGTACGAGTACACGCTGTAGGCCAGGCCGCGCTTCTCGCGGACCTCCTGGAAGAGGCGGGAGGACATGCCGCCGCCCAGCGCCGTGTTCAGCACGCCCAGCGCCCAGCGGCGCTCGTCGGTGCGGGCGAGGCCCGGCATGCCGAGGACCACGTGGGCCTGCTCGGTCTTGCGGCCGACGAGGTCGACGCGGCCGGCGGTGCGGATGCGCTTGGTGCCGGAGCGCGGGCCGATCGGCTCGGCGTCGGTGCGGGTCAGCGCACCGGCCTTCTCGAAGGCGGCGCGGACCTGGCGTACGACCTTGTTGTGGTCGACGTTGCCGGCGGCGGCCACGACCAGGTGGGTGGGGTCGTAGTGCTTCTTGTAGAAGCGGCGGATCCGGTCGGCGGTGAGCGCGTTGATCGTGTCGACGGTGCCGAGGACGGGGCGGCCCAGGGGGGTGTCGCCGTACATGGTCTGCGCGAACAGGTCGTGGACCATGTCGCCCGGGTCGTCCTCGGTCATCGCGATCTCTTCGAGGATGACGCCGCGCTCTGCGTCGACGTCCTCCTGGCGGATCAGCGAGCCGGTGAGCATGTCGCAGACCACGTCTATGGCCAGCGGCAGGTCGGTGTCGAGCACCCGGGCGTAGTAGCAGGTGTACTCCTTCGCCGTGAAGGCGTTCATCTCGCCGCCGACCGCGTCTATGGCGGAGGAGATGTCGAGGGCGCTGCGCTTTTCGGTGCCCTTGAAGAGGAGGTGCTCGAGGTAGTGCGTGGCGCCGTTCAGCGTGGGCGTCTCGTCGCGGGAGCCGACGTGCGCCCAGATACCGAAGGTCGCGGAGCGGACCGAGGGCAGCGTCTCGGTGACCACGCGCAGGCCGCCGGGGAGGACGGTGCGCCGGACGGTGCCGATGCCGTTGCTGCCCTTGAGGAGGGTTTGGGTACGGGCGACGGCCCGCCCCTCCGAAGAGGGGCGGGCCGTCACACGGGAACTACGCGACATCACTTGTCGGAGTCGTCCTTGTCGGCCTCGTCGCCGGCGGCCTCGCCGTCGATCACGGGGATCAGGGAGAGCTTGCCGCGCTGGTCGATCTCGGCGATCTCGACCTGGACCTTGGTGCCGACCGCGAGCACGTCCTCGACGTTCTCCACGCGCTTGCCACCGGCGAGCTTGCGGATCTGCGAGATGTGCAGCAGGCCGTCCTTGCCGGGCATCAGGGAGACGAAGGCACCGAAGGTGGTGGTCTTGACGACCGTACCCAGGTAGCGCTCGCCGACCTCCGGCATGGTCGGGTTGGCGATCGAGTTGATCGTGGCGCGGGCGGCCTCGGCGGCCGGGCCGTCGGCGGCACCGATGTAGATGGTGCCGTCGTCCTCGATCGTGATCTCGGCGCCGGTGTCCTCCTGGATCTGGTTGATCATCTTGCCCTTGGGGCCGATGACCTCACCGATCTTGTCCACCGGGATCTTGACGGTGATGATCCGCGGGGCGAAGGGGGACATAGCGTCCGGCGTGTCGATCGCTTCCATCATCACGTCGAGGATGTGGAGGCGGGCGTCGCGGGCCTGCTTGAGGGCCGCGGCCAGGACGGAGGCCGGGATGCCGTCCAGCTTGGTGTCGAGCTGGAGGGCGGTGACGAACTCCTTGGTGCCGGCGACCTTGAAGTCCATGTCGCCGAAGGCGTCCTCCGCACCGAGGATGTCGGTGAGGGCGACGTAGTGCGTCTTGCCGTCGATCTCCTGGGAGATCAGGCCCATGGCGATGCCGGCGACGGGGGCCTTGAGGGGCACACCGGCGTTCAGCAGCGACATGGTGGAGGCGCAGACCGAGCCCATGGACGTCGAACCGTTGGAGCCGAGGGCCTCGGACACCTGGCGGATCGCGTACGGAAACTCCTCGCGGGTCGGGAGGACCGGCAGGATCGCGCGCTCGGCGAGCGCGCCGTGGCCGATCTCGCGGCGCTTCGGCGAACCGACGCGGCCGGTCTCGCCGACGGAGTACGGCGGGAAGTTGTAGTTGTGCATGTAGCGCTTGCGGGTCACCGGGGAGAGGGTGTCCAGCTGCTGCTCCATGCGGAGCATGTTGAGGGTGGTGACGCCCAGGATCTGGGTCTCGCCACGCTCGAACAGCGCCGAGCCGTGCACGCGCGGGATGGCCTCGACCTCGGCGGCGAGGGTGCGGATGTCCGTGATCCCGCGGCCGTCGATGCGGACCTTGTCCTTGATGACGCGCTCGCGCACCAGGGCCTTGGTCAGGCTGCGGTAGGCGGCGGAGATCTCCTTCTCGCGGCCTTCGAAGGCCGGGAGGAGCTTCTCGGCGGCGATCTCCTTGACGCGGTCCAGCTCGGCCTCGCGGTCCTGCTTGCCCGCGATGGTCAGCGCCTGGGCGAGGTCGCCCTTGACGGCGGCCGCGAGGGCCTCGTAGACGTCGTCCTGGTAGTCCAGGAAGACCGGGAACTCGCCCTCGGGCTTGGCGGCCTTGGCGGCCAGGTCGGCCTGGGCCTTGCACAGGACCTTGATGAACGGCTTCGCGGCGTCCAGACCGGCGGCGACGATCTCCTCGGTCGGCGCCTGGGCGCCGCCCTTGACGAGGGCGATGGTCTTCTCGGTGGCCTCGGCCTCGACCATCATGATCGCGACGTCGCCGTCCTCCAGGACGCGGCCCGCGACGACCATGTCGAAGACGGCGTCCTCGAGCTCGGTGTGCGTCGGGAAGGCGACCCACTGGCCCTTGATCAGCGCGACGCGGACGCCGCCGATCGGGCCGGAGAAGGGCAGGCCGGCCAGCTGGGTGGACGCGGACGCGGCGTTGATCGCGATGACGTCGTACAGGTGGTCCGGGTTGAGCGCCATGATCGTGGCGACGACCTGGATCTCGTTGCGCAGGCCCTTCTTGAAGGACGGGCGCAGCGGGCGGTCGATCAGGCGGCAGGTGAGGATCGCGTCCTCGGAGGGGCGGCCCTCGCGGCGGAAGAAGGAGCCGGGGATCTTGCCGGCCGCGTACTGGCGCTCCTCGACGTCCACCGTCAGGGGGAAGAAGTCGAGCTGGTCCTTGGGCTTCTTCGACGCGGTGGTCGCGGAAAGCACCATCGTGTCGTCGTCCAGGTAGGCAACGGCGGAGCCGGCGGCCTGGCGGGCCAGACGGCCCGTCTCGAAGCGGATGGTGCGGGTGCCGAAGGAACCGTTGTCAATGACGGCCTCGGCGTAGTGGGTCTCGTTCTCCACTAGCGTTTTCTCCATATTCGTCGTCTCCGTCCGCCGCCCGTGTGGCGGTGGACGGTTGCGGAGAAGCGCGCCTGGCCTGGGGCCGGTCTTCGATCGAAGCATCCGGTTCGTTGCCCGTCGGGGCATTCCGGGTGCCACTACCGAGGACCGGCGGCGTAGGGAGGGCGCTCCTCCTCTTCAGTTGTGCACGTCTTCGTACGTCCTGTGACGCCCCGCGTCTTCTCAGGCGTACACGTGCGTCCGTTCCAGATTACAAAGGGTCCGGTCCGTCCCGCACGTACGGCAAAGGGAGCGGCCCCCGGATGTGGGAACCGCTCCCTTCACGGCGTGTTACTTGGCGCCGGCCGCACCGCGGCGGATGCCCAGGCGCTCCACCAGCGTACGGAAGCGCTGGATGTCCTTCTTGGCCAGGTACTGCAGCAGGCGGCGACGCTGGCCGACCAGGATCAGCAGACCACGACGGGAGTGGTGGTCGTGCTTGTGGGTCTTGAGGTGCTCGGTCAGGTCAGAGATGCGCTTCGAGAGCATCGCGACCTGGACCTCGGGGGAGCCGGTGTCGCCCTCCTTGGCACCAAACTCTGCGATGATCTGCTTCTTCGTAGCGGCGTCGAGCGGCACGCGTACTCCTCGTATCAGGTCTTGACAGCCACCGAGTGCCCCAGGTCTGTGTCTCTGGGGAGCTTCCGTAACTCGGGAGGCGAGGTCCGCTGAGCGCAGCCCCCAGAGCGTTCCGGGGGCGCGTACACAAACGGCCGTCACCCAGGGTACCAGGCTGCCGCCGGCCCTTGTCTCAGCTGGTGAGAGCGCGGACCCGGGAGTACACGTCGAGCACGGCCAGGGTCAGCGGGACCAGGCTGAGCAGCACCGCGGCCTCGGTGAGGTCGAGCAGGCGCCCCCAGAAGGGTGACAGACCCTTGCGGGGAATGACCAGCGCAATTCCGGTGAGGAGGGCCGCGCCGGCGGCGACGGCGGCGGTCAGCCAGATCGTACGGAGGTCCAGGCCGCTGTGGTCGTGCTCCACGACCAGGGCTTCGAGCAGGTCGGTCGGCGGGTGCAGGGCCAGGCCGAGGATCAGCAGGGCGATGGCGGCGAGGCCGGCGGCGAGGGTGCAGACGACCTGGGAGGTGTAGCGGAAGAGCCGGGCGCGCAGCAGCATGGCGAGGCCGGTGGCGAGCGCCAGGAGGCGGCCCCAGGTGTTGTCGGAGAAGCCGAGGACGGCGGCGGATCCGACGGCGACCGCGGCGCAGCCGCCGACGAGGCCGAGGAGCATCTCGTGGCCGCGGCGGGCCTGGGCGGCGATCTGCTCGGCGTCGAGCGGGGAGCCCTGCTCGTACTGGTCGGAGCCGGACTGCTCGCCGTACGGCTCGGTCTCGTAGCGGTCCGGGGTCTCGTAGTCCTCGGTGGCGCTCTGCGGTGCGGCGTAGCCGATGGGCAGGCGGGCGAAGCGGGCGGAGAGGCCGGGGAGGAAGGCGACGAGGCCGATGGCGACGGGCGCGCAGACCGCGGCCGTGCCGGTGGCGGAGGCCTCGGTGGCGATGGCCGTGAAGGTGGCCAGGGTGCCGGTGGCGGCGACGAAGGTGGCCGCGACGAAGGGGGCGTCCCCGCTCGGGGTGAGGGCGACCAGGGCGACGGAGGCGACGAGGACGCAGACGCAGCCGAGGAGGAACTGGAGCCGGCCGGGCCCGTGGCCGGCGGCGGGGGCGATGATGCCGGAGCCGGCGATCAGCAGGTGCGGGAGGGCGCCGAGGCCCAGGGCCACGGCGGAGCCGCGGTCGCGGTAGACCCGGGCGCGCACTCCGGCGACGGCGGTGAGCAGGACGCCCGCGGCGCCGGCGATGATGCCGGGCAGTCCGTGCATGTCGTGGCGCAGCGGGTCGGCGTACCAGAGGACGAAGCCGAGCATGACGAGGAGCAGGGCGGCGCCGGCCAGGCCCGCGCCGCGCAGCATGTCGTCGCTCCAGCGGTGCCGGTCGCGGACGACGGCGGAGGCGACGGCGTCGGACACGTCGTCGAAGACGGCGGGCGGCAGGGACTCGGCGAAGGGCCGGAGGCTGAGCACCTCGCCGTCGAGGACCTGCTGGGCGGCGAGCGTGCGGGCGCCGTCGAGGACGGCGCCGGAGCGGCGTACGAGGTGGAAGCCGGTCGGGGCGCCGACGGGCTGGGTCTGGCCGGTGAGGCGCAGCAGCTCCGGGTAGACGTCGGCGACGGCGATGTCCTCGGGGAGGGCGACGTCGATCCGGCTGTCCGGGGCCACGACGGTGACCCTGCAGAAGCCCGTCGTTGCGGCCGTACTCACCTGTGTGACCCCCCTTGTTGGTGCCCGCGGCGGCGGACGATTCGCGGATGCGCATGCTGCGCGCGCCACCCTACCGGGCCAATGGCCGACTGTCGGCAAGTAGGATCACCGTCACGTGGAGGAGACCCCCCTCCGCACCCGGGACTTGGGGGCGCCGGTTGCGACGTCCCGTCCGTTTTCGAGGGATGGATGCTCCGGTGAGCCAGATCGTCGTCAAACGCCCGCCGCGGTCCCTGCCGCCCGAAGTGCCTTCGGACGAGCTGAGGCTGGAGGCTCCGCCGGAACTCCCGCGGGGGCAGCAGGAGGGCATGCTCATGCAGCTCCTGCCGATGCTCGGCATGGGCTCCTCCGTCGTCTTCTTCTTCATGACGCCGATGCCCATCATGCGCATCATGGGTGTGCTGATGCTGGCGTCCACGGTGGGGATGATCATCGCCCAGCTGGTCCGGCACCGCCGGGGTACGCAGGGGCAAATGGCCGATGTGCGCCGGGACTACCTCAAATACCTCGCGCAGACGCGTCGTCAGGTACGCCGGACCGCGCGGGCCCAGCGCGACGCGCAGCTGTATCTGCACCCGGCGCCGGAGCAGTTGTGGTCGGTGGTGGCCGAGGGTTCGCGGCTGTGGGAGCGGCGGGTCGGTGACGCGGACTTCGGCCAGGCGCGGCTCGGACTGGGCTCGCAGCGCCTGTCGACCGCCCTGGTGGCGCCGGACACCGCGCCGGTGGACGAGCTGGAGCCGCTCACGGCGGGCGCGATGCAGCGTTTCCTGAAGGTGCACTCCTCGCTGGACGGGCTGCCGGTGGCGGTGTCGATCAGGGCCTTCTACCACGTGACGGTGTCGGGCGAGCCGGAGTCGGCGCGCAGTACGGCGCGTGCGCTGGTGGCGCAGCTGGTGACGCTGCACTCCCCCGAGGACCTGATGGTGGCAGTGGTGGCCGCGCCGGGTGCGGTGCCCTCGTGGGACTGGACGAAGTGGCTGCCGCACACGCAGGTGCCGGGGCAGGTCGACGGGGCCGGTACGAAGCGGCTGTTCGGCGACGACCTCGCCGAACTGGAGGGGCTGCTGGGTTCCCGGCTGGAGGGGCGGCCGCGGTTCAGCCGCGAGGTGTCCCCGGTGCTGGACCAGCCGCACCTGGTGGTGGTGCTGGACGGCGGGAGGGTGCCGCCGGACTCGGTGTTCGCGGCGGCCGAGGGCCTGCAGGGCGTGACCATCGTCGAGGTGGTCGCGGGCGAGCTGGACGAGCCGCGCGGAGGGCTGGCGGTCGTGGTGCGTCCGGGCCGGCTGCGCCTGGAGTCGGGCGCGGGGATCGCGTACGAGGGCACCCCGGACACCCTGTCGCTGCCCGCGGCGGAGGCCCTCGCGCGGCAGCTGGCGCCGCTGCGCACGGGCGGCGGGGACGAGGACGAACCGCTGCTGGCGAACCTGGACTTCACGGACCTGCTGAACCTGGGCGACGCGGCCGCGGTGGACGTGGCGCGGACCTGGCGGCCGCGGTCGGCCGGTGAGCGGCTGCGCGTGCCCATCGGCGTCGGCGAGGACGGCTCGCCGGTGATGCTGGACCTGAAGGAGGCCGCGCAGGAGGGCATGGGCCCGCACGGCCTGTGCGTGGGCGCGACCGGTTCCGGCAAGTCGGAGCTGCTGCGCACGCTGGTGCTGGGCCTGGCCGTCACGCACACCTCGGAGACGCTGAACTTCGTACTCGCCGACTTCAAGGGCGGTGCGACCTTCACCGGCATGGGGCAGATGCCGCACGTGGCGGCCGTCATCACCAACCTGGCGGACGACCTCACGCTCGTGGACCGCATGGGCGACTCGATCCGCGGCGAGCTCCAGCGGCGGCAGGAGCTGCTGCGCTCGGCGGGCAACTACGCCAACATCCACGACTACGAGAAGGCGCGCGCGGCCGGTGCGCCGCTGGAGCCGCTGGCTTCGCTGGTGCTGGTCATCGACGAGTTCAGCGAGCTCCTCACCGCCAAGCCCGACTTCATCGACATGTTCATCCAGATCGGCCGCATCGGCCGTTCGCTGGGCGTGCACCTGCTGCTGGCCTCGCAGCGCCTGGAGGAGGGCAAGCTGCGCGGGCTGGACACCTACCTCTCGTACCGGATCGGTCTGCGGACCTTCTCGGCGGCGGAGTCGCGGACCGCGATCGGTGTGCCGGACGCCTACCACCTGCCGTCGGTGCCCGGTTCGGGCTACCTGAAGTTCGGTACGGACGAGATGACCCGCTTCAAGGCGGCGTACGTCTCCGGCACCTACCGCTCGGGCGGGCCGGACCTGTCGGTGGGGCTGTTCCCGGTGGAGCGGCGGCCCGCGCTGTTCACGGCGGCCCCGGTGCCGGTGGTGTACGCGGCCCCGGACCCGGCGTACCTGGCGGCGCAGTCCTCGCGGGAGGACGACGCGCTGGCCGACACGGTGCTGGACGTGATCGTCAGCCGGCTGGAGGGGCAGGGGGTGCCGGCGCACCAGGTGTGGCTGCCGCCGCTGGACCAGGCGCCGCCGCTGGACCAGTTGCTGCCGGCGCTGGCGCCGAGCGCGGAGCGCGGGCTGCACGCGGACGGGTACACGCGGCCCGGCGGGCTCGTCGTACCGCTCGGCCTCATCGACAAGCCGTTCGAGCAGCGGCGCGAGGTGCTCTACCGGGACTTCTCGGGGGCGGCGGGCCACATGATGGTGGTCGGCGGTCCGCAGTCGGGCAAGTCGACGCTGATGCGCACGCTGATCTCCTCGTTCGCGCTCACCCACACCCCGCGCGAGGTGCAGTTCTACGGGCTCGACTTCGGTGGCGGCAGCCTGTCGGCGGTGGCCGAGCTGCCGCACGTGGGCGGGATCGCCTCGCGGCTGGACCCGGAGCGGGTGCGGCGCACCGTCGCGGAGGTGGGGGGCATCCTCAACCGCCGCGAGGAGTTCTTCCGCGCGAACGGCATCGACTCCATCGGCACCTACCGGCGCCGGCGGGCCGCGGGCGACCTGCCCGGCGAGCCGTGGGGCGACGTGTTCCTGGTCATCGACGGCTGGGGGAACTTCCGCGGCGAGTACGAGGGCCTGGAGCAGGTCGTCACGGACATCGCGGCCCGCGGTCTGGGCTACGGCATCCACGTGGTGATCACCGCGGCGCGCTACATGGAGGTGCGCGCCGCGCTGAAGGACCAGATGCTGAACCGGCTGGAGCTGCGGCTCGGTGACGTCATGGACTCCGAGTTCGACCGGAAGGTCGCGGCGAACGTCCCTCCGGGGATGCCGGGCCGGGGTCAGGTGGCGGAGAAGCTGCACTTCCTGGGCGCGCTGCCGCGGATCGACGGCTCGCACGAGGCCGGGGACCTGTCGGAGGCCACGGCGGCCTTCGTGGAGGCCGTGAAGCAGAACTGGGCGGGGCCCGCGGCTCCGGGCGTACGGCTGCTGCCGCGGCTGCTGCACGCCGACCAGCTGCCCAAGGGCGGGGAGTACCCCGGCCGCGGGATCGCGATCGGCATCGACGAGACGGATCTGGAGCCGGTGTTCGTCGACTTCGAGTCCGACCCCTTCCTCCTCGTCTTCGGCGAGAGCGAGTCGGGCAAGACGAACCTGCTGCGGCTCATCGCCCAGCAGATCTCGGAGCGCTACTCCCCGGACCAGGCGCGCCTGGTCGTGGGCGACTACCGGCGGAGCCTGCTCGGGGCGCTGCCGGAGGCGCACCTGCTGGAGTACGCGCCGATGGCGAGCTCGCTGCAGATGCACATGGAGGCGCTGGGCGGGGTGTTCTCGCGCCGGCAGCCGCCGACCGACGTCACTCCGCAGCAGCTGCGCGACCGCAGCTGGTGGACGGGCCCGGACGTGTTCATCATCATCGACGACTTCGACCTGGTGGCCACGAGCCAGGGCAATCCGCTGGCGCCGCTGGTGGAGTTCCTGCCCTTCGCCCGGGACACCGGCGTGCGCTTCATCATCGCGCGGAACTCGGCCGGTGCCTCGCGCTCGATGTACGAGCCGTTCATGCAGCGGATCAAGGAGCTGGGCGCGCAGGGCATCGTCCTGTCCGGCGACCCGTCCGAGGGCGACCTGGTGGGCAACGTCCGGCCGCGCCCGATGCCCCCGGGCCGGGCGTACTTCGCCTCGCGCAGGCGGGGTACCTCGCTGGTACAGCTGGGGCGCATGCCAGGGATGTGAGGAAACCTGTTCCCCTCGGTGGCGCAGCACCGATAATCGCGGTGAAGACCGCGCCACCGAGGGAAGGGCCGCACATGGGCACCCAGCAGGAGAAGGACGAGCTGTACGCGCTCGACATCAGCGGCGTGGAGTGGGAAGGCCCGCCCGGGACCAGCCCGGACGAGGAGCGGGTCGAGATCGCCCGGCTGCCCGAGGGGGCGGTGGCGATGCGCTCCTCGCTGGACCGGGAGACCGTGCTGCGGTACACGGCGGCCGAGTGGGAGGCCTTCGTGCTGGGGGCGCGGGACGGCGAGTTCGATCTGGACCGCCACCGGCCCTGAGGCCCGTACGGCCTGTACAGCCCGTACCCGTCCCGTACCCGTACGACAGGACATGCACGATTACGCCGAAGGGGCGCGCCCGGTGCGGGCGCGCCCCTTCGGCGCGGAAAGACCTCCGCCCCCGTGAGCGTGCGACCACACGGACGGGACCGGGACCGGGCTCAGAAGGCCTCGGTGAACAGGCGCGAGGCCTTCTGGTCGGTGGCGCGGTAGTCGTCCTTGCCGCGCTCGATGAGCTGGGCGACCTGCTCGAGCGTGTTCTTCATGTGCTCGGCCTTGCCCTTGTACTTCGCCTGGAGCTGCACGTACGAGCCGTGCGCCTCACCGTCCCAGGTGTCCGTGACGACCTTCAGCGCCTGGTCCATGGAGGCCAGGTCGTCGACGATCTTCTTGGAGACGGCACGGATGCGGTTGGCCATCTGCTGGACGCTCTCGTACTGGACCTTGGTGTGGCCGTCAGTACCTGCCATGTTCTTCTCCTTCGCGCTGAGCGGGTTACCGGGAAACGGCGGGGGTCAGATGGAGTTGAGGCCGGAGCCGTTGCCGCCCGCGCTCGCCTGGACGGCCTTGAACGCCGAACGCACGTCGTCGTCCTGGGCGTTGCTCAGGTTCTTGGTCTGCGCCACCGCGTTGTGCAGGACTCCGAGGAGGCGGCGGATCTCGTCGTGGTCCTCGTTGACCACCGTCTGGGCGTTGATGAACCCCGAAGCACCCACACCGGTCCAGCCGGCGCTCACCGTGGCGAGGATGTCGGCCAGTTCGCGGGCCTGGGTGGTGACGGCATCGGCCGTTTCGGAGATCTTGTTCTTGGCCTGGACGATCGGATCGTCTGCAAGTCCGAAATTGTTGCTCATCCGAAGCTCCTCACTTCTCAATTCGCCGGCAGAACCGGCGGATTGCGTGGCGGAGCGGACATCCACCGGGCGCGGTTTTGAGCCACGCGCCCGGACATCCCCCTCCGCTTCACGCGAATCCCCCGATCACAGTCGTGAAGCCTGGTGTCACTCTAGCCAGTTCATCGTCACGGCCCAACACCGGTGCTCTGCTTCCGTTGATGAACTGTGACCGTTCACTGCAAACGGCGTCGTCTGTTCCGGGCGTCCCGGATGACGGTCGCGGCGCCCGCGATGACGGCGATGAGGACGGCTCCGATGCCGAGAGCGTACGTGCCGAAACGCTCCTCGCGCTCCTGGGCCGTCTCGGTGAGCTGCAGCGCGGCGGCTTCCGGGGCGACCGCCGGGGGCGGGCCGGGGTCCGGGACGGGGGCCTTCGGCGGCTCGTGGTCCTGGCTGAGCGCGCGCACCGGGTCCACGACGCCCCATCCGACGTAGTCGTCACGGCCCTTGACGGAGCGTTCGGCGGTGTTCTGGATCTGCCAGACGATCTGCTGGGGGGTCCAGTCCGGGTGTTTGGCGCGGAGCAGGGCGGCGACGCCGGCGACGTACGGCGCGGAGAAGCTGGTGCCGTTGTCGATGCACTGGCCGAAGCCGGGGACGGTGGAGACCATGTCGACGCCGGGCGCCGCCACCCCGATGAAGTCGCCGGGCTGGGAGAAGGCGGCCCGCTCGTTGTTGCGGTCCGAGGCGCCCACGGCGAGCACGCCCGGGAAGGCTGCGGGGTAGGTCTTGCGCTTCTCTCCGCTCATGCCGTCGTTGCCCGACGAGGCCACGACCACGATCTTGGCGTCGAGGGCCTTCTGGACTGACTTGCCGAGGTCGGAGTCGGCGGACAGCGGTACGTCCGTGTCCTGGGAGATGTTGATGACCTGGGCGCCCTTGGCCACGGCGTGGTCGATCGCCTCGCTCAGGGACTTGGCGTTGCCCTTGCCCTGGCCGTCGTTCTGCCGGATCGGGATGATCGTGGCCTCGGGGGCCAGCCCGACGAAGCCGGTGCCGGCCTGGGGCCGGGCCGCGACCAGTCCGGCGACCTTGGTGCCGTGGCCGACGGTGTCGTTGGTGCCGTCGCCGCCCTTGGGGTCGATGAAGTCCTTGCCGGCGCCGGTGTCGATGGCACCGCTGAGCTGCGGGTTCGCCCGGTCCACGCCGGTGTCGATGACCGCGACCCGGACGCTGTTGCCGGCCTTGTCCTTGCCCTTGGTGGTCGCCCAGAGCTCGTCGAGGAGGAGCCGCTGGAGCGCCCAGGGGCGGTCCTCGATCTGCTTCTTCATGGGGAAGGTGCACTCGCCGGCGCCGTCCAGGGGCAGGGTGTACGGGGCCTGCGGCGCGGCGCCGGCCGGCGCGGCCGGCAGCAGGACGGCGGGCGCGGCGAGGGTGAAGGCGGCGGCGAGCAGCGCGCGCCGCCGCTTCGGGAGCTGGGTCATCGGCGGTTTCCTCACGAACCCTGCGGCTGGCGGGCCGAGTTGGTGTCCAGGCGCGGCCCCTTGGAGAGGAAGTCCGACCACGCCTTGGGCACCATGGCCGGAGTGATCTTCCCGTAGCCGAGACGGATCTGGGCCTGGCTGGGCTCGGGAGCGCCGGGCGCGCCGCCCTTCGCCTGCTGGTCGGGGGCGCCGATCTTCGACTTCTCGGCGTCGCTGTCGCCGTTGGCCTGGACGGCGTACCGCAGGCCGGTGTCGGTGACCAGGAAGAGGGAGCCGCCGGCGGTGGTCTGCTTGCCCTGGACCTGGGTGTAGAGCAGGCCCGAGCCGGGGGTCACGTACGCGCTGGTGCCGCTGGCGGTGATGTCGACGGGGAAGCCGGTGCCGGCCCAGGTACTGAGGGTCTGGCCGCCCTGGGCGTCGACCGAGCGCAGGACGTTGCAGACGGTGTCGCGGTCGCCGGCTCCCCCGGCCTGGGTGCCGGCGGCCGGTGCGGTCTGGTTGATCCGGTCCGTCTTCCGCTGCGGCCACGTGCGGTCGCCGGAGAAGGGCGCGGGGTCGGGGTTGAGGGACTGGAGGTCGATCTCGCGGGCCTTGCCGTGCATGTTGAGGCCGTCGGTGGCGGGGGCGGAGATCAGCAGCCACGCGACGAAGTCGGAGACCGGCGCGACCTTTCCGGGCAGCACCACGTAGTGCTGGGTGCCGGAGCCGGTCTGGGCCTTGAGCACCATGCCGACCTTGTTGTCGGCGGTGACCAGCCCCTTGACGTTGGCGGGCTCACCGGCCTTGGCGGGCAGCTGCGGGAAGGCCAGGTCGTCCCCGGAGTTGAGGGTCGCCAGCCACTGCTCGGTGACCTGCTGCGGGGTGGCGCCGGTGCCGACGAGCGCGGTGGTCATCGTCCCGGCGGCCGGGGTGCCCTCGGGGAACTTGTACTTCGTGCCCGCCGCGTCGACGAGGTAGCGCTCCTTGCCCGGGCCGGTGCTCTGCACGTACAGCGACTGGGTGTCGGTGAGCCTGCGGGCGTCGTCCGTCAGGTGCGTGTCGCGGTCGGCGAGAACGAAGGTGGCGGTCTGCACGCCGCGGCCGTTGCCGCCGGGCTGCTGGCAGACGGCCCAGCGCTTGGCCTTGGCGGCGTCCTTGTCGGCGGGGAGCCGGTCGGGGGCGTACGGGATGCCGATGATGGGGCCGCGCGGCGGCTTGCCCTGGTCCAGGACCTTGTCCTCGACCTGGATCACCTTGAACTTCGAGGGATCGAGGAGGAGTCGGGCGGAGGCGAGGTTCAGCACCGGGTGCAACCGGGTCTGGTCCTTGCCGTCGACCTTGGTCGTCAGCACCACGTAACGGGTCGTGGAGTCCTTGCCCACGATGACCTGCGTGCCCGGCTCCGCCCAGCCCTTGGGGGCCGTCGGCTTGAACATGCCCCAGGCCCCGAAGGCCGCCATCACGACCGCCGCGACGATCAGACCCGGGAGGACCGCGCGCAACGGGCGCGGGGCGCCCTCCTCGGTCCCCGTCGCGGAGGGCTGAAGGAACGCGGCCACCGTGCGCCGCTTCGCAAAGGTGTACGCGTTGAGTTCATCACGTCGTGATGCCATGACCGCCTGCTTCTCCCCGCACGGCCCGGCCGGTGAGTACGGTCCCCGGGCCTCGATTGTCGGACCGGGCACCTACTATGCCTCTTGACGGACGGTATGCAGGGGCCGGGTAGGGTGAGGGTGCCGCTCAGCGCCTCCCGGAGCGCGGTATTCAGGGGCATCAGGGCTTGTTGGGGTGGATTGGGGAGATTCCGGAGCCATGCGGCGGGTGCCGCGCGGCGCCGGAACCCGCCGGGTCCGCCCCCTGAAAGGTGAGGTGTGCGAGTGATGGCCACCGCGACGCAGCCACAGACGGGCGCGGCCGCACCCGCACGGGGCGGGGTGACCCCGCATCCGGAGTCGAGCCCCGGCCGCTTCGGCCCGTTCCGACTGCAACAGCTCGTACTGCTCCAAGTCGCCGCGGCCGTGCTGCTGGTGGCCTGGGTGGTCGAACCGCTGCTGCTGGTTCCCGCCGGTGTCCTGGCGCTCGTCCTGGCGGTCCTCGCGGTCGTACGGCGGCACCAGCGCTCCCTGCCCGAGTGGATCGGCAGCGCGCTCGCCCTGCGCGCCCGGCGGCGCCGGGCCGCCTCGCTGGCCGTGCCCGCGGGCACCGAGCCGGGGCTGGCCCCTCTGGTCGAGGCCGATCCCGCGCTGCGCACCCTGACGTTCAGCGACCGGGACAGGCGGCCGGTCGGGATGATCGGCGACGGGACCTTTTTGACCGCGGTCGTCCAGGTGGACACGGACGCGACCGCGCTGCGCCCCGACCGGGGCGCACGGCCGCTGCCGCTCGGCGTCGTACGGGACATCCTCGAAGTGGACGGCATCCGGCTGGAGTCCGCGCAGCTGGTGCAGCACACCCAGCCGGCGCCGGCCCCGCACCTGCCGGCGCAGTCCATGGCCACCCGCAACTACGCGCCGCTCCAGGCCCGTACGGGTACGCCGGCGGTGCGGCTGACGTGGATCGCCCTCAAGCTCGACCCGGAGCTGTGCCCCGAGGCGGTCACCGCGCGCGGCGGCGGGCTCGCAGGTGCCCAGCGGTGCGTGGTGCGCGCGGCGGACCAGCTGGCGAGCCGGCTGACCGGGGCGGGGTTCAAGGCCACCGTGCTCACCGAGCAGGAGCTCACGGCGGCCCTGGCCACCTCCTCGTGCGCGAACCCGATGGCGATCACCCAGGCCGGGCGGTCGGCGAGCACGGGGCGGCGTACGGAGGAGACCCCGCGGACCTGGCGCTGCGACGACCGGCGGCACACCACGTACTGGATAGGCCGCTGGCCGCAGTTGGGCGGCGCGGGCGCGGCGCTGCCGCAGTTCGTGGCGCTGCTGACCTCGCTGCCCGCTCTCGCGACGAACTTCAGTCTGACGATGGCCCCGGCGGACCGGCAGGGCGTCACCCTGACCGGACACGTCCGGGTGACGGGGCGCAGCGACGAGGAACTGGTCGCGGCGCGGCGCGAGTTGGAGCGGACGGCGCGGGGCGTGAAGACCGGGCTGGTCCGGCTCGACCGTGAACAGGTGCCGGGGCTGCTGGCCTCGCTGCCGCTGGGAGGAGCGCGATGAGGGGCGGTTTCGGGCTGGTCGGCCCCCGCCGGGAGCGGCACGTGGTGGCCGCCGCGGACCTGGACGTCCTCGCGCTGCCCGTCGGGGACGACGGGGTCGTCATCGGCGTGGACGCCGAGGGGCGGCCGGCGGTGCTCGGCATCAACCGGCCGACGCCGTACGAGGTGACGCTGATCGGCGGTCTGTGGACGGCGCAGGTGCTGGCGCTGCGCGCGGCGGCCACGGGCGCGCGGGTGGCGGTGGAGACCGGGCGCGGGCACGTGTGGTCCGGGCTGGCCCAGGCCGCGGGCGGCGGGCAGCAGTGCGTGACCCTGCACGAGGTGGGCCGGGTGCCGCCGCAGGGTGCGTCGGCCGGCAGTCCCGTGCTGGTGATCCGCGACTGCGGGATGCGGCCGCCGCGCGGGCGCGTGGTGGCCGGGCCCTGGCAGTCGGTGCTCACGCTGCTGCCGTATCTGAGCCCGACGGCGCCGCGGCTGCTCCAGCAGTCCTCGCTGGTGGGTGTGCAGCGGGTGTCCCCGGACGAAGCGGAGCAGATCGGCCGTCTGATGAACCTGTCGCGGCGGGCGGTGGACTCCCTGCCGACGCTGGGCGACGGGGTGACGATGTGGTGCACCCCGCGGGACCGGCAGTTCGTGATGACCCAGGGGACGGAAGCGGAAGTGGGCCTGCTGGGACCGGCACGGCGCATCGACTGACCCGCCCGCCTCCGTGGCACGGGCCCGGCGTAGCACGGGGCAGTATGGAGGTGGCTCCCCACCGCGCGGCACCGGTCGCGCGGGAGTGTGGGCCGACGGGGGCGGACACTGGTGCCGGGGCGCGATTAGGCTGAGCGTGGCCGCGGCGTCGAGGTGGGCGCCGGACCAGTGTTCGACAGACCAGGAGGACCAGTGAGCGGCGATCGGAACGAGAGGCGCGGCGGGACGTGGGACGTCCCGACGGACGATCAGTCCGACGCGGAGCCCGAGCTGACGGGCGAGTTCACCATCGACTACACCCCGCCGGCCTGGTACACGCAGGGCGCCGCACCGGCCGCCCAGGTGCCGGGGCTGCCCGAGGGCAGCGGCTTCGAGCCCCACCGCCCGTCGGACGTGGCCTCGCCCCCGACGATGCGGATCGCTCCCCCGGCCCCGCGGACTCCGTCGGACGGCGCGGGCCTGCCCACCCCTCTTGCGTCGACGCCGGCCCCTTCGCACCAGGCTCCGGCCCCGGCCGAAGCGCCCGCGCCCTACGGGAACTCGGCCCCGGCACCTGCCTACCCGAGCCCCGCCCCGGCGGAGGCGCCCGCGCCGTTCGAGAACCCGGCGCCCTCCTACCAGGCCCCGGCCCCGGCACCGTACGGAGACCCCGCCCCGGCACCCGCCCCGGCCGAGGCGCCCGCGCCGTTCGAGGCACCGGCTCCGTCGTACCAGGCTCCGGCCCCGGCCGAAGCCCCCGCGCCCTACGGGAACTCGGCCCCGGCACCCGCCTACCCGAGCCCCGCCCCGGCCGAGACGCCCACGCCCTCCGACGCACCGGCGCCCTCCCACCAGGCTCCGACCCCGGCCGAGGCGTCCGCGCCGTTCGAGAGCCCGGCGCCCGCGGCCGTCGAGGGTCCGGGTTCCGACGAGGCCCCGGCGCCGGTGGACGCCCCGGCGTCCACGCCGTTCGCTGCTCCGGCCGCCGTCGAGGCACCGTCGGCCGCGGCCGGCGGACCGGCTCCCGCCGATGCGCCCCGGAGCTTCGAGGTGGCTCCGCCCGCCCCGGCCGACGCCGCCCCGTCGGCCACGCCTCCGGCACTGGAGGGGACGCCGGCTCGGGCCGAGCTGCCCGCGTCCGTCGAGGACGCCGGTCCGGCACTGGTGCCGGTCCCCGTTCCGGCGCCCGGGCCGGTGACCGGGCCGCACGACACCCCCGCCGAGGGCACGCCCCTGCTGCCGCCCGCCGTCGAGGACGCGGCACCGCCGGTCAACCCCACGGAGGTACCGCCCGCCGCCGCGGAGACCCCGTTCGGGGGACCCGGTGGCGAACTGCCGTCGCTCCCGCCCCCGTTCGCGTCCCAGGACCCGTACGCGTTCCAGCCGCCGGCTCCCGCTCCGCAGCAACCGCAGGCCCCGCAGCACGATCCCCGCTCCAGCGGGCAGTGGCCCGTAGGCGCTCAGCAGCCCCAGCCGCAGCCCCAGCCGCAGCTCCCGTACCAGCAGCCCCAACACCCGCACCCCCAGCCGCAGCCGCCCCAGCCTCACGACCCCCGCTACTCCGCCGGCCAGACCGCCGGCGGGGCCCCGCTCGGCTACACCGCCGCCGTCGAGCTGTCCTCGGACCGCCTGCTGCGCAACAAGCAGAAGCCGAAGAACAACAACAACCAGGGCGGCCGCTTCCGCTTCGGCGGCAAGGCGGCCGAGGCGGAGCGCCAGCGCAAGCTGGAGCTGATCCGCACCCCGGTCATGTCCTGCTACCGCATCGCCGTCATCTCCCTCAAGGGCGGCGTCGGCAAGACCACGACCACCACCGCCCTCGGCGCCACCCTCGCCACGGAGCGCCAGGACAAGATCCTGGCGATCGACGCGAACCCCGACGCCGGTACCCTCGGCCGCCGCGTCCGCCGCGAGACCGGTGCCACGATCCGGGACCTGGTCCAGGCGATCCCGTACCTGCACTCGTACATGGACATCCGGCGGTTCACCTCCCAGGCGCCCTCCGGCCTGGAGATCATCGCCAACGACGTGGACCCGGCCGTCTCGACGACCTTCAACGACGAGGACTACCGCCGCGTCATCGACACGCTGGGCCGCCAGTACCCGATCATCCTCACCGACTCGGGCACCGGACTGCTCTACTCCGCCATGCGCGGCGTCCTGGACCTGGCCGATCAGCTGATCATCATCTCGACCCCGTCCGTGGACGGCGCCAGCAGTGCGAGCACCACCCTCGACTGGCTCTCCGCCCACGGGTACGCGGACCTCGTCTCGCGCTCCCTCACCGTCATCTCGGGGGTCCGCGAGACCAGCAAGATGATCAAGATCGAGGACATCGTGCAGCACTTCGAGACCCGCTGCCGCGGTGTCGTCGTGGTGCCCTTCGACGAACACCTGGCGGCCGGCGCCGAGGTCGACCTCGACATGATGCGCCCCAAGACCCGCGAGGCGTACTTCAACCTCTCCGCCCTGGTGGCCGAGGACTTCGTACGGGCCCAGCAGCAGGCTCCGCAGGGCCACTGGGGAGCACCCCAGCAGCCCCAGCAGCCCCAGCCGTACGGGCAGGGACCGGGCCAGCCCCAGCCCCCGTACCAGCAACCGCAGCCGCAGCCGCAGCCGCAGCCGCAGGCACCGCAGCAGCCCTACGGCCAGCCCTACCCGCAGCCCGGCCAGCCCTGGCAGCAGCCTCAGGCACCGCAGCACCCGCAGCAGCCCCCGCGCGACCCGCGCCTCGGCTGAGCCCGGAGCCCGGAGACACTGAGCAAAAGACGAAGGGCCCGTACCACCTCGGGAGCGATCCCGGGGGGGTACGGGCCCTCGCCCGTGGTGCGTCAGCGTTCCATGTCGTACGCGTCCGTCAGGATCCGCGCCCGCTTCACGTCGTCCGCGATCGCCTCCAGCAGCCCGTCCAGCGACTCGAACTTCGCCATTCCGCGGACGTAGGCGAGGAAGTCGACCGCCACGTGCATCCCGTACAGGTCCAGCCCGATCCGGTCGATCGCGTACGCCTCCACGGTCCGCTCGGTCGCGTCGAACTGCACGTTCGTCCCCACCGAGATCGCCGCGGGCATCCGCTCGCCGCCCGCCGTCAGCCAGCCCGCGTACACCCCGTCCGCCGGGATCGCGGTGTGCGGCTGCGTCTCGACGTTCGCCGTCGGGTAGCCGAGCTCGCGCCCGCGCTGCGCACCGCGCACCACCACGCCCTCGACCCGGTGCGGGCGCCCGAGGATCTCGGCCGCGCCCTCCATGTCGCCCTCGGCGACCAGCTTGCGGGCCAGCGTCGAGGAGAACGGCACGCCGCCGCCCGCCGTGCCCCGCTCGACCAGGTCCACGACCTCGACCTCGTAGTCGTAGGTGGAACCCAGCTCGCGCAGGAAGTCGACGTTCCCGGCGGCCCGGTGGCCGAAGCGGAAGTTCGGGCCCTCGATGACGGCCTTCGCGTGCAGCTTGTCGACGAGCACCTTCACGATGAAGTCGGCCGGCGACAGCTGCGAGAACTCCGCCGTGAACGGCAGGATCAGCAGCGCGTCCACGCCCAGCCCGGACATCAGGTCGGCGCGGCGGTCGTATGGGGCGAGGATCGGCGGGTGGCTGCCGGGGCGGACGACCTCGCTCGGGTGCGGGTCGAAGGTGACGACGACGGACGGCACGCCGAGCGCGCGCGCCGTGGCCACGGCCCGTCCGATGATCAGCTGGTGACCCCGGTGCACACCGTCGTACGAGCCGATGGTGACGACGCTGCGTCCCCAGTCCTGGGGGATGTCCTCCAAGCCACGCCAGCGCTGCACTGTGACCGCTCCTCGCCCGAACCCGTGTAGGCCTTGTACTGATTGCCGATTACAGGTCTAAGACTGCCATGCCGTGGCCCGCGGCCCCGCATCGGCATCGACGTCACGTCACATCCGGGGCGGCCCTCCCGAGGGTCTCCACCGTGCGCCGCGCGCTCGGACCCAGCAGGGCCGCCGCTTCCGCGCCGGCGTCCGCCAGCCAGCGGGCCGCGAGCGCACCGAAGGCCGGTTGGGACCGGGCCAGCTCCACCGTCCGCAGCTCGAACACCGGGGGCCCGCCCGGGGCCTCCAGCAGACGCCGCCCGGTGCGGCGCAGCAGGTCCCTCGTACGGTCCTCCGGGCGGCCGCCCGCGCCGGCGGCGACGGCGCCGAGGAACGCGCCCAGCACCAGCGGGTCCGTCTCCTCGCACAGCAGTACGTCGGCCAGCTCGGTCCGCAGCGCGTACGAGGGCTCTCCCCCGGGCGCGCCCAGTACGGCGGCCAGCGCGGCCCGCACCTCCGCCGGCGCGGACCGGAGCAGGTCCAGCACGAGCGGGCGCAGCACGGGCGCGGCGGCGGGGCCCTGCTCCAGGCGCCGGTCGACGAACGCGGCGGCGTGCGGGGCGTCCTCGGGGCGGCGGGCGAGGTGCTCCCGTACGAGGTCGGCCGCGCGGCGGGCCAGTGCGGGGGTGGTCAGCGCGGCCAGGGCCCGTACGACCTCCCCGTCGGCCCGGTCGCGCAGCGCGGCGAAGACCGCGTCGGGATCGGGCAGCACGGGCAGGGCGGCGACCAGCGCCGAGGCGGGCAGCCGGGAGCCGTGCCGGGGGTCGCGGAAGCAGGCGAGGGCGTCGGGCAGGTAGCGGGCGCGCACTTGCGGGTCGCGGAGCAGCATCGCGAGGGCGCTGCCGTGCAGGGTGCTGTCGGCGGGCCGGGCGAGCATCGTCTGGGCGGCGTAGCGCAGCAGCTCGCGGTCGGCGGGGGTGCGCACGTGCGGGGCGGTGGCGGGGCCGTAGGCGGCGGCCGCGACGCGCCGCCCCGGGCGTTCGTCGTGCGCCCAGCGGTCCACGGCCCGGCACAGCGCGGAGGGCTCCTCCTCGGCGAGGACGGCGAGCAGTTCGTCGGCGCGCGGGTGCGCGGCGCTGACGAGGGCCTCGGTGAGGTCGTCGAGGGCGAGGTGGCGGTGGGTGTGCAGCAGGGCCTGCGCGGCGGTGGCGACGGTGGCCCCGGGGCGCCCGCGCAGCCGCCGCCCGTCGGTGAACCAGGCGCACAGCAGGGGCTGCGCGCCGCGCGGGTCCCGGGTGAGCCGGCGGGCGGCGGCGTCGAGGTAGCGGTCGCCGGGGGCCGCTTCGGCGGGGTCGGCGGGCAGCAGGCGGCGCAGGAGGTCGAGGCGGTCGGGCTCGGGGAGGCGCAGCCGGTTCCAGAACCAGCCGCCGAACTCGCCCGGGCCGGCGCGGGCCACGTGCTCGGCGAGAGCGTGCAGGACGGGGAGGTGGGGGTGGGCGTCGGGTGCGCCGAGCAGGGTCTCGCGCAGCAGCCGGGTGGCCCACCAGACCCGGTCGGGCTCCACCGGTTCCTCGGCGAAGGCGTTGAGGCGGTGGACGAGGTCCGTCAGCTCGCACTGCAGCCGGTCGGGGGGCAGCGCGCGCAGAGCGTGGAGGACGGGCCCGATCCGGTGCCGGGGCACGGGCAGGCCGGGTAGGGCGGGGTGGTGGACGAGGGAGGCGAGGGCGGTCGGGACGTCGAGGTGGCCGGCCTGGAGCCAGTCGGACAGCTCCTCGTGCGCGAAGCGGTAGCCGGGTCCGGCGGGCACCAGCAGCCGCTCGGTGAGCACGGCGGAGGCCCAGCCGGTGCGCCAGGGGAACAGCTCCTCGAAGGAGGCGCGGTCCAGCCCGCCCTGGCCGGGGCCCAGGCAGCGGCGCGCGGCCTCGTGGACGCTGCCTGCCACGCGCGCCGCGAGCCGTGCGACGCCGGGGCCGTGCACCCCGGCGGGTCCCCGCACCCCGGCGGGTCCCCGCACCTCGGCGGGGGCGGCTCCGCCGGCGGCGATCCGGACGGCGGCGCGCAGGCAGAGCAGGTCGAGGTGGGCGGCGAAGACCTCGTCGCGGCCGGGGCGGCCGGCGGTGACCTCGGCGGCGCGGATCCCTGCGAGCAGGGTCAGGGTGAGGGGGTGGCGGGCGTCTTCCTCGCGGACGGCGCCGGCGGGGATTCCGAGGCGGGCGCGGGCGGCCTCGGCCTCGGCGGGGGTGAGGTCGCCGATCGGGAGGGCGGGCGGCAGCCGGCGGGCAGGGCGGGTGGGGGTGTGCAGTACGTCGGGCGGGTAGAGGGCGCCGGCCCGCTCCCAGTGCTCGGGGCGGGCGGCGACGACCAGCCGGGTGCCGGTCGCGCGCAGCCAGTCGGCGGTGGCCTCGGTCCAGGGCCCGAGGCGGTGGGCGAGCTCGGGGGGCATCTCCTCGGGGGCGTCGAGCACCACGAGGAGCGGCCGCCCGGCGTGGGCGGCCGCCAGGGCCACCCGTGCGGCGATCCCGTCGGGGGCGGGGGGCGGCGGCGCGGGAGCCGGGGGCGCTGACCGCGCCGGTGGGGTCGGTGCCTCCGGCCGGGCCGGGGGGTCGGTCGGCGTCGACTGGGCCGGAGGGACGGGCGGCACCGACCCAGCCGGGGGGACCGGCGGCACCGACCCGGCCGGGGGGACCGGCGGCACCGACCCAGCCGGGGGGACCGGCGGCACCGACCCGGCCGGGGGGATGCGGTGGGTTTCGACGGGGCCGGGCGCGCGCCGGGGCACCTCCTCGGGCGCCGAACGTGGCCAGGGGTCGGAGTCGGAAAGCGGCACTGCGTTCGGCGCCCTGCGGGGGCGCCCCGGCACACACCCGGCCCCGTCGAAACCGGCCGGCCCGGCCCCGTCCACACTCCCGGCTCCGGCCCCGACACCGGCCGAACCGATGGGCGGGGTGGCCTGGGCCAGGATGCGGGTCGCCGATGTGAGGGCGCGGGTGGCGGCGTCGGCCAGAGAGGTGTCCACGCCGTGGAGGTCGGCGCCGCGGAGCCACAGGGTCGGGGTCGGGCTGGGTCCGCGGGACCGGCGGGCGGCCAGGGCGGCGAGGGCCGTGGTGCGGCCGGTGCCCGGGGCTCCTGCGAGGCCGAGGACGAGGCGGTCCCCCGCGGTGAAGGCCTCCAGTTCGGCCTCGACGCCCGGCCGTTCGACCGGCGCGGGCCCGCTCTCGTCCGGGGGGAAGGCCGCGCCGACCGTGATCCCGGTGAGTTCGAGGGCGCCCGCGAGGTTCAGGTCCGCGCCGTAGGCCGGCACGGTCGCGCCGTTGCGTTCCAGCAGGGCGGAGAGGGGACCGCCCGGGTCGGCCGCGGCCGCCGCCCGCAAGGCCACGGCGAAGGCTCCGGAGCGGTGCTCCGCCCGGAGAGCGGTGCCCAGGACCGCGAGCACCGCTCCGGTCTCGGCGTCGAGGACCGGGCCCCCGCAGGTCTCCCCGCCCAGCAGCAGCGCGTCGCGCCCGTCCGTGCCGATCGCCAGCTCCAGCGCCGTGCCCCCGGGCAGCGCGTGGACGCGGTCCGCCGTCGCGTAGCAGGCCTCTGTCCGGCCGAGCACCCGCGCCTGGCGCCATCCCCGCGCGGGCAGCCGTACGTACATCCCCGCCGCGATCACCTCGGGCGCCGCGACCGGCAGCGGCCGCGCCCCGAGCCCGTCGGTCCGTACGAGCGCCAGCGCCAGCTCCGGGAGCACCGTGATGTCCCGGGCCCCCGCCGACCAGGTCCGCCCGCCCGTCTCCTGCGGCCCGTGCAGCACCACCCGGCTCAGCCCCTCCACCGCCTCGCAGCCGGTGACGACCGTGCCGCGGTCGTCCGCGACGAAACCGGTGCCGCGCGGCCGCCCGGCGCGATCGCAGATCCTGACCAGCTCCGACATGGCCGCACCACTCCCCCGCAACGCCCCGTGCACACACGACGGTAGGCAGGTGAAGATCAGCACGAAAAGCACGCGTGGCGAACGCGCCCCCTTACGCTCCCTCCATTCACTCCGAGCGCCTGCTCGGACGGGTGAATACCGGGCTCCGGGTGGATAAAGACCTACCCGAGGGGGGTCGTGGAGCGGTGAGCGGCCATCGATGTGCGCTCACCGCTCCACGTCAACGACTTCAGACGAAGACCGCGAGGGACTTGGCCTTGCCGTTCTTGCTCTCCACCAGCCCGAGCAGCGCTCCGTCCGGCCCGTAGACCGCCACGGTCTGCCCGGCGGCGTAGGCGTCCGGCATCTCGATCCGGACCCCGTTGGCGAGCAGCGAGGCGCGCCGGGCGTCCAGGTCCCAGCGGGGGAAGGCCGCGGCCGCCGCCTCGCCGATCGGCATGACGGTCAGCTCCTCCTGGAGCTGGTCCAGCGTCCGGGCCCGGTCGATCTTGTACGGGCCCACGCGCGTGCGTCGCAGAGCGGTGAGGTGCCCGCCGACGCCGAGATCGGCGCCCAGGTCGCGGGCCAGCGCGCGGATGTACGTACCGCTGGAGCAGACGACGGAGACGACGAGGTCGACGACCTTGGTGCCGTCCTCGGCCTCGGCGTCGCGCATGTCGTACACCTGGAAGGAGGAGATCGTGACCGGCCGGGCCGGGATCTCGAAGTCCTCGCCGTCCCGCGCGCGCTTGTAGGAGCGCACGCCCTTGATCTTGATGGCGCTGACCTTGGACGGGACCTGCATGATCTCGCCGGTCAGCTTCGCGATGCCCGCGTCCACGGCGTCGCGGGTGACCCCGGCGGCGTCCGTGCAGGAGGTGATCTCGCCTTCGGCGTCGTCCGTCAGGGTGTTCTGGCCCAGGCGGATCGTGCCGAGGTACTCCTTCTCCGTGAGCGCGAGGTGGCCGAGCAGCTTGGTGGCCTTCTCCACGCCCAGGACCAGCACGCCCGTCGCCATCGGGTCGAGCGTGCCGGCGTGGCCGACGCGGCGGGTCCTGGCGATCCCGCGCATCTTGGCGACCACGTCGTGCGAAGTGAAACCGGACGGCTTGTCGACGATGACCAGGCCGTCCGGGGTCTTCCCTGCGTTGGTGCTCATTCCGCGGCTGCGTCCTCGTCGGAGTCGTCGGCGTCCTCGCCCGGCTTCTTGTACGGGTCGGCGTCGCCGGCGTACTGGGCGCCGGAGGAGACCTCGCGCACCTGGGCGTCGGAGGTGCGCGCCCTTTCGAGGAGGTCCTCGATGGTCTTGGCGTTCTCCGGGAGGGCGTCCGCGACGAAGGTCAGGGTGGGCGTGAACTTGGTGCCCGCCGCCCGGCCGACCGCGGAGCGCAGGACGCCCTTGGCGCTCTCCAGGCCCGCCGCCGCGCTCGCCCGGTCCTCGTCGTCGCCGTAGACCGTGTAGAAGACCGTGGCCTCCCGCAGATCGCCGGTGACCCGGGTGTCCGTGATGGTCACGTGCGTACCGAGGCGGGGGTCCTTGACACCACGCTGCAGCTTCTCGGCCACCACCTCCCGGATGAGGTCCGCCAGCTTCTTCGCCCGCGCATTGTCGGCCACTGGTCCGTCTCCTTCTTATGTCTTGCTATCAGTCTTCATCACCGTGGAGGCGCCGTCGTACGGACAGCAGCTCCACTTCCGGACGCGCCGCGACCAGCCGCTCGCAGCGGTCCAGTACATCCGAGAGGAACCCCGCGTCCCCACTCACCAGGGCGACCCCTATACGGGCCCTGCGGTGCAGGTCCTGGTCGCCCACTTCGGCCGCGCTCACGGAGAACTTGCGTTGGAGCTCGGCGACGATGGGCCGGACGACGGAGCGTTTCTCCTTCAGCGAGTGGACGTCGCCGAGGAGCAGGTCGAAGGACAGAGTCCCCACGTACATGCAGTTCCGGATATCCCGCCGGTGCGGGTTCGGTGGCCTGCCGGGCCGTCACCCGGCAGGATCACCCGGCCGCCGTACGGCCGGGTCACCAGAACCGTACACGCAACGGCCGGGGCCGATCGACGGATATTCCGCCGACCGGCCCCGGCCCCCGCAGCGTCGCCGCCGAGTTACGACACGGTGCGAACCGCCTCGCGCTTACGCGCGGGGCTTCTCGCGCATCTCGTACGTCGCGATGACGTCGTCGATCTTGATGTCGTTGAAGGAACCGAGGTTGATACCACCCTCGAAGCCCTCGCGGATCTCGGTGACGTCGTCCTTGAAGCGGCGCAGACCGGAGATGGTGAGGTTCTCCGCGATGACCTTGCCATCGCGCAGCAGGCGCGCCTTGGTGTTGCGCTTGACCTCGCCGGAGCGGATGAGGACACCCGCGATGTTGCCCAGCTTGGACGAGCGGAAGATCTCGCGGACCTCCGCCGTACCGAGCTCGACCTCTTCGTACTCCGGCTTGAGGAGACCCTTCAGGGCCGCCTCGATCTCCTCGATGGCCTGGTAGATCACCGAGTAGTAGCGGACGTCGACGCCCTCGCGGTCCGCCATCTGCGCGGCACGGCCGGCCGCACGGACGTTGTAACCGATGACGATGGCGTCGGAGCCCATCGCCAGGGCGATGTCGGACTCGGTGACCGCACCCACACCGCGGTGCAGGACCCGGATGTCGACCTCTTCACCGACGTCGAGCTGGAGCAGCGAGGACTCGAGGGCCTCGACCGCACCGGACGCGTCGCCCTTGATGATGAGGTTGAGTTCCTGGACCAGACCGGCCTTGAGCACGGAGTCGAGGTCCTCGAGGGACACGCGACGGACGCGCTTGGCGAAGTTGGCGTTGCGCTCACGCGCAGCACGCTTCTCGGCGATCTGACGGGCCGTACGGTCCTCGTCGACGACGAGGAAGTTGTCGCCGGCGCCGGGGACGTTGGTGAGACCCAGGACCAGGACGGGGGTCGACGGACCCGCTTCCTCGACGTTGTTGCCCTTGTCGTCGAGCATGGCGCGCACGCGGCCGTAGGCGTCGCCCACGACCATCGTGTCGCCGACGCGGAGGGTACCGCGCTGGACGAGGACGGTGGCGACGGCACCGCGGCCGCGGTCGAGGTGGGACTCGATCGCAATACCCTGAGCGTCCTGCTCCGGGTTGGCGCGCAGGTCGAGCGAGGCGTCGGCGGTGAGGACGACGGCCTCGAGCAGGGAGTCGATGTGCAGACCCTGCTTGGCGGAGATGTCGACGAACATCGTGTCGCCGCCGTACTCCTCGGCGACCAGACCGAACTCGGTGAGCTGACCGCGCACCTTGGTCGGGTCCGCACCCTCGACGTCGATCTTGTTGACCGCGACGACGATCGGGACGCCGGCGGCCTTGGCGTGGTTGAGCGCCTCGATCGTCTGCGGCATGACGCCGTCGTTGGCCGCGACCACGAGGATCGCGATGTCGGTCGACTTGGCACCACGGGCACGCATGGCGGTGAACGCCTCGTGACCGGGGGTGTCGATGAAGGTGATGCGACGCTCTTCGTCGTTGACCTCGGTGGAGACCTGGTACGCACCGATGTGCTGCGTGATGCCGCCGGCCTCGCCCGCGACGACGTTCGTCTTGCGGATGGCGTCGAGCAGTCGGGTCTTACCGTGGTCGACGTGACCCATGACGGTCACGACCGGCGGACGCGGCAGCAGGTACTCCTCGCCGCCCTCGTCCTCGCCGAACTCGATGTCGAAGGTCTCGAGGAGCTCGCGGTCCTCCTCCTCCGGGCTGACGATCTGAACCTGGTAGTTCATCTCGCCCGCGAGGAGCTGGAGGGTCTCGTCGGAGACGGACTGCGTGGCAGTGACCATCTCGCCGAGGTTCATCATGACCGCGACCAGCGACGCCGGGTTGGCGTTGATCTTCTCCGCGAAGTCGGTGAGGGACGCACCGCGCGACAGGCGAACGGTCTCGCCGTTGCCGCGGGGCAGCATCACGCCGCCGACGGACGGGGCCTGCATGGCCTCGTACTCCTGGCGCCTCTGCCGCTTGGACTTGCGACCACGACGGGCCGGACCGCCCGGACGGCCGAAGGCACCCTGCGTGCCACCACGGGCACCGGGACCACCGGGACGCCCGCCGAAGCCGGGACGACCGCCGCCACCGGCACCGGCCGGACCGCCGCCGAAGCCGCCGCCACCGGGACGCGGACCGCCGAAGCCGCCACCGCCGCCGGGACGCGAGCCCGGACCGGCCGGACGGCCGGCGAAGCCGCCGCCCGCGGGACGACCGGCGCCACCGGGACGCGGACCGCCCGCACCGGGACCACGGCCACCGGGGCCGCCACCGGGACGGGGACCGGGACCACCGGCAGCGGGCCGCTGCGGCATCATGCCCGGGTTGGGACGGTTACCACCGGGAGCACCGCCCGGACGCGGGGCGCCGCCCTGCGGACGGGGCATGCCGCCCGGGGTGGGACGACCCGCACCGGGACCCTGCGGACGCGGAGCGCCACCGGGACCGCCCTGCGGACGGGGAGCACCCTGGCCGCCGCCGGCGCCGGGGGCACCGGGACGGGGAGCGCCGGCCGGACGGGGCGCCTGCGGGCGCGCCATGCCGGTGGAGCCACCAGAGGTGAAGGGGTTGTTGCCCGGACGGGGACCCGCCGGACGGGCGCCCTGCGGACGCGGCGCGGCGGCACCGGGACGCGGGGCGGAGGCACCGGGAGCGGTGCCGGCCGGGCGCGGGGCGCCGGGACGGGCACCGGCCTGCGGCTGACCACCCTGGGCGGCCGGACGCTGCTGCGTCGGACGCGGACCGGGGGCCGCGGCGGGACGCTCGGTGCGCGCCGGGGCGGCCGGGGCCGCCGGAGGCGCGGAGAACTCGGTCGCCACGGGCGCCGCCGGAGCGGGCTTCGGGGCGGCCGGAGCCTTCGGACCGGGACGCGGGCCGGGGGCGGCCGGGGTCACCGGGGTGCCGGCGGACGGAGCCTCGGCAGCGGCCGGCTTGGGGGCCGGTGCGCCGGGCTTCGGGGCGGCGGGACGTGCCGCGGCGGCCGGAGAGGGCGCCGCGGGCTTGGCGGGCGCGGCCTTGCGGGGCGCGCCGGGCTTTGCAGCGGTCTTGCCGGCGTTGCCGCCGGGCCCCTGCAGTGCGTCAGTCAACTTGCGTACAACCGGCGCCTCGATCGTCGAGGACGCCGAACGGACGAACTCACCGAGTTCCTGGAGCTTGGCCATGACGACCTTGCTCTCAACTCCGAACTCCTTGGCGAGTTCGTATACCCGGACCTTAGCCACTTCGCTCCTTTTAGGTCCGGGTTACGCCGGACCGTTGCTACTTCATGGGCGTACTCATCGCGTACTCATCGAGTGCTCATCGCAATCTCGACCTACTTCCAACTCGCGAGGTACCTGACCGCACGGGGTATCCGTGCCGTTCTACGTCTTACGGTGTCGCCCCGGCCTGACCGGCCAGGGCTTTGCGCAGTTCCGTCGTGTCGAGCGCTCCGGCGGACCGGAGGGCCCGGGGGAACGCCCGGCGGCGGACCGCCTGGTCGAGGCAGACCACGGCAGGGTGCACGTACGCACCCCGGCCGGGCAGCGTACCGCGAGGATCGGGGACGCACTGGTCCTCGATCGCCACGATGCGCAGCAGATCGCTCTTGGCCGCTCGCTCCCGACACCCCACACAGGTTCGTTCGGGGCATGCGCGGGCTTGCGTCCGGCCAGACACGCCTAAGTCTACCTCCCCGTACCGACCTCACCCCTTCAGGTGACAAATCGAACGGATGTTGTTTGCCCGCGGACCCCGCTGCCGGGGTCCGCGCTGGTCCCTGTCTACCGCCGGGGTAGCCCCCGCGGTAGCGGTTTTATTCCCCGCCCTGCTCCGACGGCTGCTCGGTGTCGGGGCGGATGTCGATGCGCCAGCCCGTGAGCCGCGCGGCGAGGCGGGCGTTCTGGCCCTCCTTGCCGATGGCCAGGGACAGCTGGTAGTCGGGCACGGTCACCCGGGCGGAGCGGGTGTCCCAGTCGACGACCTCGACCTTGCTCACCCGGGCGGGTGACAGCGCGTTCGCGACCATCTCCGCCGGGTCGTCCGACCAGTCGACGATGTCGATCTTCTCGCCGTGCAGCTCGGCCATCACGTTGCGCACACGGCTGCCCATCGGGCCGATGCAGGCGCCCTTCGGGTTGAGGCCGGAGCGGGTGGACCGAACGGCGATCTTGGTGCGGTGACCGGCTTCGCGGGCGATCGCCGAGATCTCGACGCTGCCGTCGGCGATCTCCGGGACCTCCAGCGAGAAGAGCTTCTTCACCAGGTTGGGGTGGGTGCGGGACAGGGTCACGGACGGACCGCGGACGCCCTTCGCCACGCGCACGACGTACGCCTTCAGGCGCAGCCCGTGGGTGTACTCCTCGCCGGGGACCTGCTCCTGCACGGGCAGGATGGCCTCCAGCTTGCCGATGTCGACGAGGACGTTCTTGGGGTCCTTGCCCTGCTGCACGACGCCGGTGATGACGTCGCCCTCGCGGCCGGCGAACTCGCCGAAGGTCAGGTCGTCCTCGGCGTCGCGCAGACGCTGGAGGATCACCTGCTTGGCGGTCGTCGCGGCGATCCGGCCGAAGTCCGACGGGGTGTCGTCGAACTCCTTGGGCTCCTGGCCCTCCTCGAGGTCCCTCGGGTCCTCCGTCGCCCACACGACCACGTGACCGTTGGTGCGGTCCAGCTCGACGCGTGCGCGGCGGAAGCTCCCCTCGGTCCGGTGGTACGCGATGAGGAGGGCCGACTCGATCGCCTCGACGAGCAGGTCGAAGGAGATCTCCTTCTCCCGGACCAGACCCCGCAGGGCACTCATGTCGATGTCCACGGCTACGCCTCCTCTTCCTTCTTGTCCTTGCGGCTGAACTCGATCTCGACACGCGCCTTGGCGATGTCGGTGAAAGCAATGCGGCGGGCGGTCGCCTTGCGGCCCTTCACGCCCGGAACTTCGAGGTCCAGTCCCTCGTCGTCGACGCCGAGAACGCGGGCGATGAGTTCCCCGTCCTCCGCCAGCTGGAACTTCACGAGACGGCCGATCGCCCGTACGTAGTGACGGTGCTCGGTCAGCGGGCGGTCGGCGCCCGGCGAGCTCACCTCGAGGACGTACTCGTCCTCGCCCATCACATCGGTTTCATCGAGCCGGTCGGAGACCTCGCGACTCAGCTCGGCACACGCGTCCAGCTCCACGCCCTCGTCGGAGTCCACGATGATGCGCAGCATCCGGCGCTTGCCCGCCCGGGACATCTCGATCTCTTCGAGGTCCAGGCCCTTGGCGGCGACGAGCGGCTCCAGCAATCCGCGCAGCCTGTCGCTCTGGGTGGTGCTCATCCGGGTGACTCCTCGGCCGCGTGTGCTGTTGTGGTTTCGTCGTGCGTCAGGTCAAAGGGTATCCGGTCGCGGAGGGTGTTGCCGTCCGCCCTGTGGACAACGCCCCGGGTACCGTGATCACACCCTGCCCCGCCATCACCCCCGAGGACGTCCCCGTGCCCTGGACCCCGCCACCCCGGCCCTCGCGAAGGAGCCTGCTCGCCGGTGCCGCCGGCGCGGCCGGTGCCGCACTGCTCACCGGGTGCTCCGACGGCCCCTCGCCCGATGGTGACACCGGGATTCCACTCGAACGGCGGATGCGGGAGGCCGCCGTTCGTGACAGCGGGCGGCTGCTGGAACGTTACGACGCCACGGCCGCGGCCCATCCGGCCCTGTCGGAGCGGCTCGCCCCGCTGCGCGCCGCCGTCGCCGCCCACGCGGACGCGCTGTCCCCCGCGCCCGCGGGCTCGCCGTCCGCGTCCCGTTCCGGGGCCCCGTCCCCCTCCCCTTCCGGCGGTACGGGCGCGGCCGGGTCCGCGGCGAGCCCTGAGCCGGTGCCGCCCGTGGCCGAGGAGGCCCTGAGCGCCCTCGCCGACGCCGAGCGCAGCCTGGCGGAGGCCCGCACCATCGACCTGGCCGGCGCCCCGGGGGAACTGGCCCGGCTGCTCGCCTCGGTGGCCGCCTGCGGTGCCGTACACGCCCACCTGCTGACCTCGACCCCGGGAGCCAAGCCGTGACCCCCGTACCCACCCCCGCCGGCCGCCCGCTCGAGGCCGCGCAGGCCGCCCTGGCCGCCGAACACGCGGCCGCGTACGGCTACGGGGTGATCGGCGCCCGGACCGCCGGCGGCCGCGCGACCGAGGCCCGGGAGGCGTACGCGGGCCACCTCGCGCGGCGTGACGCGCTCGCCCGGACCGTGCGGGAGCTGGGCGGCGCGCCCCGGCCCGCGGAGGCGGCGTACGCCCTGCCGTTCCAGGTGCGCACCGCCGCCGACGCCGAGCGGCTGGCCGCCGAGATCGAGGACCGGGTCGCGGGCGCGTACTCCGATCTGGTGCGGGCGTCGGAGGGCCCGCTGCGCCGCATGGCGGCCGACGCGCTGAGCGCCTCGGCCGTGCGCGCGGCACGCTGGCGCGGTGTCGGCGTAGCCTTCCCTGGGCTCACGGAACGGCGCGCGACCTAGCGCGACAGCCCCGGACCAGCTGAAAGGGACCACGCACGCATGGTGTTCGAACCGCCGCAGCGGCTCGTACGGGCGCTCGGCGAGATGCCGGAATCGGCCCAGGACGCGGACTGGCTGCGGCAGTTGCCGAAGCTCGCCGAGGCCGCGCTGGCCCGGCGCGGGGTGCAGGCCCAGCGGGTGCAGGCCCCCGGCGGCCGCAGCAGCCTGGTCGTCCTCGTCCGGTACGCCGACGGCACCCCGGCCGCCCTGAAACTGGCGCCCCCGCAGGCACGGCCCGACCGGGAGCTGGCCGCGCTGGCGCACTGGGGCGGGTTCGGAGCCGTACGGGTCCTCGACACCCGGCACCACGAGGACGACGGCGCGCTGCTGCTGGAGCGGCTGCACCCGGAGGTCTCGCTGCGGTCGCTGCCGGAGGCGAAGGCGCTGCTGGAGGCCAGCGGCACGCTGCGCAGGCTGTGGGTGGAACCGCCGGCCGGGCACGACTGGGAGACGGTGGCGGAGCGCACCGAGCGGCAGTCGGCGGCCCTGCGGCACGCCCCGGCGGAGGTGCGGGCGCTGGCCGACACGGCGCTGGCGATGCGCGAGGAGCTGGTCGCGGCGCCGCCGGAGGAGCTCCTGCTGCACGGGAACTTCCGGCAGGGCAAGGTGCTGGCCGGCGAGCGCGCGCCGTGGCTCACGGTGGGTCCGGAGCCGCTGACCGGCGAGCGGGCGTACGACCTGGCGCGGCTGGTCCGGGACCGGCTGGAGGACCAGGTGGCCTCCTCGGCGGGGGCTTCGGGCGCCCGGCGCCGGGTGAACAAGCTGGCCGACGCCCTGGAGGTGGACCGGGAGCGGCTGCGGGGCTGGACGGTGTTCCGGGCGGTGGAGTCGGGGAACCGGGCGCTGGCGGCCGGGCGGCACCGGGACGCGGAGCAGCTGCTGGAGTTCGCGGCCTGGTTGTAGGGCATACCGTAGAAAAGGAACGTATGTCCGGCAGGGGGCCGTCATGGTCGAAGAACTGCTGACCGCGGGAATCGCCGCGGGCGTGGGGGTCCTGGCCTACGTGGGCGCCGCCGCACGGGTGGTGAAGCAGTACGAGCGGGGCCTGGTCTTCCGCTTCGGTCGGCTGCGCGACGAGATCCGCGGGCCCGGCTTCACGGTGATCGTCCCGGGCGTGGACCGCCTGCGGAAGGTGAACATGCAGATCGTGACGCTGCCGGTGCCGGCCCAGGAGGGCATCACCCGGGACAACGTCACGGTGCGGGTGGACGCGGTCGTGTACTTCAAGGTCGTCGACCCGGCCAACGCGGTCGTGGCGGTGGAGGACTACCGCTTCGCCGTCTCGCAGATGGCGCAGACCTCGCTGCGGTCGATCATCGGCAAGTCGGACCTGGACGACCTGCTGTCCAACCGGGAGATGCTCAACCAGGGGCTGGAGCTGATGATCGACAGCCCGGCGGTGGGGTGGGGCGTGCAGATCGACCGGGTGGAGATCAAGGACGTCTCGCTGCCGGAGACGATGAAGCGGTCGATGGCGCGGCAGGCGGAGGCCGACCGGGAGCGGCGCGCGCGGGTGATCAACGCGGATGCGGAGCTGCAGGCCTCGCACAAGCTGGCGGACGCGGCGGCGGTGATGTCGGACCAGCCGGCGGCGCTGCAGTTGCGTCTGCTGCAGACGGTGGTGGCGGTGGCCGCCGAGAAGAACTCGACGCTGGTCCTGCCGTTCCCGGTGGAACTCCTCCGCTTCCTGGAGCGCGCCGCTCCGCCTGCGCCGGGCTCCCCCGACCAGTCGCCGTCCGCGGCCGAGCCGGCCCCTCCTACGGGGGACACGGACGCTCCCCCTGCCCTGACGGATCCCGCGGCGGAGGCCTTGCCTCCCGGGGGCTCGGGCCCGGCCCCGGGTGCGGCGCGGGACGGTTCACCGCCGTCGGACGAGCGGCCCGGGTAGCCGCTGCGCGGGGCCGTCCCCTACCCGCCCTTCCACCTCCCCCAGACTCCGTCCGGGGGGACCCCCACCCGGGCTCCGCCCGGACCCGCGCCTCAAACGCCGACGGGGCTCAAGAGCTGGGGCTGCGCCCCAGACCCCGTACGTGCACTCCGCGCCCGTGCCCTCAAACGCCGGGCGGGCTGAAATCAGCCCCGCCGGCGTTTGAGGCGCACCCACCCAGCCCCGCCGGCGTTTGAGGCGCGGGGGTCCGGGGGCGGAGCCCCCGGGAGCGGCGGCCGGGGTCGCAAGCCCCGGTTTCGGGAAGGGGCGGGGTGGGGCAGCCCCGCAGGGACTGGGGCCGGAGGGCCGGGGGCCGCAGGGTTACGTCAGGCGGGACAGGGCCTCCGGCAGGGGGAGTTCTTCTCGGGTGCCCGTGGGGCGGTGCTGGAGTTCCACCACGCCGTCGGCGGAGCGGCGGCCCGCGACCAGGATCCACGGGACTCCGATCAGCTCCGCGTCCGTGAGCTTCACGCCCGGCGACAGCCCCGCGCGATCGTCCAGCAGGACGCGGAGGCCCGAGGACGCCAGTGCGGCCGCCGCCTGCTCGGCCAGCGCGAGCGGCACGGCCTTGCCCGCCGCCACCACGTGGACATCGGCCGGGGCCACCTCCGCCGGCCAGCACAGCCCGTGCTCGTCCGCCGTCTGCTCGGCCAGCGCGGCCACGGCCCGCGAGACGCCGATCCCATACGAGCCCATCGTGACCCGGACCGGCTTGCCCTCGCGGCCCAGCACGTCCAGCCCGAACGCGTCCGCGTACTTGCGGCCCAGCTGGAAGATGTGGCCGATCTCGATCGCCCGGGCCGACTTCAGGCCGCTGCCGCAGCGCGGGCAGGGGTCGCCCGGCTCCACCACGACCACGTCCAGGTACCGGTCCACCTCGAAGTCGCGTCCGCAGACCACGTTGCGGGCGTGGGTGTCGGCCTTGTTGGCGCCCGTCACCCAGGCCGTGCCCGGCGCGACCCGCGGGTCGGCCAGGTAGCGGACCTTGTCCAGGCCCTGCGGGCCCACGTAGCCCCGTACGAGGTCGGGCCGGTCCGCGAAGTCCTCGGCCGTCACCAGTTCCACCACCGCCGGGGCGAGGTGCTCGCCCAGCTTGCCGAGGTCCACCTCCCGGTCCCCCGGTACGCCGACGGCCACGATCTCGCCGTCCACCTTCACCAGCAGGTTCTTCAGGGTCGCGGACGCGGGGACGCCCAGGTGCGCGGCCAGGGTCTCGATCGTCGGGGTGTCCGGGGTGTCCACCTCCTCCAGCGGCGGGTGTTCCCCGGCCACCGGGGCCAGGGCGAAGGTCACGGCCTCGGTGTTCGCCGCGTACGCGCAGGACGGGCAGTCCACGAAGGTGTCCTCGCCCGCCTCGGCCGGGGCCAGGAACTCCTCCGACGCCGAGCCGCCCATCGCGCCGGACACCGCCGACACGATCCGGTGGTCCAGGCCGAGGCGCTCGAAGATGCGGATGTAGGCCTCGCGGTGGAGCCGGTAGGACTCCGCGAGACCCTCGTCGGACACGTCGAAGGAGTACGAGTCCTTCATCTGGAACTCGCGCCCGCGCAGCACCCCGGAGCGGGGCCGCGCCTCGTCGCGGTACTTGGTCTGGATCTGGTAGAGCATGACCGGCAGGTCCTTGTACGAGGTGCACTGGTCCTTCACCACCAGGGTGAAGATCTCCTCGTGGGTGGGCCCGAGCAGGTAGTCCGCGCCCTTGCGGTCCTTGAGCCGGAACAGCAGGTCCCCGTACTCCGACCAGCGCCCGCTGACCTCGTACGGCTCCTTCGGCAGCAGCGCCGGCAGCAGCACCTCCTGGGCGCCGATGGCGTCCATCTCCTCGCGGACGATGCGCGAGACGTTGTCCAGGACCTTCTTGCCGAGCGGCAGCCACGTCCACACCCCGGCCGAGCTGCGCCGGACGTAGCCGGCGCGGACCAGGAGCCGGTGGCTGAGGGTCTCGGCGTCGGCCGGGTCCTCGCGGAGGGTCTTGGCCATGAGGCGGGACATGCGCTGCACGGGTTGCGTAGACATGCGGGGAGGCTACCTGTGGCCGTACGGGGGCCGGAAACGGATTCAGGGCCGCCGCAGCGGCAGCGGGGCGCCCATGACGGCGTACGGGAGGCTCGCGCTCGGGAAGTGGACCTGGCGGGCGAGGTCGCTGTAGCCGAGGGCCCGGTAGAGGCCGCGGGCGGGGCTCTCGGAGTCGATGGCGGAGAGGATGGAGCGCGGCTCGGCGGCGCTGTCGGTGAGCTCGGTGATCAGCGCGCGGCCGACGCCGTGGCCCTGGAAGCCGGGGTGGACGTGCAGCTCGGTGATGACGAAGGAGCCGTCGAGCCAGTCCTCGTGCGCGGTGGCGCGCAGGTAGGGCTCGACGATGGTGGACCACCAGTGGGTGCGGTCGTTGGGCATGCCGTAGACGAAGCCGGTGAGGGCACCGTCCTCGGTGAAGGCGCCGAGGGCGCGGGCGCCGCGGCAGGTCATGTGGCGCTGGACGATGTAGCGCCGGATGCCGACCTCCTCCTCGCTGAGGCCGAAGGCGACGGCCTGCACGCGCAGGGCCTCGTCCACGCGGGCGGCGAGGTCGAGGGGTCCGATGCGGAGTCCGGTAGGCAGCATGCGGCGACCTTACTGCGGGGTAGGGGTCTGCCGGTATGGCATCGGCCAAGGTTCAGAAGAGCACGCTCATGAAGGCGCCGACCTCGCGGAAGCCGACCCGCCGGTAGGCGGCGCGGGCGGCGGTGTTGAAGTCGTTCACGTAGAGGCTGACCACGGGCGCCACGTCCCGCAGGGCGTAGGCGACGACGGCGGCCATGCCGGTCTCGGAATGTCCGCGGCCGCGGAACTCGGGGGCCACCCACACGCCCTGGATCTGGCAGGCGCGGGCGGTGGCGGCGCCGATCTCCGCCTTGAAGACGACCTTGCCGTCCTCGACGCGGGCGAAGGAGCGGCCGCTGCCGACGAGTTCGGCGACGCGGGCCTGGTAGAGGAGTCCGCCGTCGCCGGCCATCGGCGAGATGCCGACCTCCTCGGTGAACATGGCCACGCAGGCGGGCATGATCAGGTCCATCTCGTCCTTGCGGATCCGGCGGACCAGGGGGTCGGGCTCGACCGTGACGGAGGGGCTCTCCATGACCATGAGCGGCTGGTGGGAGCGGACGTCGCGGGCCGGGCCCCAGCTGGGCTCCAGGAGCTGCCACAGCCGCCGGGTGGCTTCGGCGGGGCCGACGATGGAGGAGCAGCGGCGGCCGGTGCGGCGGGCGCGGTCGGCGAAGGCGCGTACGGCGTCGGGTCCGGCGCAGACGGGGACGAGGTTGGCACCGGCGTAGCACAGGGAGCGGAGCTCGCCGTCGGCGTACCAGCCCCACATCTCGCCGCCCAGGCGCCAGGGGTCGAGTCCGGCGACCTGGACCCGGGAGGTGACGAAGGCGTTCTCGACCGGCTCGCGTCCGAGGACTTCGAGCGCGGCGTCGAGATCACTGGGCTCAAGGACCCGGGTGGTGGTCTGCGTCAACACTGGGGCCTCACCGTGCAAGTCTGCTGATCTCCGCACTGTACCCGTCGCGGGTCGAGGATGCCGCGTCCCAGGGGTCACGAAAGAGCCCCGGCCCCGCCCCCGAGCTGGGGGAACGGTGCCGGGGCAGGCCCTGGTGCCGGGGGTGGTCAGACGCCGATGGCGACGGTGGGCTCGCCGGAGGCGATGCCGTCGGCCTCCATCTGCGCGGCGATCTTCATGGCCTCTTCGATGAGGGTCTCCACGATCTTCGACTCGGGGACGGTCTTGATGACCTCGCCCTTCACGAAGATCTGGCCCTTGCCGTTGCCGGAGGCCACGCCGAGGTCGGCCTCGCGGGCCTCGCCGGGGCCGTTGACGACGCAGCCCATGACCGCGACGCGCAGCGGGACCTCCATGCCCTCCAGGCCCGCCGTGACCTCCTCGGCCAGCTTGTACACGTCCACCTGGGCGCGGCCGCAGGACGGGCAGGAGACGATCTCCAGGCGGCGCGGCTTGAGGTTCAGCGACTCCAGGATCTGGTTGCCGACCTTGACCTCCTCGACCGGCGGGGCCGAGAGGGAGACGCGGATGGTGTCGCCGATGCCCTCGGACAGCAGCGCGCCGAAGGCCACGGCGGACTTGATGGTGCCCTGGAAGGCGGGGCCGGCCTCGGTGACGCCCAGGTGCAGCGGGTAGTCGCAGGCGGCGGCGAGCTGGCGGTAGGCGTTGACCATCACGACCGGGTCGTTGTGCTTGACCGAGATCTTGATGTCGCTGAAGCCGTGCTCCTCGAAGAGGGAGGCCTCCCAGAGCGCGGATTCGACGAGCGCCTCGGGGGTGGCCTTGCCGTACTTCTTCAGCAGGCGGGCGTCGAGGGAGCCGGCGTTGACGCCGATGCGGATCGGGGTGCCCGCGTCCTTGGCGGCCCGCGCGATCTCCTTGACCTTGTCGTCGAACTGCTTGATGTTGCCCGGGTTCACGCGGACGGCGGCGCAGCCTGCGTCGATCGCGGCGAAGACGTACTTGGGCTGGAAGTGGATGTCGGCGATGACCGGGATCTGCGACTTCTTCGCGATGACGGCGAGGGCGTCGGCGTCGTCCTGCGTCGGGCAGGCCACGCGGACGATGTTGCAGCCGGAGGCGGTCAGCTCGGCGATCTGCTGGAGCGTGGCGCCGATGTCGGAGGTACGGGTGGTGGTCATCGACTGAACCGAGATGGGCGCGTCGCCACCGACGGCCACGGAACCGACCTGGATCTTGCGGCTGACCCTGCGGTCGGCAAGCTTCGTCGGCACGGCCGGCATTCCGAGAGAGATGGCAGTCATCTGCTGTGCAACCCCAAGGTGTGGATCGAGGTCCCGATATCGGCGGGCTCCAGCCTTCGAGATTACGCCAATCACCGCGTGCACCCCGCATCCGAGGGGGTACGCCACCCGAACGTAGGGAGCCGGGCACGTTGCGTGCCCGGCTCCCGTGGTCGTGGGGCGCTAGGTGATCTTGATGGGGTTCACCACGTCGGCCACCATCACGAGCAGGGTGAAGCAGATGAAGATCCCGGCGACGACGTAGGCGACGGGCATCAGCTTCGCGACGTCGAAGGGGCCCGGGTCGGGGCGCCGGAAGACCTTCGCCACGGTGCGCCGGACCGACTCCCACAGGGCGCCGGCGATGTGCCCGCCGTCCAGCGGGAGCAGCGGCAGCATGTTGAAGAGGAACAGCGAGAGGTTGAAGCCGGCCAGCAGGTTGAGGAAGAAGACGAGCTGGTACTGGGCGGGGATGTCGAGGTTGAAGATCTGGCTGCTCACCCGCGCCGCGCCGACGACGCCCATCGGGCTGTCCTGCTTGCGCTCGGCCCCGTTGAAGGCGGCGTTCCACAGGTCCGGGACCTTGGACGGCAGGTCGACGAGCGACTGCACGCCGGCCGTCATCATCTCGCCCATCCGGTCGACGGACTGCCCGAAGGACTGCGGGACGTAGCCGGAGGCTGGGGCGAAGCCGAGGAAGCCGGCGGTGACGTACTCGTCCTTGACGTACCTGCCGTTGCCGTCGGTCTTTGCGACCTTGTTCTCGATCAGGCTGGCGTGCAGGTCGAGCCGCTGTCCGGCCCGCTCGACGGTGATCGTGGCGGGGCCGACGGTGGACCGGATGTCCTTCTGGAGCGCGGACCAGTCCTTCACGGGGCGCCCGTTGAAGGCGACGATCTTGTCCTTCTGCTCCAGGCCGGCCGCCTTGGCGGGGGCGGCCGGGTCGCCGGGGGCGCACTTGTCGCGCTTCTCGCTCTGCTGGATGACGCAGTCCGAGACCGAGCCGACGACGGTGGTCTGGGTGTTCAGTCCGAAGGTCATCAGGGTGGTGAGGAAGATCGCCACGGCCAGGACCAGGTTCATGAACGGGCCGGCGAACATCACGATCACGCGCTTCCACGGCTTGCGCGTGTAGAAGAGCCGGTTCTCGTCGCCGGGCTGGAGCTCCTCGTACGCGGCCGAGCGGGCGTCCTCGATCATCGACCGGAACGGGGAGGTCGAGCGGGCGGTGACCTTGCCGTCGTCGCCGGGCGGGAACATCCCGATCATGCGGATGTAGCCGCCCATCGGGATGGCCTTGATGCCGTACTCGGTCTCGCCCTTGCTCCGCGACCAGATGGTCGGGCCGAAGCCGACCATGTACTGCGGCACACGGATCCCGAAGAGCTTGGCCGTGGACAGGTGTCCCAGCTCGTGCCAGGCGATGGAGACCAGCAGGCCGACCGCGAAGAGCACGACCCCGAGCACCGTCATCAGAACTGTCATGCGCCCGCCTCCACGGCGGCCTTCGCCGCCATCTCCCGCGCCCGGGCCCTGGCCCAGGTCTCCGCTTCGAGGACGTCCCGGACCGTCAGGGAAGTTCCCCGCTCCGGCGTCCCGTGCTCATCGACCACGGCAGAGACGGTATCCATGATTGCGGTGAACGGCAGCCGACCGGCCAGGAACGCCTCCACGCACTCCTCGTTGGCCGCGTTGAACACGGCGGGGGCGGTGCCGCCGAGGGTGCCCACGTGCCGGGCCAGGCCCACCGAGGGGAAGGCCTCGGTGTCCAGCGGGAAGAACTCCCACGTGGACGCCTTGGTCCAGTCGAAGGCGGGGGCGGCGTCCGGGATGCGCTGGGGCCAGCCGAGGCCGATCGCGATGGGGCCGCGCATGTCCGGCGGGGTGGCCTGGGCGAGCGTGGAGCCGTCCGTGAACTCCACCATCGAGTGCACGTAGGACTGCGGGTGGACGACGACCTCGATCTGCTCGAAGGGGATGTCGTAGAGCAGGTGCGCCTCGATGACCTCCAGCCCCTTGTTGACCAGGGTGGCGCTGTTCACCGTGATCACCGGGCCCATGGCCCAGGTGGGGTGGGCGAGGGCGTCCTCGACCGTGACCCCGGCCAGCTCCTCGCGGGTGCGGCCGCGGAAGGGACCGCCGGACGCGGTGACCACGAGCCTGCGCACGTCGGCGCGGGTGCCGGCGGCGAGCGCCTGGAAGAGCGCCGCGTGCTCGGAGTCCACCGGGATGATCTGCCCGGGCTGGGCAAGGGCCTTCACGAGGGGGCCGCCGACGATCAGCGACTCCTTGTTGGCGAGGGCCAGGGTCCGGCCCGCCCGCAGCGCGGCGAGGGTGGGCGCGAGGCCGATGGAACCGGTGATGCCGTTGAGAACGGTGTGGCACGGGGAGGCGGCGAGCTCGGCGGCCGCGTCGGGCCCGGCCAGGATCTCGGGCAGCGGCTCGCCGGGGCCGTACCGGTCGCTCAGCGCCTCTTTCAGGGCCGGTACGACGTCCTCGCGGGCGACGGCCACGCTCTCGACCCGCAGCAGCCGGGCCTGTTCGGCCAGCAGGCCGACCCGCCCGCCGGCGGCGGACAGCGCGGTCACCCGGAACCGGTCGGGGTTGCGCAGGGCCAGGTCGATGGCCTGGGTGCCGATGGACCCGGTGGACCCGAGGATGACGATGTCCCGGGGGCCGTCCGCGGCGTCGAAGAGGAGGTGCGGATCGGCGAGGGGGGCTGGGCGGTCGCTCATGCCCCCCATTGTTGCCGGAAGTCAGGAGCGGCCGGACACGGAGCCCCCTTCCGTGACGCGCAGGAGGAGGTGCGGGAGCGTGCCGGCGAAGTCCGGGAGCGTGACGGCCACGCTCCACCAGGCGTCCGGATCGGAGCCGACGGCCAGGGCGAACAGCCGGTCGGCCTCGGCGCGCGCGGCGAGCACCGGGGCGGCCCAGTCGTGCCGGTCGGGGTGGTTCACGTCCCCCAGCCAGTGGTCCTCGTCCAGGGCCCAGCAGGCGGGCGCCTTGTGCCGGATCACGTCCTCGCCGGTGAGCAGCCCGCGGGCCAGGCAGTCCCGCACCCACCGGATGTCCTCCTCGACGGACTCCATCGGCACCGCGAGGCTGGCCAGGGCCAGTTCGCGCTCCACGCCCCCGACGGGCTCGGCCGCCTTCGGGGCCAGCGAGCGCACCGCCGTGACGAGCCCGGGGACGGGCGGCTCCCCGGCGGGCTCGGGCAGGGTGCCCCGCACGATCCGGGCCACCAGCACCGGCAGGGTGCCGGGGAAGGCCGGGGCGTGCCGGAGCAGTTCGTCCCAGAGCCGGGGGTCGTCGCGCAGCGGGCGCAGCGCCCGGGCGACGGCCGTGCGCATGCCCGTCCATTCGGGCAGGGACCAGCGCAGGCCGCGCGACTCGGGGAGGTGGGCGAGCAGCAGGGTGCGCCGGGCGGGGGCGACGTCGGCGACGAGCTCGTCACAGGTGAGCAGGCCCATGCGGACGGCCCTGACGGCGGGCCGGTACCAGCGGTGCCCGTCCGTGTCCTGCGCACCGGCGTCGAGCAGCGCCCGGCAGACCTCCCGGGGCAGTCGGCCGGCCAGCAGCAGGGCCTCGACGGCGGTGGGCGGCAGCGGGTCACGGGCGTGCTCCTGCAGCAGCACCTCGGGGTCGAGGGGGTCGTGCGGCATCCGCAGCAGCGTGAGCGGGATCCGGGGCCGGCGCGTGTGCCGGCGCAGCAGGGCGATCAGCTCGGCGGTGGTGAACGGGCCGGGGCCGACCGCCCGCAGCAGCTCGGGGGACGGCCCCGGGCGGGCCGCGTAGCGCGCCGGTCCGGGCAGCCCGGGCAGGGGCCGCCCGACGACGTGGGGGTTGCGGGCGACGTACTGCCGGTCCTCCCCGCTGCCGTGGCGCAGCAGCAGGGTGACGGTGGAGGCCGACAGCCACTCGTCGCGGCACAGGTACTTGCGGGTCGGCGCGTCGAGCCGGCCGATCAGGTCGGCGACGACGTGGTCCGGTGCGTGGCGCAGCAGGTGTGCCACGCACCAGGCCATCCGTCGGCTGGCGCGGTCTTCCTCGGCCGTCGGCATCGTTCTCTCCGCCTTGCCCGTGCTCGTACGCGTACGGAGTCCGTACGCCTACTCATCCTCGTACGCCTGTCCGACGTCCGGCGATGATCGCAGGTCAGCGGATGGGGCGGTGCACGTTTTTGCGGGTCGACGGGCCGGGGGAGGCGTCCGCGATCCACGGGCCCTCGCCGGAGGGGTCGAGGACGCCCTCCTCCAGCCAGGCGTAGGTGCCGGTCATCACCCCTTCGACGACCTTGCGGTCGAGCTCGTCGGTGTTGGTCCAGAGCCGTCCGAAGAGCTCCTCGACGCGGATCCGGGACTGCCGGCAGAAGGCGTCGGCCAGCTGGTAGGCCTCACGGCCGTGTTCGCCGGTGGCGCGCAGGTGCTCGGCGCGGACGCAGGCCGCGCTCATGGCGAAGAGCTCCGCGCCGATGTCGACGATCCGGCCCAGGAAGCCCTGCTTGGTCTCCATGCGGCCCTGCCAGCGCGCCATGGCCATGAACGTCGTACGGGCGAGTTTGCGGGAGCAGCGTTCGACGTAGCGCAGGTGGGTGGCCAGGTCGGGGTGGCCGCTCGGGTGGAAGGCCCGGTAGGTGCCCGGAATCTGGCCGGCGCCGGTGGCCAGCTGGGGCAGCCAGCGGGCGTAGAACCCGGCCGCGCGGGCGCCCGCCCTGGCCTTGTCGCCGAGCGCCTTCTCCGGGTCGACGAGGTCGCCCGCGACCGACAGGTGGGCGTCGACGGCCTCGCGGGCGATCAGCAGGTGCATGATCTCCGTCGAGCCCTCGAAGATCCGGTTGATGCGCAGGTCGCGGAGCATCTGCTCGGCGGGGACGGCGCGCTCGCCGCGGGCGGCGAGGGATTCGGCGGTCTCGAAGCCGCGCCCGCCGCGGATCTGGACCAGCTCGTCGGCCATCAGGCAGGCCATCTCGGAGCCGTAGAGCTTGGCGAGGGCCGCCTCGATGCGGATGTCGTTGCGGTCCTCGTCGGCCATCTGGGAGGCGAGGTCCACGACCGCTTCGAGGGCGAAGGTGGTGGCGGCGATGAAGGAGATCTTGGCGCCGACGGCCTCGTGGTGCGCGACCGGGCGGCCCCACTGCTCGCGGGCGCCGGACCACTCGCGGGCGATCTTCAGGCACCACTTGCCGGCGCCGACGCACATGGCGGGCAGCGACAGCCGGCCGGTGTTGAGCGTGGTCAGGGCGATCTTGAGGCCGGCTCCCTCGGCGCCGATGCGCTGGGCCGCGGGGACCCGTACCCGGTGGAAGCGGGTGACGCCGTTCTCCAGGCCGCGCAGGCCCATGAAGGCGTTGCGGTTCTCGACGGTGATGCCGGGAGAGTCGGCCTCCACCACGAAGGCGGTGATCCCGCCCCGGTGGTTCTCGCTCTTCGGCACGCGCGCCATCACGACCAGCAGGTCGGCGACCACCCCGTTGGTGGTCCACAGCTTCACGCCGTCCAGGACGTAGTCGTCGGCCCCGTCCGGGACCGCCGTGGTCGCCAGGCGCGCCGGGTCGGAGCCCACGTCGGGCTCGGTGAGGAGGAAGGCGCTGATGGCCGTGGTGGCGCAGCGCGGCAGGTAGGTGTCCCTCTGCTCCTGGGTGCCGAAGATCTTCAGCGGCTGGGGCACGCCGATCGACTGGTGGGCGGAGAGCAGGGCGCCGATGGCGGGGCTGACCGTACCGACGAGGGCCAGCGCCTTGTTGTAGTACACCTGGGTGAGCCCCAGTCCCCCGTACTTGGGGTCGATCTTCATCCCGAGGGCGCCGAGCTCCTTGAGCCCGCGCACGGTCTCGTCGGGGATCTTCGCCTCGCGCTCGATCCGGGCCGGGGTGCCCTTCGCGAGCTCCTCCTCGCAGAACGTCCGCATCCGGGCCAGGAAGGCCTCGCCCCGCCGCACGTCCTCGTCCGGGGGAAGCGGGTGGGGATGGATCAGGTCGAGCCGCAGCCGCCCGAGGAAGAGCTCCTTGGCGAAGCTGGGCTTGCGCCAGTCCTGCTCCCTGGCCGCTTCCGCGACCTGCCGGGCCTCGCGCTCGGTCACCTTGGGCTGTACGGGCTTTACGGGCTGTGTTGCGGACATGAGGGGACTCACCTCGCCGCCGAGTCGGGTGGTTCACCGGATCACCAGCCGGTGCTACCTGTGAGTCGTACCCAATGTGCGCGGAATGGAAAAGGGGGACGGCCGGAGCCCCCGCACAGTAGGCTCCGGCCGTCGGCTTTTTGGCCGTACGAGATCAGATGTCGAGGCCGGTCAGGACCAGGACTCGCTCGTACGTGTAGTCGTCCATCGCATAGCGCACACCCTCGCGGCCCACGCCGGACTGCTTGACGCCGCCGTACGGCATCTGGTCGGCGCGGTAGGACGGCGCGTCGCCGATGATCACACCGCCGACCTCGAGCTCGCGGTGGGCGCGGAACGCCGTCTGGATGTCGCGGGTGAAGACGCCGGTCTGCAGGCCGAACTTCGAGTCGTTGACCGCGGCGAAGGCCTCGTCGGTGCCGTCGACCTTCTGCAGCGTCAGCACCGGCCCGAAGACCTCCTCGGTGGCGAGCTTGACGCCCGCCGGGACCTCCGCGAGCACGGTCGGCTCGAAGGAGGCGCCCTCGCGCTTGCCGCCGGTGAGCAGCTTGGCGCCGGCGGACACGGCCTCGTCGACCCAGGCCTCGACACGCTTGGCGGCGTCCTCGGAGACGAGGGGACCGACGTCGGTGGCGGAGTCGGACGGGTCGCCGGTGACCTGGGCCTGGACCTTCGCGACGACCTTCTCGACGAGGGTGTCGTAGACGGAGGCGTCGGCGATCACGCGCTGCACCGAGATGCAGGACTGGCCGGCCTGGTAGTTCGAGAAGGTCGCGATACGGGTCGCGGCCCAGTCGAGGTCGGCCTCCGAGGCCCAGTCGGCGAGGACGACGGCCGCGGCGTTGCCGCCGAGCTCCAGGGTGCAGTGCTTGTGCGGCACCGACTGCTGGATGGCGTAGCCGACGGTGTCGGAACCGGTGAAGGAGATGACGGGGAGGCGCTCGTCCTTGACCAGGGCGGGCATCTTCTCGTTCGCGACCGGCAGGACCGACCAGGAACCGGCCGGGAGGTCGGTCTCGGCGAGCAGCTCACCCAGGATCAGGCCGGACAGCGGGGTGGCCGGGGCCGGCTTCAGGATGATCGGCGCGCCGACGGCGATGGCGGGGGCCACCTTGTGGGCGCACAGGTTCAGGGGGAAGTTGAACGGCGCGATGCCGAGGACCGGGCCCTTGACGAAGCGGCGGGTCAGCGCGAGGCGGCCGACGCCGCCGGCGTCGGTGTCGAGGCGCTGGGCGTCGCCGCCGTTGAAGCGGCGGGCCTCTTCCGCGGCGAAGCGGAACACGGACACCGCACGGCCGACCTCACCGCGGGCCCACTTGATGGGCTTGCCGTTCTCGGCGGAGATCAGCTGGGCGATCTCCTCCGTGCGCTCGACGAGCCGCTTGGACACGTGGTCCAAGGCGGCGGCCCGCACGTGCGCCGGGGTCGCGGAGAACTCCGCCGTCACGGCGTACGCCGCGGCCACGGCCTCTTCGACCTGGGCGTCGGTGGGCACGCTGACGGTGCCGACCAGACGGCCGTCCCACGGGGAGTGGACGTCGAAGCTGTCCTCGCCGGTGGCCTGGCGGCCGGCGAGCCAGAAGGCGTGGGTGGAAGTCATGCGAATCCCGGCCCTTCGGATGTGTGCGGTGGGTCGTTGACTCCTCCACGGTAGGACTCCACCGGGGATTCGGTGTTTATCCGGCGTGTAGTACCTGCCGCGGGGGCTGCGCCGCTTTGTCAGTGTCGGGCGGGGCCCACCCCATGCCGGGCCCCTGCGGGGGGGGGCCGACCGTGCGGTGCCCTGCGGGCTGCGGCGCCGCTGCCGGGGCTCCGCCCCGGACCCCGCGCCTCAAACGCCGGCGAGGCTTGATGTGCCCACGAGGCCGACGGGGACGGGGGCTCTTCAAGGTCGGCGGGCGGGCGACCCGGCCCACCACGCCGCACGTGCGAGCGCAGGGCAGCCAAATCCAGCCCCGCCGGCGATTGAGGCGCGGGGCCGGGTGGCGCCCGGGAGGCACCGCGCAGTGGACGGCCCGGTGCGCTACGACGGGGACGGGCTGGCCTTCAGGGCGAGCCACAGCTCCATGCGGACGTCCGGGTCGTCCAGGGAGCGGCCGAGGATCTCCTCGACCCGCTTCATGCGGTAGCGGAGGGTGTGCCGGTGTACGCCGAGGTCGGCGGCCGCCGCGTCCCACTGGCCGTGGCGGGAGAGCCACGCCTGCAGGGAGGCGACCAGGTCGCCCCGCCCCGTCGCGTCGTGCTCCCGGAGCGCGCGGAGGGTGCCGTCCGCGAAGGCCCGTACCGCGTCGTCGGCGAGCAGCGGCAGCACCGAGCCGGCGGCCATGTCCTCGTGCTCCACCAGCGAGCGCCCCCGCCGCCGGGCCACGGCCAGTGCCTGGTCGGCCTGCTTCAGGGCCGCCGCCACCGTGCCCGGTCCCGCCGGGGCGGACAGGCCGACCACCAGTTCGTCCGGTTCCGGTCCGGCGGCGTCCCGGCCGCGCCGCGCCTCGATCGCCTCCGCGTGGTCCACGCACGCCTGTACGGCCGCCCCCGCATCGGCGGCCAGCACCACGAGCCGCCCCGGCTCCGGGACGACCAGCAGCGTCTCGCCCGTACGGGCCGCCGCCGACTCCACCGCGTCGGCCAGCAGCGCGAGCCCCTCCGGCTGCGCCGTCCCCGGCAGCGCCGGCTCGGCCGTGATCAGCCGGAACGGCGCCTCCAGCAGGGCCCCGTACAGGTCCCCGGCCACCTCCCGCGCATGCTCGGCCTCCCCCGCCAGCAGCATCCGCAGTACCGCCGCCCCCAGCCGGGACTCGGCGTCGTGCAGCGAGCGCGACCGCTCGGTGGTGAGGGTGAGGAGCGCGACCGCGGAGTGGACGGCGTACCGCTCGGCCGTGCCCAGCGGAGCCCCGGTGCCCACCGCCAGCGCGCCCCGCGCCCGCCGCCCGGTGCCGAGCGACTGGAGCTCGACCCGGTCCTCCGCGCCGCCGACCACGGCGCTCGCGGGCGCGGGCCGCTCCCGCAGCCGCTCCACGTCGGGGGTGAGCCGGGCGGCCCGCCGCGCGGCCCAGTCGGGAGCCGCGGCGACGACCGCGCCCGACGTGTCGTACAGCGCGGCCCAGCCGTGCACGTGCGCGGCCAGCTTCGCCAGCAGCTCGGCGGGCCCGTCGGCGGAGAGCGCGGCGCGGGTCAGCTCCCGCTGCGCCTCGAACCCGGCGGTCACGGCCCGGTACTGGTCGGCCGCGAGGGCGGCGGAGACGGCCTTGCTGATCGCGAGGAACGGGGTCCTGCGCGGGACCTCCAGCAGCGGCATGTCCTCGGCCCGCGCGGCCTCCACCAGCGCTTCGGGGATCGCGTCGTAGTTGACGCCGATCGCGAAGCCGATGCCGACGACTCCGGCCGCCGCGAGCCGGCGTACGTAGCGGCTCATCTCCTCGGGGTCCTGCGCGTCCAGCTTCATCGCGGTGATCAGGAGCAGCTCCCCGCCCTCCATGTAGGGGACGGGGTCGGCGAGCTCGCTGACGTGGGCCCAGCGCACGGGGGTGTCGAGGCGGTTCTCCCCCGCCCGGACGCTGAGCTTGAGCGCCGAGTGCTGGACGAGCGAGGCGAGGGTGAGCGGCATCGGTTACCAGGGGCCTTAGCGGGAGGGGGTGAGGGGAGCAAGGGGCGGTGCGCCGGACGGCGCCACGGGAGAAGAGCATCAGAGGAGCCGCCGACGCTTTTCGCCGTGTCGTATGAACGGCTCCCCTCGATTCTGCCACCCCGTACGGGTCCGCTCAGCCCGGATCAGTCGGTCGCCGCTCCCGCCAGCCGGACCAGCAGCGGGGCCGCTCGCTCCCCGCGGACCGAGGTCAGCGACAGCACCGCGTGCCCCGGCGGTACGGCGTGCGCGAGGTCCGATGCGGACCAGCGTTCGCGCTCCACTTGGCGCACGGTGACCGCGTCCGTGGTGACGGCCTTGCCGGTGACGAGCTTGCGGAAGGCGTGGATGAGCCGGGTCAGCGGCTGGTCGGCGAAGACGGTGCGGTGGGTGACGTCGCGGGTCTCCACCCATTCGGTGCCCCAGGTCTCGGCGAACCGCTTGCCGTCCCAGGTGGTGACCCCGGAGAAGGCCATGCGGCAGCCGACCGCACCCAGCAGCGGGGTGCGCAGCGCCTCCGGTACGTCGTCCAGGGTGCGCAGCGTGAGCAGGACGCCGGCGTTGGCCGAGCGCAGCCGCTGGACGCCCCGCACGGTCTCGGGGGTCAGGGTGTGGGAGGCGTCGTCGAAGGCGAGGAAGGCGAAGAGGGAGCGGTCGGTGCGGTCGGCGGCGGCGGCGTTGAACTGGGCGAGCAGCAGCCGGGCGAGCATCCGCGAGGCATCGGCGTGGCCCCGCTCGGGGAGGTCGACGCGCACGCGGATCGGGTGTTCGAGGGTGCGCAGCGAGAAGGGCCTGCCCTGGCCGGTGGTGTCGAAGAAACCGGCGAAGGCGGGGCGGTCGAGGAGGGCCACGCGGTCGGCGAGGGCGGGGCCGGGGTCGGCGGGGGCGCCGTGCTGCCGTTGCCGGGCGTCCAGCTCGCGCAGCATGGCGTCCTGTCCGGCGCCGGCCAGGACCCGGCGCAGTCGGTCGAGCACGTCGGGCACCTGGTCGAGCAGTTCGCGGAGCTCGGGCACGGCGGGGAAGCGGTCGTAGGCCGCCCGGAACGGGCCGAGGAGCTGGGCCAGCGCGGTCGCGGCCCGGCGCGCGTCGATCCCGGGCACGTCGCCGACGAAGGCCTGGGCGAGGAGGGTGGCGGCCTCGTCGGGGTCGGTGGTGCCGCCGTACAGGTCGAGGTCGTAGACGGAGGCGGGGTCGCCGACGCGGACCACGACGTCGTAGGCGGTGTCGGGCCCGAGCCGGGCGCCGGCCGCGCCGACGGCGACGACGGCGGCCTGGCCGGCGAGCGCCTGCAGTGCGAGGGACTCGACGACGGGCCGCACGAGCCGGCCGGTCTTCCCGCTGCCGGAGGGACCGACGGCGAGCAGCGAGGTCCCGAGGACCTCGGGGTCGAGCGCGAGCGAGGTGCCGCGGCGGGCGTACGGGTTGCGCGGGCCGTCCTCGACGGTGCCGAGGAGCACCTGACGGGCGAACAGGTCGTGCCGGGCGACGCGCACGGGCAGGTCGCGGGCCCCGGAGGGGTGCACGCAGGCCCCGGCGCCCTTGTCCCGCACGGCCTCGTCGAAGGCCCGCAGCCGGGAGGGGTCCACCGTCACCGACTCCCAGGCCCGCCGGATCCGCGCGTAGTCCACGTCGTTCATCCGCCCGGCCCCGGCCTCCTTCTCCAGCCGGTCGGCCGCTTCCTCCAGGCCGGCGCGGCGCACCTGCGGCCACCGCACGGGGTCGTCCGGGCCGCCCTGCTCGGGCCGGGCGGCCGGGACCACGGCCTGTACGGCCCGTGCGGCGCGGCTGCCGAGGAGCCGGCGGGCCAGCTCGGGCCAGCGGCCGAGGCGTCCGAAGCCGACGGCCAGGGTGAGGGCGACCACCCCGTACCAGACGTAGGCGGCGACGACGGAGGGGAGCGTTCCGGCCCAGGAGTCGGGCGTGAACATGTAGAGCGGCCAGAGCCAGAAGCCGCCGAGGTAGCCGTTCCACAGCAGGGACCACAGCAACAGCCCGGCCAGCAGGGCGATCAGGGCCCCGCTGATCAGCTGGCGGACCGGGGTCACCTCGGGCTCTTCCTCGGCCCGCGGCACGTGCCCGTACGACCAGACGCCCGGCCCGTCCGGGGTGCGCGGGACGCGCAGCCAGTCGCCGAGGGTGGGTCCCTGCGCCGGCGCGTGGGCCGGCTTGGGCGGGAGGGCCGGAGGCGGTGGGGAGGCCGGCCGGGGGACCTGCCCGGTCCGGGGAGGGCGCGTCTCGTGCGTGCCGTCGGTGTCCATGAAACCCCTGCCCCCTGCCCGTTCCTGCGCTGCGCCGCTCAATCTAGTTGCACGATGGCGGCCGTGGGCCCGTACCGGTGCACCGTTTCGCCGTGCCGCCGGCAGGACGCGCCCGCGTCCTTCCTATGGCCGTCACGGACAAGGACACGCGGCCACCACTCCCGAACGGAGCATGCAGTACCCCCTCCCCCGGGCCTAGCCTGCGGACAAAGACACAAGTGCGTCCGAAAACACCCCCCAGGAGCCCTCTATGACCGCTGTCCCGCAGGAGCGCCGCATCGTCACCGCGATCCCCGGCCCCAAGTCGCAGGAGCTGCAGGCCCGCCGCCTCGAGACGGTGGCCGGCGGCGTGGGCTCCGTGCTCCCCGTCTTCACGGCCCGCGCGGGCGGCGGCATCATCGAGGACGTCGACGGCAACTGCCTGATCGACTTCGGCTCCGGCATCGCCGTGACCTCCGTCGGCGCCTCCGCCGAGGCCGTCGTGCGCCGCGCCTCCGCGCAGCTCGCCGACTTCACCCACACCTGTTTCATGGTCACCCCCTACGAGGGCTACGTCGAGGTCTGCGAGGCCCTCGCCGAGCTGACGCCGGGCAACCACGCCAAGAAGTCGGCCCTGTTCAACTCCGGCGCCGAGGCCGTCGAGAACGCCGTCAAGATCGCCCGTGCGTACACCAAGCGTCAGGCCGTCGTCGTCTTCGACCACGGCTACCACGGCCGTACGAACCTGACGATGGCGCTGACCTCGAAGAACATGCCGTACAAGCAGGGCTTCGGCCCGTTCGCCCCCGAGGTCTACCGCGTCCCGGTCGCCTACGGCTACCGCTGGCCCACCGGCGCCGAGAACTGCGGCCCCGAGGCCGCCGCGCAGGCGATCGACAACATCACCAAGCAGATCGGCGCCGAGAACGTCGCCGCGATCATCATCGAGCCGGTCCTCGGCGAGGGCGGCTTCATCGAGCCGGCCAAGGGCTTCCTCCCGGCGATCGTGAAGTTCGCCAACGACAACGGCATCGTCTTCGTCGCCGACGAGATCCAGTCCGGCTTCTGCCGCACCGGCCAGTGGTTCGCGTGCGAGGACGAGGGCATCGTCCCGGACCTGATCACCACCGCCAAGGGCATCGCGGGCGGTCTGCCGCTCGCTGCCGTGACCGGCCGCGCCGAGATCATGGACTCCGCCCACGCGGGCGGCCTGGGCGGCACCTACGGCGGCAACCCGGTGGCGTGCGCCGGTGCGCTCGGCTCCATCGAGACCATGAAGAAGCTCGACCTCAACGCCAAGGCGAAGAAGATCGAGTCCATCATGAAGACCCGTCTCTCCGCGATGCAGGAGAAGTACGACATCATCGGCGACATCCGCGGCCGCGGCGCCATGATCGCGATCGAGCTCGTCAAGGACCCGGTCTCCAAGACCCCGTTCCCGGAGGCGGCCGGCGCGCTCGCCAAGGCCTGCCACGCCGAGGGCCTGCTCGTCCTCACCTGCGGTACGTACGGCAACGTGCTCCGCTTCCTCCCGCCGATCGTCATCGGCGAGAACCTGCTGAACGAGGGCCTGGACCTCATCGAGGCCGCCTTCGCGGCCATCGGCACGGAGATCTGATCGACGCCTAGAACGCCCGATCGCACAGCGCCCGGCCGGTACCGCCGGTAACGGGCGGGCGCTGTGAAGAAGGTGTGGGGGGCCGATGGCGGGAGCGCGTTCCCGCTGTCGGTCCCCTTTTCTCTGCCGTACGGTTTCTGCAGATGAGTGAGACACCCCGCTCCCGGGAAATCGGGGGCGACACCGGTACCGGGCTTCCCCAGCGCCGTACTGGGCATGCGTTCGCGCACACTCCTCACCGATCGGACGGCCGTCCGCCCCAAACCCCCCGGGGCGTGCGGCAACCCGATCCGGGCGGCCGTCCCGGAACCATCCCCCCTGTTCCGGGACGGCCGGCCATCATCCGGCCCGCCGTCTGGCTGACGCTCTCCTGCCTGACGGCCTTCGCCCTGATCACCTGGCAGGTCCTGGTCTCGGGCCCCCTGCTGTCCCCGGACGAACGCCTCAGTCGCGCCGTCGTGCGCTCCGTCCCGGACGCCGTCACCGAGCGCCTGTCGGACCTCGGCAACGTCCCCGTGGCGCTCCCGGTCCTGGTCCTCGCGCTCGCGTACGCCGTCCGGCGCGGCCACCGCCTCGCCGCGGCGGCCGCGGCCCTGGCGATGGCCCTGGTGCCGGCCCTGGTGGTCCCGCTGAAGGAGTGGACCGCCCGCCCGGGCCCGCTGGAACCCTGGGCCGCCGGCTACTACCCCTCGGGCCACACCGCCACCTCGGCCGTCGCCTACGTCGCCGCGGCCCTGCTGATCCGCCCGTACACGCGCAGCGGCTGGCCGATGGCCGTCGCGGGCCTCCTGACGGCCGCCACGGCCGCCGGCCTGGTCCTGCGCGGCTGGCACTGGCCGCTGGACGTCCTGGCCAGCCTCCTGCTGTGCACGCCCCTGCTGCTGATCGTCCGGTGGGCCGTACGGCGCGGAACCGGCCGGCCGGAGCGGCCTGCCTAGGGCCTGTCCGGTGGTCAAGGCTTCCGGTGCCCCCGCTCCCCCCGGGCCGCCACCACCGTCGCCGCGGCCTCGTGCATCGCGAGCTCCAGTACCGCCGGATCGGTGAGGGTCCCCTGTCCGTCCGGGAGCACCAGCCAGCGCACCCCGCCCGTGCCCCGGCCCGGGTACGGGACGACGATCCAGGCCCCGCGCCCGGCTCCCCGTACGCCGGTGCCGACCCAGCGGGACGCCGTCCCCGCGGGCACGAAGAAGCCCAGCCGCGCGTCGCCGAAATCGGCGAGCACCGGGCCGGGCCGGTCGAGGAGCAGCTTCAGCACGTCGAGGGTGGCCCGCCCCAGCTCACCGGGCAGGACCAGTACGTCCCAGCGCCGGCCGGCGGGAAGGAGGGTCACCCCCAGGGGGTTGCGCTCCCACTCCCACCGGCAGGCGTCCGGATCCGGCGCCACCGAAACCAGCCATTCCACTGCCGTCTTGTCGGGGGTCGCCATCGCCCCGCCTCCCGTTCCCTGCCCGGATGAAGGTGTCTCACCGGGAGAGAGCGGGCCGGGGGGCGGCTATGACGCGGCTTTCACCACCCCGTGGGGGTGAACCGGGTCACACGGTGACCGATGGTGTGCGCCGGGGCCGGCACGTCAGCTGTCGAAGCCGAGCCCGAAGCGGTCCAGCGTCTTCAGCCACAGGTTCCGGTGGCCGCCGCGCGCGTCGGCGCGGGCCAGCGACCACTTGGTGAGCGCGATCCCGGTCCACGCGAAGGGCTCGGGCGGGAACGGCATCGGCTTCGAGCGCACCATCCGCAGCCGCGTGCGTTCGGTGGGAGTGCCGTCCAGCAGGTCCAGCATCACGTCCGCACCGAAGCGCGTGGCGCCCACGCCGAGCCCGGTGTAGCCGGCCGCGTAGGCGACCTTCCCCGAGTGCGCGGTGCCGAAGAAGGCGGAGAAGCGCGAGCAGGTGTCGATCGCGCCGCCCCAGGCGTGGCTGAACTTCAGGCCCTCCAGCTGCGGGAAACAGGTGAAGAAGTGCTCGGCGAGCTTGAGGTAGGTCTCGGGGCGGTGGTCGTACTCCGAATCGAGCCTGCCGCGGTAGGGGTAGATGGCGTCGTAGCCGCCCCACAGGATCCGGTGGTCGCGGGTGATCCGGAAGTAGTGGAACTGGTTGGCGCTGTCGCCCAGCCCCTGCCGGTTCTTCCAGCCGATGGCCGCCAGCTGCTCCTCGGTCAGCGGCTCGGTCATCAGCGCGTAGTCGTAGACCGGGACGGTGAACGGGCGGATCCGCCGGACCAGGGAGGGGAAGATGTTCGTGCCCAGGGCCACCCTGCGCGCGAGGATCGTGCCGTACGGGGTCTGCACGGTCATCCCGCGTCCCGCCGGGGCCATCTTCAGCCCGCGGGTGTTCTCGTAGATCCGCACGCCCAGGTCCAGGCAGGCCTGCTTGAGCCCCCAGGCGAGCTTCGCCGGGTGGAGCATCGCGACCCCGTCGCGGTCCCACAGGCCGGCGAGGAAGGTCGGGGAGTCCACCTCGGCGCGCACCGCGTCGGCGTCGAGGAACTCCGAGCCGCCGGCCAGGCCGAGCTTGCGCGCCTCCTCGTACAGTTCGCGCAGCTCCTCGACCTGGTGCGGTTCGGTGGCCACGTCGATCTCGCCGGTGCGCTCGAAGTCGCAGTCGATGCCGTAGCGGGCGACGGCCTCCTCGATGGCGTCGAGGTTGCGGGCGCCCAGCTCCTCCAGCTTGGCGAGCTCACCGGGCCAGCGGGCCAGGCCGTTGGAGAGGCCGTGGGTGAGGGAGGCGGCGCAGAACCCGCCGTTGCGGCCGGAGGCGGCCCAGCCCGCCTCCTTGCTCTCGATCAGTACGACGTCCCGCTCGGGGTCGCGCTCCTTGGCGAGCAGCGCGGTCCACAGCCCGCTGTAGCCGGCGCCGATGACCAGCAGGTCACAGCGCTCGTCGGAGGTGAGCGCCGGCTGCGCGGCGGGCTTGCCGGGGTCGTCCAGCCAGTAGGAGACCGGCTTCGCTTCGGAAAGGGATTTCGCAACACTACGCATGGCGACTGGGGCCATGGCTTCCAACTCCCTACAGGGGTCTACTTCGGTTGTGCCTTCTTGCGGCGGTTGCCGGCCATCTGGCCGGCGAGGACCACCAGCACCGCGATGACGAACATCGCCGTGCCGATGACGTTGATCTGCACGGGCGTACCGCGCTGGGCCGATCCCCACACGAACATGGGGAAGGTGACGGTGTTGCCCGAGTTGAAGTTGGTGATGATGAAGTCGTCGAACGAGAGCGCGAAGGAGAGCAGCGCGCCCGCCGCGATACCGGGGGCCGCGATCGGCAGGGTGACCCGTACGAAGGTCTGCACCGGGCCCGCGTAGAGGTCGCGGGCGGCCTCCTCCAGCCTCGGGTCCATGGACAGGACCCGGGCCTTGACGGCGGCGACGACGAAGCTGAGGCAGAACATGATGTGGGCGATCAGGATCGTCCAGAAGCCCAGCTGGATGCCCATGTTGAGGAAGAGCGCGAGCAGCGAGGCCGCCATCACGATCTCGGGCATGGCCATGGGCAGGAAGATCAGCGAGTTCACGGCTCCGCGCGCCCGGAAGCGGTAGCGGACCAGCGCGAAGGCGATCGCGGTTCCCAGGGCGGTGGCGGCGAGGGTGGCCCACAGGGCGATCTGCAGCGAGAGCGAGAGGGAGCCGCACAGGTCGGCGACCCCGCAGGGGTCCTTCCACGCGTCGAGCGAGAACTCCTGCCAGGCGTAGTTGAACCGCCCGGTGGGGTTGTTGAAGGAGAAGACGGTCACGACCACGTTCGGCAGGATCATGTACGCGAGCGTGCCGAGGCCGAAGACGACGACGAGATTGCGCCGCAGCCAGGTGCTGAGGGTGCGCATCAGACCAGGTCCTCCGTCCCCGCTCGGCGGATGTAGATGGTGACCATGATCAGCACGATGGCCATGAGGATGAACGACAGCGCGGCCGCCGTCGGGTAGTCGAGGATGCGCAGGTACTGCGACTGGATGACGTTGCCGATCATCCGGGTGTCCGTGGAGCCCAGCAGCTCGGCGTTGACGTAGTCGCCGCTCGCCGGGATGAAGGTCAGCAGGGTCCCGGAGACCACGCCCGGCATGGAGAGCGGGAAGGTCACCTTCCGGAAGACCGTGGCGGGCTTCGCGTAGAGGTCCCCGGCCGCCTCGTGGAGGCGGGTGTCGATGCGCTCCAGCGAGGAGTACAGCGGAAGGATCATGAACGGGAGGAAGTTGTACGTCAGACCGCAGACGACCGCGAGCGGCGTGGCCAGCACCCGCTCCCCCTCGGTCATGCCGAGCCAGCTGGTGACGTCCAGGACGTGGAGGGTGTTGAGGACGTCCACCACCGGGCCGCCGTCGGCCAGGATCGTCTTCCAGGCCAGCGTGCGGATGAGGAAGCTGGTGAAGAACGGGGCGATCACCAGGACGAGCAGCAGGTTGCGCCAGCGGCCGGCCCGGAAGGCGATCAGGTAGGCCAGCGGGTACCCCAGCAGCAGGCAGAGCACGGTGGCGGTGCCCGCGTAGAGCAGGGAGCGCAGGAACTGCGGCAGGTACTCGGTGAAGGCGTCCCAGTAGGTCTGGAAGTGCCAGGTGACCTCGAAGCCCTCTTCGAGGGAGCCGGTCTGCACCGAGGTCGAGGCCTGGTAGACCATCGGCAGCACGAAGAAGACCAGCAGCCACAGGATGCCGGGGAGCAGCAGCCAGTACGGGATCAGCCGCTTGCGCCGTGACGGCCTGTGCGCCGGGGGTTCGGCGGGCGCGGGCGCCTCGGGCGGCGCGGCGGTGGCGGTCATGCGCTCTCCTCCACCGTCTCGACGCCCGCGTCGATGGCCTGCGCGGCGTCGAGGCCGAAGGTGTGCTCCGGGTTCCAGTGCAGGACCACCTCGGCGCCCGGCACGAGGCGGCCGTCCCGCTCGATGTTCTGGGCGTACACCTCCAGGTCGGGGCAGACCGGGCTGTCGATGACGTACTGGGTGGAGACGCCGATGAAGGAGGAGTCGGCGATGCGGCCCGGGACCTTGTTGCGGCCGGCGGGGACGGTGTGCTCCTCGTCGGCGTGGACCAGGGAGATCTTCTCCGGGCGCACACCGACCAGCAGCTTCCCGCCGGCGCGGGGCGTGGTCGAGCACCGGGCGGCGGGCAGGTGGAGCGTGGTGCCGGAGGCGGACACCACGACCTCGGAGCCGGCCGACTCCACGGACGCCTCGATGAGGTTGGAGGTGCCGAGGAAGTTGGCGACGAAGGTGGTGCCCGGGTTCTCGTACAGCTCGGCGGGGGCGCCCAGCTGCTCGACGCGGCCGCCGTTCATCACGGCGACCGTGTCGGCCATGGTCATGGCCTCCTCCTGGTCGTGCGTGACGTGCACGAAGGTGATGCCGACCTCGGTCTGGATCCGCTTGAGCTCCAGCTGCATCTGCCGGCGCAGCTTGAGGTCCAGGGCGCCGAGCGGCTCGTCGAGGAGGAGCACCTGGGGGTGGTTGATCAGGGCGCGGGCCACCGCGACGCGCTGTTGCTGGCCGCCGGAGAGCTGGTGCGGCTTCTTGCCGGCCTGCTCGCCGAGCTGCACCAGCTCCAGCATGTCGTCGACCTGCTTCTTGACCGACTTGATGCCGCGGCGGCGCAGGCCGAAGGCGATGTTCTCGAAGATGTTCAGGTGCGGGAAGAGCGCGTAGCTCTGGAAGACCGTGTTCACCGGCCGCTTGTACGGCGGCAGGTGGGTCACCTCGCGGTCGCCGAGGTGGACCGTGCCGGTGGAGGGCTCCTCCAGGCCGGCGATCATGCGCAGGGTGGTGGTCTTCCCGCAGCCGGAGGCCCCGAGCAGGGCGAAGAAGGAGCCCTGGGGGATGGTGAGGTCCAACGGGTGCACGGCGGTGAAGGTGCCGTAGTGCTTGCTGATCCCGGCGAGGCGGACGTCGCCGCCTGCGGTCTTGTCAGTCATGGGTGGGTCCCGGGGTTGGGTGGGGCGAAGCGGTCAAGGGGCGGGGCTCGCGGCGGCGGGAGGGTGCGGCTACGCGCCGATCAGCTTGGCGAACTTCTCTTCGTACGCCGTCTCTTCCTCGCCGGTGAGCGAGCGGAAGGCGTGTGCCTTGGCGGCCATCGCCTTGTCCGGGACGATCAGGGGGTTGTCCGCGAGCGCGGGATCGATCTTGGCCAGTTCGTCCTTGACGCCCTCGACCGGGCAGACGTAGCTGATGAAGGCGGCCAGCTGGGCGGCGACCGGGGGCTCGTAGTAGTAGTCGATGAGCTTCTCGGCGTTGGCCTTGTGCCGGGCGTGGGCGGGCACCAGCAGGTTGTCGCTGGAGGTGATGTATCCGGGCGCCGGGATCGCGTACTGGATGTCCGGGTTGCCGGCCTGGAGCTGGATGACGTCGCCGGCCCAGGCGAGGCAGGCGGCCAGGTCCCCCTTGTCGAGGTCGGCGGTGTAGTCGTTGCCGGTGAAGCGGCGGATCTGCTTGGTGTCCACGCCCTTCTGGAGCCGGCCGATCGCCGCGTCGAAGTCCGCGGTGGTGAAGTTGGCGGGATCCTTGCCCTGGTCGAGCAGGGTCATTCCGACGCTGTCGCGCATCTCGGTGAGGAAGCCGACCCGGCCCTTGAGGGTGGGGTCGTCGAGCAGCTGGGTGACGGAGTCGACCTTCTTCCCGTCGGTGGCCTTGGTGTTGTACGCGATGACGGTGTCGATGCCGGTCCAGGGGTAGCTGTACGCGCGGCCGGGGTCCCAGTCGGGGGTGCGGAACTGCGGGATCAGGTTGGCGTAGGCGTGCGGCAGGTGTGAGGGGTCCAGCTTCTGCGCCCAGCCGAGGCGGATGATGCGGGCGGCGAGCCAGTCGGTGACGACGATCAGGTCGCGACCGGTGTCCTGGCCGGCGGCGAGCTGCGGACGGATCTTCCCGAAGAACTCGACGTTGTCGTTGATGTCCTCGGTGTACTTGACCTTGATCCCGGTCCGCTTGGTGAACTCCTCCAGCGTGGGACGGGTCTTCTCGTCGTCGCTGGTGTCCATGTACTCGGTCCAGTTGGAGAAGTTGATCTCCTTCTCGCGGTCCGAGTGGTCGTCGGAGGCCACTGCCGTGTCGCCCGCGCGTTTGGCGGGCGGGATGCCGCACCCGGCGAGGGTGGACAGGCCGCCGAGGGTGAGCGCCCCGACGCCGGAGGCGCGCAGCAGCGAGCGGCGGGTGAGGGCCCCGCGGCCGCTGGTGAGGCTGCGCCGCATCGCGGCGAGTTGCACCGCCGAGAGGCGGTCGGGCTCGAACTGCTCCATGCGCGTTGCCCTTTCGGAAGGTGTGCCGCTGGTCAGGCGGGTCGTCCCACGCGGCGGTAGCCGCAAATGGTTACGGTCGGTCCCCGAAGATCGTGCGGTGCCAGTCCTTGGCCGCCACCGCGGTGTTGTCGTACATCACGTGCTTGACCTGCGTGTACTCCTCGAAGGAGTAGGCGGACATGTCCTTGCCGAAGCCGCTGGCCTTGTAGCCGCCGTGGGGCATCTCGCTGATGATCGGAATGTGGTCGTTGACCCAGACGCAGCCCGCCTTGATCTCGCGGGTCGCGCGGCCCGCGCGGTAGACGTCGCGGCTCCAGGCGGAGGCGGCGAGTCCGTAGGGGGTGTCGTTGGCGAGGGCGATGCCCTCGTCGTCGGTGTCGAAGGGCAGCACGACGAGCACCGGTCCGAAGATCTCGGACTGGACGACCTCGCTGTCCTGGGCGGCGCCGGAGATGAGGGTGGGCCGGTAGTACGCGCCTTCGGCCAGCTCCCCGCCGGGGACCTCCCCACCGGTGACGACGGTGGCGTAGGCACGGGCCCGCTCGACGAAACCGGCGACGCGGTCGCGCTGGGCGTGCGAGACGAGCGGGCCGAGGTCGGTGGCGGGAGCGAAGGGGTCGCCGAGGCGGACGGTCTCCATCAGCGCGGCCACCCGCGCGACGAAGGCGTCGTGGAGGGGGCGCTGGACGTAGGCGCGGGTGGCGGCGGTGCAGTCCTGGCCGGTGTTGATGAGGGAGGCGGCGACGGCGCCGTGCGCGGCGGCCTCCAGGTCGGCGTCGTCGAAGACGAGGAAGGGGGCCTTGCCGCCGAGTTCCAGGTGGAGCCGCTTGACGGTGGCGGTGGCGATCTCGGCGACGCGCTTGCCGACGGCGGTGGAGCCGGTGAAGGAGGTCATGACCACGTCGGGGTGGCCGACGAGGTGCTCGCCGGCGTCGCGGCCGGCCCCGGTGACGATGTTGATCACGCCGTCGGGGATGCCCGCCTCCTTGGCCGCCTGGGCGAACATCAGCGAGGTCAGCGGGGTGAGTTCGGCCGGCTTCAGCACGATGGTGTTGCCCGCGGCGATGGCCGGGAGGATCTTCCACGCGGCCATCTGGAGGGGGTAGTTCCAGGGCGCGATGGAGCCGACGACCCCGAGGGGCTCACGGCGCACATAGGACGTGTGGTCGCCGGAGTACTCGGCGGCGGCCTGCCCCTGGAGGTGGCGCGCGGCGCCCGCGAAGAAGGCGGTGTTGTCGATCGTCCCCGGTACGTCGAACTCCGTCGACAGCTTGATCGGCTTGCCGCACTGGAGGGACTCGGCGTACGCGAAGTCCTCGGCCTGCTCGGTCAGTACGGCGGCCAGCCGGTGCAGGGCGTCCGACCGCTCGCCGGGGGTGGCGGCGGACCAGCCCGCGAAGGCCCTCTTGGCGGCGGCGACCGCTTCGTCGACGTCCGCGGTGCCCGCCAGTTCGTAGGTGAGGACCTCCTCGCCGGTGGCCGGGTCGACCACCGTGTGTGACCGTCCGGAGGTGCCCGGCCTCAGCTGCCCGTCGATGTACTGCGCGCCGTCTGCGAAGCGGTCTTTGACCTGGAAGCGGTTGCCCATCACGCTCTCACGCTCTCCGTAGCTACAGTTCGAGCTACAGCTCGAATTGAGTGCCGATCCTGACAGAGGCCATGCCCCCGGCCAAGGGATTCCGTTGTTGCCTTTTGATTACGCGACGGATTCGGTCGACCATGTGTCGAAGCACGCCCGAAATCCCGTACGAACTGTCCGTGGCGACTGTCAGACTCGCGTGCATGGAGATGATCGACAACCTGATCAAGCAGGTCAGCCGCGGTGAGCGGGTGAAGTTCCTGCCGTTCTGGGGACACCGGCCGAGGCCCGACGGGACGCTCGGACCGAGCTGCCTCAGCCAGTGGTGGCCCTCCCCTTTCACTGTGGGTGACGTCCGCTACTCCACGGCCGAGCACTGGATGATGGCCGGCAAGGCACGGCTGTTCGGGGACGCGGAGGCGGAGCGCGCGGCCCTCTCGGCCCGTACGCCGGCCGAAGCCAAGAAGGCCGGGCGGCTGGTGCGCGGCTTCGACGACGCGATATGGCAGCGCGAGCGGTACGGGATCGTGGTGGAGGGCAGCGTGCACAAATTCGCCTCCGACCCGGCGCTGCGCTCGTACCTGCTGACCACGGGCGACCGGGTACTGGTCGAGGCGAGCCCGGTGGACCGCATCTGGGGCATCGGCCTGGCCCCCGACGACGAGCGCGCCCTGGACCCGGCGAGCTGGCGCGGCCTGAACCTGCTGGGCTTCGCCCTGATGGAAGCCCGGGAGCGGCTGCGCGGGGGCACCGCGTGACGGAGCGGCGCCGGGTCGCCGCGGTGATCATCCGGGACGGCTGCGTGCTCATGGTGCGCGAGCGCGGGCGGGGGCCCACCGGCCGGCACGACGGGCCGGAGTACTGGACCCTGCCCGGTGGTGGGCTCGAAGCCGGTGAGGAGGCCGAGGAGGCGGTCCGGCGGGAGGTGGCCGAGGAGGTGGGGCTGCGTGCCGTGGGCGTGCGGTACGCGTACGACGCGCCGTACCCGTCGGGCCGGACCTCCTGCTTCCGCGTGGACGTCGAGCCCGGCGAGCCGGTCCTCGGCGTCGATCCGGACCTGGAGTGCGACTGCCCCCGGATGGTCGGGCTCATCTGGGTTCCGCTGTCGCGCGGGGACGGTGACGGGCAGGTCATGGTGCCGACGCTGCTGTCGGCGGTCCAGGTCTGAGGTCTGCGGTCTGCGGTCTGCGGTCTGCGGTCTGCGGTCTGCGGTAAATGCGTGGCGGTCCCCCGCCCGGCCCGCCTAACGTGATGCTCGTCCAGGTGCGAAGGCGAGACCTACTTCCACTGTTAATGGGGAGGTCGCGGGTTCGAGTCCCGTCACCGGCTCCGGGCCGGTGTAGCTCAGTCGGCAGAGCACCACGTGGTTTCGCCGCATCGATCTCTGGACACCCACGTCACGCACCTCCCGGTGCGCGGGCTGCGGCTCCTTCTTTTGCAAAGACACCAGGCCGCCGCCACCTTGATCTCGGGAGGCCGTGCGTGGGGGATGCCCGGTGCGCAGGCAGCGGTTACTTCCCGGACCCGGAGGTCGTGGGTTCGAATCCCACCCGGCACTCGCCCGCAAGGGCGCCGGCCGGTGGAGCAGTCAGGCAGCTCGCCGGGCTACAGTCCGCCGCCGACTCCTGATCTCGGGCATCCCTCACGTCACGCCTCCCCCGCTTCCTTTGAATTCGGGGGGATTCACCATGGCTCGTTTCAACCTGCGCGCGCTCACGTCCAAGCCCGCCGCGCCCACCTCGCCCGTACGCTCGACCCGCCGCTCCCGTAGCCACGCGGGCGGCCCGGGTCACGAACGCGATGCGCGCTCCGAGCTGTTCCTGCTCGCCGTCGCCAACTTCGTGACGCAGCAGACCTTCTACGAGAGCGGTGAAGCCCGCGACGACCGCTTCCGCGCCCTCGTGCGCCGGCTCGCGGTGGAGGATCCCGCGTGGACCGCCGGCCTGCTGGGGTGGCTGCGCGGTGACGCGAACATGCGGACCGCTTCGCTCGTCGGCGCGGCCGAGTACGTCAAGGCGCGGCTCGACGCGGGAGCCACCGACGGGCCGTCGAACCGCCAGGTCGTGGACTCCGTACTGCGCCGGGCGGACGAGCCCGGTGAGCTGCTGGCCTATTGGACGGCCACCTACGGGCGGAACGTCCCCAAGCCGGTCAAGCGCGGCATCGCCGACGCCGTACGCCGCCTCTACTCCGGCACCTCGCTGCTGAAGTACGACACCGACTCCAAGGCATACCGCTTCGGCGATGTCCTCAACCTCGTGCACGCCTCCCCCGACCCGGCCAAGCCCTGGCAGGGGGAGCTGTTCCGCTACGCGCTGGACCGCCGGCACAGCCCGGAGACCGCACAGGTCCCGGACGGCAATCGGACCCTGGCCGCCCACCGGGCGCTGATGGAGCTGCCGGTCTCCGAGCGGCGCCGGACCGTCACCGCGCCGGACGGCGCGGAGCGCCTCGCGGAGGCGGGCATGACCTGGGAGGCGCTGGCCGGGTGGCTGCAGGGGCCGATGGACGCGGCCGCCTGGGAGGCGGTCATCCCGTCCATGGGCGCGATGGCACTGCTGCGCAACCTGCGCAACTTCGACCACGCCGGGGTCTCCGACGAGGTGGCCGCGCGGGTCGCGGCGAAGATCTCCGACCCGGAGGTCGTGGCCCGGTCGCGGCAGTTCCCCTTCCGCTACCTGGCCGCCTACCGGCACGCGCCCTCGCTGCGCTGGGCGTACCCCCTGGAGGTGGCGCTCGGACACTCGCTGGCCAACGTACCGGCGCTGCCGGGCCGGACGCTGATCCTCGTCGACCGTTCCGGGTCGATGTGGTCCCCGCTGTCGGAGCGCTCGCAGCTCAACCGGGCCGACGCGGCCGCCGTCTTCGGGGCGGCGCTGGCCCTGCGCGCCGAGCACGGCGACCTGGTGCAGTTCGGCTCGACCAGCCATGCCGTCCCGTACGCCCGGGGCGAGTCCGTGCTGAAGGTGCTGGAGCGCTTCGGGGACCTCGGCGGCACTTACACGGCCAAGGCCGTGCGGGAGCACTACCGGGGCCATGACCGGGTGCTGATCGTCACCGACGAGCAGGCGGCCGTGTCGTACGGCCACGGCGGGGACCCGACGGCGGAGATCCCGGACACGGTCCCGGTGTACACCTGGAACCTGGCCGGCTACCGGGTGGGCCACGCTCCGTCCGGTTCCGCGAACCGGCACGCCTTCGGCGGGCTCACCGACGCGGCCTTCCGCATGGTGTCCCTGATCGAGGGCGGCCAGGACGCCGACTGGCCGTGGGCGGTCTGAGCCCGGCTCAGACCTTCTCGTGGACCCGGGAGTTCGAATACGGGCTGTCGTAGTCCGAATCGCCCTCCGAGTCGCCGAGCAGGACTCCGCCGATCACGAGCGCGAGCATCAGGACGCTGATCACGATGCCGACGACGCCCAGGATGATGCCGGCCAGCGCCATCGGGCCGTTGTCGGCCTCGCCGCGCCGGGCCTTGCCGCGGCCGAGGACACCGAAGATGACCGCCGGGACGCCGAACAGGAGGCCCAGGTAGCAGGTGATCACGCCGATGATGCCGAGGACGAGGGCGGTGATGGCGAAGCCGTTGCTCGGCAGGGCCCCGTACGGCGGGTATGCGGCGTACCCCGGGTATCCCGGATAGCCGGGCTGACCCGGATAACCCGTCTGCGCGGGGTGCCCTGGATAGCCCGCGTCACCCGGGTACCCGTATCCCGGCACGGCCTGGGGCGCCGGCTGGCCGGGGTACCCGTAGGCGGCAGGGGCGGGTCCGGTGACCGGCGGCACGTCCGGCGCCGGGGACACGGGTGAGGCGAACGGGGCCGGTGTGGCGTCGCCCGGTATGCCCGCGAGCGTCGGCTGGTCGTGCACGGACGGCGGACCGGACACCCCCGGCGCCCCCGGGGTGCCCTGCTGCTTGCCCAGATCGACCACCGGCCGCTCCGGCGGCGCCCACGGGTCTCGCTGCTCGGGACTGTTCTCGCTCATACGGCACCCCCCTCTCGTACAGCCATGCTAAGCGCTGCCACCGACAGCCCCCGGCCTGCCTACGATGAAGCCCGACCTGCCCGCACGCGCGTCTCCCGGAGGCACCCTCATGACCGACCTGCACCCCTTCATCGCGGGGCTGCCCAAGGCGGAACTCCACGTCCACCACGTCGGCTCGGCGTCACCGCGCATCGTGGCCGAACTCGCCTCCCGGCACCCCGACTCGAAGGTGCCCACCGATCCCGAGGCGCTCGCCGACTACTTCACCTTCACCGACTTCGCGCACTTCATCGAGGTCTACCTGTCGGTCGTCGACCTGGTCCGCACCCCCGACGACGTGCGCACGCTGACCTTCGAGGTCGCCCGCGACATGGCCCGGCAGAACATCCGCTACGCCGAGCTGACCATCACCCCGTACTCCTCCACCCGCCGCGGCATCGACGAGAAGGCCTTCATGGAGGCCATCGAGGACGCCCGCAAGGACGCCGAGTCCGAACTCGGCGTCATCCTGCGCTGGTGCTTCGACATCCCCGGCGAGGCCGGCCTGGAGGCCGCGGCCGAGACCGCCCGCCTCGCCGTCGACCTGCGCCCCGAGGGCCTGGTCTCCTTCGGCCTCGGCGGCCCCGAGATCGGGGTGCCGCGCCCGCAGTTCAAGCCGTATTTCGACCGCGCCCGGGCCGCCGGCCTGCACAGCGTGCCGCACGCCGGCGAGACCACCGGCCCGGAGACGATCTGGGACTCCATCCGCGAACTCGGCGCCGAGCGCATCGGCCACGGCACCAGCGCCACCCAGGACCCGGAGCTCCTCGCCTACCTGGCGGAGCACCGGATCGCGCTGGAGGTGTGCCCGACGTCCAACATCGCGACCCGCGCCGTGACGGACCTGGACCGGCACCCCGTCAAGGAGATGGTGGCCGCGGGCGTGCTCGTCACCATCAACAGCGACGACCCGCCGATGTTCGGCTCCGACCTCAACAACGAGTACGCGGTGGCCGCCCGCCTGCTGGACCTCGACGAGCGGGGGCTGGCGCAGCTCGCGAAGAACGCGGTCGAGGCCTCCTTCCTCGACCCGGCCGGCAAGGCGAAGCTCGGCGCGGAGATCGACGCGTACACCGCGCAGTGGCTCGCGCGCTGACGTTCCCTTGATCCGCCCACCCCTGAGAATGGGGTCATGCGCACCCTGACTGCCGTCGGCCACCGCGGCGATCCCTACCGTGTCCGCGAGAACACCCTCCCCTCGATCCGCTCCGCCTTCGCGCGCGGGGCGGACGCGGTGGAGATCGACGTACGGCTGACCCGTGACGGGGTGCCGGTCCTCCTCCACGACGAGACGCTCGAGCGGCTGTGGGGGCATGACGTGCGGCTCGACGCCGTCACGGCCCCGCAGCTCGCGGAGTTGACGGAGGGTGGGATCCCGACGCTGCGCGACGCCCTGATGGCGGCCGGGGCGGGCCGGGTGATGATCGACCTGCCGGGTGCGAGCACCGAGTCGGTGAGGACGGTCGTGGACCAGGTCCGCGAGTGCGGAGCGCGCGAGCGCACGTACTACTGCGCCGGCCCCAACACCATGCTGTCGGTGCGCGCCGCCGATCCGGGTGCGGAGATCGCCCTGACCTGGACCACGCTGTCGCCGCCGCGCCGGGTGCTGATCGACGCGGTGGCGCCGCGCTGGCTCAACTACCGCTTCGGGCTGGTGAGCCGCGAGCTGACGGACGCCCTGCACCGGGACGGGCTGCTGGTGTCGGCGTGGACGGCGGACACGAAGCGGAGCATGCGCGGGCTCCTCAGGGCCGGGGTCGACTCGATCACCACGAACCGGATGGACGCCCTGGCGGCGGTACGGGCCGAGCTCGGCCGGTGATACGCGCCTTCCGGGAGGGGATCCGCGGCGCCGACCCGCGGTGGCAGGACCTCGGCCTGACCCTGCTGGTGGAACTGGCCGTCACGATGCCGTTCGTCGTGCCCCGGTCGCCCGAAGCCCCGCCCGCCACCTGGCCCTCGTACGCGATGACCAGCCTCGCCGTGCTGCCCCTGATCTGGCGGCGCCGGGCACCGGTGGCCGTACTCGCGGCGATCCTGGTCATCGGGGGGATCTACGAAGTCGTGTTCGACGGGCCGGGCCAGCCGCTGCCGTACGCGGGCCTCATCGCCTTCTACACGGTCGCCCTGCAGTGCGCGCCACGGGTCCGGGCGGCCGTGGCGCTGGCCACCGTGGGGGTGGTCTGCCTGTCGGTGGGCTGGGAGACGGGGACGGCACGGGAGCTGCTGTTCACCCTCTTCGTCTCGGCGGCGGCCTACGCCCTGGGACGGCTCCAGCACACGCGGCAGGCCTATACGGAGGCCGTCGAAGCCCGCGCCGCCGAGCTGGAGCGGGCCAACCGGATCGAGGCGGAGCAGGCTGCCGCCCGCGAACGGGCCAGGATCGCGCGGGAGATGCACGACATCCTCTCGCACGCGGTCAGCATCATGATCGTGCAGGCGGAGGCCGGACCGGTGGCCGTCCGCAGGGCTCCGGAGCGGGCCGAGGCGGCCTTCGAGGCGATCGCGGACACGGGGCGCGACGCGATGGCACAGCTGCGGGCGATGCTGGGTGTGCTGCGAACCGACGGCGGCTCCCCCAGGAGCCCTCAGCCGGGGATCGCCGGCCTGCGGGAGCTGGTGGACCGGGTACGGGCCAGTGGTCTGCGGGTGTCGTACGAGCGGACGGGCGCGGTGCGCGAGCTGCCCGCCGCGCTGGAGGCGACGGTGCACCGGGTGGTGCAGGAGGCGCTGACCAACGTGGTGAAGCACGCCGGGGCTTCGGCGGTGGAGGTGAGGCTCGCGTACGGGCCGCAGGCGCTGACGGTGACGGTGACGGACGACGGCCGGGGGCCGGGCGCCGCCTCGGGCGGGCACGGGCTCATCGGCATCCGCGAGCGGGCGGCGGCGCACGGCGGGACGGCCGAGTCCGGTCCGGGGCCGGGCGGGGCCGGGTACGCGGTGCGGGTGGCCCTTGTAATCTCCCCGGTGGAGGTGGGGAAGTGACGATCCGTGTCGTGGTGGCCGACGACCAGGAGTTGGTCCGCAGCGGGTTCGCGATGATCCTCGGCGTCCAGGACGACATCGAGGTCGTGGCGGAGGTGGGGGACGGCGCGGCGGCGGTGGATGCGGTGGCCCGGCTCGCACCGGACGTGGCGCTGCTGGACATCCGGATGCCGGGGCTGGACGGGATCGAGGCGTGCCGCGCGATCTGCGCCGGGAGCGCGTGCCGCACGGTGATGCTGACGACCTTCGACTCGGACGAGTACCTGTACGAGGCGCTGCACGCGGGGGCGAGCGGCTTCCTGCTGAAGGACGTGCGGCGGGACGATCTGGTGCACGCGGTACGGGTGGTGGCGGCGGGCGAATCCCTGCTGGCGCCTTCGGTGGCGCGGCGGCTGATCGAGGAGTACACGGCGGTGACGGGCGCGGTGCGGGCTCCGCTCCCGGCGGACCGGCTGGAGGTGCTGACGGCCCGGGAGCGGGAGACGCTGCTGCACCTGGGGCGGGGGCTGTCGAACGCGGAGATCGCGGCGGCGCTGGTGGTGAGCGAGCACACGGTGAAGTCCCATGTGGGGAACGTGCTGGCGAAGCTGGGCCTGCGGGACCGGATCCAGGCGGTGATCTGCGCGTACGAGACGGGCCTGATCGCGGCGGGCAGTCCCTCTGCGGAGTGAGGGCTCGGCGTGTCGCCTCCCTCTCGCCGGTGAGTTGTCGTACCGGTGAAGACCCCTCTGGGGGGTGATCCGCACCTACCCCTGTGACCTGCAGCATTGAGTCATCGGAGCCGCAGTGGCCCGGTGGACTCACAGGGGGATTCCGTCATGAAGGCTCGCACGCGCACGCTGATCGCCGCCGCCCTGGTCCTGGGCATCGCCTCGGGCCCCGTCGTGGCACACGCCGCTCCGGCTCCCGCCCCGGCAGGGGCCGCCGCGCCCCTCGTCTCCACCCCGCCGAACGCCGCGGCCCTGGAGCGGGCGATCGCCGGCCTCGGGGCGCAGAACAAGGACGCGACCGCGGCGCTGGTCCGCGTCGGCGGTACGAGCGGCGGCTGGCGGGGCAGTTCCGGGGTGGCGGACATCGTCACCGGGCGGGCGGCCGTGGAACAGGGGCGGTTCAGGGCCGGCTCGGTGACCAAGACCTTCACCTCGGCGGTGGTGCTCCAGCTGGCGGCCGAGGGCCGGGTGGATCTGGACCGGCCGGTCCGGTGGTACCTGCCCGGGACCGTCCCCGATGCCTACGGCACGGTCACCGTCCGGCACCTGCTCGACTACACGAGTGGCATACCGGCGGCGGACGGCCCGGGCGACTCGTTCGAGGCGCAGTGGGAGCACCGCTTCGACGTGACCGACCCGCACGACCAGCTGGCCAACGCCTTCGCGAAGAAGCCGGAGTTCGCACCGGGCACGGCCCAGCACTACCTGAACATCGGCTACACGGTGCTGGGTGTGCTCATCGAGACGGTGACGGGCAGCTCGTACGAGGATGCGGTCGCCCGCCGGATCCTGAAGCCGTTGGGTCTGCACCAGACCTCGTTCCCGGCGCGGACACAGACGAAGATCCACGGTCCGCACAACCGGGGCTACCAGGCGATGGCGCGGGCGGACGGCTCCGGGGAGCTGCGGGATGTGACGGAGTGGAACTCCTCGGACCGGTGGGCGGCGGGGGACATCATCTCGACGACGGCCGACCTGGAGCGGTTCACGGTGGCCCTGTTCAGCGGCCGGGTCGTACCGAAGGACCGGCTGGAGGAGATGTTCACAGTGCCCGCGGTGAAGGACTTCGTCAGCGGGAAGGACGCCGTGCTTTCGGCGGGGCTGTCCAGGATCGTCCTGCCGGACGGCACGGTGGCGTGGGGCAAGTCGGGTGGCCGGCACGGCTACAACACCGCGATAGGCGCGACCCGCGATCTCTCCCGCACCCTGGTCTATTCGGTCAACTCCACGAACGCGAAGGGCGAGGACACGAACCCGGTGGCGCTCGGCATCGTGATGGCCGCCTTCGCCCGGTAGGCGCCCGCCTACGCGGGCATCGCCTCGAGCCGCTTGATCGTGCGGCGGAGCACCAGCAGCGGGATCACCCCGAAGACGCCGAACGACATGTCGATCACGCTCCACCAGAAGGGGATCCCGCGGATCGGGCCGCAGACGAGGGCCAGCGGGATGATGCCGGCGCAGGCGATCACGCCGGCTTCGACGATCCAGATGTTGCGGACCGGGTCGCGGTGGACGCCGTAGAAGAAGACGGCGATGACGAGGTGGGCGAAGGCGAGCCAGTCGGTGCCGTAGAGGAGGAAGGGGTACTCCGCATCGGCCCGCTCCAGCCCGTCGCCCACCCGCCGGAGCCACTCGTTGTCCATCAGGGCGTTGGCCCAGCGGAGTTCACTGACCAGGGGGAAGGCCGTGAGACCACTGAGTACCAGGCAGATGATGAACAGGGTCAGCCAGGCACGGATCCGCCGCTGAAGGGCGCTTCTCTCGCTCATGGAAGGAAGCCTACCCCCAGAATTGAACGCGTTCAGCCAAATTCCTGAACATGTTCAACCAGCGTCCCGGGGGTGGGATCAGAGCCCGACGATCGCGTTCCAGCGCTTGGCGAGGGAGCGGCGCTCCGCCGGGGAGATGTCACGGGCCACGACCAGCCGGCGGCGCATCCCGTCGTCGGGGAAGATCAGCGGATTCTCCGCGAGTTCGGCGCTCTCCCTGTCACCGGAGCCGGCGAGGACCTCGCGGGCGGCCGGGACCGGGCAGACGTAGTTGACGGAGGCGGCGAGCGAGGCCGCCACCTCCGGGTCGTAGTAGTGGTCGATCAGGGCCTCGGCATTGGCCTTGTGGCGGGCGAGGTTGGGGACGAGCAGGCTCTCCGCCCAGAGTTCGGCCCCCTCCTCCGGCACCACGAACTCGATGTCCGGGTTGTCGGCCCGGAGCTGGATGGCGTCGCCGGAGTAGGCCTGGCAGGCCAGGACATCGCCCTTGCTCAGATCGGAGGTGTAGTCGTTGCCGGTGAAGCGGCGGATGTGCTTCCTGCGCACCAGGTCCTCGACCTGGTCGCACATCCGGTGGAAGTCGGATTCGGTCCAGCGGGTGGTGTCCACGCCGTTGCCCTGCATCAGCAGGGCGAAGGACTCGTCGAGGCCGGAGAAGAGAGTGACCTTGCCCGCGAGCTCCGGTCGCCACAGGTCGGCGACCGATGTGATCTCCCGGCCAAGGGCCTTGCGGTTGTAGGCGATGCCGGTGATCCCCGACTGCCACGGGACGGTGTACAGCCGGCCCTCGTCGAAGGCGGGGGAACGCAGTTGGGGGTCCAGATGGGCGGCCACGTTGGACTGCGCCGAGCGGTCCATCTTCTGCGCCCAGCCCAGGTGGACGAAGCGGGCGGCCATCCAGTCGCTGACGACGACCAGGTCGTGGCCCGTCTCCCGGTGGCTCATCAGGGCCGGGCTGATCTTGCCGAAGAACTCGTCGTTGTCGTTGATCTCCTCGGTGTACCGGACTTCGATGCCGGTCCGCTCCGAGAAGGCCTCCAGGGTCGGACGGCGCTCCTCGTCCTCCTCGTCGGTGTCGATGTACAGCGGCCAGTTGGAGAAGGCCACGCTCCGGTCCGGCGCGGAACGGTCCGTACCCCCGCGCCGTTCCTCCGGGACATAGGCGGCGGGCACACCGCAGCCGGCGAGGGCGGTGAGCAGGCCCGCGCCACCGAGGCCGCGCAGCGCGTCGCGGCGGGAGAAGTCGAGTCGAGGCATGGCCAAAGCCTCGGCGAACGCGAAAGGGCGGGCAATAGACATGGTGTCTACTGCCCGCCCCTTCAGCGCTGTGCTGTGATCACTGCGGCGGATGCGGCCGATCAGCCGTCGAGCGAGGTCATCACGTGCTTGATGCGCGTGTAGTCCTCGAAGCCGTAGGCGGAGAGGTCCTTGCCGTAGCCGGACTTCTTGAAGCCGCCGTGCGGCATCTCGGCGACGAGCGGGATGTGGGTGTTGATCCACACGCAGCCGAAGTCGAGGTTCTTGGACATCCGCATCGCGCGGCCGTGGTCCTTGGTCCACACGGAGGAGGCGAGGGCGAACTCGACGCCGTTCGCGTACTCCACGGCCTGCTGCTCGTCCGTGAAGGACTGGACGGTGATGACGGGGCCGAAGACCTCGTTCTGGATGATCTCGTCGTCCTGCTTCAGGCCGGAGACCACGGTCGGGGCGTAGAAGTAGCCCTTCTCGCCGACCTGGTGGCCGCCCGCCTCGACCTTGGCGTGCGCGGGGAGGCGCTCGATGAAGCCCGCGACCTGCTTGAGCTGGTTCGGGTTGTTCAGCGGGCCGTACAGCACGTCCTCGTCGTCCGGCTGGCCGGTCTTCGTGTCGGCGGCGGCCTTGGCGAGCGCGGACACGAACTCGTCGTGGATCGACTCGTGCACGAGCACGCGGGTGGCGGCGGTGCAGTCCTGGCCGGCGTTGAAGTAGCCCGCGACCGCGATGTCCTCGACGGCCTTGGCGATGTCGGCGTCCTCGAAGACCACGACCGGGGCCTTGCCGCCGAGCTCCAGGTGGACGCGCTTGACGTCCTTCGAGGCGCTCTCGGCGACCTGCATGCCCGCGCGCACCGAGCCGGTGATGGAGGCCATCGCCGGGGTCGAGTGCTCGACCATCGCCTTGCCGGTCTCGCGGTCGCCGCAGATGACGTTGAAGACGCCCTTGGGCAGGATCGAGTCGATGATCTCGGCCATCAGGACGGTGGAGGCAGGGGTGGTGTCCGAGGGCTTGAGCACCACGGTGTTGCCCGCGGCGATCGCCGGGGCGAACTTCCACACCGCCATCATCATCGGATAGTTCCAGGGCGCGACCTGCGCACACACACCGACCGGCTCACGGCGGATGATCGAGGTCATCCCCTCCATGTACTCGCCGGCCGAGCGGCCTTCGAGCAGCCGGGCGGCGCCGGCGAAGAAGCGGATCTGGTCCACCATCGGCGGCAGTTCCTCGCTGGCCGTCAGGCCCAGCGGCTTGCCGGTGTTCTCCGACTCGGCGGCGACGAGCTCGTCCGCGCGCGCCTCGAAGGCGTCCGCGATCTTCAGCAGCGCCTTCTGCCGGTCCGAGGGCGTGGTGTCGCGCCAGCCCGGGAACGCGGCCGCGGCAGCGGCCATGGCGGCGTCGACATCGGCCTGGCCCGAGAGCGGGGCAGTGGCGTAGGCCTCGCCGGTGGCCGGGTTGACCACCTCGGTGGTCCGCCCGTCAGCGGCGTCCTTGAACTCCCCGCCGATGTAGTTGCGCAGACGACGCAGTTCCGTGGTCACTCCAGCCACACTCCTGATCACATGTCCATCGATTGAGACTGCCCCCCAAGAGTAGCCCCTCGGCGGACGCTTTCGACAGAGCCGGACATCACCAACTACGAAATCAGTGAGATCCACGTCGCCAAACAACGGATTTCATCGATTCCATCTTGCGGAACAGACGACTCCTCGTGCACAGTGAGGTCGTGGTCAGTCGAAGCGCAGATTCCAGGAACAGACAACCGTCCCCTTCGGTCGATGCTGTGTCCCTGGCGATCATCGAGCAACTGCAGGAGGACGGTCGCCGTCCCTACGCAGCGATCGGCAAGGCCGTCGGCCTGTCGGAGGCGGCCGTACGCCAGCGCGTACAGAAGCTGCTCGACCAGGGCGTCATGCAGATCGTCGCCGTCACCGACCCGCTCACCGTGGGCCTGCGACGCCAGGCCATGGTCGGCATCAACGTCGAGGGAGACCTCGACCCCGTCGCCGACGCGCTCACCGCCATGGCGGAGTGCGAATACGTCGTGATGACCGCTGGATCGTTCGACCTGATGGTGGAGATCGTCTGCGAGGACGACGACCACCTGCTCGAGACGATCAACAAGAAGATCCGCACGCTCCCCGGCGTGCGATCAACCGAAAGCTTCGTTTACCTGAAGCTGAAGAAGCAGACCTACATGTGGGGAACTCGATAGCCCGTGAGCCAGGACCTCTCCAAAACCGCGTACGACCACCTGTGGATGCACTTCACCCGCATGTCGTCATACGAGAACGCAGCCGTCCCCACCATCGTGCGTGGTGAGGGCACCTACATCTTCGACGACAAGGGCAAGCGCTACCTCGACGGTCTCGCCGGACTGTTCGTGGTCAACGCCGGTCACGGCCGCAAGGAACTGGCCGAGGTCGCCTACAAGCAGGCCCAGGAACTGGCCTTCTTCCCCATCTGGTCGTACGCGCACCCCAAGGCCGTGGAGCTCGCCGAGCGCCTCGCCGACTACGCCCCGGGCGACCTGAACAAGGTCTTCTTCACCACCGGTGGCGGCGAGGCCGTCGAGACGGCCTGGAAGCTCGCCAAGCAGTACTTCAAGCTGCAGGGCAAGCACACCAAGTACAAGGTCATCTCGCGTGCGGTCGCCTACCACGGCACCCCGCAGGGCGCCCTGTCCATCACCGGCCTGCCGGCCCTGAAGGCCCCCTTCGAGCCGCTGGTCCCCGGCGCGCACAAGGTGCCGAACACCAACATCTACCGCGCCCCGATCTACGGCGACGACCCCGAGGCCTTCGGCCGCTGGTGCGCCGACCAGATCGAGCAGGAGATCCTGTTCGAGGGCGCCGACACCGTCGCCGCCGTCTTCCTGGAGCCGGTGCAGAACGCCGGTGGCTGCTTCCCGCCGCCGCCCGGGTACTTCCAGCGGGTCCGCGAGATCTGCGACGAGTACGACGTCCTGCTCGTCTCCGACGAGACGATCTGCGCCTTCGGCCGCCTCGGCACGATGTTCGCCTGTGACAAGTTCGGCTACGTCCCGGACATGATCACCTGCGCCAAGGGCATGACCTCGGGCTACTCCCCGATCGGTGCCTGCATCGTCTCGGACCGCATCGCCGAGCCGTTCTACAAGGGCGACAACACCTTCCTGCACGGCTACACCTTCGGCGGCCACCCGGTCTCCTCGGCGGTGGCGCTGGCCAACCTCGACATCTTCGACAAGGAAGGCCTCAACCAGCACGTGCTGGACAACGAGGGCGCCTTCTTCTCGACGCTGCAGAAGCTGCACGACCTGCCGATCGTCGGCGACGTCCGCGGCAACGGCTACTTCTACGGCATCGAGCTCGTCAAGGACAAGGTGACCAAGGAGTCCTTCACGGACGAGGAGACGGAGCGCGTGCTCTACGGCTTCCTCTCCAAGGCGCTCTTCGACAACGGCCTGTACTGCCGGGCCGACGACCGAGGCGACCCGGTCATCCAGCTGGCCCCGCCGCTGATCGCCGACCAGGGCACCTTCGACGAGATCGAAGGCATCCTGCGCTCGGTGCTCACCGAGGCGTGGACCAAGCTCTAAATAGTCCGATCACACGGCCCGGATCCTTCGTTCGAGTGAGAACGCGGGGGTCCGGGCCGCGTGCTGTCACCATCCAAGACGTTCATCTCTTTACATCTCAGTGCGGGCCAGTGACTTCAGCGGGCTCCGTTTCGTTCCCCCGGACGGAGGTGTACGCCATGGTGGCTCCACCGGACCAGGCCCCGCCAGCAGACGATGTGCTCTGGGCACGGTCCCTTCATTACTCCCACAGCGGCTCGCCCGGCCTGATCGGAGTCTCCGTCGGAGTCCGCCAGGGCGAGATCCTGGCCCTGACCGGCCCGCGCGGCAGCGGCAAGACCACCTTGCTGCACTGCCTGTCCGGACGGCTGCGGCCCGACCAGGGCGAGGTCTGGTTCAACAGCGCCCCCGTGCACACCATGGGACTCCTATCCCGGGAACGGCTGCGCCGCGACCGGTTCGGCTGGATCGGCCCCGAGCCGCAGCTGCTGCCGGAGCTCAAGGTCTGGGAGAACGCGGCCCTGCCGCTGCTGATCGCCGGCGCCTCCCACCGCAGCGCCAAGCGCGCCGCCTGCGAATGGCTGGACCGCCTCGACATCGGCGGTTTCGCCCGCAAGCGCCCCACCGCACTCAACCGCGCCGAGTCGCAGCGCGTGGCCCTGGCCCGGGCCCTGGTCAACCAGCCCGCGGTGATCTTCGCCGACGAGCCCACGGCCCCGCTGCACCGGACCGAGCGCGCCCTGCTGCTCCGCACGCTGACCACCGCTGCCCGCTCCCACGGGATCACCGTGCTGCTGGCCACCCTCGACGAGGAGACCGCGGACGCCGCCGACCGCCGGCTGGCCCTGCTCGACGGCCGGACCGCGGCCGCCGCCGGAGCCCTGGCGTCCCCTGCCGACGACACCACGGAGGGCCAGGCCGCGTGCTCGCTCTCCGCCTAGCCCGCGGCGCCCGGCCGCTGGTCCAGCTGCGCCGGCTGCTCGTCGCCGCCGCCTCGGCCGGTACCGGGTTCCTCCTCCTCTACGTGCTCGTGGAGGCGGTGGCGCGGCCCGCCGGATCGTTCCCCCGCCTGCTGTGGGCCCTGGTCCCGCTCGCCTTCACCGTGCACTTCGCCGTCGCCGTGGCCCGGACCGACCCCGCGACCCGGCCCCGGGAAGGGCTGGACGCCGCAGGGCTGGGGCCCGTACGGCTCGGCCTGGTCGCGGCGGTCTCCACCGCCGTCGCCTGCACCCTGGGCGGTGCCGTGGCCCTGGCCGCCTTCCTCCACCTGCGCGGCGAGCTGAGCGGACTGCCGTTCGACGGCGCCGGGGCCCGGCTGCTCCACGCCGACCGGCCGCTGCCCGTCGCGGCCGCCCTCACCCTGCTGGCCCTGATCCCGCTGACGGCCTCGGCCGCCGCCGCCTGCGCCGCCCGCCGGCGCACATCGCCGGCCCCGCAGACCGGGCTGCCCTGGGGCATCGCGCTGACCGCCTGCGGGCTCGCGGTGGAGGCCTACGCGGGACACGGCGGCCCCGGCATGCTCGCCGGCTGGTCGCTCACCGCCGTCGGCCTCGCCCTCGCCGGGCCGGGCCTGGCGTACGCCTGCGGGGCGCTGGTCCAGGCGGTACGCCCGGGCGCCCTGCGCCTGCTGGCCGGGCGGGCCCTCCAGGAGGAGGCTCCCCGGCTCGGCCCGCCCCTCGGGGTGCTGTGCGCGGTCGGCGCCGGGGCCCTGACGGCGCTGGCCCTGCGCGAGCGCGGCGGGCTGCCGGTCCCGCTCGGGCCGCTGACCGGCCCGGCCGCGGCCCTGGTGGCGGTATGCGCGGCCGCGACCCTTCTCACATCCGCGGTGGAGGTCCGGCAGAGCCGCGCCGCCGCCCGCGAGACGCTGCTCGGCATGGGCGCTCCGGCCAAGGTCCTGCGCGGGGCGGTGAGTTTGCGGGCCACCGCGCTGGCGGCCATGTGCGTACCGCTCAGCTGGGGTGTGGCGCAGCTGACGTACGTGGCACTGACCCGCTGAATCGGCAGCCCTTAGGGTGGGCCGAATGGTCAACGGATACATCGACACCGAGATCGAGACGCTCGCCGAATTCGACAAGGTCGTGGCCCGCGGCTCGCTGAGCGGCTACCGGATCCAGTCGGTCAACCTCCTGGACCGGACCTTCGCGCTGCTGTCTGCCGACACCTCGGCGGCGGTGTTCCTGGGCTGCGCGATGGAGCCCGACGCCGCGGCGAAGGTCCGCGCCGACGGCGCGCTGGTCTTCCCGCCGGTCCCCGACCTGCCGTTCGACCCGTACCGCGGTCTGCTCTACACGCCCGAGGAGCTGTTCGCCGGGCTGCCCGGCGGCTACGAGGCCACCCCGGACGCCCAGGCTTACGCCTGGTTCCAGGAGACCAAGGCCGACGGCGACGTCTTCTCCTCGATGCTGCGCTCGATCCACGACGACGCCATCTCCGACGCCCTCGACGAGCACCTCGCCGGCGCCCGGGTGGTGGGCGTGATGGGCGGCCACGCCATGGCGCGCGGCAGTGCCGACTACCGCGGCGCGGCGGAGCTGGGCCGGGCGCTGACCCGGTCCGGACTGGTGGTGGCCACCGGCGGCGGTCCCGGCGCGATGGAGGCCGCCAACCTGGGCGCCTATCTGGCGCCGGCCCCGGACGAGGCCCTCCCGGAGGCCATGGAGCTGCTGGCCAAGGCCCCGTCCTTCGCCCCGTCGGTGTCCGACTGGGCGCGGGCGGCCTTCGCCGTACGGGAGCGCTGGCCCGGGGGCGGCGACTCGGTGGGCATTCCGACCTGGTTCTACGGGCACGAGCCGCCGAACGCCTTCGCGGGGCACATCGGCAAGTACTTCGCGAACGCCACCCGGGAGGACGGGCTGCTGGCCCGGTCCACGGCGGGCGTGGTGTTCCTGCCCGGTGCGGCGGGAACGGTCCAGGAGGTCTTCGACAGCGCGACGCCGAACTACTACGCGTCGCGGGGCGAGCCGGCGCCGATGGTCCTGGTCGACCGGGCCCACTGGACCGAGCACCTCCCGGCGTGGCCGCTGCTCAGGGCGCTGGCGCGCGGCCGGGCGATGGAGTCCAAGATCGCCCTGGTCGACTCCGTGGACGAGGTCCCGGACGCCCTCGCCGCAATGTCCTGACCCGCGGAGGCAACTTCCCGGCCCGTTCACACGTCTGGCAGAGGTACCGCAAAACCTGCCAGACGTGAACGGAGCCCTTGGTGCTCATAGGCCTGCTGACCGCTGTTGCGGCGTCCATCTGCTACGGCACGGGCTCCGTGCTGCAAGCCGTCGGATCGCGCCGCGCCGCCCGGACGTCCCCGCCCTCGGCCGGGGTGACGGCGCACGGCGGACCGAATCTGTCGTCCACGGCGAAAGCCGCGATGACCTGGGAGTTCATCGTCGGGACGATCCTGGACTTCGTGGGCTTCGGCCTCGGTGCGCTGGCGGCCCGGCTCCTCCCCCTGTTCCTGTCCCAGACGGTGATCAGTGCCAACCTGGTGATCACGGCCGTGCTGAGCGTGAAGATGCTGGGCATCCGGCTGAGCCGCAAGGAGTGGGCTTCGATCGGGGTCGTCTGCAGTGCGCTGGTGCTGCTGGCGACGGCGGCGGGCCACGAGGGCGGCCACCACGCGCCGATGTCCACGCACTGGTGGCTGCTGGGGATCACGCTGCTGCTGATGGTGGGCGGCACCGTGGCCGTACGTCTCCTCGGCGCCGGCGCGGCGATCCTGGCCGGTCTGCTGTCGGGCCTGGGCTTCGGCGCGCTCGGCGTCGGCGTGCGCATCCTGGACGGCGTCGACCCCTTCGACCTCGGGACGCTGCTCGGCGACCCGGCCCTCTACGCCATCCTGGCGGCCGGCGTCGGCGGCATGTACCTGCACACGGTCGCCCTCCAGATCGGCTCGGTGAACGGGGCGACGGCGGCCCTGGTCGTCGGCGAGACGGTCCTTCCCGGCGCGATCGGCGTCCTGTGGCTCGGCGACGCCTCCCGCCCGGGTCTGGCCTGGCTGGCGGCCCTCGGCTTCGTGCTGGCGGTCACCGGCGCGGTGGCGGTCGCCTGGTACGGCAAGCACGACGGTGCCGAGGCCGAGACTCCGGAGCCGGTCCCGGTCCCCTGACCCGGCGCGCCGGTTCACTCCCCCGGGTCCGCGGGGTGGCGGGTGACCGGCGGCTGCCGCCTGCTGGAGGCATGGAGTCCACCACCGCGCGGATGCGGACGCCGCAGGCCGCAGGGATGGCCGGGGTCGTCTTCTCGGTGCTGCTGGCAGCCGCGATCGTACTGATGCGGATCGCCGTCCCGTCCGGCAGCCCGGCCGACGCCCCCGTCGCCGAGGCGGACCGCTGGGCGGTCCGCACGGCCCTGGAGATCGTCCCGTTCGCCGGGATCTTCTTCCTGTGGTTCATCGGAGCCCTGCGCGCCCACAGCGGCGGGGCGGAGGACCGGTTCGTCGCCACGGTCTTCCTGGGCAGCGGGTTCGTCTTCGTCGCCACCCTGTTCGTCGCCGCCGCGGCGGCCGGGACCGTGCTGGAGGAGGCGACGCCGCCCTCCGGATTCGGCCGTCCCTTCGCGTACAGCGTCCTCGCGACCTACGCGATGCGGATGGCGGCCGTGTTCGTCTTCACGACCTCCACAATCGGGAGCCGCCTCGGGGTCTTCCCGCGCCCGCTCGCCGCCCTGGGGCTGATCACCGGGCTGGTGCTCCTCGTCGTCGCTCCGGGCGTGCCCTGGTCCGAGCTGGTCTTCCCGTTCTGGGCGCTGGTCGTGAGCCTCCACATCCTGCGGACGAGCCTGCGCCGGGCCACCTGAGACATGACGGACGCGGCCCGGCGGGCGGCGGGCGGCCTCCGCGTGCATGCTGGAAGGGGAGAGTCAGGGGCGGGGTTCGGGGGTCTCGGGGCCGGTGGGTGCCGGGGGGTGATCAGGTCACGGAAGGGCTGACCCCTCATGAGACTTGTCGTGGACCTCAATCGCTGCCAGGGATACGCCCAGTGCGCCTTCCTCGCTCCGGACGTCTTCGCCATGCACGGCGACGAGTCACTGCTGTACGACCCGCAGACCGACGAGGAGCACCGCGAGAACGTGGTCCGCGCCGTGCACGCCTGCCCCGTCCGGGCCATCCTGCTGGACGCCGTGAACGGGTCCCTGTCGACGGCGGAGGCGCGCGGTGAGCGGTGACACAGCCCTGGAGCAGCTCAAGCGCGAAGGCCGCATCGTGGTCGTGGGCGCTTCCCTCGCCGGCCTGCGGGCCGCCGAGACCATGCGCGAGAAGGGGTTCGCCGGTTCGCTGACCATGATCGGCGACGAGCCCCACGAGCCGTACGACCGCCCCCCGCTGTCCAAGCAGGTCCTGCTGGGCAAGGCGACCGCGGACCGTACGCTCCTGCCCCGCCGCCTGGACATCGACGCGAAATGGCGGCTCGGCGTCCCCGCCACGGGTCTGGACATGGCGGCCCGGCGCGTGAAGCTCGCCGACGGCGACGAGGTGGAGTACGACCGGCTGCTGATCGCCACGGGTGTGCGGGCCCGGCCGTGGCCGAACGCGGAGGAGGCGGCCCTCGAAGGCGTCTTCACCCTGCGCACCCGGGACGACGGCGCCGCCCTGGAGCGGCGGCTCTCGGCGGGACCGCGGCGGGTGCTCGTCATCGGCGCCGGATTCACCGGCTCCGAGATCGCTTCGGCCTGCCGGGAGCGCGACCTCGCGGTCACGGTCGCCGAGCGGGGAGCCGGGCCCCTGGTGGGGGCCCTGGGCGGGGTGATCGGCGAGGTCGCGGCGGAGATGCACCGTGAGAACGGGGTGGATCTGCGGACCGGGGTCATGGTCACCGCGCTGGAGGGGGACTCCGCCGGCCAGGTGCGCGCCGCCCACCTGTCGGACGGCACGGTCCTGGAGGCGGACGTGGTGATCGTGTCGCTCGGCGCCCAGCGCAACACCGAGTGGCTGACCGGCTCGGGACTGGGCGCCGGCCCCCGGGGCATCGCCTGCGACGCGGGCTGCCGGGCCTTCAACATCTGGGGCATCGTCACCGACGACATCTATGTGGCGGGTGACGTGGCACGCTCCCCGCACGCGCTCTTCGGGTACCAGTTCCTGTCCCTGGAGCACTGGGGCAACGCCGTCGCGCAGGCCGAGACGGCGGCGCACAACATGCTCAGCGAGGGCGTGGACCGCCGCCCCCACGTGTGGGTTCCGGCCTTCTGGTCCTCCCAGTTCGGGGTGAACATCAAGTCGGTCGGGGTGCCCTCGATGGGATCCGAGATCATGATCACCCAGGGCTCGCGCGCCGAACGCAGGTTCGCCGCCGTCTACGGCTACCAGGGACGCGTCATCGGTGCCGTCACCTTCGACCAGTCCCGCTGGCTGGACTTCTACGAGCAGCAGATCGAGCAGACCGCTCCGTTCCCGCCGCCCTTCGCGACGGTGGACCGCAGGAGCGAGGGAAGCAAGCCGCTGGACGCGGACTTCCCCGACCCGTCGGTCCCCACGCACGGCCCGACCATCACCCTGAGCGGCTACTCACCGGCCGACCGGCGGATGACGTTCACCCCGGCGCACAACTGAGCACGAGGACCTCTCATGACTGAAGGCATCCTGCGGCAGATCCTCGACTACTCCAGCCGGGCCAACCCGTATCCGCTGTACGAGGAGCTCCGGAAGACCCCGGTGTTCCACGACGGGGACGGGCCGTACGTCGTCAGCACCTATCACGAGATCAAAAGCCTGCTCCACGATCCGCGGATCAGCTCCGACTCCCGCAACCTCGCGTCGCCGGCCGGGGACCCGCTGAACGAGGGAGACGGCGAGGACGCGGCGGAGGAGGCGGTCCTGCCTCCGTCCTTCCTGAAGTTGGACCCGCCCGACCACGACCGGCTGCGCCGGATGACGAACCGCCCCTTCGGGCCGCCGCACTCCCCGCATCGCGTCCACGACATGCGGGCTGAGCTGGGCGGCATCGTCACCGGTCTGATCGACGCGATCTCCGGGCAGGGCGACCCGGGACGGATCGATCTGGTCGAGGAGTTCTCGTACCCCTTCCCGGTCACGGTGATCTGCCGGCTGCTGGGCGTGCCGAGCGAGGACGAGGCCCGCTTCCACGTCTGGGCCGACACGCTCGCCGCCGGTCTGGACCCCGATCCGGACGCCGATCCGGCCGAACGCGTCAAGAAGACGCAGGGCGCCCGGATGGAACTCGGCATGTACCTGGCCGGGCTGATCGAGGAGCGGCGCAAGAACCCCACCGGGGACATGCTCTCGGAGCTGGCGGGCGGGCAGGGGCCGGACGGCGCGATGAGCACGATGGAAGTGCTCAGCACGTCGGCGCTGCTGCTGATCGCCGGGCACGAGACCACCGTCAACCTGATCACGAACGGCATGCTCACCCTCCTGCGCCATCCGGAGGTCCTGGACCGGCTGCGCGCCGATCCGTCGCTGTCCGTCCCGATCGTGGAGGAGCTGCTGCGTTACGAGCCCCCGGTGCAGCTGCTGCCGCAGCGCACCCCCCTGGCCGACATCGAGATGCCGTCGGGGGTGACCATCCCCAAGGGGGCCTCGCTCTGGCTGATCCTGGCCTCCGGCAACCGCGACCCCCGGCGGTTCAAGGACCCGGACCGCTTCGACCCGGACCGCCCGGACGTCCAGCACCTGGGACTCGGCAGCGGCATCCACAGCTGCTTCGGGGCGCCGCTGGCCCGGCTGGAGGCCGCGCTGGCGCTCGGCGAGCTGGCCCGCAGGCTGCAGAACCCCCGATTGCTGGAGGATCCGCCCCCGTACCGTCAGAACGCGGTCCTGCGGGGCCCGCGCCACCTCCCCATCGCCTGCGACGGGATCCTGCCCGCCTAGTCCGTCAGGACGACCACCTCGGCCGGGCTGAAGGTGACCGCGATCCGGTCGCCCACCGCCGGCGCCCCGGCCAGATCGCACTCCGACTCCAGCACCGGGCCCGCCTCCGGCCGCAGCAGCAAGGACACGTGCGTGCCCCGGAAGGTACGGGAGAGCACCTCGCAGGCCAGGCCGGCCTGGCAGAGCACGACGCCCGCCGGGCGGATCAGCAGCCGGTGCTCCCCGTCCGGGGAGCCGGCCGGCACCGGCACCTTGCCCCAGGCGGTCGCGGCGGCGCCGCCCGAGACGGTGGCGGGGACCACGTTCTCGAAGCCCAGGAAGCGTGCCACGAACTCCGAGGCCGGCCGCTGCCACACCTCCAGCGGGGTACCGGCCTGCGCGATCCGCCCGTCCCGCATCACCACCACCCGGTCGGCCAGGGCGAAGGCCTCCCCCTGGTCGTGCGTGACGGCCAGCACCGTCGTGCCCAGCCGGGAGAACAGCCCCTGGAGTTCGACCACCAGCCGCTCGCGCAGACCGCGGTCCAGCTGCCCGAGCGGTTCGTCCAGCATCAGCAGCCGCGGCGACGGCGCCAGCGCCCGGGCCAGCGCCACCCGCTGCTGCTCGCCGCCCGACAGGGAGGCCACCGCCCGGCCCTGGGCTCCGGGGAGCCCGACCAGCTCCAGCAGCTCCGCGACCTGGGCCTCGTACGAACTACGCGAAAGGCCCCGCATCCGGAGCCCGAAGGCGACGTTCCCGCCGACGTCCCGGTGCGGGAAGAGCTGGTGGTCCTGGAACATCAGGCCCACGCCCCGCCGGTGCACGGGCACGCCCGCCTGGTCGGCGCCGCCGAGCAACACCCGCCCGCCGGACACCTGCTGGAGTCCGGCGACGACCCGCAGCAGGGTGGACTTGCCGCTCCCGCTCGGCCCCAGCACGCACACGGTCTCGTGCTCGGCGACCGCCAGGTCCACGGAGTCCACGACCGCGCGCTCACCGAAGCGGACCGACACCCCTTCCAGCTGAAGCAGCGTCATCAGAATTCTCCGGAGGTCTTGTCGGGTCGCAGTCGCTCCAGCGCCAGCAGGGAGACCGCGCACACCAGCATGAGGATCGTGCTCAGGGCCATCGCCTGCCCGTAGTTCAGTTCACCGGCCCGCCCCAGCAGCCGCGCCACGGCCACCGGCAGCGTCGGCTGGTCCGGCCGTGCGATGAAGACGGTGGCGCCGAACTCCCCCAGCGACACCGCGAAGGCGAACCCGGCCGCGATCAGCAGCGCCCGGCGCACCAGCGGCAGGTCCACCTCCCGCCAGGCACGCAGCGGGGAAGCACCGAGCACGGCGGCGGCCTCCCGCAGCCGTACGTCCACGGCCCGCAGCACCGGCAGCATGGTCCGTACGACGAACGGCACACCCACCAGCGCCTGCGCGAGCGGCACCAGGATCCACGAGGTCCGCAGGTCGAGTGGCGGCTCGTCCAGGGTGATCAGGAAGCCGAAGCCCACCGTCACGGCGGAGACGCCGAGCGGGAGCATCAGCAGCGCGTCGAAGCCCCGTACGAAGCGGCCGCCGCGCCGGGTCAGCGCCGCGGCCGCGAGGCCGCCGATGGCCAGGGCGATCGCGGTGGCGGCGAGCGCGTACCGCAGGGAGTTCCAGATCGCCTCCAGCGGCGGCACCAGGAACGTTCCACCTCCCGCGGCCGCGTCCTGCAGGGCCCGGTAGAAGCCGAGGCCGTACCCTCCCGGGGCGTCGAAGGACCGCTCCACCAGCACACCCAGCGGCAGCACGACGAGGAGCGCCACCGTCACGAGCACGGCGGCGAGCAGCAGCCGCTGCGCGGCCCCGCGCGGCCGGTGCGCGGTCCGTCCCGGATCCACCAGCCGCAGCGCGGTCTCCCGTTTGCGTACGGTCCAGGCGTGCACGCCGAGGATCAGTCCGATCGCCGCGAACTGCACCATCGTCAGGACGGCGGCCGTCGGCAGGTCCAGGAGCTGCGCGGTCTGCCGGTAGACCTCCACCTCCAGGGTGGAGTACGAGGGACCGCCGAGGATCACCACGACGCCGAAGGAGCTGAACGTGAAGAGGAAGACCATCAGCGAGGCGGCGGCCACCGCCGGGGCCAGCGCGGGCAGCGTCACGCGCCGCCAGGCGGCGAACCTGCCCGCGCCCAGGACGCGGGCGGCCTCCTCCTGGCGCGGGTCCAGCTGCGCCCAGAGCCCGCCCACCGTCCGTACGACGACGGCGTAGTTGAAGAAGACGTGCGCGAGGAGGATCGCCCACACGGTGGTGTCGAGCCGGACGCCCCACATCTCGTCCAGCAGCCCTCCGCGGCCGACGAGCGCGAGGAAGGCGGTGCCGACCACCACGGTCGGCAGCACGAAGGGCACGGTCACCACGGCCCGCAGCAGCTGCTTGCCGGGGAACTCGAAGCGCGCGAACACGTACGCGCCGGGAAGCGCGATCAGCAGCGTGAGCGCGGTGGAGGCCACCGCCTGCCAGGTGGTGAACCACAGCACGCCGGCGATGTCGGGGCGGGCGACGACCTCGCCGATCCGGCCGAACTGCCAGCCGTCGCCGGTCTTGAGCCCGCGCCCGACGATCGCGGCGACGGGATAGGCGAAGAACAGCCCGAAGAAGGCCAGCGGCACGGCCATCAGCGCGAGCCGCACGGCGGTCGCCCGGCCGCCTTCACCGAGAACGGGACGCGAACCAGGGCCCGGGCCCGGGCCGGAGCCCGGCGCGGCGCCCCCCGGCGCCGCGCCCGGCTCCTTCGTACCGCCTACTTCACGACGATCGAGGTCCATGCCTTGACCCACTGCTCACGGTTCTTGGCGATGGTCTCCGGTGCGACGCTCTCCGGCTTCTCGACCACCACTCCGTGCTTCGTGAACAGCTCCGGCAGGGCGGCGTCCTTCGTCACGGGGTTCACGAACATCTGGAGCGGCATGTCTTCCTGGAACTTCTTGCCGATCAGGAAGTCCACGAGGGCCTTGCCGCCCTCCTCGTTCTTCGCGCCCTTCAGCAGACCGGCGAACTCGATCTGGCGGAAGCAGGTGCCGGTGGCGACGCCCGTGGGGGCCTCGGCCGGCTGGGGGTCGGCGTAGAGCACCTCGACCGGCGGGCTGGAGGCGTAGGAGACGACCAGCGGGCGGTCGCCCTTGGCCTTCTTGCCGCCCGCGGAGCCGGAGAAGCGCTCGTTGTAGGCCTGCTCCCAGCCGTCGACGACCTCGACGCCGTTGGCCTTGAGCTTGCTCCAGTAGTCCTTCCAGCCCTCTTCGCCGTACTTGCCGACGGAGGCGAGCAGGAAGCCGAGGCCGGGCGAGGAGGTCGCGGCGTTCTCGGTGACCAGCAGGTTCTTGTACTCCGGCTTGACCAGGTCGTCCAGCGTCTGCGGCGGGGCGATCTTCTTGTCGGCGAAGTACGCCTTGTCGTAGTTGACGCAGATGTCACCGGAGTCGATCGGGGTGACCCGGTGCTCCTTGTCGAGCACGTACTCGGGCTTCACGCCGGCCAGGCCCTTGGCCTCGTACGGCGTGAAGATGCCGTTGTCGAGGGCGCGCGAGAGGAGGGTGTTGTCGACGCCGAAGAAGACGTCCCCGCGGGGGGAGCCCTTGGTGAGGATCTCCTGGTTCAGGGCGGCGCCCGCGTCCCCGGACTTCAGGACCTTGACGGTGTAGCCGCTCTGCTGCTCGAACTCCTTGAGGACCGCCTCGGTCACGTTGAAGGAGTCGTGGGAGACGAGCGTGACGGTCTTGGACTTCGGGGCGTCGGACGCGCCCGAGGGCTTGTCCTTGGCGTCGCCGCCGCAGGCGCTGAGCGTGGTGACGCCGAGCGCGGCCGCGAGCGCGACGACCGTGATCTTCCTGGTGGTGCTCACTGGTGAATTCCTCCTGGGATGTCCAGGAGAAGACGCGGCCCTGCCCGGCGCTCTGTGGGAGCGGACGCCGGGCAGGGCGCAACAGCTTGAGTGATGACCGAACTTCCTACCCCGAATGACCGGGGCGAGGTTCAGAGGGTCTGCGGATGACGGTTACCGCACTCTCAGCGCTGTGGCGCTCCCCTGTCGGAATATGAAATTGGTTCGGCCACAGGGTACCCCGTGGCCGAATGTGGACGGTCAGGCCCGGAACCTACCGTTCCGATGCGGCCAGCTGCCCGCACGCGCCGTCGATCTCCTGGCCGCGCGTGTCCCGTACGGTCACGGGCACGCCGTGCCGGGCGATGGCCTCCACGAAGGCCCTCTCGTCCTCGGGGCGCGAGGCGGTCCACTTGGAGCCCGGCGTCGGGTTCAGCGGGATCAGGTTGACGTGGACACGCTTGCCCTTGAGCAGGCGGCCCAGGAGGTCCCCGCGCCAGGCCTGGTCGTTGATGTCGCGGATCAGGGCGTACTCGATGGAGATACGGCGGCCGGACTTCTCCGCGTACTCCCAGGCCGCGTCGAGCACCTCGCGGACGTTCCAGCGGGTGTTCACGGGGACGAGGGTGTCGCGCAGCTCGTCGTCGGGGGCGTGCAGCGAGACCGCGAGGCGGCACTTGAAGCCCTCGTCGGCGAAGCGCAGCATGGCCGGGACCAGGCCGACGGTGGAGACGGTGATGCCGCGCTGCGACAGGCCCAGGCCGTCGGGCTCGGGGTCCGTGAGGCGGCGGATGGCGCCGACCACGCGGTTGTAGTTGGCCAGGGGCTCGCCCATGCCCATGAAGACGATGTTCGACAGGCGGGCCGGGCCGCCGGGGACCTCGCCGTCGCGCAGGGCGCGCATGCCGTCGACGATCTGGTGCACGATCTCGGCGGTGGACAGGTTGCGGTCGAGGCCCGCCTGGCCGGTGGCGCAGAACGGGCAGTTCATGCCGCAGCCTGCCTGCGAGGAGATGCACATGGTGACCCGGTCGGGGTAGCGCATCAGCACGGACTCGACGAGCGTGCCGTCGTGCAGCTTCCACAGGGTCTTGCGGGTGGTGTCGTCGTCGCACGAGATGTGCCGGACGACGTTCATCAGCTCCGGCAGCAGCTCCTGCTGGAGCTTCTCCCGGGAGCCCGCCGGGATGTCGGTCCACTCGGCCGGGTCGTGCGCGTACCGCGCGAAGTAGTGCTGCGAGAGCTGCTTGGCCCGGAACGGCTTCTCGCCGATCGCGGCGACCGCCTCACGGCGCTCGGCCGGGGTCATGTCGGCGAGGTGCCGGGGCGGCTTCTTCGCTCCGCGGGGCGCGACGAAGGTGAGCTCACCCGGAACGGGACGGGGGGCCATGCGGTACTCCTCAGTGCGACGAGGTGGGGGACACCCCGCGCGTGCAGGGCCGGGTCCGCGGCGTGGCCGCAAGACGGAAAGGGCGCGTCACGCAATCGCGACGCGCCCTCCAGGATAACCCGGCCCAAACGGGTCAGCCGGTGCCGACGAAGGCCGCCAGCAGCAGCCAGACCACCGGGGCGGTCGGCAGCAGCGAGTCGAGCCGGTCCATGATGCCCCCGTGTCCGGGGAGCAGGGTGCCCATGTCCTTGATGCCCAGGTCACGCTTGATCATCGACTCACCCAGGTCGCCCAGGGTGGCGCTGACCGCGACCGCCAGCCCCAGCAGCAGGCCCTGCCACCACGAGCCGTCGTCGATCAGGAACTCCATGCACAGCGCGCCGGCACCCATCGCGAAGGCGACCGCTCCGAACAGCCCCTCGCGGGTCTTCCCGGGGCTGATGCGGGGCGCGAGCTTGGTCTTGCCGAACCGCCAGCCGACCGCGTACGCCCCGGTGTCGCTGACCACGGTCAGGACGAGGAAGGTGACCACGCGCTGGGGCCCGTCCCCGGCGGTGAGCAGCATCGCGACGAAGGTGGCCAGGAAGGGCACGTAGAACGCCGCGAAGACACCGGCCGTGACGTCCTTGAGGTAGTCCTCGGGCGGTTCGGTCATCCGCCAGACCAGGACCGCCAGGGCGGTCAGGGCCATGGCGACCCAGGCGCCCTCGGCGCCCCGGACGTAGCCGGCGATGACCATGGCCGCGCCGCCGACCGCGAGCGGGACGAGCGGGGCCTTGATGCCCTTCTTCTCCTGGAGCCGGGACGTGAGCTCCCACAGGCCCACGACGACCGCGACGACGATGACGCCGACGAAGACCGCCTTGACGAAGAACAGCGAAGCGAAGATCACCGCGCCGAGGCCGACGCCGACCCCTATGGCGGCCCGCAGGTCACGCCCGGCGCGCTTCTTCGGCGGGGGCGAGGCGTCCTGCGGAACCTGCGAAGGCGAGGGCGGGGGGCTGGGCATGGGCTCCTGCGGCGGCGTCTCGGCGCGGAAGAGGGGACCGCCGTCCGCGGCGGCCCCCCGATCGCGTGCTTCCCGGTCGTCGAAGTCACGGCCGGCGGCATCGGGCACGATGGGCATGGGCCGAGTGTGCGGGCCCACCTGCGCATCGTATGCGGGACCCGCCGGAACCGGCTCCGGCTGCCAGGAAGAGTCGTTCATCAGACTTCGAGGAGCTCGGCTTCCTTGTGCTTGAGCAGCTCGTCCACCTGCGCGACGTACTTCGCGGTGGTGTCGTCGAGCTCCTTCTCGGCGCGGCGCACCTCGTCCTCGCCGGCTTCCTTGTCCTTGACGAGCTTGTCGAGGGCGTCCTTGGCCTTGCGGCGGACGGCGCGGATCGAGACCTTGGAGTCCTCGGCCTTGGTGCGCGCGACCTTGATGTACTCCTTGCGGCGGTCCTGCGTCAGCTCGGGGAAGGTCACCCGGATGATGCTGCCGTCGTTGCTGGGGTTGACGCCCAGGTCGGAGTCGCGGATGGCCTGCTCGATGTTGCGCAGGGCGCTCTTGTCGAACGGGGTCACGATCGCCATGCGCGGCTCGGGAACCGAGAAGGAGGCGAGCTGGTTGATGGGCGTGATGGCGCCGTAGTAGTCCGCCACGATCTTGTTGAACATCGCCGGGTGCGCACGGCCGGTGCGAATCGCGGCGAAGTCTTCCTTGGCGACGACGACGGCCTTTTCCATCTTCTCCTCGGCCTCGAGGAGGATCTCTTCGGTCACCACGTGCTCCTGCATGTCTTGAATGGATGGTTCAGGCGGGCGGGACGTGCGGGGCCGGGCAGGGCTCGGCCCGGCAGCGGACTGCTCAGGCCCGGGTTCCCTGGTCGCTGACGAGCGTGCCGATCTTCTCACCCTTGACGGCGCGGGCGATATTGCCCTCGGCGAGCAGCTCGAAGACGAGGATCGGCAGCTTGTTGTCGCGGCACAGCGTGATGGCGGTGGCGTCGGCGACCTTGAGGTCCCGCGAGAGCACCTCGCCGTACTCCAGCGCGTCGAACTTCACCGCGTCCGGGTTCTTCTTGGGGTCGGAGTCGTAGACCCCGTCGACGCCGTTCTTGCCCATGAGCAGGGCCTCGGCGTCGATCTCCAGGGCGCGCTGGGCGGCCGTGGTGTCGGTGGAGAAGTAGGGCATGCCCATGCCGGCGCCGAAGATGACGACGCGGCCCTTCTCCAGGTGGCGCACGGCGCGCAGCGGGATGTACGGCTCCGCGACCTGGCCCATCGTGATGGCGGTCTGGACGCGGGAGTCGATGCCCTCCTTCTCCAGGAAGTCCTGGAGGGCGAGGCAGTTCATGACCGTGCCGAGCATGCCCATGTAGTCGGAGCGAGCCCGGTCCATGCCGCGCTGCTGGAGTTCGGCGCCGCGGAAGAAGTTTCCGCCGCCGATCACGACGGCGATCTCCGCGCCGTCACGGACCACCGCGGCGATCTCGCGCGCGATGGCGTGGACGACGTCGGGGTCGACGCCCAGTCCTCTGCCACCCGAGAAGGCCTCGCCCGACAGCTTCAGCATGAAGCGGCGGCCCTTCTTGTCCTGGTCGCTCTTGTCGTCGGATGCGGTGTGGGTGTCCACGCCCTGATTCATGGAGATCTCCTCGTGCACATACGAAGAAGGCCATTGCCGGTGGGTCCTTGCGGTTCCCTCTACGGCAATGGCCTCCTCGTCAGATCTGCGGTCGCCTCGCGCGGGCGCGGACGACTGCCTCAGACCCTACCGGGGTCCGGTGTCCGTCGCGTACGGACGGACTCAGATGCCGACCTTGATGCGCGAGAAGCGCTTCAGGGTGACACCGGCCTCGTCCAGAACCTTCTGGACGGACTTCTTGTTGTCCAGCGCGTACGGCTGGCCGAGGAGGGTGGCCTCCTTGAAGAAGCCGTTGACGCGACCCTCGACGATCTTCGCGATGGCAGCCTCGGGCTTGCCCTCCGCGCGGGTGACCTCTTCGGCGATGCGACGCTCGGACTCGACCTTCTCGGCCGGAACGTCCTCGGCGGACAGCCACTGCGGGGCGAACGCGGCGATGTGCTGCGCGACGCCGCGGGCGACCTCGGCGTTCTCCTTGTCGAGCTCGACCAGGACACCGATCTGGAACGGCAGGTCGGGCATCGTGCGGTGCATGTACGAGGTCACGTAACCGCCGGTGAACTGCGCGAAGCGGTCCAGGACGATCTTCTCGCCGAGGTTGGCGTTGGCCTCGTCGACGAAAGCGGTGACGGTCTTGCCGGGCTCGATCTCGGACGCGAGCAGCGCCTCGATGTCGGCCGGGGAGGTGGCGGCGACGTGCGCGGCCAGCTGGTTGGCGACGGCCAGGAACTTCTCGCCCTTGGCGACGAAGTCGGTCTCGCACTTCAGCTCGACGAGCACACCGGAGGTGTTGTCGTCGGCGATGAGGGAGACGACCGCGCCGTTCTCGGCAGAACGGCCCTCGCGCTTGGCGACGCCCTTCTGACCCTTGATGCGGAGGGCTTCCTGGGCCTTCTCGACGTCACCGTCGGCGTCCACGAGCGCGTTCTTGCAGTCCAGCATGCCGGCGCCGGTGAGCTCGCGGAGCTTCTTGACGTCAGCGGCGGTGTAGTTCGCCATGAGTCTGTGATTCTCTCTCGAAGTCGTAGATCTACGGGTGAACGGCGGAGGCGCCGCGCTTTTGGCGCGGCTCCCCCGCCGTCATCGTCCGCGCTGTGAGTGCCCGGCGCGTGAACGCCGGGCCCCCTCAGTGGGTCAGGCCTGCTCGGCGTCGGCGGCCGGGGCCTCGGCGGCCGGGGCCTCGACGGTCTCGGCGGCGGCCTCGGCCGGAGCGGCCTCAGCGGCGTCGTCGGCCTTCTTGTCGCCCTCGAGCAGGTCGCGCTCCCACTCGGCGAGCGGCTCGGCAGCGGCCTTCTCGCCCGGCTTCGAGTCGCCGGTCGCGGCGCCGGAACGGGCGATGAGGCCCTCGGCGACGGCGTCGGCGATCACGCGGGTGAGCAGGGTGACGGAGCGGATCGCGTCGTCGTTGCCCGGGATCTTGTAGTCGACCTCGTCGGGGTCACAGTTGGTGTCGAGGATCGCGACGACCGGGATGTGGAGCTTGCGCGCCTCACCGACGGCGATGTGCTCCTTCTTGGTGTCGACGATCCAGACGGCGCTGGGGACCTTCGACATCTCGCGGATACCACCGAGGGTCTTCTCCAGCTTGGCCTTCTCGCGGGAGAGGACCAGGAGCTCCTTCTTGGTGAGACCCGAGGCGGCGACGTCCTCGAAGTCGATCGCCTCAAGCTCCTTCAGACGCTGGAGGCGCTTGTAGACGGTGGAGAAGTTGGTGAGCATGCCACCCAGCCAGCGCTGGTTGACGTACGGCATGCCGACGCGCGTCGCCTGCTCGGCGATGGCCTCCTGCGCCTGCTTCTTGGTACCGACGAACATGATGGAACCGCCGTGGGCGACGGTCTCCTTCACGAACTCGTAGGCGCGGTCGATGTACGACAGCGACTGGAGCAGGTCGATGATGTAGATGCCGTTGCGCTCGGTGAAGATGAAGCGCTTCATCTTCGGGTTCCAGCGACGGGTCTGGTGACCGAAGTGGACGCCGCTTTCCAGCAGCTCCCGCATCGTGACGACGGCCATGGCCATCTCCTTGGTTTCTCGGTTTGGTTCCTGACGCCCCGCCGCGTCCTGCCCCCATGAGGGACCGAGAGACGCTGTCACCTGGCCCTTTCGGGCTGGTGCCGGGGCGTGCGAAGTCGACCCGGTGACCCGGATCGCCACAAGAAGTGTACGGGACCCGGCGGTATGCCGGGTGACGCCGTTGTCCACACCGGCCGGTCCGTCCACAGGCCCGCTCGCCGTCCGCGTCCGCGGAGGACGCTGTGGGACATGACGACACTGCTGCTCAGCCTGCTCCTGGCCCTGGCCCAGGCGGCCGGCGTGCCTTGGACGGGTCTGCGGCCCCTGCCCGCGCCGCTGACGGTGGCCCGCTGGTGGGATCCGCCCCCGACCCCGTACGCGGCCGGCCACCGCGGTGTGGACCTTTCCGCGCCGGTGGGCGCGGAGCTCCGCGCGGTCGGCCCGGGGCGTGTGCACTACGCCGGGCAGGTCGCGGGCCGCGGCGTCCTGTCCCTCACCCTCCCGAACGGCCTGCGCACGACCTACGAACCGGTCCGCCCCCTGGTGGCGGAGGGCGAGCAGGTCACGGCGGGCCAGGTGGTGGCGACCCTCACGGCGGGCTCCCACTGCCCGGCCCCGTGCCTGCACTGGGGCCTCCTGAGGGGCGAGGAATACCTGAACCCCCTCACCCTCCTGCCCCGCCCGACTCCCCGCCTCCTGCCGACATCCACCCCGGCCGCGCCAACTCCCGCCCCACCGCCGCTTGAGGATCCCTGAGCCGCACCGGCCCACCCCTCAGGAGCCGAAGCCAGCCCCGCCGGCGTTTTTGAGGCGCGGGGTCTGGGGCGGAGCCCCAGGGGCCTCAGCCCCCGACGCCCCGCAGCGCCATGGCCACGGCCGCCTCCGTCACCACGGCCGGGTCCTCGGCGGCCCCGAGCTCGATCCGCCGGACGGCAGCGTCCACCACACCCTGGAGCAGCATCGCGGAAAGCTTCGGTTCCGGCTGCCCCAGGGCGGCCAAGGCCTCGACGATCATCGCCACCAGCCCCCCGTGCGCAGCGCGGATCTTCTCCCGCGCCCCCGCATCCAGCTCGCTCGCCGAGATGGCCACCACCGCCCGGTGCCGCCGGTCCCCCACCAGCCCCAACTGGCTCCGCACATAGGCCTCGATCTTGGCCTCCGGCGACTGCGCCTCCTGCATGGCCGCCTCGATCTCGGCGGCCCACACGGGGAAGTCCACGGCGCACAGCTCTTCGACGACGGCCGCGCGGGACCTGAAGTACTCGTACACGGAGGACCGGGCGAGACCGGTCCGCTCGGCGAGGGCGGGGAAGGTCAGCGCCTCCGTCCCGCCTTCGGACAACAACGAGCGCGCGGCGTCCAAGAGGGCGCCGCGCTGCATCGACCGGTGCTCGGCCACGGAGGCCGCTCGAATCCTGGGCACGTGTCCACTTTACGGAGGTGCCGCAAGCTCACCGCCCCACATCTGCCAGCTTCGCCCGGAGTTGCAGCACGGACTTGGTGTGGATCTGGCTGACCCGGCTCTCGGTGACGCCCAGCACGTTGCCGATCTCGGCCAGCGTGAGTCCCTCGTAGTAGTAGAGGGTCACCACCGTCTTCTCCCGCTCGGGCAGCGTGTTGATGGCCCGCGCCAGCAGCCGCCGCAGCTCCCGGTCCTCGGCGACCTCCACCGGGTTGTCGGCGGCGGTGTCCTCCAGGGTGTCCATCAGCGAGAGCCGGTCGCCGCCCTCCCCGCCGACGTGCAGCAGTTCCTCCAGGGCGACCACGTTCGCGAGGGACAACTGGCTGAAGACCGCGTGGAGGTCCTCGACTCCGATCCCCATCTCCCCGGCGACCTCGCTCTCGGTCGGGGTGCGCCGCAGCTGCGCCTCCAGCGTGGCGTAGGCCCGCTCCACGGCCCGCGCCTTCTGCCGCACGGAGCGCGGGATCCAGTCCAGTGCCCGCAGTTCGTCGATCATCGCGCCGCGGATGCGGGTGATGGCGTAGGTCTCGAACTTGATCGACCGGTCGATGTCGAACTTCTCGATGGCGTCGATGAGTCCGAAGACGCCGGAGGATACGAAGTCGGCCTGCTCCACGTTGGGCGGCAGTCCCACGCTGACCCGGCCGGCGACGTACTTGACCAGGGGTGAGTAGTGCAGGATCAGCTGCTCCCGGAGCCGTTCGTCACCGGAGTCCTTGTACGAGCGCCAGAGCGCCTCCAGGGACGAGGGCGCGGTGGACCGCACGCTGCCGCGGGCAGCGGGGGGCACCGCAGCGCGGTCAGACCCTGAGGTGTGCTGGGGCATGCTTCGCCTTTGCCGGAGCGGGATTCCTTGGGAGCGTAGCGTGACGGAAGTGTCGCGGTGCGCGAAGAGTACGGGATCGCGCGGGGGCACAGGGGCGGCCCGACTCGCGCGGGCGACCCGGGACCGGCGCCTGGCGCACGGTCCCGGCGACTGCCATCGGGAAGACCGCGTCTCTCATCGGTTTCACTCTTTCACCGGAACGCCCCAGGTCAACGACCGCCTCGCCGGGTGTCCCCGGTTTGTGTGCCTCCTCCAGGTGTTTGTCGGGTCAACTGCCAACCGTCGCCCTGCCGTTCGACGAACCCCAGAGAGTGAAGTTCGTACAGTCTGCCGATGACTTCATCGGCGCCGGTGCCGGAGGCAAGTGCCACCTGGTCCACGTCCGCCGGTCTGCCGGCGGGGAGCGCTTCGAGCACCCGGGCGGTCTCCCGGTCCAGCAGGTCCCGCGCGACGACGGGGCCGCGCCGCTCGGGAGCCAGCTCGCCGATCGAGCCGACCAGCTCGACCACCTCGGCCGCGTCGGTCACGAGGGCCGCCTCGCCGCGGAGCAGTTCGTGCACTCCGGCCGAGAGCCCGCTGGTGGCGGGCCCGGGAACCCCCATGGTGATCCGTCCGAGCTCCCGGGCCCGCCGGGCGGTGACGAGGGATCCGCTGCGGTGGGCCGCCTCCACCACGACCGTCCCCCGGGTGAGGGCGGCGATGACCCGGTTGCGCAGGACGAAGCGGCTGGGGGTGGGGTGGCTTCCGGGCGGCAGCTCCCCCAGGACGAGGCCCTGGCCGGCGATCCGGCCGAGGAGCCCGGCGTGCCCCCGGGGGTAGGCGACGTCAGCCCCGCAGGCCAGGACCGCCGCGGTGGCGCCGCCCGAGGCCAGCGCCCCGCGATGGGCGGCGCCGTCGATCCCGTAAGCGGCCCCGGAGACCACCACCCAGCCCAGCTCGGCGAGCCCGGCGGCCAGGGTCTGGGCCATGTGCGCCCCGTAGGGGGTGCAGGCGCGGGCCCCGACCACGGCGACCGAGCGCAGCGCCCAGGTACGCAGGTTCGGTCTGCCCCGGAGCCACAGTCCGACGGGCCGGGCGTCGCCGAGGTCGTCGAGCTGGGTCGGCCACTCCGCCGATTTGGGGCACACGAACCGGCCCCCCGACCCGGCGGCCAGCTCCAGGTCCCGCTGCGGGTCGGCCAGCGCCGCCCGTCTGCGGTAGCCGGCGAGCCGCTCCTCCCCCACTCCGCCCGGAACGCCCGGTTCCGCCTGCGGCGCCGTCAGGAGCTCCATCAGCCCGACGGCTCCGTACTCCCGCAGCCAGCGCCCGCCGTGCTCGTCCCCGGGCTCGAGCACCCGCGTCAGCGCGGCCCGCGCCAGCTCCTCCGGGGTCATGGGCCGGCTCCCGCCGCGAGGGTCGCCCCACGGGCGATGCCGGTCCGCAGCTCCAGCGCGACGGCCACGTCCAGGGCGTCGGGCCGGTCACGCCCCCGCAGGTCGGCGACGGTCCAGGCCACGCGCAGCACCCGGTCCAGCCCCCGCGCGGTGAGCAGCCCGCGCTCCATGTCCCGCTCGGCTTGCGCCATGGCTCCCGGAGCGGGCTGCCGGCGGGTGCGCAGTTCCTGTCCGGGCACCTCGGAGTTGAGCCGCCAGGGGGTGTCGGCGAGCCGGACGGCGGCCCGGTCCCTGGCCTCCCGCACCCGCTCCGCGACCACCGCGGTGGATTCGCCGCGGCCGCCCTGTCCCAGCAGGTCGGAACGGGTCACGGGCTCGGCCTCCACCCTCAGGTCCACCCGGTCGAGCAGGGGCCCGGACAGCCTCGCCTGATAGCGCCGGATCACGGCGGGCGGGCACTCGCAGCCGGCTCCGTGCAGGGTGTGGCGCCCGCACGGGCACGGGTTCGCGGCGAGCACCATCAGGAATCTGGCGGGCAGCCTGACCACCCCCGCGGCGCGGGCGATGACCACGTGGCCGGATTCCAGGGGCTGGCGCAGGGCGTCCAGCGCCCGGCCGTGGAATTCGGCGGCCTCGTCCAGGAACAGCACGCCCCGGTGGGCGAGGGAGACGGCTCCCGGCCTGGGCACCCCGTTGCCGCCACCCACCAGGGACTGCATGGTCGCCGAGTGGTGCGGTGCGCAATAGGGCGGTCTGGTGACGAGCGGCTCGCCGGGCGGGAGGATGCCCGCCACCGAGTGGACGGCGGTGACCTCCACGGAGTCCTGGCGGGTGAGCGGAGGCAGGATCCAGGGCAGCCGCTCGGCCAGCATGGTCTTGCCCGCCCCGGGAGGCCCGCTGAGGAAGAGGTGGTGGCCCCCGGCGGCCGCCACCTCCAGGGCCCGCCGCGCGGTGTGCTGCCCGGCCACATCTGCGAGGTCGGGAAAGTCCGCCTCCCCGTGCCCGGAGCGGCCGGCGGCCAGTCCGGTGCCGAGGGCCGCCCCCGGGACGAGCAGCCCGGCCAGCATCGGGTCCGGGCGGCCCGGCGGCTCGCCGGGCTCCTCCTCGGGCACCACCCCGTCGGTCAGGACCGCGATCAGCTGGCGCAGGCTGCGCACGCCGAGCACGGCGACCTCCGGCACGAGCGCCGCCTCGGCGGCGCACTGGTGCGGGACGACCACCTGCCGGTATCCGGCCTCCGCGGCGGCGAGGACCGCCGGCAGGATCCCCCGGACCGGACGCACCCGGCCGTCCAGCCCCAGCTCCCCGATCAGCACGAGATCGGCGATCGCGCCCGGGTCGACCAGCTCGGCGGCGCCGAGGACGGCGGCCGCCACGGCCAGATCGAAACCGGCGCCGGATTTCGGCACGGAGGCCGGGCTGAGGCCGACCGTGAGCTTCTTCTGCGGCCAGGCCGCGCCCGAATTGACCACGGCGGCCCGCACCCGGTCCCGGCTCTCGACGAGGGTCTTGTCGGGCAGGCCCACCAGCGTGAAGGCCGCGACCCCGGGCTCCAGGTCGGCCTGGACCTCCACCACCACCCCGTCGACGCCCACCAGGGCCACCGAACACGCTCGCGCGAATCCCATCAGGCCACCCCCCTGACGTGCTCCACGACGGGGGCGCCGCGCCGTGGCAGCAGGACTCCGACCAGGTCGATGCGGACCCCGCCCGGGGGCGGTCCGCCGTGGTCGGCGAGCCAGCGCCCCGCCAGTCTGCGCAAGCGCTCGGCCTTGCCGTACCGCACGGCGGCCATGGGATGTTCGAACTGCCCCGCACGCCGGGTCTTGACCTCGCAGACGACGAGGGCGTCACCGTCCCGGGCGACGATGTCGATCTCGCCGCCGCGACACCGCCAGTTCCGCGCGATCACGGTCATCCCGGCCTCGGTCAGCCGCCGCGCCGCGAGCTCCTCGCCGTACCGCCCCAATGCCTGCCGTGCCACGTCCTTCGCGTTCATTCGGCACCACCTCCGGCACCGACACTCCCGCGCCCCCGCCCACCCTGTGGATCTTGGTGGACAACCCCGCCGTTGTGGACAACCCGGCCACCCACACGGGGGAACCGGTCACCCCCACAGGGGAAACTCAGCTGCCGGGCAGCTCGAGATCGCTCTTGTTGAGCTCCTCGATGTTCACGTCCTTGAAGGTCAGCACCCGCACCTGCTTCACGAACCGGGCCGGCCTGTACATGTCCCAGACCCACGCGTCGGCCATCGAGACCTCGAAGAAGACCTCGCCCTGGACCGAGTGCACCTGCATCTCGTAGTCGTTGGTGAGGTAGAAACGGCGTTCGGTCTCGATCACATACTTGAACAGCCCGACGACGTCGCGGTACTCCCGATAGAGCTTCAGCTCCATCTCGGTCTCGTACTTTTCGAGGTCCTCGGCACTCATGGCATGTTCCCCTTCAGCCGTGCGTCCCCCTATTGTGCGCCAGGCCCCTGCGCCCCTAGACGATTTCCGGGGCCAGGACCACCGGGGCACCCGGAGGACCGTCGTCGAGCAGCGTACGGAGCAGCTCGGCGAGTCTGGTCGGGTACACCGTCTCACGGGCCGAGAGAAGTTCCTCGGAGGTCCACCACCTGGCTCCGGTGACGCTGCGCCGCTCCAGCTCCGTGAACCCGGTGATCCGGGTCTCCGTCTGGGCGGTACGTGCCAGGAAGTACCACTCGTCCTGCTCCCAGCGCCGCCCGTCGAAGGGGAAAGAGCAGTACCGGTGCCACAGGACGGGTCCCAGCTCCACCTCTGTGATCCCCGTCTCCTCCGCCAGCTCCCGCAGCGCGGCCTGCTCCCGGCTCTCGTCGCCCTCGACACCGCCGCCCGGCGTGAACCACCAGTCGTCCTCGGGATCGGCCGGTTCGAAACCGTGCAGCAGCAGGATCCGGTCCGCCGGGTCCAGCAGGATCACCCGCGACACCTTCCGGGGACCACCGCCGGCGGCCGCCTCAGCGGACACCGGCCCGCTCCCGCCGCCGCCCGCGCCCCAGGACCCGTACGAGGGGCCCGTACGCGGCCCCCAGCAGCACCAGCGCGGCTCCGGCCACCACCGCCGCCACCTGGAGGCGCAGGGGCCCCGGCCGCGAGATCCCGCCCGGCAGGCCCGCGTACGTCCGCGGCCGCTCCAGCATCGCCATGGAGGGCCAGGCCAGGGCGTCGACGCGGGCGCTGACCGCCGAGCGGGCGACGGTGCCCTGCCCGGCCTCCTGGAGATGGGCCCGGGAGTCCAGGGAGGCCGCCCGCCGGTCCCCCAGCAGGAAGAGGTTGCCCTCGGGGACCGTCACCTCGAAGGGGGTCCCGGGGGCCGGCGGCTGCCCGGCGGGCATGGGCAGGCCCGGGTCGGGCGGGGTGGCGTCGATGTAGGGCTCGTCCAGAGCCGTGCCGTTCACGGTCAGCCGGCCGCCGGCGCCGCAGCACTTCACGGTGTCGCCGCCGATGCCGACGACCCGCTTGACCATGGGCGAATCGCTCCACATGGAATCGGTGAAGATGACCACGTCGCCGCGGCGCACCTCACCGCCGTCGATGCGCTGTGCGAGCACCCGGTCCCCGGGGCGCACCGTCGGCATCATCGAGTCGGTCGGCACCGTGTAGGGCTGGTAGACCACCGCTCCCCACACGAAACCGCCGAGGAAGAGCGCAAAACCGATGGCCACGGCGATACCCGACAGCACATTGCCGAGTCCGCCGCGGCCGTCCCTGCCACCGCGTATTGCTTGGTTTCCGCCCATTGCAGCGCCCCACACTCGGAGATCGTCGACCTGGGCGGCACCCTACCCGGCGGTACGGCTCCGGGTCAGCCTCCGCCGGCGCCACATGACGAGCGGCACGGCCCCCGTGAGGCCCAGCGCGGCCGGGCCGAGCCCGACCGGAGCCGCCTCGGTCGCCCCGAGGCCGAGCGCGGCGGTCTTGGTCTGGTTGCCGATGCCCGGCTGGTCGAAGGTGTCCGGGATCGGCAGGGTGGCCCAGCGGGTGATCGGCCACGCGACCACGACGGCCCGCCCGACGACGTCGTCGACCGGGACGAAGCCCTGGGTGGAGTCCTGCATGTGGTAGCGGGAGTCCTGGGAGTTCTGCCGGTGGTCACCCATCACCCAGATCTTGCCCTTGGGGACCGTGATCGGGCCGAAGGGGGCGTCGTCGCACGGGGTGTTGCCGGGGAAGATGTACGGCTCGTCGAGCGCCTTGCCGTTGACGACGACCGGTCCCCCCTTCTTGCACTCGACCGTGTCCCCGCCGATGGCGATGGTCCGCTTGATCAGGTCCTTCTCCGCGGCATCCGGCATCAGACCGATCTTGCTGAGGACCGTCTGCATGAAGTTCGGCTCCGGGGTGGGCTCTCCGGCGAGCCAGTTCGCGGGGTCGTGGAAGACCACGACCTCGCCGCGCTCGGGCTCGGAGCCGAACCACGGGGTCAGCTTGTCCACCAGGACCCGGTCCCCGCGCTGCAGGGTGTCCTGCATCGAGTCGGACGGGATCGAGAACGCCTGCACCAGGAAGGTCTTGATCAGCAGGGCCAGCAGCAGGGCGATGCCGATGAGGAGCGGAAGCTCCTTCCAGAAGGAGCGGTGCGGGCGCGCCTTGGTGCCGTCGTCCTCCTCGGCCTCGCGCTTGACGGCATCGTCCGGCCGCTCATCGCCTTCGTCGCGTCCGGATCGTGCGCCTACCGCCACATCCCCCACATCCACTCCTCACTCGGAAATCGCCGCCCGCACCGGATCGGACACGGGCCCTCCCCTCCCCTAACGAGCGGGAGTTCCCTAGGGCTCGGGAGACCCAGGACACACTATGCGAACGGCGCGCCCCGACGGCGTCGCCTGCGGGCGCGTCCCTCGCGCCGCGCCTGATCGGGCACCATGCGGAAGGTCGCGGGCTGCTCCAGCCGGCGCCAGTGGTCGTAGGGCCAGGCGATCACCACGGCCTCGCCCACGACCCCCTTTTCGTCGATGGTCCCGTCGAAGGCCTCGTCGAGGTGGTAGCGGGAATCGGCCGAATTCGCCCGGTGGTCGCCCATCACGAAGAGCCGGCCCGCCGGCACCTTCACCTCGAAGCGGATCTCCGACGGAGCGTTGCCCGCGTTCACGTACGGCTCGTCGAGCGGCGAGCCGTTGACGGAGACCCGGCCCCTGGCGTCACAGCACTTGACGGTGTCCCCGCCGATCCCGATGACCCGCTTGATCAGGTCCTGCTCGTCGGCCGAGGGCAGCAGGCCGATGAAGGTCAGGGCCTGTTTGACCTGCTTCACGCCGACCGGGTCGGGCGCGGGCCGGGCCGCCTCGCCCTTGAGCCAGCCCCCGGGGTCCTTGAAGACGACGATGTCGCCACGCTCGATCTCGGAGCCGAACCACGGGGTCAGCTTGTCCACCAGGACCCGGTCGCCGATCCGGATGGTCTGTTCCATGGAGCCCGACGGGATGAAGAAGGCCTGCACGAGGAAGGTCTTGAGGAGCAGGGCGATGCACAGGGCCACCGCGACCAGCAGGGGCAGTTCCCCCGCGCGGCGCGTGCGGCGGCGCCGGCGCACCTTGCGGGCCAGCCGGCGCCGCTCGGCCCGGCCGCCCTCGGGCACGGGGCCGGGTTCCGGCTCCGGCTCGGGCTCCCGCCGCGGTCGCGGCCGCCCGCGGCTACCCACGACCGCCGCCGACGGCACCCCAGCGCGAGGCCGGCCAGCCGATCCAGTCGGCCCGCCCGATCACCTTCTCCACCGGCACCATCCCCCCGCCCGGTTCCCCCAGGTGGTCGCGCGAGTCCCGGGACTGGGCACGATGATCACCCATCACCCACAGGGTCCCCAGGGGTACGACGATCCGGAAGGGCACCGTCGAGGGAGCGTCGCCGGGGTGGAGGTAGGGCTCCTCCAGCGGTACCCCGTTGACCTCCACGCGGCCGCCGGCGTCGCAGCACACCACGTCGTCACCGCCGACGCCCACGACCCGCTTCACGAAGTCGGTGTCGGAGGGCTCCGCGAGGCCGAGCGCCGACCCCACCCCGTGCAGGGCCGTACCGATCGGATCGCCCCCGGGCCGTTCCCGTACGAAGGATCCCGTGCCGTCGAAGACCACCACGTCCCCGCGGCGCGGCTGGTCGCCGAAACGGTACGCCAGCTTGTTCACCAGCAGCCGGTCCCCCACCTGGAGCGTCGGCTCCATCGAACGGCTCGGGATCAGGAAGGGCTGGACGACGAAATTGCCGAGCAGCAGCAGGAAGACGGTGAGGAGCACGCCGAGCAGTCCGGCCCGCCGCAGGGTCAGCGGCCGCCGACCGGCGCCTGAAAAGACGGAACGCGACCGCTCCTCCCCCTCGCGGGGGGAAGAGTGGCCGCGTTCCGTGTGAGGTGCTTCGGTGTCCATCGGGAGCGAGCCTATCCGGCCACCCCGGGACCCCGAAGAGGACCTCAGTTGTCGCGCTTCTCCTTGATCTTCGCGGCCTTGCCGCGGAGCTCACGGAGGTAGTACAGCTTGGCGCGGCGCACGTCACCGCGGGTGACGAGCTCGATCTTCTCGAAGATCGGGGAGTGGACCGGGAAGGTACGCTCCACGCCGACGCTGAAGGAGACCTTGCGAACGGTGAAGGTCTCGGAGACGCCAGAGCCCTGGCGACGGATGACAACACCCTTGAACTGCTGGATACGGGAGCGGTTGCCCTCGATCACGCGGACGTGCACGTTGATCGTGTCACCCGGGCGGAAGGCCGGGACGTCCGAGCGGAGCGCGGCGGCGTTGACGCCATCGAGCAGGTGAGACATGTTCTTCGTCTGCTTTCTTCGCATGACGCCACAGGTCGCCAGTGCGGGTTTCCGTAGAGAATTCGGGAGCCGTGCCACCCTGCGGACGACGGTCCCCCTGTGGCAGGGGCGTCCACGAGCACACAGCAGCCGCCTATTCTTCCACGGCCGGCGGCCTGCGCCAAAATCGGCCGTCGGGCGTCGGCTGCCAGCCCAGGATGGAGAGGATCTCCCGGTCCTTCTTGTCGAAGGCGGCGGCCTCGCAGCGCTCGATCAGGTCCGGGCGGTTCTGCGCGGTCCGCCGGAAGGCCTCGTCGCGGCGCCAGCGTGCGATCTTGCCGTGGTGCCCGCTGAGCAGCACCTCGGGGATGTCCCGGCCGCGCCAGACGGGGGGCTTGGTGTAGACGGGCCCCTCGAGAAGGTTCGCCATCTCGCCGGGCGCGAAGGAGTCGTCCCGGTGGGATTCGGCGTTGCCGAGCACTCCGGGCAGCAGCCGGGCCACGGCCTCGGTGACGACCAGGACGGCGGCCTCGCCGCCCGCCAGGACGTAGTCGCCGATGGAGACCTCGTACACCGGCATGCGCGTGGCGTACTCGTCCATGACCCGGCGGTCGATGCCCTCGTAGCGGGCCGGCGTGAAGATCAGCCAGGGCCGTTCGGAGAGTTCGACGGCCAGCTCCTGCGTGAAGGGCCGGCCGCTGGGCGTGGGGACGACCATGACGGGCCCGTGCGCGCCCGACTCGTACCCGTCGGCCAGCGCCTCGTCGAGGGCCTCGCCCCACGGCTCGGTCTTCATGACCATGCCGGGGCCGCCGCCGTACGGGGTGTCGTCGACCGTGTTGTGCCGGTCGTACGTCCAGTCCCGCAGGTCGTGGACGTGTACGTCGAGCTGGCCGCGGGCCCGGGCCTTGCCGACCAGGGAGACGTTCAGCGGCTCCAGGTACTCGGGGAAGATCGTGACGACGTCGAGCCGCATCAGGCGTCGCCCTCGGCGTCGCGGGTCGAGTCGATGACCGCCTCACGCTCGTCGATCAGCCCGGGCGGCGGGGTGATGACGCAGCGCTGCTCCTCCAGGTCGATCTCGGCGACGATCTCCTCCACGAAGGGGATCATCACCTCGGTGCCGTCCGGCCGCTCGACGATGAAGAGGTCCTGCGACGGCAGGTGGGAGATCTCGGTGATCCGGCCGATCTCCGTGCCGTCCTCCAGCACCACGTCCAGGTCCATCAGCTGGTGGTCGTAGTACTCGTCCTCGTCCTCCGGCAGCTCCGCCGGGTCCACGTCGGCGATCAGGAGCGTGTTGCGCAGCGCCTCGGCGCCGGTGCGGTCCTTGACGCCGGCGAAGCGGAGCAGGAGGCGTCCGCTGTGCACACGGCCCGCCTCGATGGTCAGCGGCCCCGCCGACGCGGGCTCGGTCCGCAGGACGGCGCCGGGCGAGAGCCGCAGCTCCGGCTCGTCCGTGCGCACCTCTACGGTGACCTCACCCTTGATCCCGTGGGCGCGGCCGACCCGCGCGACTACCAGCTCCACTTGTACCTCTCCTGTTCAGACGACGACGGGCCGGGGCGGGCGCAATGCCCTCCCCGGCCCGTGCCGGTGTTTCAACTTTTCAGCGGACCTGGTCCACGTCGACGAGGTCGACGCGGATCCCGCGGCCGCCGATGGCGCCCACGACGGTACGCAGAGCACGCGCGGTGCGGCCGTTGCGGCCGATCACCTTGCCGAGGTCGTCGGGGTGGACCCTGACCTCGAGCACCTGCCCGCGGCGCAGGTTGCGCGAGGCGACCTGCACATCGTCGGGGTTGTCCACAATGCCCTTTACGAGGTGCTCAAGAGCCTCCTCGAGCATGCTCAGGCCTCGGTCGACTCGGCGGCGGCCTCAGCCTCGTCCGCCTTCTTGTCGGCCTTCTTCGCCTTCTGGGTGATGGCCTCGCCCTTGGCGTCGCCACCCTCGAGGGTCTTGGCGAACTCGTCGAAGGAACGACGCTTGTCTTCCTTCGTCGCCGGCTGCAGCAGCGGCGCGGGGGCGGGAAGGCCCTTGTGGGCCTGCCAGTCACCGGTCAGCTTCAGGATGGCGAGCACAGCCTCGGTGGGCTGGGCGCCGACGGACAGCCAGTACTGCGCACGCTCGGCGTTGACCTCGATGCGCGACGGGTTGTAGGTCGGGTGGTAGATACCGATCTCCTCGATCGCGCGACCATCCCGGCGGGTGCGGGCGTCGGCGACGACGATGCGGTAGTGCGGCTGGCGAATCTTGCCGAGGCGCTTGAGCTTGATCTTGACTGCCACTGGAGTGGTGTCTCCTGAACTTGACGTGGTTGGGCACATGAGATGCCACGTGGGGTTGCGGTACTCGGGTGCCCGATGGACGCGTCAGCCGGAGGAGAGAGGGGTCCTATGCGACTGTCGAGTACAGCTGTTCATTGTGCCATACGCCTGCGGTCCGCTCAGCCGTACGGGTGTCCGGCCTCCCGGCCCGCCACTGCCCCGGTCAGGAGGCTGCGGCCGCGACCGCCACTTCCGGGATGCGGAACGGCTTCATGCAGCCGCCGCACACGATCGGCGCCTGGGCGAGCACGGAGGGGACCACCCGTACGTTGCGCCCGCAGTCGCAGACCGCCTTGACCCGCACGCCGCCGCCGGAGGACCCGTGCCGGGCGGCCGGTCCGCGGAAGCTGCGCTTGGTGTCGGCGGCCGTGGCGGCCGTGTGCGCCTTCAGGGCCCGCTGGAGCCGCTCCATGGTGGGGCGGTAGCGCCGCCTCGCCTCGGGGTTGAGCGTGACGAGCGAGAAACCGCTGCTCGCGTGCGGCTCTTCGGAGTGGTCCAGCCCCATCTCCTCGGCGATCGCGAGGAATCTGCGGTTGTGGTAGCGGCCGGCGCGCGAGGTGTCTCGGACCCCGCGGGCGGCGGCGATGCCGTGGACTGCCTCGTGCAGCAGTCGCTCGAAGGAGAGCTCGGCGCCACAGGCGGACGACGACTCTCCGATCAGGGACTCGGGCGCGGCAAGGTCAGGCAGCTCGGGGTGGTACCGCTGAATGTCGGCCCACGCCTGCGCCAGCTCTGCGGCGAGAACAGGTGGTGTCGTGCTCACGTCGTGACAACGAGCCGAGGTGCCCCGGTGTTCCGATTCCGGGCCATTCCAAATTTTTTGCACGTACCAGTCAGTTCAGTCTCATGCGTCCTGACGAGGACGGGTGCGTCCATGTCAGGAGGAGTCGGTACGTAACGAGTACGAACGACGCACTCGGCCCCGGCGGCGCGGCACGGCCGCACCGCCGGGGCCCGGGGCGCACTAGTACGAACGCGCGACGATCGCGAGGGTGCCCGGGGCGTCGTCCGCCTCCGGAACCGACCCGTCGGCGGCTACCAGGCAGCGCACGGAGACGGCCTGCTCGGCCAGCTTGGCCTCGCCCTCCGGGCCGAGGTCGGCCCACGGGATCCGCGCCCAGCCGCCGGCGATGGCGGCCTCGGCGGCCTCCTCGATGGTGGCCACGTCGGACGTACGGGCCTCACGGCGCTCGCGGGACTCGCGCAGCAGCTGCGCCTGGTCCTCGTCCAGCACCTTGGGCAGCAGGTCGGCGAGCGCGTCGATCTGCACCGGGGTCTTCCCGCCCGGGATGCGGCGGGCCAGCATCGCGGTTCCGGCCTCCAGGTCGCGGGGGCCGATCTCGATGCGCACCGGTACGCCCTTGAGCTCCCAGTCCACGGCGCGGCGGCCGAAGGGGGTGTCCACGCGGTCGTCGACCTGGACGCGGATGCCGGCGGCCTTCAGCTGCGCACCGAGCTCGCGGACCTTGGCGACGGCCTCGTCACCCTTGATCGCCATGACGACGACCTGGACGTGGGCCAGGCGCGGCGGGACGCGCAGGCCGTTGTCGTCGCCGTGGGACATGATCAGGCCGCCGACCATGCGGGTCGAGACGCCCCACGAGGTCTGCCAGACGAGCTCCTGCTTGCCTTCCTTCGACAGGTACTGCGTGTTGAAGGCCTTGGCGAAGTTGGTGCCGAGCTCGTGGCTCGTGCCCAGCTGGAGGGCCTTGCCGTCGCCCATCATGCCCTCGAGGGTGAGGGTGTTGATGGCGCCGGCGAAGCGCTCCTTCGCGGTCTTGCGGCCCAGCACGACGTCGATGCCGAGCACGTTCGTCATGAAGTCGCCGTAGACGTCGCGGTGGATCCGGGCGGCGTAGTCGCGGGCGTCCTCGTACGTGGCGTGGGCGGTGTGGCCCTCCTGCCAGAGGAACTCGCTCGTACGGAGGAACACGCGCGGGCGCATCTCCCAGCGGACCACGTTGGCCCACTGGTTGATCAGCAGGGGCAGGTCGCGGTAGCTCTGGACCCACTTGGAGAAGTAGTCGTTGATGATCGTCTCGGAGGTGGGCCGGACGACGACCGGCTCTTCCAGCTCCTTGCCGCCGCCGTGCGTGACGACCGCGAGCTCGGGGGCGAAGCCCTCGACGTGCTCCGCTTCCTTCGTCAGGTACGACTGCGGGATGAACAGCGGGAAGTACGCGTTCTGGGCGCCCGCGTCCTTGATGCGCGCGTCCATCTCCTGCTGCATCCGCTCCCACAGGCCGTAGCCGTACGGTCGGATGACCATGGTGCCGCGGACCGGACCGTTGTCGGCCAGTTCGGCCTTGTTGATCAGATCCTGGTACCAGCGGGGGAAATCCTCCGCCTGCGGGGTGAGAACGGGTGCCTTTGCCATGGCGCGAATGGTACGGCGCCGGGCGCGCCGAGCGTGAATCGGGTGGCGCGCTCCTCTGGACGCGGACGCGAATGGGGAGTTCTCTGGCAACGGGGGCAAGGGGGCGACACGGAATCAGGAGCGCTCTTTCGATGACACCGATGCCGACGGCCACGCTCGTCGCCCGGGACTGGGCCGAGATCCAGGAACGGATGCTGGTACCGCTGTACGAGGCGGTCTACGACCGGCTGGAGGTCGGGCCGGGCGATCGGCTGCTCGGCCTCGACTGCGGGGCCGGGCTGGCCCTGCTGCTCGCGGCCGGGCGGGGAGCCGTGGCCACGGGTGTGGAGGCGGATCCGGCGCGGCGCGCGCTGGCCCGTGAGCGCCTCCTGGACGTCCTGGCGGAACCTCCCGCGGCGCCGCCGGGGAACCGCCCGTACGACGCCCTGCTGGCCTTCTCGCCGGCCCCGGCGGCCCTGGCCGCGGCGCTGCCCGCGGTCCGGCGGGGCGGGGCCGTGGTGCTGGCCGACTGGGGTCCGGCGGAGCGCTGCACGGTGCCGTCGGTGCTGGGCGGCGGGCCGGTGCCCCGGGACCTGGACGCGCTGGTCGAGCGGGCCGGGCTGCGGCCGGACGGCTCCGGGCGGGTCTTCTGCCCCTTCGGGTACGCGGACGTGGACAGCGCCGTACGCGGGCTGCTGTCGACCCGCCTCTACGACGGCGCCGCGGACGCCTCGCTGGCGGAGAAGGAGCTGGCCGAGGCCCTTCACCCGTACGAGCGGCCCGACGGGTCCGTATGGCTGCCGAACATCTTCCGGTACGTGATCGCCCGAATGGCCTGACCCGTGCCGCTCACTCCGGGTCGGGGCCCTTCGTCAGGCGGGTGATGCCGGCGGCGGCGTACGCGGCCCGTTCGTCCAGGGTCTCGTTGGCGAGCAGGGCCTCGGCGAGGGAGTCGAGTTTCGGACGGTGTTCGCGCAGGAGGCGGCAGGCCTCCACGTAGCACTCGTCGACGATCCGCCGCATCTCGTGGTCCACCGTGTCGAGGGTGGTGGGGGCGGCGGACAGGCCGTACGGGCCGCCGCCGTCGGACGGGATGGCGGTGAGCTTGCCGACGCGCTCGCTCATGCCCCAGCGGCCGACCATGCCCCGGACGATGTTGGTGACCTGTTCGAGGTCGTTCTCCGCGCCCGTGGTGATGACGTCGTAGACGACGTGCTCGGCGGCCATGCCGCCGAGCGCCCCGATGATGCGGCCGCGCAGGTAGTCCTCGGTGTACGCGTACCGGTCGGCGTCCGGGGTCGAGAGGGTGACGCCGAGGGCGCGGCCGCGGGGCACGATCGTGATCTTGCGGACCGGGTCGGCGCCCGGCTGGAGCATGCCCAGGAGGGCGTGGCCGCTCTCGTGATAGGCGGTGCGGCGGCGTTCCTCCAGCGGCATGACCAGGGACCGCTCGGCGCCGAGCTGGACCTTCTCCAGGGCGTCGGACAGATCGGACTGGGTGACCTCGTCCTGCCGGCGCTTGACGGCCAGCAGGGCGGCCTCGTTGGCCAGGTTGGCCAGTTCGGCGCCGGTCATTCCCGGGGTGGTGCGCGCCACTTGGGCGAGGTCGACGCCCGGTGCGAGCGGGATGTCCCGGGTGTGGATGCGCAGGATGGCCTCGCGGCCGCCCCGGTCGGGCGGGGAGACGGTCACCGTGCGGTCGAAGCGGCCGGGCCGGGTCAGGGCGGGGTCCAGGACGTCGGCGCGGTTGGTGGCGGCGAGGACGACGACCCCCTCCGAGCCGGAGAAGCCGTCCATTTCGGTGAGGATCTGGTTCAGGGTCTGTTCGCGTTCGTCGTGGCCGCCCATGGCAGCGCCGCCGCCCCGCACCCGTCCGATGGTGTCGATCTCGTCGATGAAGATGATCGCGGGGGCCACCTTGCGCGCCTCGGTGAACAGTTCGCGCACCCGTGAGGCGCCGACGCCGACGATCATCTCGATGAACTCGGAGGCGGAGGCGGAAAAAAACGGCACCCCGGCCTCGCCGGCCACCGCCCGCGCGAGCAGGGTCTTTCCGGTGCCGGGCGGGCCGGACAGGAGCACGCCGCCGGGCATCCGGGCGCCCAGCCTGCGGTAGGCGTGCGGGTTCTTGAGGAAGTCGACGACGTCGTTGAGCTCGCCCTCGACCTCGTCGATGCCCGCCACGTCCTCGAAGGTGGTGCGCTGGGCGCCCTCCTCCAGCTCCACCGGCTTGGGCGGCGCCTTGCGGCCGAGCCCGCCGAGGCCGCCGCCCATGGCCGCGCCCATCCGCCGGGCGACGAAGACCCACAGCAGGACCAGGAGCAGCATCGGGGCGAGGGAGAGCAGCAGGTTGGCCAGGAAGCTGCGCTGCTCGACGACCGGGGAGGCGGTGACGTTCACGTTCTGCTTGGTGAGGTCGGCCCACAGGTCGTCGTCGGCGAAGGCGGGGCGCTGGGTGACGAACTTGGTGTAGTCGCCCTTGCCGCCGTCGGGCACCGGCTGCTTGGCCTTCAGCTGGCCCTGGATGGCGTCGCCTTTGGAGTAGATCTTCGAGACGTTGCCGCTCGCGACCTGCTTGCTGAACTCGGTGTACGAGATCGTCGGCTCGTCGCCCTCGTTGAAGAAGGACAGCACCAGGTTGGTGATCAGGTACACGATCAGTGCGGTGAGGATCAGCCACCGCCAGCCGCCCGGCATCCGCTTCTTCGGCGGAGCGGTGGGCGGCGCACCCTCGGAGCGCCAGGGCGTGTCGGCCCGGTCGCGGGGCGGTACGGGGGTGGGGCTGGGCACGGGGCGCCTCCTTCTGCCGACCTCCCGGCCGACGATAAGCGACAAATCCACCCACTGCCCCGCAGAATGCAGAGGGCCCCGGCCGTGACACACGACCGGGGCCCTCCGCTGCCTGCTCGCGCGGCCGCTACTTCATGAACTTCTTGAACTCGTCCGGAAGGTCGAATTCCTGTCCCGGGCGGCCGTCGCCGGCCGGAAGGCCGAAGGGGCTGCCGCCGGCCGCGGGCTCGATCGCCTGCGGGCCCTGCTCGCGGCGGGCCGCGGCTGCGGCCTCCTCTTCCTTGCGCTTCATCGGGTTGCCGCTCTTGCGCTTGCCCTTGGCCTGCTTGACCTGCTTCTTCTGGCGGCCGGGGCCGCCGCCCATCCCGGGGATGCCGGGCATGCCCGGCATGCCGCCGCCCTGGGCCATGCGGGACATCATCTTGCGGGCGTCGAAGAAGCGCTCGACCAGCGACTTGACGGCGCTGACCTCGGTGCCGGATCCCTTGGCGATACGGGCACGGCGCGAACCGTTGATGATCGTCGGGTCCTGGCGCTCGGCCGGGGTCATCGACTTGATGATCGCGGCGGTGCGGTCCACGTCACGCTCGTCGATGTTGTTGATCTGATCCTTGATCTGGCCCATGCCCGGGAGCATGCCGAGCAGCTTGGAGATGGAGCCCATCTTGCGGACCTGCTCCATCTGGGCCAGGAAGTCGTCGAGCGTGAACTCCTTGGGGCCCTTGGCGAGCTTGGCCGCCATCTTCTCGGCCTCGGCCTGGGAGAAGGTCTTCTCGGCCTGCTCGATGAGGGTGAGCATGTCACCCATGTCGAGGATCCGGCCCGCCATGCGGTCCGGGTGGAAGGCGTCGAAATCGTCGAGCTTCTCGCCGTTCGAGGCGAACATGATCTGCTTGCCGGTGACGTGCGCGATGGAGAGCGCGGCGCCACCGCGGGCGTCGCCGTCGAGCTTCGAGAGCACCACGCCGTCGAAGCCGACGCCGTCGCGGAAGGCCTCGGCGGTGTTGACCGCGTCCTGACCGATCATGGCGTCGACGACGAAGAGGATCTCGTCGGGCGAGACCGCGTCGCGGATGTCGGCGGCCTGCTGCATCAGCTCGGCGTCGATGCCGAGGCGGCCGGCGGTGTCGACGATGACGATGTCGTGCTGCTTGGTGCGCGCGTACTCGACGGAGTCCTTGGCGACCTGGACCGGGTCGCCGACGCCGTTGCCCGGCTGCGGCCCGTAGAACGCCACGCCCGCGCGGTCCGCGACGACGGAGAGCTGGTTGACGGCGTTGGGGCGCTGCAGGTCGCACGCGACGAGGAGCGGGGTGTGGCCCTGCCCCTTGAGCCAGAGGCCGAGCTTGCCCGCGAGGGTGGTCTTACCGGCACCCTGGAGACCGGCCAGCATGATCACGGTGGGGGCGGTCTTGGCGAACCGGAGCCGCCGGGTCTCGCCACCGAGGATCGTGACGAGCTCGTCGTTGACGATCTTCAGGACCTGCTGGCCGGGGTTCAGCGCCTTGCTGACCTCCTCGCCGCGGGCCCTTTCCTTGACGTTCGCGATGAAGGAGCGGACGACCGGGAGGGCGACGTCGGCCTCAAGGAGCGCGATACGGATTTCCCGGGCCGCCGAGTCGATGTCAGCCTCGGACAGCCGGCCTTTGCCGCGCAGGCCCTTGAAGGTATTCGCCAAGCGGTCGGAGAGCGTATCGAACACGGTGGTCGCGATTCCTCGGGTCGGGGGCGTGTAGTCGTCCCCCAGGGTATCCGCCCTCGCCGCCCATCCGGCCTTGCGGGCGACTTTCCCCCGGGGCTCCGCCCCGGACCCCGCCTCTCAAGCGCCGGGGAGGCTGGATTTTTGCCCGCCTGAGTACACAGGTGAGGGCACAAGATCGGGGCTCCGCCCCGCACCCCGCGCCTCAAACGCCGACGGGGCTGGATCTTCAGCCCGCCCGGCGTTTGAGGGCACGGGCGCGCAGCGCACGTATGGGGTCTGGGGCGGAGCCTCGGGGAACGGTGGAAGGGCGGGTAGGGGACGGCCCCGCGCAGCGGCCGCACCCGCTACGCCAGGGCCGACTCCACCAGCCCGGCCAGGGCGGTCGCGTCCGCGGGGTCCAGCGGCTTCCCCTCGGGGGTGGTGACGTACAGCGTGTCCACCGCGTTGGCGCCCAGCGTCGAGACGTGCGCGCTGCGGACCCGGACCCCGCCCGACTCCAGCGCCCGCCCGATCCGGTGCAGCAGGCCGACCGCATCCGGCGCCCGGACCTCCAGCACCGTGGCCAGCGAGGAGACGTCCGGTACCACCTCGACCCGCGGCGGGGGCGGGACCACGCCGCGCCGGCGCGGGTACGCCGCCTCGCGGTCCGCCAGCCGCCCCGGGACGTCCAGCGAGCCGTCCAGGGCCCGGATCAGGTCGGTCCGCAGCCGCGCCGCCTCCGGCAGGGAGCCGTACGCGGCCGCCACCCTCCAGCGCAGCACCAGGACCTCGCCCAGCCGGTCCGGAAGCTCCACGGAGCGCAGGTCGGCCGCCCGGACGGTGAGGCGGTGCAGGGCCAGCACCCCGGCCACCGCGGGGAGGACTCCCGGCTGGTCGGGGACGGCCACCACCAGCTCGACGCCGACCGCGTCCTCCTCCGGCCGGGTGTGCAGCGCGAGCACCGGTTCCCCGGTGCGCAGGGCCTCCACGGCCAGGCGCTCGTGTTCCGTGGTCGCGACCTCCGGCTCCCCCGCCACCGGGGCCGTGCCGCGCAGGACGGCGGTGACCCGCCCGACGAGGTCGGACACCAGGGAGCCCCGCCACGCGCTCCACGCCGCCGGCCCGGTGGCCAGGGCGTCCGCCTCCGTCAGGGCGTGCAGGATCTCCAGGGTGCCCACCGATCCGACGGCCTCGGCGACCGAGCGGACCGTGGCCGGGTCGTCCAGGTCGCGCCGGGTCGCGGTGTCGACCAGAAGCAGGTGGTGCCGTACGAGGGTGCCCAGGACGGCGACGTCCTGCGCGTCGAAGCCGAGCCGGACGGCCACGTCCCGGGCGATGGTCTCCCCGGCCACCGAGTGGTCCCCCGGCCAGCCCTTGCCGATGTCGTGCAGCAGGGCGGCCATCAGCAGCAGGTCGGGGCGGCCGACCCGGCGGGTGAGGGCCGAGGCCCGGACCGCCGTCTCGATCAGGTGTCGGTCCACCGTCCAGGTGTGGACGGGATTGCGCTGCGGGCGGCAGCGCACCCGTTCCCAGTCGGGCAGCAGGCGGGTGATCAGGCCCTCCGCCTCCAGGGCCTCCCACACGGCCACCGTCGGCTCCCCCGCGCCCAGCAGCGTCACCAGCTGCTCCCGGGCCTCCGCCGGCCACGGCACCGGCAGGGGCTTGGCCTGTACGGCGAGCCGGCGCAGGGCGTGCAGCGATACGGGAAGACCCGCCTGCGCGGCGGCCGCGGCGAGCCGCAGCGGCAGCACCGGGTCGCGGTCGGGGCGGGCGGCCAGGGCCAGGACGGCCTCGCCGTCGGACTCCACGACCCCCTCGGCCAGCGGCGCCCGCTCGGCCGCCGGGGCGCCCCGGGTGCCCAGCAGCCCGCGCAGCCGCGGACGGGCGGAGCGTGCCCGCAGTACGCGCCCCACCTCCCGCCAGGTCACGTCGGCGGCGTAGGCGACGACCCCCGCGGCCTCGTAGACCTCGCGCAGCAGTGCGTCCGCGTCGAGCACCCCGAGCCGGGCGGCGACCTGGTCCTGTTCCTGGAGGGAGAGCCGGTCGGTGGCCCGGCCGGTCACCAGGTGCAGGGCGTCCCGCGCGTCCAGGAGCCGGCGCCGGGCGTCGGCGAGGCCCTCGCGCGGGGCGTCGGCCAGCCAGGACGCCGCCACCGCCCGCAGCGCGGTGGCGTCCCGGAGCCCGCCGCGGGCCTCCTTCAGGTCGGGTTCCAGCAGGAAGCGCAGCTCCCCGGCCCGCTCGGCCCGCTCGCGGCACAGGGCGTCCAGCTGCGGGAGCCTCTTCGCGGCCTGGTTGCGCCAGTCGGCGAGCACGGAGGTCCGCAGGCCGGCGAGGAGGCCGACGTCCCCCGCGACCGGCCGGGCGTCCAGCAGGCCGAGGTGCACCTTGAGGTCCTCGGAGGCGGTCTTGCGGGCCTCGCCGGGGGTCCGTACCGAGTGGTCGAGGGCCAGGCCCAGGTCCCACACCGGGTACCAGAGGCGGTCGGCCAGCGCGCTCAGCGCCCGCGGATCGGCCTTGCCGTCGTGCAGCAGTACCAGGTCCAGGTCGCTGCGCGGGGAGAGTTCGGCCCGCCCGTAGCCGCCGACGGCCACCAGCGCGGCGCCGCGTACTCCGGTCTCCCGGACGGCGGTCGTGAACAGGGAGTTCAGCCATTCGTCGGTCAGCCCGGCCAGCGCGGAACGCCGGGAAGGCCCGGACCGCGACTCCTCCTGGAGGAGTCGCAGCCGGGCCGCGGCGTAGCCGCCGGGTCCCGAGTCGGCCGTGTGGTCCGTGGTCTCTTCGGCACTCGTCACCCGGGAGCTCCTCTGACTAGAGCGCGTCAGCGCCGCGCTCGCCGGTGCGGACCCTGACCACCGAGTCCACGGGGACGCTCCACACCTTGCCGTCGCCGATCTTTCCGGTGGCGGCGGAGCTCACGATGACCCGGATCACCTCTTCGGCGTCGGCGTCCTCGACCAGTACCTCGATGCGGATCTTGGGTACGAGGTCCACGGTGTACTCCGCGCCGCGGTAGACCTCGGTGTGGCCCCGCTGGCGGCCGTAGCCGCTGGCCTCGGTGACCGTGAGCCCCTGGACCCCGTAGGTCTGGAGGGCTTCCTTGATCTCGTCCAGCTTGTGCGGCTTGACGATCGCGGTGATCAGCTTCATGCGTCAACCTTCTTGCTCGCGGCGGCAGCGGGGACGGGGGCGGCGGTGCTCCGGGAGGAGGAGCCGCCGCCGGCGCCGCTGAAGTCGTAGGCGGTCTCGGCGTGTTCGACCTGGTCGATGCCGGAGACCTCGTCGTCCTCGGAGACCCGCATCCCGATCGTCTTGTCGAGGAGGAAGGCGAGCACCGCGGACGCGACGAGAGAGTAGGCGAGGACGGAGAAGACTCCGATGGCCTGCTTGCCGAGCTGCTCCAGGCCGCCGCCGTAGAAGAGGCCGGCCGCGTCGGACTGGACCCCGCCGGTGGCGAAGAACCCGACGAGCAGCGAGCCGACGACACCGCCCACGAGGTGGACGCCGACGACGTCGAGGGAGTCGTCGTAGCCGAACTTGTACTTGAGGCCGACGGCCATGGCGCACAGCAGACCGGCGATGGCGCCGATGGCGATCGCGCCGAGGGGGGAGCAGGAGCCGCCGGACGGGGTGATGGCGACGAGGCCGGCGACCGCGCCGGAGGCGGCGCCGAGGGTGGTGAAGGAGCCGTGGCGCAGCTTCTCGTAGAGGAGCCAGGCGAGCATGGCGGCGGCGGTGGCCACCTGGGTGTTGACGAACATGACGGCTCCGACGCCGTCGTCGTTGCCGAGCCAGGAGCCCGCGTTGAAGCCGAACCAGCCGAACCAGAGGAGACCGGCGCCGAGCATGACGAGCGGCAGGCTGTGCGGGCGCATCGGGTCCTTCTTGAAGCCGACGCGCTTGCCGATGACCAGGATCACGCCGAGGGCGGCGGCGCCGGCGTTGATGTGGACGGCGGTGCCGCCCGCGAAGTCGATGACGCCGAGCTCGAAGAGCCAGCCGCCGGCGCCCCAGACCCAGTGGGCGACGGGGAAGTAGACGACGGTGACCCACAGGACGGTGAAGAGGGTCCAGGCGCTGAACTTGACGCGGTCGGCGAGGGCGCCGCTGATCAGGGCCGGGGTGATGACGGCGAACATCAGCTGGAAGACGGCGAAGACGTAGACCGGGATGGTGTAGCCGTCCCACAGCTCGGTGATGCCGATGCCGCTGAGGCCGACGTAGTCGGAGTTCCAGCCGATGAGGGAGCCGGAGTCGGTGCCGAAGGCGAGGCTGAAACCGTAGAGCACCCAGAGGATCGTGACGATCCCGAGGCTGATGAAGCTCATCATCAGCATGTTGAGGCTGCTCTTGACGCGGACCATGCCTCCGTAGAAGAAGGCGAGGCCCGGGGTCATCAGCATGACCAGGGCGGAGCAGATGAGCATGAACCCGGTGTTCGCGGCAGACAGCGTGGGGGCGTCTGCCGCGAGGGTCGTGATGGCTGATGCCATCGGCGTCTCCTCGTCGTCGGTACGTTCGCGTGCGGGCGATCGTGAAAACCTGAGCGGCGGTGTAAGGAACTGGCCGGTTATTGGCCATGAGATTCGCGCAGGCCGGTTTCCGGCGGCGCCGCTCGGTGTTTCGTGCCCGTGACGAAGAGGTCGGGCGTGTTACGCGTCCATGAACGAGTGGTCTTCACAACCGGCCGCGGCGGTACCCGGACGTCCTGGCTGGGGGAGCCTGATCGGGCTTCACGGGGTGACTGCCGCGGCCGGGGCCTTGGGGGCGGCCGCGTGGGCCGTCAGACGGCCTCCGCCGCTTCGGGGAGGCGGGAGGCGAGGTGGTCGGTGAGCCGGACCACCTCGGCGACGTCGCCGTACTCACGGGCGGCGGTGTCGACGGTCTTGCGGAGCCGGGTGTTCACCCGTTCGGACCGAACCTTTCCGGCCACGTCGAGGGCCCGGCCGACGAGGACGGCGGCCTGTTCGGGCTCGCGCTGGAGCAGGTGGACGGTGGCCATGCCGATGAGGTTGAGGGCGTACGAGCGCTGGTGCTCCGGGTCCTTCTCGAACAGTTCGACGGCCCGTTCCATGACGGGTTCGGCGAGGGAGGCGTAGGTCGGGCTGCGGCCGGCGACGTAGGCCAGGTCGCGGTACGAGTGGGAGTTCTCGCCGTTCAGCTCGGCCTCGGAGAAGAAGCGGATCCAGTCGGGTTCCGGCTCGCCGCCGAAGCCGACGTCACCGAAGGTGTCCTCGGCCATCCGCACGGCCCGCTTGCAGCGGCTGGGCTGGCCCATGTTGGCGTAGGCGCGGGCCTCCATCGCATACAGCATGGCCTGCGTGCGCGGGCCGGCGCAGTCGCGGCTGCCGTACTGGGCGAGGTGGATGAGTTCGAGGGCGTCCTCGGGGCGGCCCAGGTGGATCATCTGGCGGCTCATGCTGGAGAGGATGTATGAGCCCAGCGGCTTGTCCCCGCCCTCCTTGGCGGCGTGCAGCGCGAGCACGAAGTACTTCTGCGCGGTGGGGTGCAGGCCGATGTCGTAGCTCATCCAGCCGGCCAGTTCGGCGAGCTCGGCGGCGACCTTGAAGAGCCGCTTCATGACCGGGGCCGGGTGGCTCTCCTGGAGCAGGTCGGTGACCTCGTGGAGCTGCCCCACGACGGCCTTGCGGCGCAGCCCGCCCCCGCACTGGGCGTCCCACTGGCGGAACATGACGGTGGTGGCGTCGAGGAGGTCGAGCTCGGGCTCGGAGAGCCGGGGCGGGCGGTGCCCCCCGAGGGCGCCCGCCGGCCCCGGCTGGCGCGGTCCCGGGTCGGCGGCCGGGACCGGGACGAGCCAGCGCTGCATGGGCTCGATGAGGGCGGGGCCGGCGGAGAGGGCGAGCGAGGTCCCGAGGAAGCCGCGGCGGGCCAGCATCAGGTCACTGCGGGAGAACTCGCCGAGCAGTTCGACGGTCTGCGGTCCGGCCCAGGGCAGGTCGACGCCGGACACCGAGGGGGTCTGGTGGGCGGTGCGCAGGCCGAGCTGCTCGATGGCGACGACCGAGCCGAAGCGCTCCGAGAACAGTTCGGAGAGGATCCGCGGAACGGGCTCGCGGGGCTGTTCGCCGTCGAGCCAGCGGCGGACCCGGGAGGTGTCCGTGCTGATGTGGTGGGCGCCCATCTGCCGGGCCCGGCGGTTGACCTGGCGGGCCAGCTCGCCCTTGGACCAGCCGCTGCGGACGAACCACGACGTCAGCTGTTCATTGCGCGCAGCAGGATGGTCCACCGTTCCGCTTGCGCCGTTGCCGCTCACTGGAACGCCCCCATCCGCTCAGCCTCTTCCACACGAAACCCTGTCGGGTGCGGCAAGCGCCGCCACGGACCTTCACAGGTCCTCCACACATTGCCTCCGGCATACCCACGGACGGGTCCGCCTTCGGGGTTCGTGCACTGAAAGTAATCCTACGATCACCCCTCCCGCGAGGCCGATTCCAGAAACGCCACCATTCGCCACCCCTTCGAATGAACAAGCCACCCGCCAGGCGCGATTCACTTGACATCGAGGTGAAACGGCTTTGGTTGGACTGGAGTGCGCTCGGGGCGCGCGCGGCGAGGAGTGCGCCGGGCCACCTCGCAGGACGCTCCGCGGACGACACCCCCGCGGCGGACCGCCCGCAGCCGGGGGAACCTCCCGGCGGCGGCCGGGGGAGTCCGGCCGACGTCGTAACCACCGGCGCGTCCGACCCGTTGGAGGGGGCATGGGCATGGGCTTCACGATCGGCGGCAGCCGCGGCACCAGGGAGTTCCGTTCCGGCATCCGGCGCCGCGGCCGGACCTCGGAGTGCACGGCGGTGGCGGAGTACACCGGCCTGTGGGGCTGGGACGTGGTCCCCGGAGCCCGCGCCGCGGCGCCCGCCCGGGACTGCTCCTGCGGGGACGCGCGATGCGCCGCCCCCGGCGCGCATCCGCTGGACTTCGCGCCCACGGTCAAGGCCGGGGCCACCCTGGACGAGGTCACCGAGGCCTGGGGCGAGTACCCCGGCGCGGCGGTGCTGCTGCCCGTCGGCCGCTCCTTCGACGTCATCGAGGTCTCCGAGGAGGCCGGGCGGCGGGCGCTGGTCCGGCTGGAGCGGATGGGCCTGCCGCTCGGGCCGGTCATCGTGACCCCGGACGGCCGGGCGCAGTTCTTCGTCGCCCCGGGCGCGGCCGCCGACCTTCCGCAGCTGCTGTACCGGATGGGCTGGGACGACGCCCACCTCGACCTCCGGGCCCTGGGGGACGGCGCCTTCGTCACGGCCCCGCCGTCGGACCGGGCCGGGCTCGGCCCGGTCGGCTGGCTGCGGCCGCCCGCGCTCGACTCGGCCGGGAGCCCGCCGCAGGCGCGGCTGCTGCTGGGCACGCTCGCCTACCTCTGCCACCGCTTCCGCCGCTGATGCCGTAGCCGCCCCCGGCCGCACATGCCGGTGCCCCCGCGTTCCGGGCGGAACACGGGGGCACCGGCATGGATCCGCGGGATCTGCGCCGTCCCTGCCCGCCCTCAGTCGCCGATCAGGGCGTCCACGAACGCCTCCGGCTCGAAGGGCGCCAGGTCGTCCGCTCCCTCGCCGAGGCCGACGAGCTTGACCGGAACACCCAGCTCCCGCTGGACGGCGATGACGATGCCGCCCTTGGCGGTGCCGTCGAGCTTGGTCAGCACGATGCCGGTGATGTCCACGACCTCCGCGAAGACACGGGCCTGCATCAGGCCGTTCTGCCCGGTGGTGGCGTCCAGGACCAGCAGGATCTCGTCGAGCGGGCCGTGCTTCTCCACGACGCGCTTGACCTTGCCGAGCTCGTCCATGAGGCCGGTCTTGGTGTGCAGGCGGCCGGCGGTGTCGATGAGCACCACGTCGGCGCCCTCGGCGATGCCCTCCTTGACCGCGTCGTACGCGATCGAGGCGGGGTCGCCGCCCTCGGGGCCGCGCACGGTACGGGCGCCGACGCGCTCGCCCCAGGTCTGGAGCTGGTCGGCGGCGGCGGCCCGGAAGGTGTCGGCCGCGCCGAGCACCACGCTGCGGCCGTCGGCGACGAGCACGCGGGCCAGCTTGCCGGTGGTGGTGGTCTTTCCGGTGCCGTTGACGCCGACGACCATGATCACGCCGGGGGTGTCCTCGCCGCTCTCGGTCTTCACGACACGGTCGAAGTCGGTGCCGACCAGGGTCAGCAGCTCCTCCTTCAGCAGCGCGCGCAGATCCGCGGGGGTGCGGGTGCCGAGCACCTTGACCCGCTCGCGGAGCCGGTCGACCAGCTCCTGGGTCGGGACGACGCCGACGTCGGCGACCAGGAGGGTCTCCTCGATCTCCTCCCAGGTGTCCTCGTCGAGGTGCTCCCGGGAGAGCAGCGTGAGCAGCCCCTTGCCGAGCGAGTTCTGCGAACGGGCGAGCCGGGCGCGCAGCCGGACCAGACGGCCGGCGGTGGGCTCGGGCACCTCGATCGGGGGCGCGGCCGGGACCTCGGGCTCCGCCGTCGGCGCCTCGACGGGAGCCGCGGCCTCCGCCTCCGGGAGCACGACCTCCTCGATCGTGCGGCGCGGCTCTTCCGCCGTCTCTACGGCGTCCTCCCCCACCTGCGGTTCGGCAGGCGGGGCAGTGATGGTCGGCGTGCTCGGCGGTGCCTGGGGCGGCAGCTGCTTCTTCTTGCGGCTGCTGACCACGAGCCCGCTGATCGCGCCGACCGCGACCAGGGCGATGACTACAGCAAGGATGAGGATGTCCATAACCCCACCAGTATCGGCCACGGGCGGCCCAGACCCCGGACCTCGGGCGTTCACACGGGACGGAAGCCCCCATTTGTGCTTTTAGCGGCACATCCATGATGATGAGCAGCTTCCCCCGCACCCTCCCCCACGGAGTCACCGCATGCCTGCCGAAGAGACCGCGGTCGAGACCCGCGGCCTGGAGCCCGTCCCGGACAGCGAGCGCGGCGGCCGGGTCCGCGAGCTCGTCCCCACCTGGGTGGCCGCCAACATCAGCGTGCTGCTGCTGACCATGGGCGCCGGCCTGGTGATCTTCAACAAGCTCAACATCTGGCAGGTGCTGGTCGTCGCGGTCGCCGCGCCCGTCGTCTCGTACGGGATCGTCGGCGTGATCTCGATCGCCGGCAAGCGCGGCGGCGCTCCCGGCATGGCCCTGTCACGGGCGGTGTTCGGGCAGCGCGGCAACCTCTTCCCGGGGGCGCTGATCTGGGTGGCCCGCTGGGGCTGGGAGACCATCAACGCGGTCAGCGGCGCCTACGCCGTCCTGACCGTGCTCGACCTGCTCTTCGGGGTCGAGAGCAGCACCCCGCTCATCGTCGTCACGCTGCTGTTCTTCGTGGGCTGCACCTTCGTGGTCTCCGGCCTGGGCATCAACGCCCTGCGCGTCTGCTCGAAGTGGTCCACGTACCTCTTCGGCGCCTTCAGCGTGCTCGTCCTCGCCTACCTGGTCTTCACCACCGACTGGGCCGCCGTCCTCGGCAAGCCGGCCGGCTCCACGGCCATGATGATCGCGGGCATCGGCACGATCGCGGCCGGCGGGATCAGCTGGGTGCCGTCCGGTCCCGACTTCACCCGCTACCTGCCCCGCACGGCCTCCTCCAAGGGCATGGTCGGCGCGACGATCGGCGGCGCGGGCGTGGTCGTCCTCCCCATGGTCCTGATGGGCGCGGTCATGGCCGTCGGCACCCCGGACCTGGCCTCCGCCCAGGACCCGGTCTCCTTCATCGGCGAGCTGCTCCCGGCGTGGATCGCGGTCCCGTACCTGCTCATCGCGCTCGTCGGCATGCTGCTGATCAACTCGATGTCCATGTACTCGGCCGGTTTCACCGCGCAGACCCTCGGCATCAGGGTCCCGCGCGCCTGGGCGGTCAGCGTCAACGCGGTGATCAGCCTGGTCTTCGGCTTCCTGCTGATGGTGGTCGCGACCGGCTTCTTCGGCTCCTTCATATCCTTCCTGACCCTGCTGGCCGTGGCCTTCTCCGCGTGGATCGGCGTCTTCGGCGTGGACATGCTGCGCGGCCGGACCTACGACGGCCCCGCGCTGCTGGACACCACGCGCACCAGCGCCTACTGGTACCGGGGCGGTTTCGCCTGGCAGGCGATGACCGCCTGGGGCCTCGCCCTGGTCGTGGGCCTGCTGTTCACCGAGGTGGACTGGTTCAGCGGACCGCTCGCCTCCACCAGGATCGGGGAGAACGGCCTGGGCTGGGCGGCGGGCATCCTCACCTCGGCGGTGCTGTACGCCGTACTGCCGCGCACGGCGCCCGTCGAGCCGGCCGCTGCCGAGGAGCGCGAGCTCGCCGGATCCCTGTCCAACTGACGCCACGTCAGCTAACGTCCCCCTTCGCCCACCCACATCCGGCGAAGGGGGACTTCTCCATGCCCATCACCGTGGCCCGGTTCAACCTCGTCGACCCGAACGGCACCCCCGAGTCCCTGTCCGCCCGCTACAAGGCGGCGCTGGAGATGGCCCGGTACGCGGACGACCGCGGGATCGACACCGTCCAGACCGAGGAGCACCACGGCACCGGCAACAACTGGCTGCCCTCCCCCTTCGCGTTCGCGGGCGCGGTCTTCGGCGCCACCCGCCGGATCGCCGTCACCGTCTCGGCGATCATCGGCCCGCTGTACGACCCGCTGAAGGTGGCCGAGGACATCGCCGTCCTCGACCTCCTGAGCGGCGGGCGCCTGGTCACGGTCGCGGGGATCGGCTACCGGCCCGAGGAGTACGAGCAGCACGGCGTGGAGTGGGGCCGGCGCGGCCGGCTCCAGGACGAGCTCCTCGAAACCCTGCTGAAGGCGTGGACCGGCGAGCCCTTCGAGTTCCGCGGCCGGACCGTACGGGTCACTCCGCGGCCCTTCACCCGGCCGCACCCGATGCTCCTGGTCGGCGGCAGCTCCGAGGCCGCCGCGCGGCGTGCGGCCCGGCTGGGGCTGCCCTTCTTCCCGAGCGCGCACCTGCCGGAGCTGGAGGCGTACTACCGGGCGAAGCTCGCGGAGTACGGGACGGAGGGCTTCTGCATGATGCCCGCGGCCGAGACCCCGCTGCTGCACATCTCCGAGGACCCCGACCGGACCTGGGCCGAGCACGGCGAGCGCTTCCTGCACGAGGCGCACATGTACGCGTCCTGGCAGTCGAAGGACATCCGCAGCGCCGTACGGTCGACCGCGCGGTCGGTGGCGGAGCTGCGCGCGGAGGGCGTCTACCGGATCCTCACCCCGGACGAGGCGGTGGCCCACGCCCGGGGCGCCGGCGAGTCGGGGAACCTGGTGCTGCACCCGCTGTGCGGCGGGATGCCGCTGGACGAGGGCTGGCGCAGCCTGCACCTGCTGTGCGAACAGGTACTGCCCCGGCTCAAGGACTGAGCCGGGGCAGTATCGAGGAGAAGGGGTGGTGGCGGGGAGTGTTACCCCATCTCCTCCAGCGCCTTGCCCTTGGTCTCCGGCACCCACTTGAGGATGAAGGGGATCGAGAGCACGGCGAAGACCGTGTAGATGACGTACGCGCCGGACAGGTTCCAGTCCGACAGGCTCGGGAACGTGACGGTGATGACCCAGTTGGCGATCCACTGGGCCGCGGCGGCGACGCCGAGGGCCGCGGCCCGGATGCGGTTGGGGAACATCTCGCCGAGCAGCACCCAGACCACCACGCCCCAGGACAGGGCGAAGAAGAGCACGAAGCAGTGCGCGGCGATGAGCGCGACCGTGCCCTGGGTGTCGGGCATGGAGATGTTGTCGCCGGTGCCGGTCTTGTAGGAGAACGCCCACGCGCAGAGGCCGAGCGAGAGCGCCATGCCGGCCGAACCGATGAGCGCGAGCGGCTTGCGGCCGATCCGGTCCACGAAGATCATCGCGATCACCGTGCCGATGATGTTGATGATCGACGTGGTGAAGGAGTACAGGAACGAGCTGGTCGGGTCGATGCCGACCGACTGCCACAGCGAGGAGCTGTAGTAGAAGATCACGTTGATGCCGACGAGCTGCTGGAAGACGGAGAGGCCGATGCCGATCCAGACGATGGGCAGGAAGCCGAAGCGGCCGCCGAGGAGGTCCCGGAAGGTGGACTTCTGCTCGGAGCGCATGGCCAGCTCGATCTCGGCCACGCGTACGTCCAGGTCGATCTTGGAGCCCTCGACCTCGCGCAGCACCTGCTTGGCCTGCTCGGTGCGGCCGACGGAGATCAGGAAGCGCGGGGACTCCGGGATGACGAAGGACATCATCCCGTAGAGCACGGCGGGGACGACCATGACGCCGAGCATCCACTGCCAGGCCTCGAAGCCGGCGAGCTTGCCGCGCTGGTCGCCGTCGGCGAGGTTCAGGATGCCCCAGTTGACGAGCTGGGACACGGCGATGCCGATGACGATGGCGGCCTGCTGGAAGGAGGCGAGGCGGCCGCGGTAGGCGGCCGGGGACACCTCGGCGATGTAGGCGGGGCCGATCACGGAGGCCATGCCGATGCCGAAGCCGCCGATCACGCGCCACGCGGCCAGGTCCCAGAGGGCGAACGGCAGGGCCGAGCCGATGGCGCTCGCCGTGAAGAGGAGGGCGGCGATCTGCATGCAGCGGATGCGGCCGATCCGGTCGGCGATGCGGCCGGCGGTGGCGGCGCCGAGGGCGCAGCCGATCAGGGCGGCGGCGATGACCTGGGCGAGTGCCCCGGACCCGATGTCGAAGCGGTCGCGGATGGCGACGACGGCGCCGTTGATGACGGAGCTGTCGTAACCGAAGAGGAAGCCGCCCATGGCAGCGGCCGCGGTGATGAAGACGACGTGGCCGAGGTGGTCGGGGTGGGCGGCGCGGCCACTGCCTGACGCTGGTGCGTTCGCTGTGCTGGTCAAGATGCGCTCCTGGGCCCGGCGTCGAGGGCGGCCGGTGTGGGGGTATGCGTGTTTGAGCGTGTTCCTCCAGTGGCGCACAGCAAACCGCTCACCACCACCTGAACGTCGAACACGGCACGGCAGAGCTTATTGGTTCACTTCCTGAAGTCAATAGGCGAGGGATGACGGTCAACAGGGAGCAGAGGGAGCTATAGCGTTCATCTTCTGAAGTGAGTAGGCCTAGCGGAGGCGTTGGCTGATGACCTTGGAGACCCCGTCGCCCTGCATCGAGACGCCGTAGAGCGCGTCCGCGACCTCCATCGTCCGCTTCTGGTGGGTGATGACGATCAGCTGCGAGCTCTCCTGGAGCTCCTCCATGATCCGGATCAGCCGCTGCAGGTTGGTGTCGTCGAGCGCGGCCTCGACCTCGTCCATCACGTAGAACGGGCTGGGCCGCGCCTTGAAGATGGACACCAGCAGCGCCACGGCGGTCAGCGAGCGCTCGCCGCCGGAGAGCAGCGACAGCCGCTTGACCTTCTTGCCCGGCGGGCGGGCCTCGACGTCCACCCCGGTGGTCAGCATGTTCTCGGGGTCGGTGAGGACCAGCCGGCCCTCCCCGCCGGGGAACAGCCGCGAGAACACCCCCTCGAACTCCCGGGCCGTGTCCCGGTACGCCTCGGTGAAGACCTGCTCGACGCGCTCGTCGACCTCCTTCACCACCTGGAGGAGGTCGGCGCGGGTCTTGCGCAGGTCCTCGAGCTGTTCGCTGAGGAACTGGTGGCGCTCCTCCAGCGCGGCGAACTCCTCCAACGCCAGCGGGTTGACCTTGCCCAGCTGCTGGTAGGCGCGCTCGGCCGCCTTGAGCCGCTTCTCCTGCTGGGCGCGGACGAAGGGGCCGGGCCGGTTGCGGGGGTGCTCCGGGTCGTCGGGCAGGTCCTCGCCCTCGGCGGGCGGGGCGGGCGGCACCGGCTGGTCGGGACCGTACTCGGCGACGAGCGCGGCGGCTTCCATGCCGAACTCCTCCAGCGCCTTGTCCTGCACGGCCTCGATGCGCAGCCGCTTCTCCGCGCCGAGCACCTCGCCGCGGTGCACGGAGTCGGTGAGCTTGTCGAGCTCGCCCTTCAGGTCGCGGCCGGCGGTACGGGCCTCGCCGAGCTCCCGCTCGCGCAGTCCCTTGGCGTACTCGGCCGCGGCCCGCTCCTCTTCGGCGCGCAGGAGGGAGACCTCCACGTGGGCGAGGAGCTGGCGGGCCCCGTCGGCGACCGCGCGCGCCACCTCCGCCTCGTGCCGGAGCCGGGCCCGGCGGCGCTCGGCGCGGGCCCGGGCCTCACGTTCCGCCCGGGCCCCCCGATCGAGTGAATCGGCTCGCCCGGCCAGGCCCTTCACCCGCTCCTCGTGGGTCCGCAGCTGCAGCCGGGCCTCCATCTCGGTCTGCCGGGCGTTGGCGCCGTCGGCGGCGAGCCGGTCCCGCACGGCGGTGTCGGGCTCGTCCTCCACGGGCATCTCCTCGGCCACGGCCAGGCGTTCCGCGCACTCCTCCACGTCGGCCAGCGCCTGTTCGAGCGCGTCCTGGGCCTTGGCCGCGGCGGCGGCACTGCGCTCCGCCTCGCCGGCGGCTCCCTTGGCCTGCCCCGCGAGCCGCCCGAGCTGCTGCGCGACCCCGGCTCGGGCCTGCTCGGCGGCCCGCCGCCGCTCGGCGAGCTCGTCGACCAGCGCCGCGGCCTCCTGCCGGCGGTCCCGGGCGGCGGCCTGGGCGGCGGCCAGCTCCGCGCACTGCCCGTCCAGCCGGGCCAGCTCCGCCTCGGCCTCGTCCACCGCGGCCTGCACCTCGATCAGGCTGGGCGCCCCGGCGGAGCCGCCGTGCGCGAGATGTGCGCCGAGCACGTCTCCGTCCAGGGTCACGGCGACGACCCCGGGCCGCCGGGCGACGAGCCTCTCGGCCTCGTCCAGCGTCCCGACCACGACGTGCTCCCGCACCACCCATGCGACGGCCCGCCACACCCCGGCGTCCCCCTGCACCAGCCCCGCGACGGGCACCCCGCCTTCCGCCTCAAACGCCGGCGGGGCTGAAGCCACGGGGCCCGCCCCGGGCACCAGCGGAGCCGGAACCGCGGGGCTCCGCCCCGCACCCCGCGCCTCAAACGCCGGCGAGGCTGAAAGTGCCGCTGCGCGGCACTCCGGAGAACCCGGGTACGCGGACCGCGACTCCGGTTCCGCCGTACCTTCCAGCCCCGCCGGCGTTTGAGGCGCGGGTCCGGGCAAAGCCCGGTTTCGGGAAGGGGCGGGGTGGGGGAACACTCCCTCGGCCCCGGCCGAAGCCACCGAGCCCGGGGCCTGCCCCTGACGGGCCGGCTCCGGCTGAGCCCCGAAATCCGCCGCCTGCCCCGGCAGAGCAGCTGTCCCGGCGGAGCCCGGGGCCTGGCCCGGGAGGGTGGCTGTCCCGGCGGGGGCCGGGGTCTGGCCCGGGACGGTGGCTGTGGCTGCGGGGCCCGGGGTCTCGGGAGGGGTGATCAGGAGGGTGGCGCGGCCGGCGTCCGCGGTGCGGAGGTGGCGGATCGCGGCGGCCGCGGAGGCCGGGGACGACACCGCCAGCGCGTCCGCCGCGGAGCCCAGGGCAGCGGCCACGGCGACTTCGTAGCCCGGCGCCACCGACAGCCGCTCCGCCGCCGGACCCAGCAGCCCGGCCAGCCGTTCGCGCGCCGCCAGCAGCGCCCCCGTACCGTCCTTGCGGCGCAACCCGAGCGCCAGCGCGTCCCGGCGCGCCGAGACCGCCGCGCGGGACCGTTCCGCCGCGGTGACCGCGTCCCGCGCGGCTGCCAGCTCCGCCTCCGCCGCCGCAAGGCCGGTCCGCGCCGCCTCGTGGTCGGCGCCCACCGCAGGGTCGTCCAGGCCCCCGACCTCCTCTGCCAGGGCCTCGTACTCCTCCTGCGCCGCCACCGCCCGGGACTCCGCCTCGTCGCGCGCCGCGACCAGCCGGTCGATCTCCGCCTGTGCGGCGCCCGCCCGCGACCGGGCCGCGCCGAGGCGCCCCGTCAGCCGGGCCAGCCCCTCGCGCCGGTCGGCGATGGCCCGCGCCGCGTCCCGCAGCCGCCGTTCCTCCCCGTCCAGCGCCCGCTCCAGCTCCGCCCGGTGGGCGGCCGTGTCCTCCAGCGCGCGCGACGCCGCTTCCAGGGCCGCCGTCAGTTCCGCCTCCTGCTCACGGATCCGCGCGGCCTCCCGCTCCATGTCCTCCGGATCACGGCCCCGCCGCTCCTCCTCCACCGGAGCCGTCGCGCTCTTGACCCGGGCGTCCGCCAGGGACGCCGTCCCGCGGACCCGCTCGGCCAGCTGCGAGAGCTCGTACCACGTCTGCTGCGCCCGCTGGAGCCGGGGCGCGAGCTCCCGTACGGCCTGCTCCAGCTCCGCCTCGCGCCGCAGCGCGTCCGCGAGCTGCGCCTCCGCGGCCTCCTTGCGCTCCTTCAGCGCGGCTTCGTCGGCGATCTCCGCGTCGAGGGCCCGGCGCAGCGTGACGAGGTCGTCGGCGAGCAGCCGCAGCCGCGCGTCCCGCAGGTCCGCCTGGATGACGGCCGCCCGCCGGGCCACCGCCGCCTGCCGCCCGAGCGGCTTCAGCTGTCGCCGCAGCTCTTCGTTGAGGTCCTGGACGCGCGCGAGGTTGGCCTGCATCGCGTCCAGCTTCCGCAGCGCCTTCTCCTTGCGCTTGCGGTGCTTGAGGACACCGGCCGCCTCCTCGATGAAGGCGCGGCGCCCCATGGGATCGGCGTGCAGTACGGAGTCCAGCTGGCCCTGGCCGACGATGACGTGCATCTCGCGGCCGATGCCGGAGTCGGAGAGCAGTTCCTGGATGTCGAGGAGCCGGCAGGTGTCCCCGTTGATCTGGTATTCGCTGCTGCCGCCGCGGAACATGATCCGGGTGATGGTGACTTCGGCGTAGTCGATGGGCAGGGCGCCGTCGGAGTTGTCGATCGTCAGGGAGACCTCGGCGCGGCCGAGCGGCGGCCGCCCGGTGGTCCCGGCGAAGATGACGTCTTCCATCTTCCCGCCGCGCAGGGATTTGGCGCCTTGTTCGCCCATGACCCAGGAGAGCGCGTCCACCACGTTGGACTTGCCCGAGCCGTTCGGCCCCACGACGCAGGTGATGCCGGGTTCGAAGCGCAGGGTGGTCGCGGAAGCAAAGGATTTGAAGCCGCGCAGGGTCAGGGACTTGAGGTGCACGCCGCCGGACTCTACCTTTCACGTTCGGTTTCGCCCATGAAGGCGCAGGGCACGACAGACGTCAAAGGCAGCGGCGGCCGAGGAGAGAGGCCAAGAAAGAAGGGACGCCGGAGCGTCCCTTGCAGATCATGCGGGGCTGGAGTCGAGCGACGACGTTATGGGATCAGGTGAGCGCAGGCTCCGCCTGGGGTACGTCGATGTCGATGCTGTTCATCAGCGAGTCTCCGTCGTGCTGAGCGGCGGCCGCGTTCAGCGCGTCATTTTCGGACTGAATCCGTACGAGCTCGGACTCGAGGTCCTGGACGCGCTGCTGAAGCCGTCGCATCTCGGCGAGGAGTCGCGGATCGGAACCGCCGACGTAACCGAGAAGCGCCTTTGCCATGATGGATGGTCCTCCACACTGAGTGACCGACCGAAGCGGTGTGGGTCGTGAGGGATTCGCACCCGCGGTGTCCGGCAGCGACTGTCAGTCACTGCGCTTGGTACTGCCAGCACTGCCAAACAGCTCGGGTGCGCGGGGCTTCCAGCGTCTCACCAAAAAGTTTGACGGTCAACACGATCACGCCCCGTATCGGCGGGCGACCCGGCCCTCGCAGGGGACGTGGAGATCATCCTCATCTCCGAGCCTTCCACGGATCGCCGGCGTCGGCAACGGGCCACCGGAGAATGCGCAGATCCGACCGGGTACGGACGGTCCGGGGGTGTGATCAGTACACGATCAGGCGGGCGCTCAGCGGATGGCGAACCCGTCGTAGCCACCGCGCGGTGTGCCCCAGATCTCCGTCACACCGTCCACCCGGCCGGGCGTGTCGGCCGAGCGCAGCCAGTCCAGCAGCCGGTGGCAATTCTCACGTTGACCTTCCGCCACCACCTGTACTCGCCCGTCGTCGAGATTGAGCGCGAAGCCGACCACCCCACCGACCTCCAGGGCGTTCTCCCTGGTGAACCAGCGGAAGCCCACTCCCTGTACACGGCCGCGCACCCAGGCGGTCATGCGGACATCTTCATTCATGCGTGAACGCTAACCGGGCAAAGACTTTTGGGACACATCGCCCCCTGGCCCCATGGCGTACAGTCGCGCACCAATGAACTCACCCGTTTGGGTGAGTAAAGGACGATCTTGACCTTGAGGGAAGGCACGACGCCGATGGGACGCCACCGACTCCACGCCGCGCCGCGTCGCAGCGGCAAGCGCGGCACCGCCGTGCGCAACGGCCTTCTGGGTGTCTCGGTGGCCGTGGCGCTGGGCACGGCGGCGGTCACCACCGGTGTGGTGCCGGTCGGCAACTCCTTCCCCTACGTGGGGGTCGGCGGTACGGGTTCCGAGGGCGGCGCGCGGGCCGTGGCGAAGTCCTCGGCGAGCCCCGACCACGCGATCGAGCAGCAGGGCGGCCTCGCCAGCCTGTCCGGCCGCAACTCCGCCGGTACGGGTGAATCCCCCTCCGGCAGCCCGTCGGCCTCCCCCTCCCCCTCCCCCTCCCCCTCGGCTTCTGCGTCGAGCTCGCCGAGCCCCTCTGCCTCGCCCTCGCCGAGCGCCTCCCCCTCGGCCGCGCCCTCCACCAAGGCCCCGCGGAAGGCGCCCGCCCCGGCGCCCTCGATCCCGGTGCCCTCGAAGCCGGCGACCAAGGCACCCGCGCCGGTCCCGGCCGCCCCGACGGATTCGGACGGGCACTCGGCCGAGGAGGCCGCCGTGGTGGCCCTCGTGAACCAGGAGCGCGCCCAGGCCGGGTGCGGTCCGGTCCGGGCCAACCCGCCGCTGGCGGCGCTGGCCGGGGCCTTCAGCAAGGACATGGCCGTCCGCGGCTTCTTCGGCCACACCGACCCCGACGGGAACACCCCCTGGGACCGCGCCACCAAGGCCGGGATCTCGGGCCTGGGCGGCGAGAACATAGCCCGCGGTCAGGGTGACGCCACGGCCGTGATGAAGGCCTGGATGAACAGCCCGGGCCACAAGGCGAACATCCTGAACTGCGAGTTCCGCACCCTGGGCGTCGGCGCCCACTTCGCCGCCGGCGGCCCCTGGTGGACGCAGGACTTCGGCTTCTAGCCCACCAGCGCGCCCGGCGACTGGACCGCCGCGAGCGCGGCGCGGCCCGCGATGACCACACGGGTGTGCTCGGCGACCCGGCGGCCGAGGTGCTCGGCGGTCGCGATGTCCGCCTTGTGGACCGCGTCCGCGCCCTCGTCGGCGTTGGACTGGGCGGCCGCACCGGAGGAGAAGCCGAGGCGGTTGAGGTCGTTCTCGGAGCCGGTGCTGGAGTTCCAGCCCGGCTTCAGGCCCAGGTTGACCCAGCTCATGCCGTGCTGCGAGGCCAGCATCTGGAAGTACTGCAGCGTGTTCAGCTTGTCGCCGCTCTTGGAGGCGGAGTTGGTGAAGCCCGCCGCGACCTTGTCCTGCCAGGCGTCGCCGAACCAGCGCTTCGAGGTGGCCTCGGCGAAGACGTGGAAGGCGCCGGAGGCGGTGCCCATGTAGGTCGGGGAGCCGAAGACGATCGCGTCGGACCCGTCGAGCAGCTCCCACTGCGCGTCGTCGATCTCGTCGACCTTGATCAGGTGGACGGTGGCGCCGGCCTCGGCGGCACCGGCCCGGACGGCCTCGGCGATGACGGCGGTGTGGCCGTAGCCGGAGTGGTAGGCGATCGACACGACGGGGGTGGGGGTGATTGCGGACACGGTGACTCTCCTCGGGTGGCTCCGCCGCACCACGGGGCGCGGTGCGACACCAGAAGAAAAGCACTAACTTTTGGAAAGCGCAACCCCATGGTTAGCGCTGCACCGGGGTACGCTCTTTCCATGGAGACACCAGCCATCTGTACCGAGGACGCCCAGACCACCGGACCCGACCCCGCGTTCGACGCCTTCGCGCGCGCGTGCCCGTCCCGGGAAACCCTGGAGCACGTCACCGGCCGCTGGGGCAGCCTCACCGTGAGCGCCCTGCGCGAGGGCCCGTGCCGCTTCAACGAGCTGCGCCGCCGGGTCGACGGCGTGAGCGAGAAGATGCTCTCCCAGACCCTGCACGCGCTGGAGCGCGACGGCATCGTCAACCGCGAGGCGCAGCCCACGAACCCGCCGCGCGTCGACTACGAACTGACCCCGCTCGGTGTCGAGGTCGCGAACCGGCTTCTCGCGCTCATCCACTTCCTCGAGGGGAGCATGCCGCAGGTGCTGACCGCCCGTGAGTCCTACGACGGGGCGCGCGGCGGCCGCTGACAGCGCGGGCAGAAGTAGCTCGACCTGTTCATCCACGGGCGGCGCCGCATCGGCGTGCCGCAGCGCCGGCAGGGCTCGTCCTCGCGCCCGTAGGCGTCGAGCGAGCGGTCGAAGTAGCCGGACTCGCCGTTCACGTTGACGTAGAGGCTGTCGAAGCTGGTTCCCCCGACGTCGAGGGCCGCGTTCATCACGTCCCGCACGTGACCGAGGAGTTCCGCGCTCCGGGGGCGCGTGAGCGTGGCGGTGGGGCGCTCGTAGTGCAGTCTGGCGCGCCACAGCGCCTCGTCCGCGTAGATGTTGCCGACCCCGCTGATCAGCGACTGGTCCAGCAGCGCCCGCTTGACGGTGGTCCGCTTGGCGCGCAGCGCCAGGTGGTAGGCCCCCTCGTCGAACAACGGGTCCAGGGGATCCCGCGCGATGTGCGCGATGACGTCGGGCAGCCCGTCGGGCGTGTTCTCGTGCAGGGACAGCCCGCCGAAGGTCCGCTGGTCCACGAAGCGCAGCTCGGTCCCGGCCGCGCCCGCGGCGGAGCCGCTGCCGGAATCGGTGAACCGCACCCGGATCCGCAGGTGCTTCTCGTCCGGGGCGTCCTCGGGCTGTACGAGCAGCTGCCCGCTCATCCCCAGGTGCCCCAGCACGGACAGGTCCCGCCCCTCCAGCGGCAGCCACAGGTACTTCCCGCGCCGCTGCGGCACGCCGATGGTCTGCCCGGCGAGCCGCGCCGCGAAGTCGGCCCCGCCGGCCGGGTGGCGCCGTACGGCCCGCGGGTGCAGGACCTCGACGGACTCGACGGTCCGCCCGGCCACCCAGCGCTCCAGCCCCCGCCGCACCACTTCGACTTCGGGCAGCTCTGGCACGTGTTCCTCCGGCGTGGGACGTGGGGTCGCGGACAGGAAAACCCCGCCGCACCGGGGTGCGACGGGGTCACTGTAAAAGAAAGCGGTCAGGCGTCCGGCGCCGGGTCGGCGGGCTTCGGCGCCCCGCCGTCCACGGCCACGGCCTCGGCCGGAGCCGGGACCCCCGCCGGAGCGGCGGCGGCAGCGGCTTCCGCCGCGATCCGCTGGTCCGCCGCGGCACGGATACCGCGCCAGGCGGACTCCGCCGCCTGCTGTTCCGCTTCCTTCTTGCTGCGGCCGGTGCCGGTGCCGTACGAGACACCACCGACGCGGGCGGCAGCAGTGAAGGTCTTCTCGTGGTCCGGGCCGGTCTCGGTGACCAGGTATTCCGGTACGCCAAGACCTTCGGCCGCCGTGAGCTCCTGGAGACTGGTCTTCCAGTCCAGGCCGGCCCCGAGGTTCGAGGACTTCTCGATGAGCGGGTCGAAGAGCCGGTGAACCAGCTCCGAGGCCGCGTCGAGGCCCTGGTCGAGGTAGACCGCACCGATCACCGCTTCAAGGGTGTCGGCGAGGATGGAGGCCTTGTCCCGGCCGCCCGTGCCCTCTTCGCCCCGGCCGAGCCGGATGAAGGAGCCGAGGTCGAGGCCGCGTCCGACCTCCGCCAGTGCGCGCGAGTTGACCACCGCGGCCCGAAGCTTGGCCAGCTGGCCTTCGGGGAGATCGGGGTGGGTCGTGTACAGCGTGTCCGTGACCACCAGGCCCAGCACGGAGTCCCCGAGGAACTCCAGCCGCTCGTTGGTGGGCAGACCGCCGTTCTCGTACGCGTACGAGCGGTGGGTCAGAGCACGCACCAGAAGGGCGGACTCGAGTCGATACCCGAGCCGCCCTTCCAGAAGCGTGTGGGACGAGGCCGCGTTGTTACTGTCTGCCTGCTTCTCAGCGTTGGACAGCTCAGACATTGCGCCTCTCACCAGCCGCTCAGACCTCGAGGACCTGGCGCTTGTTGTAGGTGCCGCAGCTCGGGCACGCAATGTGCTGGAGCTTCGGCTCCTGGCAACGCTCACACGAAACCAGGGTGGGGACCGCAGCCTTCCACTGCGACCGGCGGTGGCGCGTGTTGCTGCGCGACATCTTCCGCTTCGGAACAGCCACGGCTACTTCTCCTGCTTCTCGGCGGCGCTCTGAACGTCGTCAGATGCAGTGCCGCTCATGTTGTCCTTCTCGCCGTCCTGATCGGTCACGACGAGTTCCTGCAATGCCGCCCAACGGATGTCGACGGCGTCATGGTGGTGGTCCGGGTCGTCGTTCAGGCTGAGCCCGCAATCGGGGCACAGTCCGAGACAGTCCTCCCGGCACACCGGCTGCATGGGCAGTGCGAGCACCACCACATCGCGCAGCACGGGTTCGAGGTCGAACAAACCGTCCTCGAGGAAGAGCGTGTCCTCGTCGTCCTCGGCGTCGTCGGCCGGTTCCGCCTTGGAGCGGCTCCGGTCGTCGGCGTCAGGGTACGAGAACATCTCCTGGAAGTCCGCCTTGAGCTCGCGCTCGACGGCCTCCAGACACCTTACGCACTCCCCTACGGCCGACGCACGGGCGGTGCCTGTGACAAGCACCCCTTCCATGACCGACTCGAGGCGGAGGCTGAGCTTCACCGGGGCGCCTTCCGGCACTCCGATGACGCCGGCGAGACCGAGGTCCGCCGGTGCCGCGATCTCTCGGGACAGCCGCTGCATGGCACCAGGACGCCGACCCAGCTCGTGCGTGTCGAACACGAGGGGGTTGCGGTGGTCGAGGCGGGTGTTCAGGGCCGTTCCTGCTTTCACAGATCGCTGAAGATCAATCCCTGCGCCGTAAACGATGACCGCTTACGGGCAGCATGGATCGCGGTGCATACGCGCGACCGAACAGCCAGGATACCCGGCGCCGCGCTCTGCGCCCAATCGGCCCTAGCGCCCCTGTTCGTACTGGCGCAGCTGGTCCAGATTGATCATGCTCGTGTCGAAGAAACTGGTCTCGTCGAGGGAGGGCTGCGGGGCCTGGGCCTGCGGCTCCTGGTAGGCCGCGTAAGGGTCGGGCTGCTGCGCACCGTAGTGCGCGGCGTAAGCCGCTCCGGTGGAGCCGGTGCTCGCACCGGGGTACGGGTCGGGCTGCTGGTGCCCGTAGCCCGCGTACGGGTCCTGGTGGCCCTGGTAGGCGTAGCCGTCCTGTTGCTGCGGCTGCCGGTCCTGCTGGTAGCCGTACGTGTCGTACACCGGCTCCGGCTGCGCCGGGATCGGCGCCTGCACCGGCTGCTGGGGTTCGGCCAGGCCCGCCAGGAAGTCCGCGTCGCTCGCCGAGCGGGAGGGCTGCCCGGCCGCCGCGTCCTGGGCGGCCATGTGCGCGCCGAGGTCGTCCGTCGGCACCCGGCCGAGCAGCTTCTGCCGGCCGCGGCCGACGGCCTCCAGGGTCTTGGAGAGCACCGCCTCGAAGGTCGCCAGCTTGGTGTCCACGTACGCGTCCGCCTGCTGCCGCTGCGTCTCCGGGTCGTGGCTGCGCTCGGGCGCCTCCGCGTCCGCGTAGCCGTGCTCGTCCAGCCCGGGACCGCGGCCGAGGAGCTTCTCGCGGCCCCGGTCCACCGAACCGATGGTCTTGGTGAGCACGACCTCGAAGTTCGCGAGCTTGCTGTCGACGTAGTCGTCGGCCTCGGCCCGGATCTCCTCCGCCTCCCGGCGCGCCTCCTCCAGGATCCGGTCCGCCTCGGCCTGGGAGCGCCGCACGATCTCGGTGTCGGAGATGAGCGAACCGCGCTGGTTGTGGGCGGACTCGATGATCCGCTCCGCTTCCCTGCGGGCCTCCTCGACCATCTGCTCCCGGCCGCCGATGAGCTCCTGCGCCTGCGCGAGGGAGCCGGGGAGCGCCTGGCGCACCTCTTCGAGCCGTTCGAGCAGTTCGGCGCGGTTGATCACGCAGGAGGACGACATGGGCATGGACCGGGCGCCGCCGACGGCCGCGACGATCTCGTCGAGCTTCTTCTGCACGTCCATGGGGGCTCGCACTCTCTCGGCCTCGGGCGGTTCCCGAGTCGGTCGGGACGACTGTAAGGCCACCGGGAGCGCCCGGGACACAGACTGACGGCCCGTCAGCCGGTCAGCGGTTGCGCAGCCGCTCCATCAGCGCCGTGTGCACGTGCGCCGGCAGCAGGTGGGCCACGTCGCCGCCCCAGGCCGCGACCTCCTTGACCAGCGAGGAGGACAGGAAGCTGTAGGTGGGGTTGGTCGGCACGAACAGCGTTTCGACGCCCGACAGCCCGATGTTCATCTGGGCCATCTGGAGCTCGTAGTCGAAGTCGCTGACGGCGCGCAGGCCCTTGACGATGGCCGGGATGTCCCGCTGCTTGCAGAAGTCGACGAGCAGGCCGTGGAAGGCCTCGACCTGGACGTTCCCGTAGTCGGCCACCGCCTCGCGGATCAGCTCGATCCGCTCTTCGACGGTGAACAGGCCCTGCTTGGACTGGTTGATCATCACGGCGACGTGGACGACGTCGTAGAGCCTGGAGGCGCGTCCGATGATGTCGAGGTGTCCGTTGGTGATGGGATCGAAGGATCCCGGACAGACGGCGCGGCGCACGTGAGCTCCCTCGTTCATGAGTCTTCGCTGGTGAAGGCGGCGCGACCGTACCAAAGAGTGCCCTCGCCGTACTTCCGGGACCGGAGCGGCTCGAAGCCGTCGGGCCACGGGAAGGCTCCGCTCCTGGTGCTGCGTTCCACGGTGACGAGCGCACCGTCCGTGAGCCAGCCATTGGACCGGAGTGTGAGGAGGATCTCCCGAAGATCGTCGTGGCCGACGGCGTACGGGGGGTCCAGGAAGACGATGTCGTACGGTTCCCCGCTCGCGGCGCCCGTGACGATCTGCTCGGCCTTGCCCGACCGGAACTCCGCGCCGGGCAGGCCCACCGCCTTGATGTTGTCCCGGATGGACTTGGCGGCCTTGGGGTCGGTCTCGACCAGCAGCGCGTGCACCGCGCCCCGGGAGAGGGACTCCAGCCCCACGGCGCCGGAGCCCGCGTAGAGGTCGAGGACCCGGGCCCCCTCCACTCCGTGCAGGGACTCCCAGGTGGAGAAGAGGCCTTCGCGCATCCGGTCCGAGGTCGGCCGGGTGCCGGTGCCCGGGGGCACGGCCAGCCGTCGCCCGCCGGCGGTGCCGGCGATCACGCGGGTCATCTGGGGTCCTTCTGTACGGCGGTCGGTGGGTGCCGTGGCGGCGCCGCGGCACTCCCACGATAGGTCGTGCCGCTCAGCCCTTGTCCAGGTACTGCTCGCGCTCGGTGTCCAGCAGGGCGTCCAGGGCGGTCCGCAGGCCGGGCAGCCGCTCCAGTTCGGGGTCGGCGGCGACCACGCGGGTGGCCTCCTCGCGGGCCTGGGCGATGACCTCCTCGTCCTCGATGACGGCGAGCATCCGCAGGCTGGAGCGGACGCCGGACTGGGCCTGGCCCAGCACGTCGCCCTCGCGGCGCTGTTCCAGGTCGATCCGGGAGAGCTCGAAGCCGTCGAGGGTGGCGGCGACGGCGGCCAGCCGGGCCCGCGCGGGGCTCGCCTCGTGCATCTCGCTGACCAGCAGGCACAGGCCGGGCGCGGAGCCCCGGCCGACGCGGCCGCGCAGCTGGTGGAGCTGGGAGACGCCGAACCGGTCCGCGTCCATGATCACCATGACGGTGGAGTTGGGGACGTTCACCCCCACCTCGATGACCGTGGTGGCGACCAGCACCTTGACCTCGCCGGCGGCGAAGCGGCGCATGACGTCGTCCTTGTCGGCGGGGTCCATCCGCCCGTGCAGCACCTCGACGCCCAGCCCGGCGAGCGGGCCGCGCGCGAGCTGCTCGGCGATCTCCAGGACGGCCAGGGGCGGCCGCTTCTCCGCCTCGTCCTCGGCGGAGGCCTTCTTCTTCTTGGGCTCGTCCTCGGCGTCGCCGATGCGCGGGCAGACCACGTACGCCTGGTGGCCGTTCTCCACCTCCTCGCGCACCCGCTCCCAGGCCCGCGCGAGGAAGTGCGGCTTGTCCTTGGCGGGCACCACGTGGGTGGCGATCGGCGAGCGCCCGGCGGGCAGCTGGTCGAGGACCGAGGTCTCCAGGTCGCCGAAGACGGTCATCGCGACGGTGCGCGGGATCGGGGTCGCGGTCATGACCAGCAGGTGCGGCGGCTGCTTGCCCTTCGACCGGAGCGCGTCGCGCTGCTCGACGCCGAAGCGGTGCTGTTCGTCGACGACGACCAGGCCGAGGTCGTGGAACTGCACCTTGTCCTCGATCAGCGCGTGCGTGCCGATGACGATCCCCGCCTCCCCGGTGACGAGGTCGAGCAGTGCCTGTCGGCGCGCGGGCATCCCCATCGACCCGGTGAGCAGCACCACTTTGGTGCCCTGGTCGGATCCGCCGAGCATGCCTCCCTCGGCCAGCTCGCCCATCATCTCGGTGATGGACCGGTGGTGCTGCTGCGCCAGGACCTCGGTGGGCGCGAGCATCGCGGCCTGCCCGCCGGAGTCGACGACGGCGAGCATGGCCCGCAGCGCCACCATCGTCTTTCCCGAGCCCACTTCTCCCTGGAGGAGGCGGTGCATGGGGTGGCTGGTGGCCAGGTCGTCGAAGATCTCCTTCGAAACGGTCTGCTGGCCCTCGGTGAGCGTGAAGGGGAGCTTGGCGTCGAAGGCGTCGAGCAGGCCGCCGGGGGCGGGGCGGCGGGGCACGGCCGGGAGCTGGGAGTCGGCGTGCCGGCGGCGGGCCAGGGCGACCTGGAGGACGAAGGCCTCGTCCCACTTCAGGCGTTGGCGGGCGTCCTCGATGTCGGCCTTGGTGCCAGGCCGGTGGATCTTGAGCAGGGCCTCGGTGAGCGGGATCAGCCCGCGGCCCTCGCGCAGGGCGGGCGGCAGCGGATCCACGGCCTCCCGGGCGCTGGGCAGCACCGCGTCCACGCACTTGGCGATCTTCCAGGACTCCAGCTTGGCGCAGGCCGGGTAGATCGGGATGAGCTGGTTGGCGAAGGCGGTGGCGGCGTCCCGGTCGGAGGCCTCCGCGCCGAGCGGCTCGTACGCGGGGTGCGCCAGCTGGAGCTTGTGGTTGAACTTCGACACCTTGCCGGCGAACATCGCGCGGCTGCCGGGCAGCAGTTCCTTGTGCGGCTTGTGGACGCCGGCGCCGAAGAAGACCAGCTGGAGCCGGCCGCTGCCGTCGGTGATCGTCACTTCGAGGCGTTTCCCGCGGCCGCCGTTGAAGGTGAGGACGCGGGCGTCGGCGACCTGCGCGACGACGGTCACGTGCTCGTCGATCTGATCGGCGAGCTCGGCCAGCGAGGTCAGCTCCCCCCGTTCGGCATACCGCCGGGGGTAGTGGTGGAGCAGGTCCAGGGCCGTGTGCAGGCCGAGCTGCTCGGCCAGCACCTTGGCGGTGGCGGGGCCGAGCGTCTTCTTGAGGTCTTCGTCGAGCGCGGGCACGTGTTCATTGCACACCATGGCGCTGACAAGGGGGGCGTTCGACCCCTGATCGCCCCCTGATCACCGCCTGATCACCGCTTGCCCGCCCCTTGCCCGCCCCTATTCGACGCCGATCAGGAGCGGCGCCGAGTGCCGGCCGCCCCGGTAGGTGACGGTGTCCACGGCCAGGTGGCCGTGCTGTACGTACGCCTCCAGGCGCTCGGCGAGGGCCTCCGGCACCTCGGGGCCCAGGACGAGGGTGACCAGTTCGCCGCCTGAGCCCAGCATGCGCTCCAGCACGGCCTCGGCGGTCTCGGTGAGGCCCGAGCCGATGACGGCGACGTCCCCGTCGATCAGACCGAGCACGTCGCCCGCCTGGCAGATGCCGGCCGAGGTGAAGGACTGCCGTTCGGCGACGGCGAGCTCCCCGTAGCGGGTGGCGCCGGCCGCGGACGTCATGGCGACGACGTCCTCGTCGAAGCTGCCCTCGGGGTCGTGCACGGCGAGGGCGGCCAGGCCCTGGACCGCCGAGCGCGTGGGGATCACGGCCACCCGGACGCCGTCGGCGCGGGCCTGCTCGGCGGCCGCGGCGGCGGTCGCGCGCAGCTCGGCGCCGCCCGGCAGGAGCACCACCTCGCGGGCGTGCGCGCGCCGGATGGCCTCGACCAGCTCGGAGACGGCCGGGACCTCCCCGGGGGGCGCGAGCACGGCGGTCGCGCCCGCCTCCGCGCACAGCCCGGCCAGGCCCTCGCCGGGAACCACCGCGACGACGGCCCGCTGGACACGTTCGCCGCGCGCCCGGCGCCGCTCGTCGCCGAAGTGCGTGATGCGTATCCGGTAGGGCCGTCCGGCCACGACGCCGGCCTCCACGGCCGCTCCGGGGTCGTCGACGTGGACGTGGACGTTCCACAGCCCCTCGCCGCCGACCACGACCAGGGAGTCGCCGAGCCCGTCGAGCCGCTCGCGCAGCTCGCCGACCGCCGCGTCGGAGGCCTCCAGCAGGTAGACCACCTCGTACGCCGGCCCGTCGTCCGGCTGCTCGCACGGGTCGGGCGGCCGGGGTACGGCCACGGCCCGGCCCGGCACCGGTTCGGCGGCCGGCTCCTCGCCGGACAGCGCCTGCCACAGGGCCCCCAGTACGGCGACCACTCCGCAGCCCCCGGCATCGACCACCCCGGCCCGGCCCAGCGCGGCCAGCTGCCCCGGGGTCTCGGCCAGGGCGGCGCGGGCCGCGTCGTAGGCGGCCCGGGCCACGTCGGCGGCGGTCCCCGCGTCCTGCGCGCCCTCGCCGGCCCGGGCGGCGGCCGCGGCGACGGTGAGCATGGTGCCCTCCACCGGGTGGGCGACGGCCTGGTACGCCTCCTGGGCGGCCCGGGTCAGGGCCCGGGCCAGCAGCGGGCCGGGCTGCCGCTCCCCGGGCTCCTCCTCCCCGAGCACGTCGGCCACGCCCCGCAGCAGCTGCGCCAGGATCGTCCCGGAGTTCCCCCGCGCCCCTATGAGCGCGCCGTGCGCGTAGGCCCGTACGGCCTGGGCCAGCGTGGTGCCCGGTGTGGCGTCCGTCATGCCGGGGGCCGGCTGTGCGAAGAGCTCGCCGAGGGCCCGGTCGGCCGCCTCGGCGGTGAGGTGGAGGTTGGTTCCGGTGTCCGCGTCGGCCACGGGGTAGACGTTGATCGCGTCGATGTCCTCGCGGGCCCGGCCCAGTGCGGCCACGGCCAGCGAGCTCCAGGTGCGCACCGCTTCGGCGTCGAGCTTGTCGGCGGGCTGCGGCGCAGGCTCGTACGGCACCGGGCGTTCCTCCTTGTGCGGGCCGGGGTTCACCGCAGGGTAACCAAGGACTGCCGGGGCGTCCGGACCGCGGGGCGGGGGCCGGGGCGGCCATGGTAGTTTTCTTGGACGGACGCAGTCGTTGTATGCTGCTCCGGTTGCCCGATGAGAGTCGGGCCATTCCCCCGGCAAACCACTTCAGACTCTCTGATTCCGGTGCGCCGGATTCACTGTAATTGCATCTGAAGTTTTGGAGTGACCTGTGGCTGCCAACTGCGACGTTTGCGCCAAGGGGCCGAGCTTCGGCAACAACATCTCCCACTCGCACCGCCGCACCTCGCGTCGCTGGAACCCGAACATCCAGCGCGTCCGTGCCGTGGTCAATGGGACGCCGAAGCGCCTCAACGCCTGCACCTCGTGCATCAAGGCCGGCAAGGTCTCGCGCTGACGCCTCACGTCGTAGCGCAGCCCTTCCCGGTTGCCAAAAGGAAGGCCGGTTCACCTCTGGTGAACCGGCCTTTTGCCTTCTCCGGGCAGTCTCAGCGCCACTGCCAGCCGTGATCCACCGGGCCGGTCCCCGCGCCGAGCGGGAAGCCGGCGGCGATGGCGCCCGTGACGTACGCCTTGGCGGCCGTGACCGCCTCCGGGACGGCCAGGCCCTTCGCCAGGCCGGCAGCGATCGCGCTCGCGAGGGTGCAGCCCGTGCCGTGGGTGTGGCGGTTGGCGGACCGCGGGGCCCGCAGCCACCGCTCGTCGGTGCCGTCCGTCAGCAGGTCCACGGCCTCGCCGCCGTGCGCCGCCAGGTGGCCGCCCTTGATGAGCGCCCACCGGGACCCGTGGCCGAGGACCGCGCCGGCGGCCCGCCGCATGTCGTCCTCGGTCTCCACCACCACGCCCGTCAGCTGCGCCACCTCGTCCAGGTTGGGCGTGGCCACGGTGGCCCGCGGCAGCAGCTCCCGGCGTACGGCGTCCAGCGCCGAGGCGGCGAGCAGCTCGTCGCCGTGCTTGGAGACGCCCACGGGGTCCACGACGGCCGGGGCGGGGGTGGCGGCGAGCAGCTCCGCCACCGTCTCCACGAGCACGGCCGAGGACAGCATCCCGGTCTTCACGGCCTGTACGCCGATGTCGTCCACGACGGCCTGGTACTGGGCCCTGACGGCCTCGGCGGGCAGCTCCCAGGCTCCCCGTACCCCGAGGGAGTTCTGCGCGGTCACGGCGGTCACCACGCTCATCCCGTGCACGCCGAGCGCGAGCATCGTCTTGAGGTCGGCCTGGATGCCCGCGCCGCCGCCGGAGTCGGATCCGGCGACGGTCAGGCAGAGCGGCGGGGCGCCGGCCGGCGTGCCCACGGTGCTCATGACGGGGCGCCCTCCGCGGCGGGGTCGGCCCCGAAGTGGTCCCAGCCACCGGTGCTGGTCCAGGGGGCGCCGTCCACGGTCACCTGGGGCAGCGCGGAGCGGTTCAGGACCTCGCCGATGACCTTCCAGCGGGCCGGGAGCTTCACGTCGGGCGGGAAGGTCGCCACGATCGCGTGGTCCTCGCCCCCGGTGAGCACCCACTGGAGCGGGTCCACGCCGACCGCCTGCCCGATGTCGTGCATCTGGGTCGGGATGTCGACGGACGCCGAGCGCAGGTCGATCCGTACCTTGCTGGCCTCGGCGATGTGCCCGAGGTCGGCGATCAGGCCGTCGCTGACGTCGGTCATGGCGGTGGCGCCGAGCCCGGCGGCCGCGGGGCCCGCGTGGTACGGCGGCTCGGGGCGCCGGTGCGCCTCGACGAAGGCCCGCGGGGAGCGGAAGCCGCGCGAGAGCACGGCGAAGCCGGCGGCGGACCAGCCGAGCCAGCCGGTCACGGCGACGACGTCGCCGGGCTGGGCACCGGAGCGCAGGACGGGCTCGTGGTTGCGCAGGTCGCCGAGGGCCGTGATGGCGACGGTGATGGCGTCGCCCCGGACGACGTCCCCGCCGACCACGGCCGCACCGGCGACCTGGCACTCGTCGCGGATCCCGTCCATCAGCTCGGTGGGCCAGGTGACCGGCAGTTCGGCCGGGACGACGAGGCCGAGGAGCAGCGCGGTCGGCACCGCGCCCATGGCGGCGATGTCGGCGAGGTTCTGCGCGGCGGCCTTGCGGCCGACGTCGTAGGCCGTGGACCAGTCGCGCCGGAAGTGCCTGCCCTCCAGCAGGATGTCGGTGCTCGCCACGACCCGCCGGTCGGGGGCCGACACCACCGCGGCGTCGTCGCCCGGTCCGAGCCGGACCGCCGGGGTGGTGGTGAGCCGTGAGGTGAGCTCCCGAATGAGCCCGAACTCCCCCAGCTCGCCCACAGTGCCCTTCATCGCTGTGCCCCTTCTTGCCCAGTCCGCTTGCGGTCGCGAGCCGTCACAGCTCTGGGTACCGTCAACAGATACGTCAACTTCTGCTCTTCGTACGCCCCGCTGTGCGTGGCGCCGGGCTCGCGGGTCTCCCCGTGGCGCGCGGCGACGCGGTACCGTGGCGTCCCTTCTTCCCCCGGCCCTTCCGATTGTGTGGGGCCCACCCGAAGGTTAGGGGAAATGACCCTCGTGGCCGCCCTGGAGGTTCCGTGGTACAGGCGTACATCCTTATCCAGACCGAAGTGGGCAAGGCGTCGTTCGTCGCCGAGTCCATCGGCCAGATCCCGGGGGTGATCCAGGCCGAGGACGTGACGGGCCCGTACGACGTGATCGTGCGCGCCCAGGCCGACACCGTGGACGAGCTCGGCCGCATGGTGGTCGCCAAGGTCCAGCAGGTGGAGGGGATCACCCGCACCCTGACCTGCCCGGTGGTCCATCTGTAGCCCCCGTCTACTCTTGGCCGGTGATGTCCCTCCACCGCCGGCCCGTCCGTCTGCTGGCCCTGCCCGCCTTCTCGGCCCTGCTGGCCCTCGCGGGCTGTGCCCCGGGGGATTCCGAGGCCCGGGTGGACCCGCCGCCCACGCCGCCCGCCGACGTCGCGGGCTTCTGTGCAGCACTGCACGAGGAGCTCCCGGAGAAGGTGGGCGGCCTGGCGCGGACCCGGACCGCACCGGAGTCCGATCTGACCGCCGCTTGGGGCGGCTCGGCGATCGTACTGCGGTGCGGTATCCCCAAACCCCCCGCGATGACGGATCCCCAGCAGGACGGCGTCCACGTCAACGGGGTCGCCTGGCTCCTGGAGAAGCGCGAGAACGGTGGGTTCCGGTTCACCACCGGGATGCGGCTGGCGTACACGGAGGTACTGGTCGACAAGGAGCATGCCACGGATGCGGGCATGCTGGTCGGCCTGTCCACGGCCATCGCCGCGACCGTGCCCGAGGGCATCTCCTCCTACTGAGCGGTCCGCCGGGCACACCGCCGCCCGCCGGCCCTGCCTTTCAGGGCGGGCCGGCGGGCGGTCGGCTGTACGGGTCTCCCCCGTCCCCCGGACGGAGTCCGAGGGGGGAGGCTAGCGCAGCCCGGTGGAGCGGCGCAGGGCCGCCTGGATCAGGCGGTCCACCAGCTCCTGGTACTCGATGCCCGACTCCTGCCACATCCGCGGGTACATGGAGATCGGCGTGAACCCCGGCATCGTGTTGATCTCGTTGATGACGAAGGTGCCGTCCTCGGTGAGGAAGAAGTCGGCGCGCACCAGGCCCTCGCAGGACGCGGCCTCGAAGGCCTCGATCGCGAGCCGCTGCACCTCGGCGGTCTGCTCCGGGGTGAGCGGGGCGGGCACGATCCCGGAGGCCGAGTCGATGTACTTCGCCTCGAAGTCGTAGAAGTCGTGGCTGGAGACCGGCGGGATCTCGGCGGGGACGCTCGCGCGCGGGCCGTCTTCGAACTCAAGGACGCCGCACTCGATCTCCCGGCCGCGCAGCAGCGCCTCCACGATGATCTTCGGGTCGTGGCGCCGGGCCTCGCGGATCGCCGCGTCCAGGCCGGAGGCGTCGTCGACCTTGGTGATGCCGATGGAGGAGCCGGCCCGGGCGGGCTTGATGAACAGCGGCCAGCCGTGCTCGGCGGCGAAGTCCAGGATCCTGGCCTCGGCGGCGTCCCGGTCGGCTTCCCACTCGCGCGGGCGGATGGTCACGTACGGGCCGACGCGCAGCCCGAAGGAGGTGAACACCCGCTTCATGTAGTCCTTGTCCTGGCCGACGGCCGAGGCGAGGACGCCCGAGCCGACGTACGGGACGCCGGAGAGTTCCAGGAGGCCCTGGAGGGTGCCGTCCTCGCCGTACGGGCCGTGCAGCATCGGGAAGACGACGTCGACCTCGCCCAGCGCCTTGGGAATGGCGCCCGGCTCGGTGTAGACGACCTCGCGGCTGGCCGGGTCGACGGACAGCACGACGCTGCCCTCGTCGGAGTCCGCGAGCTCCTCGACGCTCGGGAGCTTGCGGTCGGCGATGGCCATCCGCGACGGCTCGTCGGCGGTCAGCGCCCACCGGCCGTCCGTGGTGATGCCGATGGGCAGCACCTCGTACTTGGAGCGGTCGATGGAGCGCAGGACCGCGCCCGCCGTGACGACCGAGATGGCGTGTTCCGAGCTGCGGCCGCCGAACACGACGGCCACGCGGGGCTTGCGGCCCTGCTGCTCAGGGGTCTGGGGGAGGTTCTCGCTGCTCATATCGCCACGAGAGTACCCGCTCGCGCGTGCGGAAAGGAGTCAGCGACGTTCCGGTTTGGCGCTGCGTCCCATCAGCTCCTTGAGGGCGACCAGGGTCGGCTTGCCGTGGTGGACGATGTCCACCACCGTGTCCGTGATCGGCATGTCGATCCCGTACCGGCTGGCCAGATCGGCCACGGACTGGCAGGACTTGACCCCCTCGGCGGTCTGCCGGGTGACCGCGATGGTCTCCTCCAGGGTCATCCCCCGGCCGAGGTTGGTGCCGAACGTGTGGTTCCGGGAGAGCGGCGAGGAGCAGGTGGCGACCAGGTCCCCGAGGCCCGCGAGGCCGGAGAAGGTGAGCGGGTCGGCGCCCATCGCCACGCCCAGGCGGGTCGCTTCGGCGAGGCCGCGGGTGATGAGGGAGCCCTTGGTGTTGTCGCCCAGGCCCATGCCGTCCGCGATGCCGACGGCGAGGCCGATGACGTTCTTGACGGCGCCGCCGAGCTCGCAGCCGATGACGTCGGTGCTGGTGTACGGGCGGAAGTACGGGGTGTGGCAGGCGGCCTGGAGGCGCCGGGCCACGGCCTCGTCCACGCAGGCGACGACGGAGGCGGCGGGCTGCCGGGCGGCGATCTCGGGGGCCAGGTTCGGGCCGGTGACGACCGCGATCCGCTCGGCGGGGACCTTGGCCACCTCCTCGATGACCTCGCTCATCCGCTTGGCCGTGCCGAGTTCGATGCCCTTCATGAGGGACACGAGCACGGTGTCGGGGGCGAGCAGCGGCGCCCAGGCGGCGAGGTTCCCGCGCAGGGTCTGCGAGGGGATGGCGAGGACGGTGAAGTCGGCGCCCGCCGCGGCCCGTGCGGGATCGGTGGTGGCGCGGATGTTGGCCGGGAGTTCGACGTCCGGGAAGTAGTCCGGGTTGGTCCGGCCGGTGTTGATGGCGTCCACCAGCTCCTGGCGGCGGCCCCACAGGGTCACCTCGCAGCCGGCGTCGGCGAGGACGATGGCGAAGGCCGTGCCCCACGAGCCGGTTCCGAAGACGGTCGCCTTCACGGGACGTGTCACTTCTTGCCCTCCCCTGCGGCCTTGCGCCGCTGTTCCGCCCTGGCCTTGCGATGGTCGTACGGCTGCTCGGGGGCGGTTTCCCCCCGCACTTCCTCCAGCAGCCCGGTGATGGCGGCCATGATGACCTCGGTGACCTCCTTGAGCACGTCCGGGGTGGGTTCCCGGTCGTAGTACGCGGAGAGGTCCACGGGCGGTCCGGCGAGCACCTGGAGGGTCTTGCGCGGGAAGAGCCGGACCTTGTTCTCCTTGGCGTAGGGCGGCATCGCGAGGTTCGCGCCCCACTGGGCCACCGGAATGACGGGGGCCTTGGTGATCAGCGCGACGCGGGCGGCGCCGGTCTTGCCGGCCATCGGCCACATGTCGGGGTCGCGGGTGAGGGTGCCTTCCGGATAGAAGGCCACGCATTCTCCGCGGTCGATCGCGTCCACCGCGGCCCGGAAGGCGTCCAGGGCGTTGGTGCTCTCCCGGTAGACCGGGATCTGCCCGGAACCGCGCAGGATCGCGCCGACCACGGGCACCTTGAAGAGGGCGGCCTTCGCCAGCAATCGGGGCACCCGGCCGGTGTTGTACTGGAAGTGCGCGTAGGAGAGCGGGTCCAGATACGAGTTGTGGTTGACGGCGGTGATAAAGCCGCCCTCGGCCGGAATGTGCTCCATTCCCCGCCAGTCCCGCTTGAAGAGCACTACCAGCGGCGGTTTTGCGATGACCGCCGCCAGGCGGTACCAGAAGCCGATTCTGCGGCGGGACACTCGGACACCTTCCTCTAGGACCGGGGGGCGGCTCGGGCACCTCGTCGGCCGGACAAGTGTCGCCCCGGGCCCGGTCTCTGTCGAGAACACCGTACGCCCCGCTCAGGACACCGGACCCCCGGGTTGCCCGGGCGGAGGTGACAATGGGCCGACACATGACCCGGCCATGACCCGGCCATGGTCCGCGAAGGTGCCGGAGCGCACCGGGGGGAAGGGATCCGTCACGAACGCCGTCTGGAGTCTGGTGGTCCCGCTGAAGCCCCTGGCGACGGCCAAGAGCCGTCTCGCGGCGGCCGTGGGCGCGTCCCGGCCGGGCCTCGCGCTCGCTTTCGCCCAGGACACCGTGGCGGGGGCGCTGGCCTGCGCGGCGGTCGCGGATGTGGTGGTCGTCACGGACGACTCCCGGGCGCGGACGGAACTGGCCCGGCTCGGCGCGCGGATCGTCCCGGACTCCCCGGCGGCCGGGCTCAACGCGGCGCTGGCCCACGGTGCGCGGGCGATACGCGCGGGGCGGCCGGGGGCGGCCGTGGCCGCGATGAACGCGGATCTCCCGGCACTGCGGCCGCCGGAATTGCTACGCGTGCTCGAAACCGCCTCCGCATTTCCCCGGGCATTTCTGGCTGATGCGGCCGGAATCGGGACGACCTTGCTTTCCGCGGCGCCCGAGATGGAATTGGCACCCGCGTTCGGCGGCTCGTCGCGGGCCCGGCATTCCGCGTCGGGGGCGGTGGAAATCGCGCTGGCGGGTGTCGACAGCGTCCGCCGGGACGTGGACACGGCGGAGGATCTGCGGACGGCGCTCGCCCTCGGCGTGGGGCGTCACACGGCCCGATACAGTGCCGGTATGCAGGCGACCGCGTACACGTACGACTCCCAGACCCGCAGCGGCAGTGTGCTGCTGGACGACGGCACCCCGGTGCCCTTCGAGGCCGCGGCGTTCGACGCGGGCGGCCTGCGGCTGCTGCGGCCCGGGCAGCGGGTGCGGATCGAGACGGACGGCGAGGGCCCGTCCCTGCGGATCACCCTGGTCACGCTGCAGACGTTCTGACCTGCGCGGCCGCGCACCGGCACACGCGCCTGCACACCCGTATCACCTGCGAAAACGCACCGCGGGCCGACTCCCCCCACGAAGGGGAAACCGGCCCGGCGTGTGTGACTCGTGCCCCTACTTCTTGCGGGCGGTGGTCTTCTTCGCGGTGGCCTTGCGCGTCGCCGTCTTCTTGGCGGGTGCGGTCGTCTTCGCCGTGGCCTTCTTGGCCGCCGGAGCGGTCTTCTTGGCGGTGGCGGTGGTCTTCTTGGCCGCCGGCGTCGTCTTCTTGGTGGTGGCCGTGGTCTTCTTCGCCGTGGCCGTCGTCTTCTTCGCGGTGGGCGTGGCCTTCTTCGCGGTGGCGGTGGTCTTCTTGGCGGTGGTCTTCTTTGCGACCGCGCTCTTTGCCGCCGCCTTCTTGGCGGTGGTGGCCTTCTTCGCGGCGGCCTTCTTGACCGTCGCGGAGGCGCCGCCGGTGAGGCTGCCCTTGGGCGCCTTCTTCACCGAGACCTCGCCACCCTTGGGGAGCTTCTTGGTGCCGCTGACCAGGTCCTTGAACCCCTGGCCCGCGCGGAATCGGGGCACCGAGGTCTTCTTGACCCGGACGCGTTCTCCGGTCTGCGGGTTGCGGGCGTAACGAGCCGGACGGTCGACCTTCTCGAACGAGCCGAAGCCCGTGACCGAGACCCGGTCGCCCGCGACGGTAGCGCGGACGATCGCGTCCAGTACCGCGTCGACAGCATCCGCGGCCTGCTGGCGGCCGCCCAGCTTGTCGGCAATCGCTTCTACGAGCTGCGCCTTGTTCAACGTCTTCCCCTTCGGAGACTTCGCCAGAACGAATGTGTTCAAGCTTATTTCGCACGTTAGGCGGATATATACCGCAAATCAAACACGAAACGGGCTAATCACCCTAGTGCCGCAACGCGGTAGGCCGTTACGGAGTTCCTTCGCATCAGTCGCCTTCAGGGAATCGACCCTCGTCGAGGTCCTTCATCAACCTGTCCAGGCGCCTTGCCGCATCGGCGAGATCGTGCTTCGCCGCGGCCGTGACGACCAACAGCTTCCGGGACAGCGCCATCCTTACCGCCTCCGGGACTTGCAGTGAGCGCACCCGTGTGTGTGCTTCTTTCAGCCGGTCCGCGACGAGTTCGTAGAGCTCAAGTTGACTGTCGCGTTCCATGCACAGATTGTGCCATCTGGGGCGAGTTGTCGCCTCACAGGGCCTCAACACACGACTGTGCCCCCTGCCGGAAGGCGGGGGGCACAGTGTTGTCGCGGTGATCACCCAGGGGCCGATAAGCCCTGATCAGGCTGGAATCAGGCCTGAATCGTACGCGGCTTGAAGGCCGGCCGGGCGCTTTCGTACGAGGCGATGTCCGCTTCGTTCTGAAGGGTGAGGGAGATGTCGTCCAGACCCTCCAGCAGACGCCAGCGGGCGTTGTCGTCGAGCTCGAACTCGGCCTCGACGCCTTCCGCTCGCACCTGGCGGGCGACCAGGTCGACCGTGATCTCGGCGGTCGGGTCGGCCTCGGTCAGCTCCCACAGCCGGTCGACGGTCTCCTGCGGCAGGACGACGGTCAGCAGGCCGTTCTTCAGCGAGTTCCCGCGGAAGATGTCGGCGAAGCGGGAGGAGATGACCGTCTTGAACCCGAAGTTCTGCAGGGCCCAGACGGCGTGCTCACGCGAGGAACCGGTGCCGAAGTCGGGGCCGGCCACCAGCACGGTCGCGCCGGCGCGCTCCGGACGGTTGGTGATGAACTCCGGGTCCTTGCGCCAGGCCTCGAAGAGCCCGTCCTCGAACCCGTCACGGGTGATCTTCTTCAGCCAGTGGGCCGGGATGATCTGGTCGGTGTCGACGTTGCTGCGGCGCAGCGGGACGGCCCGGCCGGTGTGGGTGGTGAAGGCTTCCATGGTTCAGACTCCGGCGGTCGCGTGGGCGTCGGACAGGTCGGCGGGCGAGGCCAGATGGCCCAGCACCGCGGTGGCGGCGGCCACCTGCGGGGAGACCAGGTGGGTGCGCCCGCCCTTGCCCTGGCGGCCCTCGAAGTTGCGGTTGGAGGTGGACGCGGAGCGCTCACCGGGCGCCAGTTGGTCGGGGTTCATGCCCAGACACATCGAGCAGCCCGCGTGCCGCCACTCGGCTCCGGCCTCCTTGAAGACCTTGTCCAGGCCTTCTTCCACGGCCTGCAGGGCGACCCGGACCGAACCGGGGACGACCAGCATCCGTACGCCGTCGGCGACTTTGCGGCCCCCGATGATCCCGGCGACGGCACGCAGGTCCTCGATGCGGCCGTTGGTGCAGGAACCTACGAAGACGGTGTCGACCTTGATCTCGCGCAGCGGCTGCCCGGCGGTCAACCCCATGTACTCCAGGGCCTTTTCGGCGGCCAGGCGCTCCGAAGCGTCCTCGTACGAAGCCGGGTCGGGGACGTTGGCCGACAGCGGCGCGCCCTGGCCCGGGTTGGTGCCCCAGGTGACGAACGGGGACAGCGCGGCGCCGTCGATGACGACCTCGGCGTCGAAGACCGCGTCCTCGTCGGTGCGCAGCGTCTTCCAGTACGCGACCGCCGCGTCCCAGTCCTCGCCCCTGGGGGCGTGGTCGCGGCCCTCCAGGTAGTCGAAGGTGGTCTGGTCGGGGGCGATCATGCCCGCGCGGGCGCCGGCCTCGATCGACATGTTGCAGATGGTCATGCGGGCTTCCATCGACAGCTTCTCGATGGCCTCGCCGCGGTACTCCAGGATGTAGCCCTGGCCGCCGCCGGTGCCGATCTTGGCGATGATCGCCAGGATCAGGTCCTTCGCGGTGACGCCCTCGGCCAGCTCGCCGGTGACGGTGATCGCCATCGTCTTCGGGCGGGCCAGCGGCAGGGTCTGGGTGGCCAGCACGTGCTCGACCTGGCTGGTGCCGATGCCGAAGGCCAGCGCGCCGAAGGCGCCGTGGGTGGAGGTGTGGGAGTCACCGCAGACCACCGTGGTGCCGGGCTGGGTCAGACCCAGCTGCGGTCCCACGACGTGGACGACGCCCTGCTCGACATCGCCCAGCGAGTGCAGGCGTACGCCGAACTCGGCGCAGTTCTTGCGCAGCGTCTCCAGCTGGGCCCGGGAGACCGGGTCCGCGATCGGCTTGTCGATGTCGATGGTGGGGGTGTTGTGGTCCTCGGTCGCGATGGTGAGGTCGAGGCGTCGGACCTTGCGGCCGGCCTGGCGCAGGCCCTCGAAGGCCTGCGGGCTGGTCACCTCGTGCAGCAGGTGAAGATCAATGAAGAGGAGGTCGGGCTCACCTTCGGCGCGCCGGACGACATGGTCGTCCCAGACCTTCTCCGCGAGTGTCCTACCCATCGCTTTCCCTCCGGCCGGCCGGTTGTGCCGGCGCTTTATAGAGATCTTGTGCGCCTGGATCGCCCGTACCCCACGCTCCGGACGACGGCTCGGACCCAGTGGTTCGTGGACCCGCACATACAGACTCGCTTGTTCTTGGAAAAATTGAACTTGCGTTTCACAGTGTGAGACGTGAATATCGTTTCATGGACAACTCTAGCGGCGTCGGCGTTCTCGACAAGGCAGCTCTGGTACTGAGCGCACTGGAGTCCGGTCCGGCCACCCTCGCCGGGCTGGTCGCGGCGACAGGGCTCGCACGACCCACGGCACATCGCCTTGCCGTGGCACTGGAACACCACCGGATGGTGGCGAGGGACATGCAGGGCCGGTTCATCCTCGGTCCGCGGCTGGCGGAGCTCGCCGCCGCGGCCGGCGAGGACCGCCTGCTGGCCACGGCGGGACCTGTACTCACGCACCTCCGGGACGTGACGGGCGAGAGCGCGCAGCTCTACCGCCGTCAGGGAGACATGCGCATCTGCGTGGCGGCCGCGGAACGGCTCTCGGGCCTCCGGGACACCGTGCCCGTGGGCTCCACGCTCCCCATGAAGGCGGGCTCGGCCGCGCAGATCCTGATGGCCTGGGAGGAGCCGGAGCGGCTTCACCGCGGTCTGCAGGGCGCGCGTTTCACGGCGACGGCGCTCTCGGGCGTACGGCGCCGCGGCTGGGCGCAGTCGATCGGCGAGCGGGAGCCCGGCGTGGCCTCCGTCTCGGCGCCGGTGCGCGGGCCGTCGAACCGTGTGGTGGCCTCCGTGTCGGTCTCCGGGCCGATCGAGCGGCTGACCCGCCACCCGGGCCGGATGCACGCGCAGGCCGTCATAGACGCGGCCGCCCGACTCACGGAGGCCCTGCGCCGCTCCGGCTGATCCCCTCCCGGCCGCAGCACCTCTCCTCCCCTCACTCCCCCGGGCCCGGGGGCGCGTACGACGCCGCACACGTCCGAACGCGCGCCTCCGGGCCCGTACTTATGCCCGGAAGCCCGCGGAGCGGGAACGGCGCGAGGCAGGCGCAAGACAACGAAAGAGGCCCTCCGCGATGAACGCGGAGGGCCTCTCCCTTACGTACCCCCGACCGGATTCGAACCGGCGCTACCGCCTTGAGAGGGCGGCGTGCTAGGCCGCTACACAACGGGGGCGAGCCTTGCAGCTTTCACTGCACTGCGCTGGGCTACCAGGACTCGAACCTAGAACAAAGGAACCAGAAACCTTCGTGTTGCCAATTACACCATAGCCCAAAGTGGTCTATACCAGACCAACAGTACCCCCGACCGGATTCGAACCGGCGCTACCGCCTTGAGAGGGCGGCGTGCTAGGCCGCTACACAACGGGGGCCCTAGCGATCCTGCATCAAGACGTACGGGAGCTACCCAGGACACCTCACGGGAAGGATCTGTACCCCCGACCGGATTCGAACCGGCGCTACCGCCTTGAGAGGGCGGCGTGCTAGGCCGCTACACAACGGGGGCAAAGCACTGCGTTACTGCTGCACTGCGCTGGGGTACCAGGACTCGAACCTAGAATAAGGGAACCAGAAACCCTCGTGTTGCCAATTACACTATACCCCACTGAAAGTCAAGCCCTTGCTGGGTCTTTCTTTCGAGTGGCGCCTCCGTCCGGCCTTTCGGCCCGCTCGGGCGGCGCAGAAAGAACATTACCGGATGCCTGACCATGCTCCAAAACGGGTATCGCGGCCAGCAGCTCCGGCAGGTGTTCGAGCCCGGCGATCCGGTGCACGCCGTCGGGGCCGGCGCCGCGTTCGCCGTCGCGGTCGAGCCAGACGGCCAGCAGCCCGGCGTCCCGGGCGCCGCGCGCGTCGATCTCCGGCTGGTCCCCCACGTAGGCCACGTCGGCCGGCGGCAGCCCCAGTGCCTCACAGGCGGCGAGGAAGGCCCTGGCCTCGGGCTTGCTCACGCCGAGCTCGACGGCGCAGATCAGCACCTCGAAGCGGTCCCGCAGGCCCAGGTCGCGCAGCTTGGGGTCCTGGTTGACGAGGGAGGAGTTGGAGAGCACCCCGTGCCGGTAGCCGGCGGCGAGGGCGTCGAGGGCGGGCACCACGTCGGGGAAGACCGTCCACGCGGACTTGTAGTGGGCGACGTACTGGTCGAACCAGCCGTCGGCCTCGCCGTCGGTCATCCAGGGCTGCTCCAGGAACTCCCGCACCCGCTCGCGCCGCTGCCCCTGGAAGGTGCCCTCGCCCCCGGCGAAGCGTTCCCAGTGCCGGTCGGTGATCCGCCGCCACAGGGCGAGCGCCTCGGCGGGGGTCCCGTACCGCCCTGCAATGCCCTCGGCCTCCAGCTGTCGCGACAGCCCGATGGCATCGGCCCCCGTGTAGTCGAAGAGGGTGTCGTCGATGTCCCACAGGACCGCTCGGATCGGCATACGCCGAGCCTATGCCCGGGAGGTCGCGCGCGGAGGGCCTTTCCAGGCCTTGGGGTGCCCGTGGGACGCCGAAGGGGCGGCGGCCGGTGTCGGCTGCCGCCCCTTCGGGGACGTACGGGTCAGGCGGCGAGCTTGGCCAGCGCCGCGTCGATGCGGGCCAGGGAGCGGTCCTTGCCGAGGATCTGCAGCGACTCGAAGAGCGGCAGGCCGACGGTGCGGCCGGTGACGGCCACGCGGACGGGGGCCTGCGCCTTGCCGAGCTTGAGGCCGTGGGCCTCGCCGGCGGTCAGGACGGCCTGCTTGAGGGACTCCGGGTCCGACCAGTCGGCCGACTCCAGGTTGGCGCGGGCCGTGGTCAGCAGGGCCGCGGGCTCGCCCTTCATGGCCTTGTCCCACGAGGCCTGGTCCTCGACCGGCTCCTTCAGGAACAGGAAGTCGACGTTGGCCGTGATGTCCGACAGGACGGTCACCCGGGTCTGGGCGTACGGCGCGATGGCCGCCCACGCCTCGGCGTCGAAGTCCTCGGGCGCCCAGTTGGCGTGCGGAGCCTGCAGCCACGGCGTGCAGGCGTCGGCGAACGCCTTCGGGTCCAGCAGGCGGATGTGGTCCGCGTTGATGGCCTCGGCCTTCTTGAGGTCGAAGCGCGCCGGGTTGGCGTTCACGCCGTCGATGTCGAACTTCGAGACCATCTCCTCGATGGAGAAGACGTCCTGGTCCTTGGAGAAGGACCAGCCGAGGAGCGACAGGTAGTTCAGCAGGCCCTCGGGGAGGAAGCCGCGCTCGCGGTACAGGTTGAGCGAGGACTCGGGGTCGCGCTTGGAGAGCTTCTTGTTGCCCTCGCCCATCACGTACGGCAGGTGGCCGAACTGCGGCACGCCGGTGGCGATGCCGAGCTCCATGAGCGCCTTGTACAGGGCGATCTGGCGCGGGGTGGAGGACAGCAGGTCCTCGCCGCGCAGCACGTGCGTGATCTGCATCAGCGCGTCGTCGACCGGGTTGACGAGCGTGTACAGCGGGGCGCCGTTGGCCCGCAGGATGCCGAAGTCCGGCACGTTCTCCGGGGTGAAGGTCAGCTCGCCGCGGACCAGGTCGGTGAAGGTGATCGGCTCGTCGGGCATCCGGAAGCGGACGATCGAGGCGCGGTGCTCGCCCTGGTAGGCCTCCAGCTGCGCCGGGGACAGGTCGCGGCAGTGGCCGTCGTAACCGGAGGGCTTGCCGGCCGCGCGGGCGGCGGCGCGGCGCGCGTCCAGCTCCTCGGTCGTGCAGTAGCAGTCGTACGCGTAGCCGCCGTCGCGCAGGCGCTGGGCGACGTCGGCGTAGATGTCCATGCGCTGCGACTGGCGGTACGGGGCGTGCGGACCGCCCACCTCGGGACCCTCGTCCCAGGTGAAGCCGAGCCAGCGCAGCGAGTCGAGCAGCTGCTCGTACGACTCCTCGGAGTCGCGGGCCGCGTCGGTGTCCTCGATGCGGAAGACGAACGTACCGCCGTGGTGGCGGGCGAACGCCCAGTTGAAGAGGGCGGTCCGGACCAGGCCCACGTGGGGGTTGCCGGTCGGGGAGGGACAGAAACGTACGCGGACGTTCGCGTTAGCCACGCTTGATCACCTTGTTGGTGAGAGTGCCGATGCCTTCGATGGTGACGGCGACCTCGTCGCCGACGTTGAGGGGGCCGACTCCGGCCGGGGTCCCCGTGAGGATGACGTCGCCCGGGAGCAGCGTCATGGCCTCGGTGATGTGGACGATCAGGTCCTCGATGGAGCGGACCATGTCGCTGGTGCGGCCGAGCTGGCGCTGTTCGCCGTTGACCGTGCACTGGATGGTCAGGTCGCCCGGGTCGAGGTCGGTCTCGATCCAGGGGCCGAGGGGGCAGGAGCTGTCGAAGCCCTTGGCGCGGGCCCACTGCTTCTCGCGCTGCTGGACGTCGCGCGCGGTCACGTCGTTGGCGCAGGTGTAGCCGAGGATGACGTCCTTCACGCGCTCGCGCGGGACCTCGCGGCACATGCGGCCGATGACCACGGCGAGTTCCGCCTCGTGGTGGAGGTCCTGGGAGAAGGAGGGGTACGTGATCGGGTCGCCCGGGCCGACCACCGAGGTGGAGGGCTTGAAGAAGGTGATGGGGGCCTCGGGGACCGTGTTGCCGAGCTCCGCCGCGTGCTCCGCGTAGTTGCGGCCGATGGCCACGACCTTGTTGGGGAGCACGGGCGGCAGCAGCCGGACCTTGCTCAGCGGGACCTTCGTACCGGAGAGCTCGAAATCAGCGAAGGGAATGCCCTTGATGATGTCGAGGACGAGCTCCCCTTCGGCGCCGGGGGCGGCGTCGCCCTCGACCGCGCCGAACGCGACGTTTCCGTCGATCGAGAACCTGGCGATGCGCACGTGTTGCGTCTGCCCCTCTTGTATTTCCGCTGCTGGAGTCTGCGGGCTCCAGGCTAACGCGGCGGGCAGGGGCGCTCGGCGCTCTCTTGCGCGAGGACTACTGCGCGGCGGCGGCGACCGGCGCGTCCATCAGGATCGTGCGGCGCGGGTTCGCGGTCTGGGTCGGCAGCTCGACGGCGTGCTCCGGGGTGGCCGGGGCCGCCTGCAGCTCCTCGGCGTCCTTGAGGTGCGCGAGGGTGGTGCGGCGGGGGTTGGCTATGTTGCGGAACATCGGCGACGTCGTCTTCATCGGAGTTTCGGGCCCTCGGCTCGGAGTGTGAACGGTGCGGTCGGTGCATGCGCCAACCCTTGAAGAGGCAAGGCTAAACATCTGAATCCCCCGCCGAACCAGGAAGTAATGGCCACGGCTATGTGAGTTTGCTCACCCGTCACCCGGCATTACCGGCATAACGGACAGTCAATTGTGGCCAACAAAACGGACATTGCGCCACTGAATAAGCCATTCCGCTGCTGATCATCTCGACTGGGACACCTTGCCAGCCATTGCGTTTGGAGGGTGTAAGTCCGGTTTACCCCGGAATCCGTCCCACATGGCGTAGCGCGCCTGTCACATGCCGTCACCGACTCTCCGGGCCGACGCTCGCACCTTGTTGGAGATCCTCCACTGTGCTGGAATTCGCGGGACCGCCGCGGGAACAGCCGGCGCGCAGGTGGCGCGAGACAGCGCCGAGAGCGGCGGCACGAGAGGGAGACGCGCCGGTCACCGACGACCACCATGGGGCCGTTAGTGCCCTACGACTCGACACCGTCCCACCGGCCACCGGCGGGACGCCTGGTCCAGAGGTTGCGACGCTAGTGCAGGGACGATTCAAGAGGGACAGCGCTGCGGCGGAGCAGGAGCCGCGCGGCGGGACCGACCGTGGCTCCTCGCCCCAGCACGCCCAGAACCGCGGGCCGGCTGTCGACGGCGCAGGCCCCGACTCCTCCGCCACGGTGAAGGCGAAGGGCCGGGGCAAGTCCGCCAAGGGCAAGGCCAAGGCCAAGCCGCAAACCGGTTCGGTGGAGCAGGACGTGGCGATACCGAAGGCCCCCAGTGGGCCCGGTTCCCGTCTCGCCATGCAGAACTGGCGCATCAGCACGCGTCTGGTGTCGCTGCTGACCCTGCCGGTCGTGGCCGCCACCACCCTCGGTGGCTTCCGTATCAACGACTCGCTCAACGACATCGCCCAGCTGGAGCACATGCAGCTGCTGACGACGATGACCCGGCAGGCCACCACCCTGGCCGCCGCGCTCCAGGAGGAGCGCGACAAGTCCGCGGGTCCGCTGTCCGCCGCGGCCGCCGCCAAGACGGTGAACCCGCAGAACAGCACCGTCGCCGGCGTCCGCGAGACGACCGACTCCGCCGCCAAGGCCTTCGCCGCCGCGACCGACAAGGTCGACAACACGGAGGACAAGGACGAGACGCTCAAGTCGATCCGCAACAACGTCCTGCAGATCGGCCGCCAGCTCACCAACCTCGAGGAAATCCGCAAGAAGGCGTACGCGAACGGCGCCCAGCAGACCGTCACCGAGTACAACTCGCTGATCGTCTCGCTGCTCTCGCTCTCCGCGGACATGGCCCAGGCCACCTCCAACCCGGAGATGATCAAGCGGACGCGCGCCCTGGCGGCCTTCTCCGCCTCCAAGGAGTACGCCTCCGTCCAGCGTGCGATCATCGCCGCCTCGCTCCCCGACAACGCCGAGAAGCAGGGCTCCCTCAAGGAGAACGACCGCCTCTACGCGCTCTCCGCCCTCAAGGGCGAGCAGCAGTCGAAGAAGACCTTCGAGCTCGTCTACCAGGGCCACTCCGAGGAGCTCCTCTCCTCGCTCGGCGACGGCAACCCGGAGATCGGCCGCGCCGACCACTACGCGCGCCGTGTGCTGGCCACCGACGGGCAGTTCGCCAAGGAGGCGACGTACCGGTCGTGGATGGACTGGTACGACGCCGACGACACCAAGCTCCAGGCGATGAAGAAGATCGAGCTCAGCCTGCTCCAGGAAATGGAGAGCAAGGCCCGCGAGCTCAAGAACGAGTCGCAGCAGGACGCCATCATCAACGGTGCCCTGATCCTCCTCGTCCTCGGTGTCTCCCTCGTCGGTGCCTTCGTCATGGCCCGGTCCATGATCCGGTCGCTGCGCCGCCTGCAGGACACCGCGACCCGCGTCGCCCAGGACCGGCTGCCCGAGCTCGTCAAGCAGCTGTCCGAGTCCGACCCGCAGGACGTGGACACGTCCGTGGAGTCCGTCGGCCTGCACACCCGCGACGAGATCGGCCAGGTGGCCGCGGCCTTCGACGACGTGCACCGCGAGGCCGTCCGCCTCGCCGCCGAGCAGGCCCTCCTCCGGGGCAACGTCAACGCGATGTTCACCAACCTCTCGCGCCGTTCGCAGGGCCTCATCCAGCGCCAGCTCTCGCTCATCTCCGAGCTGGAGTCGCGCGAGGCCGACCCGGACCAGCTCTCCTCCCTCTTCAAGCTCGACCACCTCGCGACCCGCATGCGCCGCAACGGCGAAAACCTCCTCGTCCTCGCGGGCGAGGAGCCGGGCCGCCGGTGGACCCGCCCCGTCCCGCTCGTCGACGTGCTCCGCGCCGCCGCGTCCGAGGTGGAGCAGTACGAGCGCGTCGAGCTGGCCTCGGTGCCCGGCACCGACGTCGCCGGCCGCGTCGTCAACGACCTCGTGCACGTGCTCGCCGAGCTGCTGGAGAACGCCACCTCGTTCTCCTCCCCGCAGACCAAGGTCAAGGTCACCGGTCACGCACTGCCCGACGGGCGCGTGCTCGTCGAGATCCACGACACGGGTATCGGCCTCTCCCCCGAGGACCTCGCCGCGATCAACGAGCGGCTCGCGTCGCCGCCGACCGTGGACGTCTCCGTCTCCCGCCGCATGGGTCTGTTCGTGGTCGGCCGCCTGTCCCTGCGACACGGCATCCGCATCCAGCTGCGCCCCTCCGACTCGGGCGGTACGACGGCCCTCGTCATGCTGCCGGTGGACGTCGCCCAGGGCGGCAAGAAGCCGGCCCCGATGCCGGGTGCCTCCGGCGCTCCGCAGGGCGGTCCCGGTGGTGCTCCGGGCAACGGCGGTCTCTCCAAGCAGGCTTCGGTCCCCGGTGCGGGCGCGCGTCCGCCCATGGGCGCGGGCCCGCAGCGCGGCCAGGTCGCCGGTGGCGGTCAGCGTGCCGCCCTGCCGGGCCGCGACGGTGCCGGTGCAGGTGCCGGACAGCGTCCGCAGGGCCCGCAGAATCCGCAGGGCCCCCAGGGTGGCCGGCCGCAGCCGGGTCCGACGACCGCGGGTCAGGGCCAGGGCGCCTTCGGCGGCGGTGCGCCGTCGGCAGGCCGCGGTCCGCAGGCCCGTCCGGTGCCCGCGCCGTCCGCTTCCGGGCAGGGCGGCTTCCCGCAGGGCAACGGCTTCGAGCGTCCCCAGCAGCCGCCGCAGGCTCCGCAGCAGCAGCCGGCCGCTCCCGCGGCTCCGGCTCCGCGCGGCCCCCGGCCGCAGCTGCCGCCGCGCGGTGGCGCGCCGCGTGCCGAGCTTCCGGGACCTCAGACCACCAGCTGGGCCGCCGACCAGGCCCGCGGCCACGACGAGCTCTCGGGCCCCGGCTCGACGGCGGAGTTCCCCCGCCCGGACTTCAACGCCCCGATGCCCCAGGCGAACGGCGGCAACAGCACGACCGGCCAGTTCGAGCGTCCGGACGTACGCGGTCCCCTGGACCCGTCCGCCACCGGCCAGTTCGAGCGTCCGGCCGGCTACCAGCCGACCGGTCAGCCGCAGCGGCCCGGCGGCCCCGGTGTCGGCGGCTTCGACCAGCGGCCCCAGGCCCCGCAGCAGCAGCCCCAGGCCCAGCAGCCGGGTGGCTACGCCCCCGCGGCGCCCCAGCGTCCGGAGGCCTCGCGGCTGCCGCAGGCCGCCCGGCCCGAGGCGCTGCCCGCGGCGGGCGGCGCCGGCGACGGCCGCAGCCCGATCTTCGACACGCTGGAGTCGAACTGGTTCCGCGAGGAGGGCCAGCAGCCCCCCGCGCAGGGACCGGCGGTGCCCCAGCAGCCGCAGCAGTCCGCTCCGACGGGCCCGGCTCCGCAGCAGCCCCTGCCGCAGCGCGGCCAGGAGCACGCGGCCGAGCCCGCCACCGCGGCGACCGGCGCCATGCCGACCGTCAGCTGGCGGTCCTCGCCGAACGACGAGCTGATGCGGCAGGCCGAGCGCGTGCGCCAGCCCGCCGCCGGCGGCATCACGACCTCGGGCCTGCCCAAGCGGGTCCCGCGGGCGAACCTCGTGGCCGGCACCGCGCAGCAGCAGGCCGACGCGCAGCCCGGTCCGCAGGTCTCGCGTGCGCCGGACGACGTCCGGGGTCGCCTGACCAACCTCCGACGCGGTATCCAGCAGGGCCGTCAAGCCGGGAACAGCGGCCCGGCGACCGGCAGTTACCACATCGACCCCACTTACCAGCAGGAGCGATAGTTGAGTTCGATGAGCCAGGCGGCACAGAACCTGAACTGGTTGATCACCAACTTCGTGGACAACACCCCCGGGGTGTCCCACACGGTGGTGGTCTCCGCCGACGGACTCCTTCTGGCGATGTCGGAAGGTTTCCCCCGTGACCGCGCGGACCAGCTGGCGGCCGTGGCCTCCGGTCTGACCTCGCTGACCGCCGGAGCCTCCCGTATCTTCGAGGGTGGCGCCGTCAACCAGACCGTGGTCGAGATGGACCGGGGTTTCCTCTTCCTCATGTCCGTCTCCGACGGGTCCTCGCTGGCCGTCCTGGCGCACCCCGAGTGCGACATCGGCCTCGTGGGCTACGAGATGGCCCTCCTCGTGGACCGTGCCGGCAGCGTCCTCACCCCGGACCTGCGCGCGGAACTCCAGGGAAGCCTGCTCATCTGACTTTCCCCTCCCGGCCGGCCGGTACTGCCGGCCGGGATACCGGGGCCCGCCCCGGAACCCAGTACCCCCGACAGGCCGTCATACCGTCCCCCCACCGGCCGCCCTGTCAGACGGCACGCTGACCACTGCTGTCCAGCCCGGAGGATCAATGACCCCGCCCCCCGCCTACCCCGATGCGTACGGAGATTCGTACTCGGAAGGCGACCAGCCGCTGGTGCGTCCGTACGCGATGACCGGCGGCCGGACCCGACCGCGCTACCAGCTCGCCATCGAGGCCCTGGTCAGCACCACTGCCGATCCGATGCACCTTTCCGGCCTGCTCCCGGAGCACCAGCGCATCTGCACCCTGTGCCGTGAGGTCAAGTCGGTCGCGGAGGTCTCCGCACTGCTGTCGATGCCGCTCGGTGTCGCCCGGATCCTCGTCGCCGACCTGGCGGAGGCCGGAATGGTGGCCATCCACCAGCCGGGCAATGGAGAGGCCGGCGGCACGCCGGACGTGACGCTGCTCGAAAGGGTGCTCAGTGGACTTCGCAAGCTCTAACGGCGGTTCTGTCGGCGCGCCGCGCTCCACCACCTCCGCGAAGATCGTGGTGGCGGGCGGCTTCGGCGTGGGCAAGACCACGTTCGTGGGAGCCGTGTCCGAGATCAACCCGCTGCGCACCGAAGCCGTCATGACCAGCGCCTCCGCCGGAATCGACGACCTCACGCACACCGGTGACAAGACGACCACCACGGTCGCCATGGACTTCGGCCGCATCACCCTGGACCAGGACCTGATCCTGTACCTCTTCGGTACCCCGGGCCAGGACCGCTTCTGGTTCATGTGGGACGACCTGGTCCGCGGCGCCATCGGCGCGATCGTGCTGGTCGACACGCGCCGGCTGGCCGACTGCTTCCCGGCCGTCGACTACTTCGAAAACAGTGGCCTGCCCTTCGTCGTGGCTCTCAACGGTTTCGAGGGGCACCAGCCGTACACCCCGGAGGAAGTCCGCGAGGCCCTGCAGATCGGCCCGGACGCCCCCATCATCACCACGGACGCCCGCCACCGGGCGGACGCCAAGAGCGCACTCATCACGCTCGTCGAGCACGCCCTCATGGCCCGACTCAAGTAACACGACTCGGGTGACGCGACTCAAGTGGCGCCACCCTAGTAACACCGGTTCTTCACAATGTGAGAGGGCGGGCTGTGTCCTACGACACGGCCCGCCCTGCTCGTTCATAACGTTTCGACAGAGAATTGGAGGCAGTTGGACACAGGGTGCGTTTGGCCGGTGCCGCTGCGCTCACAAGTGGCCCCGTTTTTGCCGCAGCTCGCTCTTTATGTCCGATTTATCTGGCGCATAAGGCTCTGGGAAGGGCCGATTTCAACTGTTTGGAACACGGCCGTTAACCGTGCTGGAATTCAACGAACTAGCTAGTAGCACCGCCGGAAGGTTGTTGGTCGAGTGAGGCGAAGCAACGCAAGCCCCGCGGATGAACCCGCGCGCGGCAACTTCACCCCGCCGCCGCGAGCGGCCGCGTCGCCCGTCGACGTGCCCGTGGAACCGCCCGCGAGCAGGGGGAGCACCAGCAGGTTCTCCCCCCGCAACTGGCGCGTGCCGACGCGTCTGAACGCCATCCTGCTCGTGCCGGCCCTCGTCGGGCTGGTCATGGGCGGTTTCCAGGTGAAGGGCTCCATCGACACCTGGAACGAGGCCAAGGACGCCGAGAAGATAGCCAGGGTCGTCCAGGCGGCCTCCGAGTACAGCCAGGCGCTGCTCAACGAGCGTGACCTCAGCGCCGAGCCGCTGCTGACCGGTCAGGCCAACAGCGACGTCGTCGCCAAGGTCCGCGAGAACACCGACGCGGCCAAGGTGAAGTTCGACAAGGCCGTCGAGAACCTCCCGACGAACCAGGGCATGGAGCGCCGTCTGGAGCTCTTCCGCGCGGAGGAGCCCAAGCTCCAGGACGTGCGCAAGAGCGCCTACCTGGCCGCGGCCGAGAGCCCGAAGAAGAACCTCCCCACCTCCTTCGGTCCCATCCCGACCGAAGAGGGCTATGTGCTGGTCCAGCACTACCTCATGCAGTTCTCCAACGAGCTGGGCCTCGGCACCGGCAACGTGACCTCGTACGGCCGCATGGTCTACGCGGTCGAGCTGGCCAAGGCGGCGAACTCGCTCCAGCGCTCCGTCGGCACCCACCTGCTGGTCCGCCCGAGCACCGACGAGAACATCCGCAAGGCCCAGCTGGTCGCCTTCTCCTCGTACGCCTACCTCGAGGAAATCGCCATCGGCGAGTACGTCGCGGCGGGCACCGAGGACGACGTGACCCACCTCAAGCAGGTCATGCAGAGGAAGTCCGACGAGGGTGCCGCCAAGCTGGCCGAGGCCAAGGCCAAGGCCGAGCAGGCGGGTGTGCGCTTCGTGCCCCCGCCGGTGGGCGCCAACAAGTCGGTCCTGACAGGCATGACCGAGGCGATAGCCAGCGGCCAGGACAAGACCAAGCTGGCCGCCTCGGGTACGACCCCCATGGCCTGGCAGGCCGCCGCCACCGCGAAGTTCGACGCCTACGACGAGATCGAGAAGGATCTCCTCGACAAGGCCGTCGAGGACGCCGTCGCGGTCTCCGACGACGCGCGCACCGACGCCATCACCAACGGCGCCATCGTGGTCGTCTCCCTGCTCGCCGCCTTCATCCTCGCGGGCCTGATGGCCCGCCAGATGGGCCGCGCGATGCGCCGCCTGCGCGGTGCCGCCTTCGACATCGCCGAGCAGCGCCTGCCGATGCTCGTCGACCAGCTCTCGCGCACCGACCCGGGCAAGGTGGACACCCGCGTCCACCCGATCCCGATCGACTCCCAGGACGAGATCGGCGAGGTCGCCCGCGCCTTCGACCAGGTCCACCGGGAAGCGGTCCGGCTCGCCGCCGAGCAGGCGCTCCTGCGAGGGAACGTCAACGCGATCTTCACGAACCTCTCGATGCGCAACCAGTCGCTGATCGAGGGCCAGCTGACCCTCATCACCGACCTGGAGAACAACGAGGCGGACCCGGACCAGCTGGAGAACCTCTTCCGCCTGGACCACCTGGCCACCCGTATGCGCCGCAACGGCGAGAACCTCCTCATCCTCGCGGGTGAGGAGCCGGGCCGCCGCTGGGACCAGCCGGTCCCCCTCGTGGACGTCCTGCGCGCCGCCTCCTCCGAGGTGGAGCAGTACGAGCGCATCGAGCTGTCGGGCGTCTCCGACGCGGAGATCCACGGCCAGGCCGTGACCGACCTCGTGCACCTGCTCGCCGAGCTGCTGGAGAACGCCACCACGTTCTCCTCGCCGCAGACCAAGGTCCGCGTCAACGCCACGCGTCTGCCCGACGGCCGCGTGATGGTCGAGATCCACGACAAGGGCATCGGCCTCACCGCCGAGGACTTCGCGGACATCAACCACAAGCTGGCCAACCCGCCGACCGTGGACGCCGCGATCTCGCAGCGCATGGGTCTGTTCGTGGTCGGCCGGCTGGCGGACCGCCACAACATCCGCGTCCAGCTGCGCCCCTCGGGCGAGGCTGCGGGCACCACCTCGCTCGTCATGCTCCCCGACGCCATCACCCACGGTGGCGGTGGCGAGGGCATTCCGGAGGACGACTTCACCGTCTCCCAGATCATTCCGGAGCAGAAGGCCCAGCAGGCCGCGCCGCTGCGCACGGCCGCCGAGCTCGGTTTCGACGACTCCCGCTACGATCAGCCGAGCGGCGATCCCCGCGACCTCGACCCGGTCGGGCGCTCCCTCGTACGCGAGGAGCGACGTGCCGCGCTGGAGGCCCAGGTCGGCTACGGGCAGGATCAGCAGGGTTACGCCGACCAGGCCGAGCAGCACTATCCGGAACCTCAGCCGGAGCACGGCTACCAGCCGTACCAGGGTTACGAGCAGCAGCCCGAGCAGGGCTATGACGCCTCGTACGAGGCCCAGCAGCCGCAGCAGGGCTACGACGCGTACCCGCAGCAGGGTTACTCCTATCCGGAAGCCGGGTACGAGGAACAGCAGCAGGACGCCCAGTCCTACGACGGTGGCTACGAAGCCCAGTCGGAGCAGGCAGACTGGCCCCGGCAGAACACCTACCCCACGGCCTACCAGCAGGATTACGGGACCGAATCGGAACCCCCTGCCGGTCCCGAACGGGCCCAGGACCGCGTAGGCTTCGACCGTCCGGGCGCCGCTGCCGACACCGGTCACGAGGTGACCGGAGCGGGCCTGCCGCGCCGCGGCAGCCAGCAGCAGTGGCAGCCGGCAAAGCAGGAAGCGGAGTCCAACGGATCCCTCTTCGAGCAGCGGCCGCAGCGTCAGCAGCAGCCCGCCGCCCCGGAGCGGGCCCCGGAGGGGAAGGAAGCCGGCACGGCCTGGCGTTCGGGCAACGACGAGCGCTGGCAGCAGGCCGCCAAACTCCGTGAGCCGAAGGCGGGCGGGGTCACCCCGTCCGGTCTCCCTCGGCGGGTGCCCAAGGCCAACCTGGTCGAGGGTGCTGCGGAGACGACCCCGCAGGGCGGCCCCCAGGTCTCCCGCGCCCCGGAGGACGTCCGCGGCAGGTTGAGCAACCTGCGGCGGGGTGTCCAGCAGGGACGCAGCGCGGGTTCCGAGCAGTCAAGTAACAGCTATGACCAGGAGCGTTAGTGTGAGCCCGATGAGCCAGGCGGCACAGAACCTGAACTGGTTGATCACCAACTTCGTGGACAACACCCCCGGGGTGTCCCACACGGTGGTGGTCTCCGCCGACGGCCTTCTTCTGGCGATGTCCGACGGATTCCCGCGTGACCGCGCCGATCAGCTGGCGGCCGTGGCCTCCGGTCTGACCTCGCTGACCGCCGGAGCCTCCCGCATCTTCGAGGGTGGCGCCGTCAACCAGACCGTGGTCGAGATGGACCGGGGATTCCTTTTCCTCATGTCCGTCTCGGACGGATCTTCCCTCGCGGTGCTCGCGCACCCCGAGTGCGACATCGGCCTCGTGGGCTACGAGATGGCTCTTCTGGTGGATCGCGCGGGCAGTGTCCTCACCCCGGACCTGCGCGCCGAACTGCAGGGCAGTCTTCTCAACTAGCAGACAGGCAGTGCGTTTCGCGTCATCGCACCATAGGGTGCGGTGGCGCGGTTCCACAGGGAGTACTGCGTTCTTGGAGTCGGAGGAGGAAACGTGACAACACCCGGAGGTCATCCTTATGGCGGCGCTCAGCAGCCGCAGGGTGGGCACGACCAGAACCGATTCAACTTCCCTTCCGCTCCCAGCCGGCCCGTGCCGGAGCACAACCCGTACCAGCAGCAGCCGTACGGGCAGCCTCAGCCGCCCCAGCAGCCGCAGGTGCCTCAGCAGCAGCCTCCGCGTGCCACGCGGCAGCCGGCTCCGAAGGCCCACAACCCGCTGGTGCGTCCGTACGCGATGACCGGCGGCCGTACCCGGCCGCGCTACCAGCTCGCCATCGAGGCGCTGGTCAGTACCACGGCGGATCCCGCACGGCTGCAAGGGCAGTTGCCCGAGCACCAGCGCATCTGCCGCCTGTGCCAGGAGATCAAATCCGTCGCGGAGATCTCGGCACTTCTCTCCATTCCTCTTGGTGTCGCCCGGATCCTCGTCGCCGACCTGGCGGAGGCCGGCCTTGTCGCCATTCACCAGCCCGGCGGCGATGAGTCTGCCGGCGGCCAGCCAGATGTGACACTGCTCGAAAGGGTGCTCAGTGGACTTCGCAAGCTCTAACGGCGGAGCGGCTCGCTCCACCACCTCCGCGAAGATCGTGGTGGCGGGCGGCTTCGGCGTGGGCAAGACCACGTTCGTCGGCGCGGTCTCCGAGATCAACCCGCTGCGCACCGAAGCCGTCATGACCAGCGCCTCCGCCGGAATCGACGACCTCACCCACACCGGTGACAAGACGACCACCACGGTCGCCATGGACTTCGGCCGCATCACCCTGGACCAGGACCTGATCCTGTACCTCTTCGGTACCCCGGGACAGGACCGCTTCTGGTTCATGTGGGACGACCTCGTCCGCGGCGCCATCGGCGCCGTCGTCCTCGTGGACACGCGCCGCCTCGCCGACTGCTTCCCCGCCGTCGACTACTTCGAGAACAGCGGCCTGCCGTTCGTCATCGCCCTCAACGGCTTCGACGGGCACCAGCCGTACACCCCCGAGGAAGTCCGCGAGGCCCTGCAGATCGGCCCGGACGCCCCCATCATCACCACGGACGCCCGCCACCGCGCGGACGCCAAGAGCGCGCTCATCACGCTCGTCGAGCACGCCCTCATGGCGCGCCTGCGGTAGTTCGAGCGCCCACCGCTTCACAGCGCATCCGAAAGGCCCCCGTGTCGTCGACACGGGGGCCTTCGCGCGCGTACGGGTACACGGTCGCGGCCCCACACGCGGAAGGCCCCGCACCCTTGGGGGGTGCGGGGCCTTCTGAGGCTCTGGGACTCAGCCCTGCCAGCTGTGGGGGGCGCGGAAGCCGGGGGTGCGTTCCAGGCGGCGCCAGCCGGCCTGGGAGCGGGTGGCGGGGACCGGGGTGGGGGTGGTGGCGGCGCGGGCGAGGAGGATCGCGGTGATCGC
>NZ_JBIVKT010000018.1:0-166150 GCF_044750905.1 Streptomyces sp. NPDC088762
GCGGGCGGGCGGCCCCGGGGGGGGGGCCCCGCCGGCGGCGGCCCCGGGCGCGGCCCGGCGCCCCCCCGCGCGGCCCCCCCCCCCCCCCCCGCCCCGCCCCCCCCCCCCCCCCGGCCCCGGCCGGCCCGGCTCACCACCCCGACCCACACCCCGCCCACCCAACCCCGCCCAACCCCGAGGCAGGGCAGCCCATCCCAGCCCCGTCGGTGACCGAGGCGCGGGGTCCGGGGCGGAGCCGCACGGCGGGGGGTCCCGGCCGGGCCTTCGCCCGTTACGTCGGGCTCACCGCCCTGAACCCCACCACCGCGCTCTACTTCGCCGCCCTCACCACCGCCCAGGGCGCCACCCTCCGAACCGGCGCAGCCGGAGCCGCCTTCCTCCTCGGCGTCGGCACCGCCTCGCTCCTCTGGCAGCAGACCCTCGTCGCCCTCGCCGCGCTCGCCGGCAGCCGGATCTCCGACACCGCCCGGGTGTGGACCTTCCGCCTCGGCTACGGGCTGGTCGCCGCCTACGCCGTCAAGATCGCCCTCCCGCTCCCCTGAGCCCGCGCCCGGCCTGATCCGTAAGACACCCCCTAGGGTGGCTGCGTGACGACGACCCGCCTCTCGGCCCGCGCAGCCATCGCCTCCGTGACCGACCCCGGCAGCTTCGCCGAACTCCCCGCCCCCCGAAGGGAGTCACCCGCCGACGGCCCCCTGGCCTGGACCGGCTACGACGACTCCCGCGCCCGCGCCGCGCAGCGGACCGGCGAGCGGGAGTCCGTCGTCACCGGCACCGCCCTCATCGGCGGCCGCGAAGCCACCGTGATCTCCTTCGAGTTCGGCTTCCTCGGCGGCTCACTGGGCCAGCACACCGGAGACCGGCTCGAAGCCGCCTACAGCTACGCCCGCCAGCACCGGCTCCCCCTCGTCTCCCTGATCGCCACCGGCGGCTCCCGCATGCAGGAGGGCATGCTCGCGCTGACGCAGCTCCAACGCGTGGCACGCCAGAGCGTCCTGACCCGGGCCGCCGGTCTCCCCCAGATCGCCGTCCTGCGCGACCCGACCACCGGCGGCGGCTGGGCCACGCTCGGGGCGGGCGCGGATGTGGTCCTCGCGCTGCCCGGGGCCCAGGTCGGCTTCGCCGGCTCCCGGGTGCGCCCGGCGGACGCGGACCCGGCGGCGTACTGCGCCGAGGGGCAGTACGCCGCCGGGCACGTGGACGCCGTCGTCCCCCCGGCCGACCTGCCCGGCACGCTCGCCGACTGGCTCCGGGTCCTGGCCGCGCCCCGCGCCGCCGGGGCGGTCGAACCCCCGGCCGCGCTGGCCGACGTAGCGGCGCCCGCAACCGGCTGGGACGCCGTCCGGCAGGCCCGTCATCCGGACCGCCCGCACGCCGAGGCGTACCTGGACGCGTACTTCACCCTCCGCCTCCCCCTCTCCGGGGACCGGGCCGGCGGCACCGACCCCGGCATGCTGTGCGGATTCGGGCTGCGCGAGGGCCGGGCCGTGGCGTACGCCGCCCAGGGCGGCACCGCCACCCGCCCGGCGGGGTACCGTACGGCCGCCCGCGTCATCCGCCTCGCCGACCGGCTCGGCATCCCGGTGCTCACCCTGGTGGACACCCCCGGCGCGGCCAACGACGCCGCCGCCGAACACGCCGGCGCCGGCGCCGCCATCGCGGACACCTTCGCGGCGCTGGCCGGAGCCGGCGTCCCCGTCACCACCCTGCTGATCGGCGAGGGCGGTTCGGGCGGCGCCCTCGCCCTGGCCGCGCCGGGCAACACCTGGGTCACCCCGGACAGCTATTTCTCGGTCATCGCCCCGGAACTGGCGGCCGCCATCCTCAAACGCCCCCCGACGGCCGCTCCCGCCACCGCCGACCAACTCCGCATCCGCCCCCAGGACCTGGTCGCCCTGGGCGTGGCCCGCGGCATCGTGGGACCGGCCGGGCCCCTGCCTCAGGAGTGACCGCCGGAGGGGATGACGGCGGCTCCCCACCTCGGCGTCGGATTCCTGCCGGACCGATCGGTCCCTGCCCTCCACTCTTGTCGCATGCCGACACCCTCAAGGACCTCCCCGACCTCCCCGACCTCCCCCACGGACACGACCACCCTCCTCAGCCGCATGTACGCAGCCGAGTCCGCCTACCTGGCGGCCGGAGGCCCCGGCGCGGCCTCCTTCGACCTGCTCGCCCCCTTCTTCGCACCGGACGTCGTACTGCACCAGGCCGACGGCCTGCCCTACGGCGGAACCTGGCGCGGCCACGCGGGGATGGAGCGCTTCTTCCTGAAGATGAGCGAGGTGTGGGAGTCCTTCGACATCGAGGGGCAGGAGTTCCTCGCCACCGGCGCCACCGCCGTGGTGCACACGCAGGTCCATGCCCGGGCTCGCGCCACCGGTGCGCGCCTGTCCTTCCCGGTCCTCCAGACGATCACCGTCAGGGACGGCCGGATCGCCGAGGTCCGCCCCTTCTACTGGGACACCGGGGCGATCGCCCGGGCCTGCCGGGCGTGAGGTGCCCGGGGGTGCCTCGCCGGAAGCCGGACGTCCATCCGGTACAGCCGCGTCACCTGCTGCGCCAGTTCGTTGTCGTCACTGACCAGGAGCAGCCGCACCCGCCCGAAGCCGTCGTAGTCGGTCACCGCCATGCCCTCGATGTTGTCGACCAGCGGGTGGTTCTGCGGCAGCCGCGACGGCGCCCCCAGCGACGGGCAGTCGTCGAAGTCCCCGAGCACCGTCTTGCGCGCCACCCGCAGCCGCGGCCCCTCTGCCAGGGTCTCCAAGGCTGAGGTGTCCGTCGCGCCCAGCGGATCGGCGACGTACAGCCGTACGGTGATCACGAACTGCTGGGTGAAGCCCCGCTCCAGCACGATCAACCTGCCGTCACGGGTCGGCGCGAGCTCCACGAGGCCGTGCCCCGGTTCCACGGGATACGCGTACTGCCGTCCCAGTGTGAACTCCCCGTCCACGCGCCGCTCCCAGGTCTGGATCCGCTGGAGGGTCCGCCCCTGCGCGTCCTTCCCGTCGCCGGCCAGCGCCCCCTCGACGCCCGCGACCAGCGTGCGCCCTCCGGGGAGCAGCGTCAGCGACTCGAAGGTCTGGTTCGCGGTTGCCCGCCCCTGCGGTGCCGGCCGGAAGGCGTCCGGGACCGGCAGCGTGCCCAACACCTCCCCGGTCCGGCTGTAGCGCCGGATGGCGGGCGCGAACTCGTCGGTGATCAGGTAGGTCCCGTCGCGGTCGACGACGATCCCCTCCGAGTCGACTGCCTTCCCGGCACCGTCCGTCAGCGGGAGTCGCGCCGTGGCCCGGGCGGTCGGGGTGTCCCCGCGGGCGACCGTCAGCGAGTACAGAGCCGACTTGTCGGAGATCCCGGTGACCGTGCCGTCCTTGCCGTCGACCGCGAGCCCGGAGATGCCGCCGACGAGGCGCCCGTCGAGCGTGGTCTTGTCGAGCGCGTCGGAGTAGCCCGCGACGAAGAGGTACGGCGAGCAGGACCGGTCCTCCTCCGGGGCCGCGACGGCGGGCGGCACGAGCATGCCGGAGAGCGCGGCGGCGGCTGCCGCGGTGGTGGCGAGCGTACGAAGGCGCACGGAGCCTTCCTCCTGATTCGGCGGACACAAACAATCCGACTTCCGAACTGTCCTATGCCGAATCGAAGGAAAGAGGAAGGGTACGCAACACGATCGCCACAGACCGGCCAACTCCCCTTCACGCCCGGCCGGACCGGGCGAACCGCCCCGGACTGATCCCCACGTGCCTCCCGAAGTGCCGCGCCAGATGCGCCTGGTCGTAGAAGCCCGCCGCCACGGCCGCCTCGGCCGGCCGCATCCCGGCCAGCAGCAGCCGCCGCGCCGACGCCACCCGCCGCCCGGTGAGGTACGCGTGCGGCGGCAGCCCGTACGCCGCCCGGAAGCTCCGGATCATGTGCGTGGGGTGGACGTGCCCCAGCTCCGCCGCCGCCTCCTCGAGCCCGATGCCCTCGGCCGGCCGTGCGTCGAGCAGCTCGCGCAGCCGTACGGCGAGCCCGGCGCCCCGCGCCCCGTACGCCGCCGGCGCGCGCCCGGCGAGCCACCGGTGCAGCCGTTCCCGTACGAGGGCCAGCCGCGACTCGGCCTCCAGCCGCTCGACCGCCCCGGCCGGCAGCCCCCGCGCGCCGAGCGCCCGGTGCAGGCCGTGCACGCGTTCCCACAGCACCGGGTCGGGCAGCAGCGGGGCGCCCACGGCGGCCCCGGTCAGGCTTTCCGGAAGGACGGAGGTGTCGAGGTAGAGGACGCGCTTGCGGAAGCCGGACTCGGTGACGGTCCGCCCGTCGTGCGCCACCCCGGGCGGCAGCAGGACCACGCAGTCCCGCACCCCGGCGCCGTGCCGCTCGCGGTCCAGCGCGAAGTCGACCCGGCCGCCGTCCAGGATCATCAGCGCCCAGGTGTCGTGCACGTGCGCCGGGTAGGCGTGGTCCGTGAACCGGGCGTGGAAGACCTCGGCGATCCCCGGGACCGGCGGCTGCCAGGCGGAAACGGTGCTGCGCGGACGTATCGCGGCCATGTCAGGAACGTACAAGACCGCCCGCTCCCGGCCGGGCAGCCTGCACCCATGACCATGACACCGAAGACCCCCGTGAACATCGCGCGGACGCTGTCCGCCTTCGACGAGCAGTGGGCCCCGCGCCGCATCGCCCGCGTCAACGACTACGAGGTCAAGGCCGCCAAAGTCCAGGGCGAGTTCGTCTGGCACACCCACGAGGACACCGACGAGCTCTTCCTCGTGATCAGCGGCACCCTGACGATCCGGCTCCGCGACGGGGACGTGGTCCTCGGGCCCGGGGAGCTGTACGTCGTCCCGCGCGGGGTGGAGCACTGCCCGGCGGCGGACGAGGAGGCGGCGATCCTGCTGTTCGAGCCGACGGGCACCGTCAACACCGGGACCGCGGGCGGCGAACGCACCCGGGAGCCGGTGGACGCCTGACACCCCCGACGGAAGCCCCCGGGTCGGCGGTGGAGACGGCGGGGGGGGCCGGGGGGCCCGGCGGCCCGGCGGCCCGGCCGCCCGCCCGCGCCGTCAGGCCTGCGGCGCGTGCGCGTCGTAGCGGGCGAAGCCGCGCCAGCGGAGCGCGAGCACGCCCAGTACGAGGACGCACGCGAGGCCCCCGCCCGTGATCGCCACGGCCGGGGAGGTCAGGTCCGCGACGGTGCCGGCGAGGAAATCGCCGAGCCGGGGGCCGCCCGCGACGACCACGATGAAGACGCCCTGGAGGCGGCCGCGCATCTCGTCGGGAGTGGCCGCCTGGAGCATGGTGGTCCGGAACACCATCGAGACGGTGTCCGCGCACCCGGCCACGGCCAGGAAGAGCAGCCCCAGCCACAGGTTCCGGGTGAGCCCGAAGACGGCGACGGCCAGCCCCCAGGCGGCCACGGCGAGCAGGATCGCCAGCCCGTGCCGCCGGATGCGGCCCTGCCAGCCGGAGAACAGCCCGCCCAGCAGCGCCCCGACGGCGGGCGCGGCCGCCAGCAGGCCCACGGTCTTGGCGTCGCCGCCGAACCAGAGCCCGGCGATGGCCGGGAACAGTGCCCGCGGATGGGCCAGGACCATGGCGGACAGGTCGGAGAAGAAGGTCATCCGGATGTTGGGCCGGGTCCCCAGGAAGCGCAGGCCGTCGACCACGGAGGCCCTGCCCCGCGTCCCCTCGGCGCGGTCCGGCTTCATCGACGGCAGCCGCCACATCGCGTAGAGGGCGGCGCCGAAGGTCACGGCGTCGATCAGGTACGCGGCCTGGTAGCCCCACCAGCCGACGATCAGCCCGCCCAGCATCGGGCCGGCCATCATCCCGGAGGTCATCGTCACGGAGTTCAGGGCGTTGGCGGCGGGCAGCTGATCGGCCGGCAGCAGCCTCGGGATCATGGCGGACCGGGCCGGTCCGGTCAGCGCCCCGCACACCGCTTGGAGCGCGACGACGGCGTACAGGAACCAGACCCGGTGGTAGTCGAGCAGTGCGGCCGCGGCCAGCGCCGCGGACAGCCCGGCGGCGGCCAGTGAGCTGTGCAGGCCGAGCTTGCGCCGGTCGACGGTGTCGGCGATGGCACCGCCGTAGAGCCCGAAGGCGACGAGCGGGACCAGCGTGAAGAGCCCCACGAGTCCGACGGAGAAGCTGGAGCGGGTGATGTCGTAGACCTGGAGCGAGATCGCGAGGGCCGTCATCGCCTGGCCGAGCCAGGAGATGGTGCCGCCGACCCACAGCCGCCGGTAGTCCGGCGACGTGCGCAGAGGGGTGAGGTCGGCGAATATGCGCCGTCTGGCCGGGGCGGGCGCGGTCGTACGAGTCACACGGGATGGTAACCGCCGGCCGGCCTGCGCCCGGGAAGCGTCCGCGCCTGCTCTCACCCGCCCCGTTCGCCCCACAGTGCCCCGAGGTCCCGCCGTGGGCGGAATTTGCCGGTAACCCGCCACTATCACCGGACATTTGACCGAATCGGCGTGCGCTGCCGCCACCCGTTCAGCTCATGATGAAAAGACTCGTATGTCCAGGGAGGCGCAGTGATCGAACCTGGCAACAGCACCACGAGCACCGGCACCACACAGAACACGGTGCGCTCCACCGTCCCCCTCACCATCGGTGTCGAGGAGGAGTTCCTGCTCGTCGACGCCCGCACCTTCCGGGTGGTCCCCGCCGCCCCGCTCGTCCTCGCCACGGCGGGCGGGCTGCCGGGTGAGCTGCATGCCGAAGGCACCCGCTACCAGGTGGAGATCTCCACCCCGATCGCCCACTCGGCGGCTTCGCTGCGCGAGGAACTCGCCGCCCGGCGGCGCGCCCTCGGGCGGGCCGCCCGCGCCCACGGCTGCCGCCTGCTGGCCGCCCCCTCGCCGGTCTTGGCCGTGGAAGGGCCGCTGCACCTGACCGACGACGAACCGCGCCAGCGCGAACAGCACCGCCGCTTCGGCGCGCTCACCGACACCCTGGTGAGCTGCGGCCGCCACATCCACGTGGGCACCCTCGACGTGGACACGGCCGTGTCCGTCTCCAACCGGTTCAGGCCATGGCTGCCCACGCTGATCGCGCTGGCCGCCAACTCGCCGTTCTGGGGCGGCCGTGACACCGGCCACGCCAGCTGGCGGGCGATGGCCTGGTCGGGCTGGCCCTCGGCGGGCCTGCCCCCGCACTTCACGTCCACGGCACACTTCCGGCGCTCGGTGCAGACCCTGCTCGGCTCCGGAGCCGCCCTGGACACCAAGATGGTCTACTGGGACCTCCGCCCGTCCGGGAACTGGCCCACGCTCGAGATCCGGGCGCCCGACATGTCCCCGGACATCGACACGGCCATCCTCCAGGCGGAACTGGCCCGGGCCCTGGTGTCCACGGCGCTGCGCGAAAACGCGGAGCAGCGCCCCGAGCCGGCCCTGCGGGACGACGTCCTGCGCCTCGCGCGCTGGCGGGCGGCCCACGACGGCCTCGAGGGCTTCGGCCTGGACCCGTACACGGGCGCCGAACTCCCGGCGGCCGACCTCGCGGAGGCCCTGCTGGACCTGGTCGCTCCGGAACTGGCCGCCTCCGGCGACCTCGACCACGCCGCCAAGACCATGGCCGGCCTCCTCCGCGACGGCTCAGGCGCCCACCGCCAACGCGCGGCCTACGCCCGCCGCCAGGACCTGACCGACGTACTGCGCCACCTGGCGGACGAAACGGAGAACTTCTGACCGCGGCACCGGCACATCCCCGCCGACACACCAAAGCCGCAGGTGCAATCGTTTCTGCACCTGCGGCTTGCGGTGGGGCGGGTGGGACTCGAACCCACGGCCGACGGATTATGAGTCCGCTGCTCTAACCGGCTGAGCTACCGCCCCTTCACGGCGTGGCGCGTACACGTGTGCGCGCCGTCTGCCGCAGCATAGCCGCTCATACGATCTCCTGCCTCGGATGCCTCGCATGATCGGCTTCGCCTGTTCAGAGAGACCGCGCTGAGGGCTGCCCGGTTCCCGGCCAGGGCAAAAAAGAAGAGGACCCGGAGGGCCCTCTTCTTCCTTGCTCCCCCGGCTGGACTCGAACCAGCAACCCTCCGGTTAACAGCCGAATGCTCTGCCAATTGAGCTACAGGGGATCGCGCTCCCCCGACTGGACTCGAACCAGTAACCTGCCGGTTAACAGCCGGCTGCTCTGCCAATTGAGCTACAGGGGATTGCTGCGGTGCATCGAACAGCCCACCTCCGGCCTTGCCGGGGGGCGAGCGCCCGCTGCGAGTCATAGATTAGCGCAAGCAGGGGGGTGCTCCGCCAATCGGTATCGACAGCGGGCCGGGCACCACACGACGAAGGGTGACAGGCATGCGGTACAAGGTCACGTTCGTGGTCGGACTGGCCCTCGGGTACGTGCTCGGGACCCGGGCCGGACGGGAGCGGTACGAGGAGCTGAAGAAATCCGCGCGGCAGCTCGCGCAGAACCCCGCGGTGCGCAATGCCGCCGAGGCGGCCGGGCAGACCGGGCGCGAGTTCGCGGGGAAGGCCTTCGCCGCGGTGAGCGACAAGGTCGGCGACGCCGTACCGGCCGGACTGGCCGGGCGGGTGCGCGGACTGCGCGGCCGGGGAGGCGGCTCCGAGGACGAGTGGGGCACCAGCAACACCTGACGGCCGGCTTCGCGCCCGGGCAGCGCGGGATCCGTGGTGTTCCAGGACACCGGGGGCGCCCGCGGCGCATGAGGCTCCCGTGGCCTCCGGGACCGGTGTGGTCCCGGAGGCTCCGCGCCGGTCGAGACCGGGGCGGCGTGCGGCAGAATTCTCCGCATGGGGATAGTCGCCGGGCTGGACAGCTCTTCCGCGTTCACACGCATCGTCGTCTGCGACACCGAGACCGGTGCCGTGCTGCGCCAGGGGTACGCACCCCATCCACAGCCCGCCGGGGAACCGGACGGCGCGAATCCCCACGAGACCGATCCGCAGGCCTGGCTGCTCTCGCTCGGCGAGGCCGCCGGCGGCGGGCTCCTCGAGGGGGTCCAGGCCATCGGCGTCTCCGCGCAGCAGCACGGCCTGCTGCCGCTCGACGCGCAGGGCGGGCTCGTGCGCCCGGCCCTGGTCGGCAACGACAAGCGAGGGCAGGTGGCCGCCGCCGACCTCGTCGACGGCCTCGGCGGCCGGCAGGCGTGGGTCGAGGCGGTGGGTTCCGTCCCGCACGCCGCGCAGCCGCTGGCGAAACTGGCCTGGCTGGCCCGTAGCGAGCCCGAGGCGGCCCGTCGGGTGGCCGTGCTGATGTCCCCGCACGACTGGCTGGTCTGGCAGCTGCTGGGCCGGCCCGCCCGCCGGACCACGGATCGCGGCGGCGCCTCCGGCACCGGGTACTGGTCGACGGCCACCGGTTCCTGGCGGCCCGACCTGGTCGAGCTCGCCCTGGGTCACCGGGCGCTGCTGCCCGAGGTGCTCGGTCCGGCCGACGCCGCCGGGACCACGCCCGAGGGGCTGCTCATATCCGCCGGCACCGGCGAGACGATGGCCGCCGCGCTCGGCCTGGGGCTCGGTCCCGGTGACGCGGTGGTCTCGCTGGGCGCCTCCGGATCGGTGATGGCGGTGCACCACGAGGCCCTGTCGGAGCCGGGCGGCCTGATCACCTCCCTGGCCGACGCCACGGGCATGCACCTGCCGGTGGTGAACACCTCCAATGCCGTACGGGCCCTGCGCGGTACCGCCGAGCTGCTGGGCACCGATCTGGAGGGGCTGTCCGAACTCGCGCTGAAGTCGACCCCGGGCGCGCACGGCCTCGTACTGCTCCCGTACCTGGAGGGTGAGCGGACGCCCAACCTGCCGCACACCGCCGGGACCCTGGCCGGGCTGCGCCGGGACTCGATGAAGCCGGAGCACCTGGCGCGGGCCGCCTTCGAGGGCATGCTGTGCGGGCTGGTGGACGCGCTGGACGTGGTGCGCACGCGCGGGGCCGAGATCCGCCGGGTGTTCCTGCTGGGCGCGGCGGCCGAGCTGCCCGCCGTGCAGGCCGCGGCTCCCGGGCTGTTCGGGACGCAGGTCGTCGTACCGGCGCCGGCCGACTACGCGGCGCTGGGCGCGGCGCGCCAGGCGGCGTGGGCGCTCGGTGTGGCGCAGGGCACGCTGGCCCCGCACACCCCGCCGGTGTGGCCGGCCCCCGCCGCGCAGGTGTTCGAGCCGGGCGAGGAGTTCCCGGCCTGGCAGGCGGTGCGCCAGCAGTACATCGCGACGCGGGAGCAGATCCACCCCGGGGCGTTCCAGCCGGGCGCGGGAGCGTTCTAGCCGGGGCGCGGGAGCGTTCTGGCCGGGCGTGGGAGCGTTCGAGCCGGGCATTCCCGGGACCGGAGGCGTAGGGCGGTCTACTCCTTTTGACCGGGCTTTGCGAAAACCGGTGGGGATCGGGCCGCCGGTTGGCCGAAGATGGGGTGAACCCCCTCGATCTTGCCGACCGGAGCCTGCGCGTGCTCATACGACTTCTGCGGACCCATCTGGGTCCGTACCGGAAACCCATCGCCCTGCTGGTCCTGCTCCAACTGCTGCAGACCAGTGCGAGCCTCTACCTGCCCACGCTCAACGCGGACATCATTGACAACGGTGTCGTCAACGGGGACACCGGCTACATCCTGCGCTTCGGCGCGCTGATGCTCGGCGTCTCGCTCGTCCAGCTCGTCTGCAACGTCGGGGCCGTCTACTACGGCGCCCGCACCGCGGCGGCCTTCGGCCGGGACGTCCGCGCCGCCGTCTTCGACCGGGTGCAGAGCTTCTCCGCGCGGGAGCTCGGCCAGTTCGGCGCCCCGTCCCTGATCACCCGTACGACGAACGACGTCCAGCAGGTCCAGATGCTGGTGCTGATGACCTTCACGCTGATGGTCTCGGCGCCGATCATGTGCGTCGGCGGCATAGCCATGGCCCTGTCGCTCGACGTGAAGCTGTCGGGCGTGCTGCTGGCCGTCGTCCCCGTACTCGGCCTGTCGGTCGGGGCGATCGTGCTCAAGACGCGCCCGCTGTTCCGCCAGATGCAGGAGCGGCTGGACACCGTGAACCGGGTCCTGCGCGAGCAGATCACCGGCAACCGGGTGATCCGCGCCTTCGTCCGCGACGACTACGAGAAGGACCGGTTCCGGGAGGCCAACCAGGACCTCACCGGTGTCTCGCTGGCCGCCGGCAAGCTCCTCGCGCTGATGTTCCCCGCCGTCATCGTGGTCGTGAACATCTCCAGCGTCGCCGTCATCTGGTTCGGCGCGATGCGCATCGACAGCGGGGGCATGGAGATCGGCCAGCTGACGGCCTTCCTCGCCTACCTGATGCAGATCGTCATGTCCGTGATGATGGCCACCTTCATGTTCATGATGGTGCCGCGCGCCGAGGTCTGCGCCGAGCGCATCCAGGAGGTCCTGGACACCGAGTCCAGCGTGGTGCCGCCCACCGACCCGGTGCGCAAGCTCCTGCAGAGCGGCGTACTGGAGCTGCGCGGCGCCGACTTCCGCTACCCGGGCGCCGAGGCCCCGGTGCTGCGCGGCGTGGACCTGGTGGCCCGGCCCGGCGAGACCACGGCGGTCATCGGCTCCACCGGCAGCGGCAAGTCCACCCTGCTGGGCCTGGTGCCCCGGCTGTTCGACGCGACCGGCGGCGAGGTGCTGGTCGACGGGGAGGACGTACGCCGGCTCGAGCCGGAACTGCTGGCCAAGACGGTCGGCATGGTCCCGCAAAAGCCGTACCTCTTCTCCGGAACCGTCGCCTCCAACCTCCGCTACGGGCGCCCCGACGCGACCGACGAGGAGCTGTGGCGGGCCCTGGAGGTGGCCCAGGCCAAGGACTTCGTGTCCGAGCTGGAGGGCGGCCTGGAGGCCCCCATCACCCAGGGCGGTACGAACGTCTCCGGCGGCCAGCGCCAGCGGCTCGCGATCGCCCGCACCCTGGTGCAGCGCCCGGAGATCTACCTCTTCGACGACTCCTTCTCGGCCCTGGACTACGCGACGGACGCGGCGCTGCGCGCGGCGCTCGCCCGCGAGACCGAGGACGCGACCGTGGTGATCGTCGCCCAGCGGGTCTCCACGATCCGCGACGCCGACCGGATCATCGTCCTCGACGAGGGCCAGGTGGTCGGCGAGGGACGCCACCACGAGCTGATGGCCGGCAATGAGACCTACCGGGAGATCGTGCTCTCCCAGCTGACGGAGGCGGAGGCCGCATGAGCGGGCCCGGAGGACGGATGATGATGGGACCGGCCCAGCGGTCCCTGGACTTCAAGGGCTCGGGCAAGCGGCTGCTGCGTCAGCTCGCCCACGACCGGGCCAAGATCTGGGGCATGGTCCTGGCCGTGGTCGGCTCCGTCGGCTGCGCGGTCGTCGGGCCGAAGATCCTCGGCGAGGCCACCGACCTGGTCTTCGCGGGGATCGTCGGCCGGGAGATGCCGGCGGGCCTGACGAAGCAGCAGGCGCTGGACGGCATGCGCGCCGAGGGCCACGGCGGTATGGCGGACATGCTGTCCGGCACGGACTTCACCCCCGGCGAGGGCATCGACTTCGGTGCCGTCGGGGTCGTGGCGGTCTGGGCTCTGGTGGTCTTCACGATGGCCGGCCTGCTGATGCTGGTTGCGACGCGCCTGTCGAACCACATTATGAACGGCACCGTGTACCGGATGCGCGAGGAGCTCCAGGGGAAGCTGTCGCGGCTGCCGCTGTCGTACTTCGACCAGCAGAAGCGCGGCGAGGTGCTGAGCCGGGCGACGAACGACATCGACAACATCGGCCAGACGCTCCAGCAGACGATGGGGCAGCTGATGAATTCGCTGCTGACCATCGTCGGCGTGCTGGCGATGATGTTCTGGATCTCGCCGCTGCTCGCGCTGGTGGCGCTGCTGACCGTACCGCTCTCGATCTTCGTCGCGGCGAAGATCGGCAAGAAGTCGCAGCCGCAGTTCGTGGCGCAGTGGAAGACCACCGGCGCGCTGAACGCGCACATCGAGGAGATGTACTCGGGCCACAACCTGGTCAAGGTCTTCGGCCGGCAGAAGGAGTCCGCGGCCGTCTTCGCCGAGCAGAACGAGGCGCTGTACCGGGCCTCGTTCAAGGCGCAGCTGGTCAGCGGCATCATGCAGCCGGTGATGTTCTTCATCTCGAACATCAACTACGTGCTGATCGCGGTCGTCGGCGGGCTCCGGGTCGCCTCGGGCACCCTGTCGATCGGTGACGTGCAGGCCTTCATCCAGTACTCGCGGCAGTTCTCGATGCCGCTGACACAGGTCGCCTCGATGGCGAACCTGGTGCAGTCCGGGGTCGCTTCGGCGGAGCGGGTGTACGAGCTGCTGGACGCGGCGGAACAGGAGCCGGACGCCGAGGTTCCGGATCGCCCGGAGACCCTGCGCGGGCAGGTCACCCTCGACAAGGTGGCGTTCCGCTACGAGCCGGACAAGCCGCTGATCGAGAACCTCTCGCTGAGCGTGGAGCCCGGCCAGACGGTCGCGATCGTCGGCCCGACGGGCGCCGGCAAGACCACGCTCGTGAACCTGCTGATGCGGTTCTACGAGGTCACGGGCGGGGAGATCGCCCTCGACGGCGTGGACATCGCGAAGATGACCCGCGAGGAACTGCGCGGCGGGATCGGCATGGTGCTCCAGGACACCTGGCTGTTCGGCGGGACCATCGCCGAGAACATCGCGTACGGGGCTTCGCGCGAGGTCACGCGCGCCGAGATCGAGGAGGCCGCGCGGGCGGCGCACGCCGACCGGTTCATCCGCACCCTGCCGGACGGCTACGACACCGTGCTGGACGACGAGGGCGCGGGCGTCAGCGCCGGCGAGAAGCAGCTGATCACCATCGCCCGGGCGTTCCTGTCGGACCCGGTGATCCTGGTGCTCGACGAGGCGACGAGCTCGGTGGACACCCGGACCGAGGTGCTGATCCAGAAGGCTATGGCGCGCCTGGCGCACGGCCGTACGTCCTTCGTGATCGCGCACCGGCTGTCGACGATCCGCGACGCGGACGTGATCCTGGTGATGGAGAGCGGCTCGATCGTGGAACAGGGCACGCACGAGGAGCTGCTGGACGCGGGCGGCGCGTACGCGCGGCTGTACGCGGCGCAGTTCGCGCAGGCGGTCGCCGAGGTCGACTGACCTCGGGGCGGGCCGGGTGGGGGCGTCCTTCGGGGCGCCCCTTTCCCGTGTCCCCGTGTCCCTGTGTCCCTGTGTCCCTGTGTCCCCGTGCCCCCGTGCCGTCGGCCCGCCGCTCCGCCGGGGTCCGCTCAGTCCAGGTAGCCCCTCAGCTGGTCGGCGAAGGCGTGGTCGCGCAGTTTGTTGAGGGTCTTGGACTCGATCTGGCGGATCCGTTCGCGCGTGACGCCGAAGATCCGGCCGATCTCCTCCAGGGTGCGGGGGCGCCCGTCGTCGAGCCCGTACCGCAGCTGGACGACCTTCCGCTCGCGCTCGCCGAGCGTGGACAGCACCGCTTCGAGGTGTTCGCGCAGCAGGAAGAAGGCGGCGGACTCCACGGGCGAGGCGGCGTCGCCGTCCTCTATGAGGTCGCCGAGCGCGACGTCGTCCTCCTCGCCGACCGGAGCGTGCAGGGAGACCGGCTCCTGGGCGAGGCGGAGCACCTCCATGACCCGCTCGGGAGTCAGTTCCAGGTGGACGGCGACCTCTTCGGCGGTGGGCTCGTACCCGCGCTCCTGCAGCATGCGGCGCTGGACGCGCACGACGCGGTTGATCAGCTCCACGACGTGGACGGGCACGCGGATGGTCCGGGCCTGGTCGGCGAGGGCCCGGGACATGGCCTGCCGGATCCACCAGGTGGCGTAGGTGGAGAACTTGTAGCCGCGGGCGTAGTCGAACTTCTCAACGGCCCGGATGAGCCCGAGGTTCCCCTCCTGCACGAGGTCGAGCATGGTGAGCCCGCGGCCCACGTAGCGCTTCGCGACGGAGACCACGAGCCGCAGGTTGGACTCGATGAGGCGGCGCTTGGCCATGCGGCCCATGACGACGAGCCGGTCGAGGTCCACGGCGAGCCGGGAGTCGAGGTCCGGGGTGCCGGCGAGCTTCTCCTCGGCGAACAGGCCGGCTTCGACGCGCCGCGCGAGCTCGACCTCCTCGGCGGCGGTGAGCAGCGGGATCCTGCCTATCTCGCGCAGGTACTGCCGGAACAGATCGGCGGAAGGACCCGCTCCGCCCGCACGGTCGCCGCTGCTGCCACTGCCGCCGCTGCGTCCGCGCTGTGTCGGGACCGGCTCGGTCAGCTCGAGGGGCTCTGGCTCGTCGTCCATGGCCTCGGCCTCGCGCTCGGACTGATCGGTCACGGTCAGGGGCTGGGTCTGGGTCTGCACGGGGGCGACCTCCAGGGGTCCGAGGACTCAGGCACCGCAACTCAGTGTGGGGTACGACACATCGCTGCCACGAGGGGCGTGCGGGCATTTTCTGCACTCGGTGCGTGACGGGATGGTTACCCCCCGGCGGGAATCCCGATGCGGACCGGACGCATGTCCGAGAAGGCCGGTTCCGTGTACGAACACGGAACGGGCCTTCGCCGGCCGTCCGGAGGAGGTCAGGCCATCCAGAAGAAGACGGCCGTCATCCGCTTGTCCTCGAGCGTCGTACCGCAGTAACCCGTCGCGCTGTGGATGAGGTTGGCGGAGTAGAGGAGCAGGCGGTTGTAGCGGTGGGGGACGCGGACGTCCTCGGTGAAGGAGTCCGGGGGGACGAAGCGGGTGCCGAGGGCGTCGACCAGGTTGTTGTGCGGGGCGAGGACCTGGTTGCCGCCGAGGGTGCCGCCCGGCAGGTTCTGGCGGTAGAAGCTGGTGCCGCAGTCCTCGGGGGTGTCCGGGCTGAGGTAGAGCACGGCGGCGTAGCGGCACAGGGTGCGGGAGTCGGTGTGCGGGCGCGGCTCGCACTCGTCCTCGCCGACGACCTGGACACAGTTGTGGTTGAAGGTGCCGGAGCCGGCCGGTTCCTCGGCCCAGATCCGCGGCGCGCCGGTGGCCTGGCGCACGAGCCGTTCCACGCGGGCCAGTTCGGCGGGTTCCAGCGCGGGCATGGCGCGCAGGCCCGGCCAGGGCTCGGGCTTGTGCGGCGCGCCCTGGACCCAGTCGTCCTTCGCCAGGCAGCGGGCCCGTACGGAGTCCACATCCGGCAGGACGTCGTCCAGGACCCAGTAGTCGCGGCCGCGGGTCGGCTTGCGGTACGGGAGGGGGCGTAGGGGCATGGCGGGAACGCTAGTTCGCGGTGTGTGGTCCCCTCGCCAAAGCGGCGGCCAAGTCTGCGGCAAGAAATGGTGCGGGGCCGCTACGCCGGCTCGGCGCGGCGCGGGGCGCGCTGCGCCGGCTCGACATGGTGCGGGGCGCCGCTACGCCGGCTCGACGCGGACCGCGCAGACCTTGAACTCCGGCATCCGGGAAACCGGGTCCAGCGCCGGGTTGGTCAGGGAGTTGGCGCGGCCCTCGCCCGGCCAGTGGAACGGCATGAAGACCGTGTCCGCGCGGATGGCGTCGGTGATCCGGGCCGGAGCCACCGCCCGGCCGCGGCGGGAGGTCACCGCGAGCGGGCTGCCGTCGACCGCGCCGATGCGGGCGGCGAGGCGGGGGTGGAGTTCCACGAAGGGGCCGGGGGCGGCCTCGTTGAGCTCGTCCACGCGGCGGGTCTGGGCGCCGGACTGGTACTGGGAGACCACGCGGCCGGTGGTGAGCAGGATCGGGTACTCCGCGTCGGGGACCTCGGCGGCCTCGCGGTGCGAGACGGGGACGAAGCGGGCCCGGCCGTCGTCGGTGGCGAAACGGTCGAGGAAGAGGCGCGGCTGCCCCGGCGAGTCCTGGGGGCAGGGCCAGAAGACCCCCTGCTCGGCCTCGATGCGGGAGTAGGAGATGCCGGAGTAGTCGGCGGGGCCGCCGGCCGAGGCGCGGCGCAGTTCCTCGAAGACCTCCTCGGGGGCGGTGGGGAAACCCTTCTCCACGCCGAGCCGGGCGGCGAGGCCGTGCAGGACCTCCAGGTCGGTGCGGACTCCCGGGGGCGGGGTGAGTGCCTGCCTGCGCAGCAGGACGCGGCCCTCCAGGTTGGTGGTGGTGCCGGTTTCCTCCGCCCACTGGGTGACGGGCAGGACCACGTCCGCGAGGGCCGCGGTCTCGGAGAGGACGACGTCGGCCACGGCGAGGAAGTCCAGGGAACGGATGCGGTCCTCGACGTGGGCGGCGCGGGGGGCGGAGACCACCGGGTTGGAGCCCATGAGGAGGAGGGCCTTCACGTCCGTGCCGAGGGCGTCGAGGAGTTCGTACGCGCTGCGGCCCGGGCCGGGGAGGGTGTCGGGGTCGACGCCCCACACCTCGGCGACGTGTGCGCGGGCCGCCGGGTCGGTGAGCTTGCGGTAGCCGGGGAGCTGGTCGGCCTTCTGGCCGTGCTCGCGGCCGCCCTGGCCGTTGCCCTGGCCGGTGAGGCAGCCGTAGCCGGAGAGCGGGCGGCCGGCCCGGCCGGTGGCCAGGCAGAGGTTGATCCAGGCGCCGACGGTGTCGGTGCCCTTGGACTGCTGCTCGGGGCCGCGGGCGGTGAGGACCATGGCGGATTCCGGGGCGCAGAACATCTCGACGGCCTGGCGGAGTTTGGGCACGGACACGCCGGTGATGCGCTCCACCAGCTCCGGCCAGTGCGCCATGGCGGCCGCCCGGGCCTCCTCCCAGCCGGTGGTCCGCTCGGCGATGAACTCCTCGTCGGTACGGCCCTCGGCGACCACCAGGTGCAGCAGGCCGAGGGCGAGGGCGAGGTCGGTGCCGGGGCGCGGGGCGAGGTGCAGGTCGGCCTGGTCGGCGGTGCGGGTGCGGCGCGGGTCGATGACGATCAGGGTGCCGCCGTTGGCCTTGAGCTCGGTGAGGTAGCGCAGGGCGGGCGGCATGGTCTCGGCGAGGTTGGAGCCGACGAGGATCACGCAGCCGGTGCGGGGGATGTCCTCCAGCGGGAAGGGCAGACCCCGGTCGAGCCCGAAGGCCCGCTGGTGCGCGGCGGCGGCCGAGGACATGCAGAAGCGGCCGTTGTAGTCGATCTGCGAGGTGCGCAGGGCGACGCGGGCGAACTTGCCCAGTGCGTAGGCCTTCTCGTTGGTGAGCCCGCCGCCGCCGAAGACTCCGACGGCGTCCGCGCCGTGCGCGCCGGCGGTACGGGCTAGGCCTGCGGCCACGGCGTCGAGGGCCTCCTCCCAGGTGGCCGGTTCGAGCGTCCCGGCGTGGGTGCGGACGAGCGGCTCGGTCAGGCGTACCCGGGAGGAGAGCACGGCGGGGGCGGTGCGGCCCTTGCCGCACAGCGCGCCCCGGTTGACGGGAAAGTCCGCACGCTCCTCCACCGCCACGCCCACCCCGCCCGGCTCGGGCCGGAGGTTCATCCCGCACTGCAGCGCGCAGTACGGGCAGTGCGTGGCGGTGGCGGAGTCCGAGGTGTGCATACGGTCCAGCGTGGGTCGGCGGTGTTACGCCGGCCGCCGCCCCGCGTTACAAGTCCGGGTGCTCTGCCTCAGCGCCGCCCGGCGCCGGCGGTGAGCCCAGGCGCCCAGCCCCGCCCTTCCGGGCCGGTAAGCGGGCGGGTCGTGGCGGGGTCGGGCCGGTGACGGGCCGGCTCCGCCGGGGCCGGGTGTGTGCCGGGGCACCTCCTCGGGCGCCGAACGTTTCCAGGGGTCGGAGAGCGGAGGGGGGGTGTGTTCGGCGCCCTGCGGGGGCGCCCCGGCACACACCCGGCCCCGTCGAAACCTGCGGGTACCGGCCCGGAAGCGGGGATGGGTTCACTGGCCCGTCAGGTACTTCACCGTCAGGCCCGCGGTCCAGCCGCCGTCGACCGCCAGTTCGGCGCCGGTCATGTAGCCGGCGGCGTCCGAGAGGAGGAACGCGATCGCGGCGGCTATCTCCTCGGGCACTCCGACACGGCCGAGCGGGGCGCCGGCGTAGTTGCCCTCCCCCGGCTGGATGCCGATGGGGGCGGTCATCGGGGTCAGCGTCATGCCGGGGTGGACGGAGTTGACGCGGATCTTCGCCTCCGCGAGCTCGACCGCGCCGATCTTCGACAGGCCGCGCACGCCCCACTTGGACGCGCCGTAGCCGGCGGTGAGCGCGAGGCCGGTCAGGCCTGCGGCGGAGGAGATGTTGACGATGGAGCCGCCGCCGTTCGCCCGGAGCAGCGGGATCGCCGCCTTGATGCCGATGAACACGCCGACCAGGTTGATCTCCACGACCTGGCGGAAGTGCTCGACGCTCTCGTGCTCCAGGAACTGGCCGGTGGCTATGCCGGCGTTGTTCACCAGGCCGTCCAAGCGGCCGAACTCGGCGACCGCGTACTCCAGCGCCGCCTGCCAGTCGGCCTCGCTCGTCACGTCGTGCCGCAGGAAGCGGGCCGCGTCACCGAGCTTGGCGGCCGTCTCGGCGCCCTCCGCCTCCAGGATGTCCGTGATCAGCACCTTGCCGCCGCCGTCCACGACGGCCTGGGCTGCCGCCGCACCCAGACCGCGGGCCCCTCCGGTGATGACGACGACCTTGCCGCTCAGATCCACCACAGCCACGGTTCACCTCTGACGCTCGTACCGATAGGACAGGTCGGCATATGACTAATCGGCATAGGCCGACTGCCGCGTCAGTCTGCCAGAGCGCCCAGGGCCTGCGACACCCCCGGTTCCTTCGGTCCCAGGAAGCGCGGTTCGGGCTTGAAGGCCGCGTCCAGCGCCGCCTTGCCGGCCGCGAAGACCTCCCGGGTCCCGCCGTAGTACCAGGTCGTGTCGTGCTCGTCGGGCACCCCGACCCCGTACGAGTCCACGCCCGCCGCCTGGCACAGGGCGACGGCCCTGCGTATGTGGAAGCCCTGGCTGATCAGCACGGCCCGTTCGACCCCGAATATCTCCTTGGCCCGTACGCACGAGTCCCAGGTGTCGAAGCCGGCGTAGTCGGCGACGATCCGCGCCTCCGGCACCCCGTGCGCCGTCAGGTACGTGCGCATCGCGTCGGGCTCGTCGTACTCGGTGCGGCTGTTGTCGCCGGTGACCAGCACGACCTTGACCTTGCCCGTGCGGTACAGCTCGGCTGCGGCGTCGAGCCGGCCCGCCAGGTAGGGGGTGGGCCGGCCGTTCCACAGGCCCGCCCCGAACACCACGGCCACCCCGGTGGCGGGTGCGTCGGCCGTCGACCGCAGCCGGTCCGCGGCCGCCGCGTGCGTCCACGCCGAGGGCAGCAGCGCCAGCACGCAGCCGGCCATCACGACCTGCACGGCCCGCCGCCGGCCTCGCACACCCCCAGACCCCCGCACTCCCCGAGCCCGCCGGACCCCCCGCACGCCCCACGGCAGCCCCCGCCACCGCCCCGCCACCGACCGCACCCAGCCCGGCATCTCCATGACCGCTCCCCATCCCCCGCGCGCCACACGCTGCGTGCTTCGCGCTCCACGACCGACACATCATTCGCACGGACTGACGACCCGACACGGCCCCGCAGTTCCCCCCTCCCCTCCTTTCACCCGTACGAATGAGCGAGTGAGCAGCCGGAAAACACCCGTCACCCCGGCGCAACGCCCCGGCAACCTCCGGCGCGCAGGATCGGTCCATGACGGAGCCGGTGCACCCTCCCGAGTCCCCCGCCCTCCCCTTCGACAGCGCGGTCGAACTGCTCAGCCGCATCACCGTCCAACTGGGCACCCAGCTGGACGGCCTGTGCCGACCCGGAGTCCGCCCATGCAGCCCACCCTCGTCGCCGTCGCGCACGGCAGCCGCGACCCGCGCGCCGCGCACACCGCCCGCGCGCTCCTCGACGTCGTCCGCGAACTCCGCCCCCGCCTCCCCGTCCGGCTCGGCCACATAGAGCTGAGCGAGCCCCCGCTCGACGAGGTCCTGCGGGAGCTGCGCGGCGAGGCCGTCCTCGTCCCGCTGCTCCTCGGCCGCGGCTACCACGTCAAGCGCGACCTGCCCGCCTCCGCCGCCCGCGCGGCCCACCTGCACACCACCGTCGCCGCCCCGCTCGGCCCGCATCCCCTGCTCGTGGAGGCCCTCCGCGAACGCCTCGTGGAGGCCGGCTGGAGCGCCGGTTCGGCCGTCGTGCTCGCGGCCGCGGGCTCCCGTGACCCCGAGTCCGCCGTCGACACCCGCCGCACCGCGGACCTGCTCTCCGAGCGCCTCGGCGGCGTCCCCGTGGTCCCCGCCTACGCCTCCGCCGCCGCGCCCACCGTCCCCGACGCGGTCCGCGCCCTGACCGCGCGCGGCCACCACCGGGTCGCGGTGGCCTCGTACTTCACCGCGCCCGGCCGGTTCGCCGCCCAGTGCGCGGCCGCCGCGCCCGGGCCCGCCGCCGCGCCGCTGGGCTGCCACCCGGCCCTGGCCCGCCTGCTGCTGCACCGCTACGACCAGGCCCTCGCCGCGCTCCGCGACCCCGCGCGGCCGGAACTCGTCTCCGCCTGATCCCGATGTGTCAGAGGTTCCGGTTACCGTCTTTTCATGGAAGGCACCGCGCACGCCCCCGCAGACCCCCTGTACGACTCCGCGGCCACCGAGCGCTGGGCCGCCGAGCCCGACAAACGGCCGGGCCGTACGGCCTTCCAGCGCGACCGTGCCCGCGTCCTGCACTCCGCCGCGCTGCGCCGCCTCGCCGGCAAGACCCAGGTCGTCACCCCCGGCACCCGCTCCTACGACTGGGACGCGAGTCCCCGTACCCGCCTCACCCACTCCCTGGAGTGCGCCCAGGTCGGCCGGGAGCTCGGCGCCGCGCTCGGCTGCGACCCCGACCTCGTCGAGGCGGCCTGCCTGTCCCACGACATGGGCCACCCGCCCTTCGGCCACAACGGCGAGGAGGCGCTCAACGAGTTCGCCAAGGACTGCGGCGGCTTCGAGGGCAACGCCCAGTCGCTGCGCCTGCTGACCCGTCTGGAGCCCAAGCGGTTCGTGCCCGACCCGGCGAGCGGCGAGCTCGTCAGCGTCGGCCTCAACCTCACCCGGGCCTGTCTGGACGCGGCCACCAAGTACCCGTGGGCCCGCGGGAACCACCCCACCGATCCCGATTCGGTGAAGTTCGGCGCGTACGAGGACGACCTGCCGGTCTTTGAATGGCTGCGCCTCGGCGCGCCCGCGGACCGCAAGTGCTTCGAGGCCCAGGTCATGGACTGGTCCGACGACGTCGCGTATTCCGTCCACGACTTCGAGGACGGCCTGCACGCGGGCCACCTCGACCCCAACCTCCTCTTCGCCGAGCCCGAGCGCGCCGCGATCTGGCGGGTGGCCATCGGCCGGTACGTGCCTGCCGACACCGGCCCGGAGGAGCTCCGCGAGGCCTTGGACCGGCTGATGGAGCAGGAGTGGTGGCCGCACGGGTACGACGGTTCCGCCGTAGCCCAGGCCCGTCTGAAGGACGCGACCAGCCAGCTCATCGGCCGCTTCTGCCTGGCCGCCGAGGGCGCCACCCGCGAGGCGTACGGCTCCGGCCGACTGACCCGGTACGCGGCCGAGCTGGTGGTCCCGCGCGAGGCGCGCAACGAGTGCGCCGTGCTCAAGGCGGTGGCCGACCTGTACGTCATGCAGCGCGACGAGCAGGAGCGGATCCGCGCCGACCAGCGCATCGTCCTGGCCGAACTCGCCGAGGCCCTCAGCGCCCGCGCCCCCGAGGGCCTGGACCCGCAGTTCCGCGCCATCTTCGACACGGCCCCGGACGACAAGGCCAGGAAGCGGGCGGTCATCGACCAGATCGCGTCCCTCACGGACGCAGCTGCCCGCTCCCTGCACGCGCGCCTCACACAGCGCACCCGACGCGCCGAAGGGTGAGCTGATCGGGCCACTCCCCCTTCACGCGGCAGGCTCGGTGCGGGACGCTCGCATGTGGTCGCATGTGGCGGAGAGGTTATGAGGAGGCATCAGGTGGTCGACGCACACCGGACGTTCGTCATCGTGGGCGCGGGGCTGGCCGGGGCAAAGGCGGCCGAAACGCTGAGGGCCGAGGGGTTCACGGGGCGGGTGATCCTGATCGGCGACGAGCGCGACCATCCCTACGAACGGCCCCCGCTCTCCAAGGGGTACCTGACGGGCAAGGACGACCGTGACAGCGTCTTCGTCCACGAGCCGTCCTGGTACGCGGCCTCCGACATCGAGCTGCACCTCGGCCAGCCCGCCGTCCAGCTGGACCGGGACGCCAAGAAGGTGGTCCTCGGCGACGGCACCGCGCTGCACTACGACAAGCTGCTGCTGGCCACCGGTGCCGAGCCGCGCCGCCTGGACATCCCGGGCACGGGCCTGGCCGGGGTGCACCACCTGCGGCGGCTGGCGCACGCCGAGCGGCTGCGCAACGTGCTGGTCACCCTGGGCCGCGACAACGGGCACCTGCTGATCGCGGGCGCCGGGTGGATCGGCCTGGAAGTGGCCGCGGCGGCCCGCGGGTACGGCGCCGAGGTCACCGTCGTCGAGCCGGAGGCCACCCCGCTGCACGTGGTGCTCGGCCCGGAGATCGGCCGGCTCTTCGCGGACCTGCACGCCGACCACGGGGTGCGGTTCCACTTCGGGGCCCGGCTGACGGAGATCGTCGGTCAGGACGGCATGGTGCTGGCGGCCCGTACGGACGACGGGGAGGAGCATCCGGCGCACGCGGTGCTCGCCGCGATCGGGGCCGCGCCGCGTACGGCGCTCGCCGAGACCTCGGGGCTGGCGCTGGTGGACCGCGAGCACGGCGGCGGGATCGCCGTGGACGCCTCGCTGCGCACGTCCGATCCGGACGTCTACGCGGTCGGGGACGTGGCGGCCGCCCACCACCCGGTGCTGGGCACCCGGCTGCGGGTCGAGCACTGGGCGAACGCCCTGAACGGGGGCCCGGCCGCGGCGCGGGCCATGCTGGGGCAGGAGGTCGCCTACGACCGGGTGCCGTACTTCTTCTCCGACCAGTACGACGTGGGCCTGGAGTACTCGGGGTACGCGCCGCCCGGCGGCTACGACCAGGTGCTGATCCGCGGGGACGTGGGCAAGCGGGAGTTCATCGCCTTCTGGCTGTCGAACGGGCGGGTGCTCGCCGGAATGAACGTGAACGTCTGGGACGTGACCGAGCACATCCAGGCCCTGATCAGGTCGAAGGCGCCCGTGGACCGCGAGGCCCTCGCGGATCCGTCCGTTCCGCTTGAGTCGCTGGTCGCGGCCGAGGGGGCCTGACGGGTTTGCCGGTGTCCGGCCGTAGACTTCACGCGTGGCAGGACGGATCAACGACGACGACGTGAAGGCGGTACGGGACGCGGTCCCGATCGACGCCGTGGTCTCCGACTACCTCCAGCTGCGCAACGCCGGCGGCGGCAACCTCAAGGGCCTGTGCCCCTTCCACGACGAGAAGTCCCCGTCCTTCCAGGTCAGCCCCAGCAAGGGTCTCTACCACTGCTTCGGCTGCCAGGCGGGCGGGGACACCCTCGACTTCATCATGAAGATCGACCACCTCTCCTTCTCGGAGGCGGTCGAGCGGCTCGCCGGACAGGCCGGCATCACCCTGCGCTACGAGGAGGGCGGCTACACCGCCGGCACCAGCGGGCGCGGCGAGCGCATCCGCCTCGTCGAGGCGCACAAGGCGGCCGCGCAGTTCTACGTGGACCAGCTGGGCAGCGCCGAAGCGGAGATCGGCCGCAAGTTCCTGGCGGAGCGCGGTTTCGACCAGGCCGCGGCCGCGCACTTCAGCGTGGGCTACAGCCCGGCCGGCTGGGACCACCTGACCCGCTTCCTGCGCGGCAAGGGCTTCAGCGACAAGGAGCTGATCACCTCAGGCCTCGCCCAGGACAGCCGCAGCGGCAAGCCCATCGACCGCTTCCGCGGCCGGCTGATGTGGCCGATCCGCGACATCAGCGGCGAGGTGGTCGGCTTCGGCGCGCGCAAGCTGCGCGACGACGACAACGGCCCCAAGTACCTGAACACCCCCGAGACGCCGATCTACCGGAAGTCCCAGGTGCTGTACGGCATCGACCTGGCCAAGAAGGAGATCGCGAAGACCTCCCGGGCCGTGGTCGTCGAGGGCTACACGGACGTGATGGCCTGCCACATGGCCGGGGTCACCACCGCGATCGCCACCTGTGGCACGGCCTTCGGCGGGGACCACATCAAGATCCTGCGGCGGCTGCTGATGGACAACGCCACCGCCGAAGTGATCTTCACCTTCGACGGCGACGCGGCCGGCCAGAAGGCGGCGCTGCGGGCGTTCGAGGACGACCAGAAGTTCGCCGCGGAGACCTCGATCGCGATCACCCCGGGCGGCATGGACCCGTGTGACCTGCGTCTGGCCCAGGGGGACGCCGCGGTGTCGGGGCTGGTGGAGTCCCGTACCCCGCTGTTCGAGTTCGCCCTGCGGCACATCGTCGCCCGGCACAACCTGGAGAACCCGGCCGGCCGGGCGGCCGCCCTGGACGAGGCCGCTCCGGTCGTCGCCAACATCAAGAACATCGCGATCCAGCACGAGTCCGCGGTCCAGCTCGCGGGCATGCTCGGCATCCGCGACGAGCAGTTCGTGGTCAAGCGGGTGGCCCAGCTGGCTCGCTGGGCGCGGGAGCGCGGAAACCAGCCCCCGCAGCAGGGCAGGGGCCGCCCCTCCTACGAGGCCGCCGCCCCGGCGCCTGCCGCGCGGCCGGCCGGCGGTCCCGCGCTGAACCTGCGCAGCCCCGCCCACCGCACCGAGCGGGAGCTGCTGAAGCTGGCCCTGCAGCGCCCGGCCCTGGTCTCGCCCGCCTTCGACGCGTACGGGATCGACGAGTTCACCGCCCCGCCGTACGCGGCCGTGCGCCAGGCCATCCAGGACGCGGGGGGCGCCTCGCCGGCCGCCGAGGACTATCTGGCCCGGGTGCGCGAGGCGGCCCCCAACGACACCGTCCGCGCGCTCGTCACCGAGCTGGCGGTCGAGGCCATCCACGCGAAGACGGTGGACGAGGTGTACGCCGGCATGCAGCTGGTCCAGGTCCGGCTGCGCGCCGTCGACCGCCGGGTCCACGAGATCCAGGGCACGCTGTCCCGGCTGGGCCCCCAGGCCCCTCCGGAGCAACTGGCCGCGGTCCAGGAGGAGCTGTGGGTGCTCCAGCAGTACGGGCAGCGCCTGCGCAACCGAGGCGCCGAAGGCCTGTGAGGGCGGCTGCCCCGGCCCCTCAGCGTCCCAGCCAGTCGCCGCCCGGTATCTCGGTGCCCGACTCCCGCAGGTCGCGGGCGAGGAGCGGGGACGCCAGGTAGACCCAGGCCCGGACGGGCGTGCCGTCGGCGCGCAGGGCCTGGCGGGCGAGCCGGTCGTAGACGTTCCCCGGGCGGCCCGGGCCCTCGTACTCCTCCAGCCGGTCCAGGGCCGCCAGCAGCTCCCGGTAGGCGCCCGGGGCGGCGGTGATCAGCTCTCCGACGACGGCCGAGCCGGGGTGGTGGACCGCGAACGGATATCCGGGGCCGTCGTAGAGCGCCGCGTCCGGGAGGCGGGCGGGCTCCTCCCCGATCGTGCGGCCGCGCAGGAAGAGGTCGTGGTTGACCTCGCCCGGCCGGAGGGTCCCGTAGACGAAGAACGGCAGGGGACCGGGCGGAGCGAACGGATCCGGTGGCCGAACGACCGATGTCACGGGGCCCTCCCTGGGATACGGCGCGACAGTCCGCGGGCCGTGGCCAAAGCCCCCACGGGCCCGCGCCCCACCACCGTACGCACCCCTGTCCCCCACCCTCGCGGCGGCCGGGACCCTCACCACCCGGCGTCGGATCCCTCCACCTGGCGCTTCCGCCTCCATGACCCCCGCCGGCGGCCCGGGCCCCGCGGTCACCCAGTCGGCACGGATGCCACGGATGGCCGTACGTCCCGCCCTGACCTGCGGGAACGGCCCACGTGCCGGGCGCCGGCGCGGCGAGCTGACGGGACATCAGCAGGCGCATGGCCGGAAGGCCGGGTTACCTCGGAAACACGACCCCGTGTCTCCAGGGAGAGTCCCCATGCGCCGACGAACCGCACACGCGCTGACCGCGACCGTGCTGACCGCCGCCGCGTTCACCGGCCCGGTCGCCGGTGCGGTCGCCGCCGCGGAACTGGGCATGGTGAGCTTCGCGCCCGGCGACTTCGCCGCGCTGGAGGTGTGGCCCAAGTCCGCCGCCCCGGGCGCCACCGTCACCGTGAACACCACCGCATGCGGCTCCGGCAGCCACGCGGAGGGTGATGCCACCACGGTGGGCGGCGGCCGGTTCAAGCTGGTCCCGGGCACCCACAAGGAGGTGGTCGTGGGACAGTTCCAGGTCGCCCACGCCACCCGCCCCGGCAGCTACGACATCGGGGTGACCTGCGCGAACGGCAAGTTCGCCACCGGCGACCTGGTCGTCACCGAACGCGGCCCGCAGGGCCACGTACGGACCGGGGTGGGCGGTGGCACCACCACCACCACCGACCCCGCCAAGATCGCGGCGGGAGCGGCTGTGCTGGCCGCCTCCGCCGTCGGCGGTACCTGGCTCCTGCGTCGCCGGGCGAGCGGCACGCAGAGCTGACGGACGCCCACCGCGGCTCCGGCCGCGGTCCGACCGGTACCGTCCCCCGTCGCCCGCCCCGCGAGGTCCCCCCCGTTCGCGGGGCCGGGCGACGGCCTGTCACCCCGAAACGGAAGCCGAGGGTATACACATGGGTGGCGATTTCGGTGGCGTCCGGGGGCGCGACCGGCGGCCCTGGCCCACGGCCGGCAACGGCCCCGGACCCGGTGCGCGCGCGCCGAACCGGGCCGTCCGCACCCTGACCCCCCGCCACGGGGGACTCGTCGCACTCGCCGCCTGCCTCGGGATCTGGCTCGTGACCAGCGGTTCCCGCGAGCCGGTCGGGCCGCCGCTGCCCTCCCCCGCCGAGGCCCTGACCGCCGCCGGAGCCACGGGCCCCGGTATCGCGCCGCTCCCCGGCTCCCCGCCCACCCGGGTCCGGATCCCCTCCATCGGCGTCGACGCCCCGCTGACCGGGCTCGGCCTGGAGCCGGGCGGCAGCCTCGAAGTGCCCCCGCCCGCCCGGCGCGACCTGGCCGGCTGGTACCGCGAAGGCACCACCCCGGGCGCCCCGGGCACCGCCGTCATCGCCGGGCACGTGGACAACGCGGTCGGGCCGGCGGTCTTCTACAACCTGGGCGCACTGCACCGCGGGGCCGCCATCGAGGTCCCGCGCGCGGACGGCCGTACCGCCGTGTTCACGGTCCACGCGGTCGAGGTCTACGACGCCAAGGCCTTCCCCGACACCCGCGTGTACGGGCCCTCGCAGCGCGCCGAGCTCCGGGTGATCACCTGTGGCGGGAGCTTCTCGCCGCGCACGGGCTACAGCGGCAACGTGGTCGTCTTCGCCCACCTCACCAGTACGTTCTGAGGCGTGCCCGTCAGCCCCACTGCTCCAGGCCGAGCTTGACCACCAGGGCGCCCACCACCGTGAGCAGCACGCCCCGGACGAAGCCGCTGCCCTTCTTGAGGGCCATGCACGCGCCGATCATGCCGCCCGCCAGGTTGAACACCGCCATCAGCGCGGCCAGCTGCCACAGCACCATGCCCTGGTACGCGAACATCGCGAGCGCCCCGGCGTTGGTGCAGCAGTTGACGATCTTGGCGGTGGCGGACGCGGTCACCAGGTCGAGGTGGAGCAGCGCGGTGAGGGCGAGCACCAGGAAGGTGCCGGTGCCGGGCCCGATGAGCCCGTCGTAGAAGCCGATGCCGAGGCCGGCGAGCCCGATGGCCAGAAGCACCCGCTGCCGGCTGACGGGCGAGGCGGAAGGGGCGGTGCCGAAGGCGGGCCGGAAGAGGACGAAGCCGGCGACGACCACCAGCACCACCATGATCAGCGGGCGGAGCGCGTCCTTGCTGATGCCCCCGGCGAGCGCGGCGCCGCCCATCGAGCCGGCGAGCGCGGCGAGGCCGATGCGGACGGCGAGCTTCACGTTCACCGGGGCCTTGCGGACGTAGGTCACGGCCGCGCCCGCGGTACCGACGATCGCCACGGCCTTGTTGGTGCCGAGGACGGTGGCGGGGTGGGCGTGGGGCAGGCCGAGGAGCAGGGCCGGCAGGAGCAGCAGGCCGCCGCCGCCCACCACGGCGTCGATCCAGCCGGCCGCCGCGGCGGCCACGCACAGGACGATGATCATGGTCATTGATATGTCAGGCACCACTCGACCCTATGGACCTGTCGGGTGCAGGGACCATCGATCCCCGGAAACTTGCGCAAAGGTTGAGCTTTCCCCGGCCCGGCCGGCGCCACCGGCACCCCGCAGGCGCCTCACGGACGCCCGACCCCGGCGCTGAGGGGGGCGTTCCCGCCGGGTAACAGGGGCGATCCGGAGGGGAAACAGCGGGCGCGCACGCTCAGGGCATGACCTCGAAGCAGCGTGTGGTGGTGATCGGCGGCGGCCTGGCGGGCCTGCGGCTCGCTGCGCGGCTGGGCGGGGACGCGGAGGTGACCGTCCTCGGCGAGGAGCCGCACATCCCGTACAACCGCGTCCTGCTCGCCGAGGTCCTGGCGGGCCGGTACGCACCGGAGGTGATCGCGCTCCCGGCGCCCGGCCCGGTGCTGCGGCGGGGGGTGCGGGCGGTCCGCGTCGACCGCGCCGACCGGACGGTCCACTGCGACGACGGGGCGGCCCTGGGGTACGACACCCTGGTGCTGGCCACCGGGTCCAACCCGGTACTGCCGCCACTGCGGGGCCTGTTCGAACCGGGCGGCCGGGAACTCCCGAACGGGGTGCACGCCTTCCGCACCATGGACGACTGCCTGGCCCTGTCGGCGACCGTACGGCCCGGGGTCCGGGCGGTGGTGATCGGCGGGGGCCTGCTGGGCGTCTCGGCGGCCCGCGCGCTGGCCGCACGGGGCGCGCAGGTGGTGCTGGCCCAGCAGTCGGAGCGGCTGATGGAGCGCCAGCTGGACGCGGCCGCCTCCGCCCTGCTGGCCACGCACCTGACCGAGCTCGGGATCGAAATCCACACCGAGTGCCGGGTGCGCGGCCTGACGACGACGTCTGCGGCGCCGCACCCGGCCTCGGGAGAAGGCGCCCGCAAGGTCACCGGGGCCGAGCTCGCCGACGGCTACCGGCTCGACGCCGAGGTCGTCGTGCTCGCCTGCGGCGTCCGCCCCCGTACGGGCCTGGCGCAGGCCGCCGGTCTGGAGGTCCGCAAGGGCATCGTGGTCGACGACCGGCTGCGCACCGGCGACCCCCGCGTCCACGCCATCGGCGACTGCGCCGAGCACGCAGGCCAGGTGTACGGCCTGGCCGGCGCCGCCCTGGAGCAGGCCGACGCCCTCGCCGCCACCCTCACCGGCTCCTCCGCGCAGTACACCGGCACCCGCGCCCTCACCCGCCTCACCCTCGGCGGAGCCGCGGACCCCTTCGACCTCGCCGCCTTCGGCGAGACCACGCCCCGCCCCGGCGACGACGTGGTCCGCCTCGCCGACGCCACCCGCGGGACCTACCGGACGGTCGTCGTCCGCGGCGACCGCCTCGTCGGCGGGGTCCTGCTGGGCGAGCTGTCCACCGTGGGCGCCCTCGCCCGCGGCTGGGCCGACGACGAGGACCTGAACAGCCTGTTCCACCTGCTCACCGACGACGGAGGCCACTGACTTGGCCTCTCCCTTCCCTAGCGGGAGGGGATTCCCACCCTCACGGGTGGGGTTTCCTGCTTCACCACGGACCGCCCCGACCGAGAGGAGGACTCCCGATGAGGTCTTACACCCGCTCCACAGGCAGCGACCGCCAGCCCGGCGGCCAGGAGATTCACCGCTGCGTTCCCGTCCCGGTCATGGACCGTCCCGCAGCCCTCACATGTCCACTCGCGGACGTCGAGGGGCATCTTGTCGGCGAGTGCCCCGCATGCGGAGCACAGGTGCGTGCTGGGAAACCACCGGTCGACGGTGATCAGCCGGCGCCCGTACCAGGCCGTCTTGTACTCCAGCATGCGCCGCAGCTCACGCCAGGCCACGTCCGAAATGGAGCGGGCGAGCGTGTGGTTCTTGAGCAAGTTGCGGACGGTCAAGTCCTCGATCACGAGCGTTTGGTTTTCGCGCACGAGTCGAGTCGTCAGCTTGTGCAGATGGTCCCGGCGGCGGTCGGCGATCCGGGCATGGATCCTCGCCACCCTGACGCGGGCCTTGGCCCGGTTCTTACTGCCCTTCTCCTTCCGTGCCAGCGCCCGCTGGGCACGGGCCAACCGCCCCCGGTCCCTGCGCTCATGTCCCGGGTTGGTGATCTTCTCCCCGGTAGAGAGCGTGACGAGAGCCGTGAGCCCGGCATCCACGCCGACCGCCGCTGTGACCGCAGGCAGCGGTGCGGGGGTGTCCTCGCACAGCAGGGACACGAACCAGCGCCCCGCACTGTCCTGGGAGACCGTGACCGTGGACGGCTCCACACCCGTCGGCAGCAGGCGCGACCACACGACATCCAGGGGTTCCGCCATCTTGGCCAGGGTCAGCCGGCCGTCGGCGTAGCGGAACGCACTGCGCGTGTACTCGGCCGATGCCCGGGATTTCCGCTTCGACTTGAAGCGCGGATACTTCGCCCGCCTGCCCCAGAACCCCACAAACGCACTGTGCAGATGCCGCAGCGCCTGCTGCAGGGGCACACACGACACTTCGGCCAGATAGGCCAGCTCCTCGGACTGCTTCCAGACCGTGAGCATCGCCGATGTCTGGACGAAGTTCACCCGCTCTCCACGTGCCGCCCAGGCCTCGGAACGGGCGGCGAGGGCCAGGTTGTAGACCTTCCGCACACACCCGAACGTCCGCGACAGCTCAGCTGCCTGTGCACGGGTCGGATGGAAGCGGTACCTGAACGCCCGCTTCACAGAAGTAGAGGCCTCCACGCCCCCGACGCTAGAGCCGGTCGAAAACCGAACACAAGCCCAGGTCTGAGCATCACGCAGCGATACGTCCAGGTTGCGCGGCTCCGCACCGACGAGGTACCCCTCCCGGCCGAAGCCGGGGGTTTCCACTCAAGGAGACTGACATGACCAAGCCCCTGCCCACGATCGTGCTCATCGGGCACGGCATGGTCGGCCAGCGCTACCTGGAGGCCCTCGCCGAGCGCGGTGCGACCCGGACCCACCGGATCACCGTGCTCTGCGAGGAGCCCCGGCCTGCCTACGACCGCGTGCACCTGACCTCGTACTTCTCCGGCAGCACCCCCGAGGACCTGTCCATGACGCCCTCCGGGTTCATGGAGGAGCACGGCATCGCCCTCCACCTGGACGACCCCGCCGAGCACGTCGACCGCGACGCCCGTACCGTCACCTCCCGTTCCGGCCGGGTCTTCCCGTACGACGTCCTGGTCCTGGCCACCGGCAGCTACCCCTTCGTGCCGCCGGTCCCCGGCAAGGACGCCCCCGGGTGTTTCGTCTACCGCACGATCGAGGACCTCCTCGCCATCGAGGAGTACGCGAAGGGCCGCACCAGCGGCGCGGTCGTCGGCGGCGGTCTGCTCGGGCTCGAAGCGGCCGGCGCTCTGCAGGGGCTCGGTCTGGCCACCCGCATCGTCGAGTTCGCCCCGCGCCTGATGCCCGTCCAGGTCGACGACGGCGGTGGCGCGGCGCTGCTGCGCACCATCGAGTCCATGGGCCTGACCGTCCACACCGGTGTCGGTACCCAGGAGGTCGTGACGGGCGAGGACGGCCGCGTCAGCGGCATGCGGCTCTCGGACGGCTCCACCGTCGACACCGACCTCGTCGTCTTCTCCGCCGGCGTCCGCCCCCGCGACCAACTGGCCCGCGACGCGGGGCTGGAGGTCGGCGAGCGCGGCGGCATCGCGGTCGACGCCCGCTGCCGCACCTCCGACCCGCAGGTCTACGCCATCGGCGAGTGCGCCCTCGCCGTCGACGGCCGGGTCTACGGTCTGGTGGCCCCCGGCTACGAGATGGCCGAGACCGCCGCGGACGATCTGCTGGGCCGCGAGAAGGAGTTCACCGGAGCCGACCTCTCCACCAAGCTCAAGCTGCTGGGCGTGGACGTGGCCTCCTTCGGCGACGCCCACGGAACTGCCCCCGACAGCCTCGACGTCGTGTGGTCCGACTCCCGTTCCGGCGTCTACAAGAAGCTGGTCGTCTCCCCCGACGGCGTCCTCCTCGGCGGGATCCTGGTCGGCGACGCGGACTCGTACGGTCTGCTGCGCCCGCTCACCGGCAGTGTCCCGCCCGTCGCCCCCGAGCAGCTGGTGCTGCCCGCCGGCGTCGGCGCGCCCGTCGCGCTCGGCCCGTCCTCGCTCCCCGACCACGCGGTGATCTGCTCCTGCCACAACGTCACCAAGAAGGAGATCACCGCCTGCGCGACCCTGCCCGAGGTCAAGAAGTGCACCAAGGCGGGCACCGGCTGCGGCAGCTGCCTCAAGGTGATCGGGCAGCTGCTGCCCGCCGCCGCGGACAAGGGCCTGTGCGGCTGCTTCCCGTACACCCGCGCGGAGCTCTACGAGATCGTCCGCACCCGGCGCCTGACCTCGTACGAGCAGCTCCTCGACGGCCACGGCCGCCCGGAGGCGCGCGGCGGCGACGGCTGCGAGGTGTGCAAGCCCACCGTCGGCTCGATCATCGCCTCGCTCGCCCCGACCGTCGGCGCGAGCGGCTACGTCCTGGACGGGGAGCAGGCGGCCCTCCAGGACACCAACGACCACTTCCTCGCGAACATGCAGCGCAACGGCTCCTACTCGGTCGTCCCGCGCATCCCGGGCGGTGAGATCACCCCCGACAAGCTGATCGTGATCGGCGAGGTGGCCCGGGACTTCGGCCTCTACACGAAGATCACCGGTGGTCAGCGGATCGACCTCTTCGGCGCGAGCGTGGACCAGCTCCCCCGGATCTGGGCCCGGCTGGTCGACGCCGGATTCGAGTCCGGGCACGCCTACGGCAAGGCCCTGCGGACGGTGAAGTCCTGCGTGGGGCAGACCTGGTGCCGCTACGGGGTGCAGGACAGCGTGCGGATGGCCATCGACCTGGAGCTGCGCTACCGGGGGCTGCGCGCCCCGCACAAGCTCAAGTCGGCGGTCTCCGGCTGCGCCCGCGAGTGCGCGGAGGCGCAGAGCAAGGACTTCGGGGTCATCGCCACGGCGAGCGGCTGGAACCTCTACGTGGGCGGCAACGGCGGGGCCACCCCGCGCCATGCCGACCTCCTGGCTCAGGACCTGTCGGACGCCGAACTGGTCCGGCTTATCGACCGGTTCCTGATGTTCTACATCCGCACCGCCGACCGGCTGGAGCGGACCTCGACCTGGCTGGAGCGGCTGGAGGGCGGGCTGGCCCATCTGCGGGACGTGGTCGTGCACGACTCGCTCGGCCTGTGCGCGGAGCTGGAGGCCCTGATGGCCGACCACGTGGCGCACTACCGCGACGAGTGGGCGCAGACGCTGGAGGACCCGGAGCGGCTGCGCCGGTTCGTGTCGTTCGTCAACGCGCCCGGCGCCCCCGACCCGACCGTGAAGTTCGTGCCCGAGCGCGACCAGGTCAAGCCCGACCTGGCCGTCCTGACGATCGGAGGAGTCCGATGACCGTGGAACTGAAGGTGGCGGAGGGCTGGCTGACCGTCTGCGAGCTCTCGGCGCTCGTCCCCGGACGGGGGGTGGCCGCCCTGTTGCCCGACGGGAGCCAGGCCGCGGTGTTCGTGGACCGCTCGGGGCGCCCGTACGCCATCGGCAACCAGGACCCCTTCACCGGGGCGCAGGTGCTCTCGCGGGGGCTGCTGGGGCGTGCGGGGGACCGGCCGTTCGTGGCCTCGCCGCTGCTGAAGCAGCGCTTCGACCTGGAGTCGGGGCGCTGCCTGGACGACGAGGAGGTGGAGGTCCGGACCTACCCGGTGCGGACCGCCGCCACCTCGTAGGGGACCGGGCCCTCAGCCCTGGACCATGGCCGGGTCCATCCACATGATCTCCCAGGTGTGGCCGTCGAGGTCGTCGAAGGCCCGGCCGTACATGACGCCGTGGTCCTGGGCGGGGCGGGGCTCGGTGGCCCCGGCCGCCAGGGCCCCGTCGACCAGCTCGTCGACCGCGGTGCGGCTCTCGGCGCTCAGGCACAGCAGCACCTCGGAGGTGGTGGTGGCGTCCGCGATGGCCTTGTGGGTGAAGTCCTTGTAGCGGGCCTCGGTGAGGAACATCGCGACGATGCTGTCGGTGATCGGCATCGAGGCGCAGTTCTCGTCGGTGAACTGGGCGTTGAAGGAGTAGCCGAGCCGGGCCCAGAAGGCCTTGGTGGCGTCGAGGTCCTTGACGGGCAGGTTGACGAAGATCATGGTGGTGGCGGCGGACATCGCGGTCCCTCTTCTCTCGGGTCGTCGTTGCTTTCGAGAGGTAGACCGGGGCGCCGCGAAGAACTCATCGCTCGCCGTGAACTTTTTTCGAGATTTCTCGAAACCGCAGGTCAGGCCTAGGGCAGGCCCAGTTCAGGCCTAGGCAGGCCCAGGTCAGGCCAGTGCCGAGCGCAGCTCCAGGGCCGCCAGCGGGACGAAGCCCAGCCCGTCGCCGCCCGCCGCCGTCGAGGCGTCGTGGCCGGCCAGCCTCTTGTGGAGGGTCAGCGCGATCCGCTCGCCCTGCGCCTTGGCGCGCTCCGCGTTGGGCCCGCGGTGGCGGCCGTCGATCGTCGCGTTCCACAGCTGCACCCAGCGCCCGAAGTCCGCGGCCGTCATCGCCCGTACCGAGTGCAGCGCGGCGTGCGGCGCGTAGGCGTTGCGCCGGTAGTCGGCCGTGCGGAAGATCGCCCGCTCCCAGAAGTTGGTGATCCGCGGCAGGTGGACCTCCAGGTCAGTGCCCGCGATCTGCGTGAAGAACGGCCCGATCTGCGGGTCCGCGAAGGCGGCCGTGTAGAAGCGGCGCAGCACGGCCTCGAGGTCGGCGCGGTCCGAGATGTCGGCGGCAGAGTGGTTCATGGTTCCACCATCCTCCCCCACCGGAGGGCCGCCCAGGGGAGAAAGTCCCGCCGAAAATGTCATCCCGCGGAAAGGAGCGCGCCACCCCGGCCCCGGGAAATCGGTGCGGGAGGAATGGCGCGGTCATTGACCCCGAGCCGGACGCTCCCTCGTCATGAGGAATTGACGTCACGTCAACCCGGCGCTCCTAGGTTCCTCCACGCGTGCGACCCCGCATCCGACCGGACGCGGGGCCTCCCTCCCCCAGGAGTGACCGTGGAACGTCGTACCTTCCTGCGCGGCGCCGTCATCGGCTCGTCGGCCGCCGCCTTCGGCGGCACGTTGATGCGCGGAGCCGCCTACGCGGCACCCGCCCAGCCCGGCGCCGGGCCCTACGGGGCGCTCGGCGCGGCGGACGCGAACGGCATCATGCTCCCGGCCGGCTTCAGCAGCCGGGTGATCGCCCGGTCCGGCCAGAACGTCGGCCCCACCACCTACAAGTGGCACAGCGCCCCCGACGGCGGCGCCTGCTTCGCCGACGGCACGGGCTGGATCTACGTGTCCAACTCGGAGATCAACCCCTCCGGCGGAGCGAGCGCGGTGAGGTTCGACTCCTCCGGCACGATCACCGGCTCCTACCGGATCCTCTCCAACACCCGGCAGAACTGCGCGGGCGGCAAGACCCCGTGGAACACCTGGCTGTCCTGCGAGGAGGTCAGCCTCGGCTTCGTCTACGAGACCGACCCGTACGGCGTGAACGCGGCCGTGCAGCGCCCGGCGATGGGCAGGTTCAAGCACGAGGCGGCCGCCGCCGACCCCGTCCGCCACGTGATCTACCTGACCGAGGACGAGACGGACGGCTGCTTCTACCGCTTCATCCCCACCACCTGGGGCGACCTCTCCTCCGGCACCCTGCAGGTCCTCAAGGCCACAACGGCCACCTCGGGCTCCTTCACCTGGCAGAACGTCCCCGACCCGGACGGCTCCCCGACCACCACCCGCACCCAGGTCTCCGGCGCCAAGAAGTTCAGCGGCGGCGAGGGCTGCCACTACGCCAACGACACGGTCTGGTTCACCACCAAGGGGGACAACCGCGTCTGGCAGCTCAACCTCGCGAACAGCACCTACGAGCTTGCCTACGACGACTCCCTCGTCCCCGGCGGGGCGGCCCCGCTGACGGGCGTGGACAACGTCACCGGGTCCTCGTACGGCGACCTGTACGTCGCCGAGGACGGCGGCAACATGGAAGTCTGCCTGATCACTCCGGACGACGTGGTCGCCGTCTTCCTGCGCATCACCGGCCAGTCCTCCTCGGAGATCACCGGCCCTGCCTTCTCCCCCGACGGCACCCGCCTCTACTTCAGCAGCCAGCGCGGCACGAGCGGCAGCTCGACGGGCGGCATCACCTACGAGGTGACGGGCCCGTTCCGCACCTGAGCCCCCGGTCTCGTAAGCCGCACCCCGGCGGGTTCGCTCCGCCGGGGTGCGGCGCCGTCATGAGGCGACCGCACCGCCCTTGAGCAGCGCCGCCCCCAGCGGGGTCACGGTGTGCAGCACGGCGTTGCCGTGCCGCAGCGTCGTCACCAGCCCCGCCTCCCGCATCACGCACGCGTGCTGGCTCGCGGAGGCCAGCGACACCCCGGCCCGGCGGGCCAGCTCGCTAGTGGTGGCCCCGTCCCCTATGGCCCGCAGGACCACCGACCGGGTGTGCCCCACCAGCTTGCCCAGGGTGCGCACCCGCTGCTCCTCCACCGCCGGCCGCGCCGCCTCGCCTCCCGCCGGCGCCGAGGCCAGGTGGGCCGCGGCGGGGTAGACCAGCACCGGCGGCAGCTCGGGGTCGTGCAGGGTCACCGCGGTACGGCGGCAGAAGAAGGACGGCTGGAGCAGCAGCCCGCGTCCCCGCAGCCGCACGTCCCGGTCGACCGGGTAGTCGCACTCGAGGACCGGAGCCCGCCAGCGCAGCATCGGCGGCAGCGAGGCCAGCAGTTCGTCCGCGCCCCCGTCCAGCAGGGCCCGGCCGCGGGCGGCCCGTTCGGCTTCGATCTGGGCCTGGATGTGCGTCCAGTACGGCTCGACGGCCGCCCGGTGGTAGCCCCGCAGCTCGCCCAGCAGTCTCGGCAGGTGCTTGGTCCCGCCGTCCACGAAGTCCCGTAGCCGCGGCGCCGGCGGCGCGCCCGCGGTCAGCAGCGAGAGCTCGCGCCGCAACCGCTCGGGCCGGAGCCCGCGCAGGGCGTCGAGGCCCACGTCCCACCCGTACTGGCCCTCCACGGGCGTGAGGAAATCGGGGAAATAGCCCCGGCCCGGTATAAGCATACCGAGCATGCGTGTTTCACTATTCAACCTGCTCCGGGTTTCCGTCCGCCATTCACCGAACAACCGGGCATCGCGCCGGTCTCTTAAGCGATGAAAGCTGAGAATCGTTTCCCACAACGCATCGGGACGCCCTGCCATCCGTACGCGTGCCAGGTCCACTCCAGTGAAATGGATACGCAGCACCGAACCCCCACCTGTGCAACCGCAATCCCCCCGCCCCATGAGTATGCACGCCGTCACACGTGGTCACCACGCCCTTTCGGCCACAGTTGAAACCCCTTTCGGCAGGGGCGTGACAACCGAAATCCTGTACTCCGCCGGGCACACTCCGATGCGACCGAAACGCTCCGCGAAGGCCGTGGGGGGCTTTGCGGGGCCTGGCGGTCGGTCGCACCGGGAAGCGCCGACGTGCCCGGCAGAATGACAGCGGCGGTGGACGGGTGGGGATCCGTCCACCGCCTGCTGGCGTAAAGATTCGTTGAACAACAAAGAAATAGGCGCGTCCGCCCTCGGGGGTCAGGGAACCCGGGGGCGGACGCGGTCTGCAGGCCCTTGCGGGGCCGGGGATCAGCGGCTGTCGCTGCCCTTCGCCTCGGCGGCCGCACGACCGGCCTCCAGGCGCGCCACCGGAATCCGGAAGGGCGAGCAGGAGACATAGTCGAGGCCGACCTCGTGGAAGAAGTGGACGGACTCGGGGTCGCCACCGTGCTCACCGCAGACGCCGAGCTTCAGGTCGGGGCGGGTGGCCCGGCCGGCCTGGACGGCGCTGCGGACGAGCGAGCCGACGCCGTCCTTGTCGATGGTCTCGAAGGGCGAGACCCCGAAGATGCCCTTCTCCAGGTACGCGGTGAAGAAGCTGGCCTCGACGTCGTCGCGGGAGAAGCCCCACACCGTCTGGGTCAGGTCGTTGGTACCGAAGGAGAAGAACTGCGCGGCCTCGGCGATCTGGCCGGCGGTCAGGGCGGCGCGCGGCAGCTCGATCATCGTGCCGATGGACAGCTTGAGGCTGGTGCCGGTGGCGGCCTCGACCTCGGCGATGACCGCGTCGGCCTCCTCGCGGACGATCTCCAGCTCCTGGACGGTGCCCACGAGCGGGACCATGATCTCGGCGCGCGGGTCGCCCTTGGCGTTCTTGCGCTCGGCCGCGGCCTCGGCGATCGCCCGGACCTGCATCTTGAACAGGCCGGGGATGACCAGACCCAGGCGGACACCGCGCAGACCCAGCATGGGGTTCTGCTCGTGCAGCTTGTGGACGGCCTGGAGCAGGCGCAGGTCGTTCTCGTTGGCGTCCTTGCGGGACTCGGCGAGGGCGACGCGCACCGACAGCTCGGTGATGTCGGGCAGGAACTCGTGCAGCGGCGGGTCGAGGAGGCGGACGGTGACGGGCAGGCCGTCCATCGCCTCGAACAGCTCGACGAAGTCCTTCTTCTGGAGCGGCAGGAGGGCACTGAGTGCCTCCTCGCGCTCGCCGTCGGTGTCGGCGAGGATCAGGCGCTCGACCAGCTCGCGGCGCTCACCGAGGAACATGTGCTCGGTGCGGCACAGGCCGATGCCCTGGGCGCCGAAGCGGCGGGCGCGCAGCGCGTCCTCGGCGTTGTCGGCGTTGGCGCGCACCCGCAGCCGGCGGACGCGGTCGGCGTACGCCATGATCCGGTGCACGGCGGCGACGAGCTCGTCGGCGTCGTCGGCGCCGGCGTGCATGCGGCCCTCGAAGTACTCGACGACCGGGGAGGGTACGACGGGTACCTCACCGAGGTAGACCTTGCCGGTGGAGCCGTCGATGGAGACGACGTCGCCCTCTTCGATGACCGTGTCGCCGACCGTCATGCGGCGGCGCTTGGTGTCGACGTCGAGCTCCTCGGCACCGCAGACGCAGGTCTTGCCCATGCCGCGGGCGACGACGGCGGCGTGCGAGGTCTTGCCGCCGCGCGAGGTCAGGATGCCCTCGGAGGCGATCATGCCGTCCAGGTCGTCCGGGTTGGTCTCACGGCGGATCAGGATGACCTTCTCGCCGGAGCGGGACCACTTGACGGCCGTGTACGAGTCGAAGACGGCCTTGCCGACGGCCGCGCCCGGGGAGGCGGCGATGCCGCGGCCGAGCAGCGTGGTCTTGGCCTCGTCGTCGAAGCGCGGGAACATCAGCTGCGCCAGCTGGGCGCCGTTGACGCGCTGGAGGGCCTCGGCCTCGTCGATCAGGCCCTGGTCCACGAGCTGGGTGGCGATGCGGAAGGCGGCGCCGGCGGTGCGCTTGCCGACGCGGGTCTGGAGCATCCACAGCTGGCCGCGCTCGATGGTGAACTCGATGTCGCAGAGATCCTTGTAGTGGGTCTCCAGCGTCTCCATGATCGTCATGAGCTGGTCGTACGAGACCTTGTCGATGGCCTCCAGGTCCGCCAGCGGCACGGTGTTGCGGATGCCGGCGACGACGTCCTCGCCCTGGGCGTTCTGCAGGTAGTCACCGTAGACGCCCTGGTGGCCGCTGGCGGGGTCGCGGGTGAAGGCGACGCCGGTACCGGAGTCGGGACCCAGGTTGCCGAAGACCATGGAGCAGATGTTGACCGCGGTGCCCAGGTCGCTCGGGATGCGCTCCTGGCGGCGGTAGAGCTTGGCGCGGTCGGTGTTCCACGAGTTGAAGACCGCCTCGACGGCGAGGTCCATCTGCTCGCGGGCGTCCTGCGGGAAGGGGCGGCCGGCCTCCTTCGCCACGATCTTCTTGAAGCGGGTGACCAGCTTCTTCAGGTCGGCGGCGTCGAGGTCGGTGTCGACGGTGACCTTCTTGGCGGCCTTGGCCTCGTCGAGGGCGTCCTCGAAGAGCTCGCCCTCGACGCCGAGGACGGTCTTGCCGAACATCTGGATGAGGCGGCGGTACGAGTCCCACGCGAAGCGCTCGTCACCGGCCTGGGCGGCGAGGCCCTTCACGGACTCGTCGGAGAGGCCGATGTTGAGGACGGTGTCCATCATGCCCGGCATGGAGAACTTGGCGCCGGAGCGCACCGAGACCAGCAGCGGGTCGTCCGACTGGCCGAGCTTCTTGCCCATCTTCGACTCGAGGGCGGCAAGGTGGGCGCTGACCTCGTCGCGCAGCGCGGCCGGGGCCTCACCGCTCTCCAGGTAGACCTTGCAGGCCTCGGTGGTGATGGTGAAGCCGGGAGGGACCGGGAGGCCAAGGTTGGTCATCTCGGCGAGGTTGGCTCCCTTGCCGCCGAGAAGGTCCTTGAGGTCGCGGTTGCCCTCGGTGAAGTCGTAGACGAACTTCTGATCTTTGTTTTCCGACACGGGTCTCGACTCCTCGAGGCTCGGTGGCTGCCCTGACGGCCAGGAACATACCCAGATCGAAGGCTTATGGGTATGTCCACTTGGTCGACATGCGGCTGTAACCACCCGTGCGCCAGCAGATCGAAAGTAACTCAAGAGTAATCAGAAGACCCAAAGAGCGTTCACCTCCCGAAGGGAGAGGGCGCCCGATCCGCCTGAACGCGCTCGGATGAGCGATCATCGATACATTTGCGTTCAAGTCTTGAACGAACAAAGGGTGGCACCCAGTGCCACCCTTTGAAAGTCTTACCCGTGACCTCGCTGCTCATCTGAGCGAAACCTTTCCCATGCGTGGCGTATATCACGCAGCACGGAGGGCGATTTGTCAGCCTCCGGAGGTGTCCAGTTCGGCGTCCTCGCTCACGCCCGCACAGTCGTACGGATCCTTCAACCAGCCGTCCGGCAGGACAACTCGGTTGTTTCCGGACGTCCGGCCCCGCGGACCGTCCGCACTCTCGGGCCAGGCCTGATCCAAGTCGAGCTCGCTCAGATGAGCATCCAGTTCGGCCAGCGAAGAGGTGACCGCGAGCTTCTTGCGCATCTCGGAGCCCACCGAGAAGCCCTTGAGGTACCAGGCCACGTGCTTACGGAAGTCGATCACCCCGCGCGTCTCGTCGCCGATCCACTCCCCCAGCAGCTGCGCGTGCCGGAGCATGGTGCCCGCGACCTCGCGCAGCGCCGGCTTGTGGAAGTCCTCCGGGCGGCCCTCGAAGGCCGCCACCAGGTCGTTGAACAGCCACGGGCGCCCCAGGCAGCCGCGGCCGACGACCACGCCGTCGCAGCCGGTCTCGCGGACCATGCGCAGCGCGTCCTCCGCGCACCAGATGTCACCGTTGCCGAGCACCGGGATCTCCGGCACGTGTTCCTTGAGCCGCGCGATGGCTTCCCAGTCGGCGGTGCCGCCGTAGTGCTGGGCGGTGGTGCGCCCGTGCAGGGCGATGGCGGTGACGCCCTCCTCGACGGCGATGCGGCCCGCGTCGAGGTAGGTGAGGTGGTCGTCGTCGATGCCCTTGCGCATCTTCATGGTCACCGGCAGGTCACCGGCTCCGGAGACGGCCTCGCGGAGGATCGCGCGCAGCAGGTTCCGCTTGTACGGGAGGGCCGAGCCGCCACCCTTGCGGGTGACCTTGGGGACCGGGCAGCCGAAGTTCAGGTCGATGTGGTCGGCACGGTCCTCTTCGACGATCATGCGGACCGCCTTGCCGACCGTTGCCGGGTCCACCCCGTACAGCTGTATCGAGCGGGGCTTCTCCGTTTCGTCGAAGTGGATCAGCTGCATGGTCTTCTCGTTGCGCTCGACCAGGGCGCGGGTCGTGATCATCTCACTCACGAACAGCCCCTTGCCGCCGGAGAACTCTCGGCAGAGAGTGCGGAACGGGGCATTGGTGATGCCGGCCATGGGCGCGAGCACCACCGGGGGCTGGACGGTGTGCGGGCCGATCGCGAGGGGCGGAGGGAGCGTGGTCATCCGCCCATTGTCCCGCATGCCGAGCGGGTAGGGCAGACGTACGATCGGCGGCATGATCGAGCCGAGTCAGCCGGGTCAGCCGAGTCGCCGGCAGCGCATGATCGTTCTGGCGATCTGCTGCATCAGCCTGCTGATCGTCAGCCTCGACAACACCGTGCTCAACGTCGCGCTGCCCTCGATGCGCCGCGATCTGGACGCCTCGGTGTCGGGCATGCAGTGGACGATCGACGCCTACACGCTGGTGCTGGCCTCACTGCTGATGCTGATGGGCTCCACGGCCGACCGGATCGGGCGCCGCAAGGTGTTCGTCGCCGGCCTCGTGCTGTTCTCCGTGGGCTCCCTGCTGTGCTCGCTGGCCCCCAGCCTGGACTGGCTGATCGTCTTCCGGATGGTCCAGGCGGTCGGCGGCGCCATGCTCAACCCGGTGGCGATGTCGATCATCACCAACACCTTCACGGACCCCGCGGAGCGGGCGCGGGCCATCGGCGTGTGGGGCGCGGTCGGTGGCATCTCGATGGCCGCCGGCCCCCTGATCGGCGGCGTGCTGGTGGACTCCGTGGGCTGGCGCTCCATCTTCTGGGTGAACCTGCCGGTCGGTCTCGTGGCGCTCGCTCTGACCCTGCGGCACATTGCCGAGTCGCGTGCGGCGCGGCCGCGGCGGGCCGACCCGGTGGGCCAGCTGCTGGTCATGGCACTGCTGGGCAGCCTGACGTACGGGATCATCGAGGCGCCGGCCGCGGGCTGGCACTCGCCGCTGATCATGGGCTGCGCCCTGGTGGCCCTGGCCTCGCTGGTGGGGCTGCTGGCGTACGAGCCCCGGCGCGCGGAGCCGCTGATCGACCTCCGGTTCTTCCGCAGCGTCCCCTTCAGCGGGGCGAACCTGATCGCCGTCACCGCCTTCGCCGGGATGGCCGGGTTCCTCTTCCTGAACACGCTGTACCTCCAGGACGTACGCGGGCTGGACGCGCTGCACGCGGGGCTCTACATGCTGCCGATGGCGGCGCTGACCATGCTCTTCGCGCCGCTGTCGGGGCGGCTGGTGGGCAGTCGGGGGCCGCGGCTGCCGCTGCTGATCGCGGGTGTCGCGATGGCCGCGAGCGGGCTGCTCTTCGCCGCGTTCGGGGCCGAGACCTCCACGCCGCTGCTGTTCACGGCGTACGTGGTGTTCGGGCTCGGCTTCGGCATGGTCAACGCCCCGATCACCAATACGGCGGTCTCGGGGATGCCGCGCTCCCAGGCGGGCGTCGCCGCCGCCATCGCCTCCACCAGCAGGCAGACCGGCGGCACGCTGGGTGTCGCGATCGTCGGTTCCGTCCTGGCGGCGGGCCTGGCGGACGGCTCGGACTTCGCCCGGGCGACCGGGCCGGCCTGGTGGATCATCACGGGGTGCGGCCTGCTGGTCTTGGTGGTGGGCGCGGCCTCGAGCGGCCCCTGGGCCCGCTCCACGGCGGAGCGGACGGCCCGAGCCCTCGACCCGGCGGCCGCCCACGCCCCGGCCGACGTCTGACCGACCGTCCCCCTTCATCGCGGCGTCCGGACCCGCTCTGCCCGTCCGACTCGTCCGCGCCGGTGTCGATCCGTGCCTGCAGGCCGCGCCGCGTGGCCCGGCTCATCCTCCGGGAGGGCAGCGAACAGCTCATCCATGGCATCGCCACGCTAACGAGTGACAGATATTGAAATCTGTCACTCGTCATGCCATTCTCGTTCCATGGCTACCCACGAAAACCTCAACGTCCTCCCGAACCCGACCCCGACCCCGACCACCCCGAGCCCGGCCCCCGCGGCCGCCCCGGCCCACCGCACGCTCGGTGCGACCGGCCCGTCCGTCTTCCCGATCGGCCTCGGCTGCATGGGGATGTCCGCCCTCTACGGGGAGGCCGACCGCGCCGAGTCCCTCGCCACCATCCACGCCGCGCTCGACGCGGGCGTCACCCTGCTCGACACGGGCGACTTCTACGGCATGGGCCACAACGAGCTGCTGATCAACGAAGCCCTGCGCACGGCGCCCGCCGCGGCCCGCGAGCAGGCGCTGACCAGCGTCAAGTTCGGCGCACTGCGCACGGTCGAGGGCGGCTTCACCGGCTACGACGGCCGGCCGGAGGCCGTCCGGAACTTCCTCGCCTACTCGCTCCAGCGCCTCGGGCGGGACCACATCGACATCTACCGGATCGCCCGGGTGGACCCGGACGTGCCGATCGAGGAGACCGTCGGCGCCATCGCCGAGGCGGTCGAGGCCGGGCACGTGCGCCACATCGGCCTCTCCGAGGTCGGCGCCGACACCCTGCGCCGGGCCGCCGCCGTGGCCCCGATCGCGGACCTCCAGATCGAGTACTCCCTCATCTCCCGCGGCATCGAGGCGGAGATCCTGCCGACCGCCCGCGAGCTGGGCATAGGCATCACCGCGTACGGGGTGCTCTCCCGGGGGCTGATCAGCGGGCACTTCGCCCGCGACCGTGCGCTGGCCCCGGGCGACTTCCGCGGCATGAGCCCCCGCTTCCAGGGGGCCAACCTCGACCGCAACCTCGACCTGGTCGACGCCCTGCGGAAGGTCGCGGAGAACAAGGGGGTGAGCGTGGCCCAGACCGCCATCGCCTGGGTGCTGTCGCGCGGCGAGGACATCGTGCCGCTGGTGGGCGCCCGGCGCCGGGACCGGCTGGCCGAGGCACTGGGGGCCGCGGAGATCACGCTCGGCGCGGCCGACCTGGCGGCCATCGAGGAGGCCGTGCCCGTCGGCGCCGCGGCGGGCGATCGCTACCCGGCGGCCCAGATGGCCCACCTCGACAGCGAACACTGAGCCGGCGGTACGGTCTTACACATGCCACCCGCTGCCGCCGAGCCCCTGACACCCGAGCGCATCCTCGAAACCACCGAGGAAGTGCTGCGCCGCTTCGGACCCACCAAGGCGACGGTGGTGGATGTGGCCCGCGCCCTGGGCGTCAGCCACGGCAGTGTGTACCGGCACTTCCCGTCGAAGGCGGCGCTGCGCGAGGCCGTCACGGACCGCTGGCTCGCCAAGAGCGTGGTGATGCTGGAGGAGATCACCTCGGCGCCCACCGAGAGCGCCCCCTCCAAGCTGGAGGCGTGGCTGGAGGCCCTTTTCGAGGCCAAGCGCCACAAGGCCGGCGACGACCCGGAGCTGTTCGCCACCTACACGGTGCTGCTCGCCGAGAACAGCAGCATCGTGGACGCGCACCTGACCGAGCTGATCGAGCAGTTGGCCCGGATCATCGCCGAGGGGGTGGAGGCGGGTTCGCTCGCCGCCGACGACGTGCCGGCCGCCGCCCGCGCGGTCTTCGATGCCACCGGCCGCTTCCACGATCCGCAGTACGCGGCCGACTGGGTCTCCCCCACGATCTTCACGGAGTTCGAGGCGGTCACCTCGCTGATCATTCGGGGCCTGCGCGCCTGACGCGGGCCACGGCCCGGCCCGGGTCCCGCCCCGGTGTGTCCGGAACCGGTCGGTCCGGACGGCTTGGCGATCATTTTGGGCCTGGTCGGCTTGTACATGTCACCTCCGTGTCCTTACGGTCCCCCTACCGCACTCATCAGGCACGTTCCAGGGGGAACCTTGTCCGCCCAAGCAGCACGACCCGCGCCTCCCGCACGCTCCGGCGCCGCCACCGCCATCGGCTGGATCCTGACCATCGGCCTCAACGTGGTCGCGCCGATCATCACGTACAACACGCTCACCGAGGACCACGGCTGGAGCGAGTTCTCGGCACTGCTCCTGAGCAGCGCCTGGCCGGTGCTCGACAGCGCCATCAGCGTGGCCTGGCGTCGCAAGCTCGACGAATTCGCCGTCGTCACCCTGGTGTTCCTGGTGATCACGGCCGTCGTCTCGCTCGTCGGCGCCCACTCGGCCCGCGCGCTGCTGATCAAGGACTCGGGCGTGACCGGGCTGTTCGGCCTGCTCTGCCTGGCCACCCTGCTCGCGTCTCGCCCGCTGATGTTCTACTTCGGCCGCAAGTTCGCCACCGACGGGACTCCCGAGAGCACGGCCTGGTGGAACGGCCTGTGGCAGTACGAGGGCTTCCGCACCACCATGCGCACCATGACCCTCGTCTGGGGCGTGGCCTACATCGCCGAGGCGCTGGTGCGGATCGGCCTGGCCTACGTCCTGGACACCAAGACCATGGTGACCCTGAGCCCGATCATGATCTACGGGGTGCTGGGCTGCCTGGGCGTGTGGACGGCGCTCTACGGAAAGCGGTCCCAGGCCGAGGGCGAGCGCCGCGCCGCCGAGGCGGCCGCCGCCGGGGCCGGTACCCAGACCGCCTGATCGGGGCCGGACAGACCGGTGGCCCGGTGCGCACCTCGCGCACCGGGCCACCGGTCTTCGTGTGTCCGCGGGGACCCAGCTCGTCCCTAGCAGCCGAGCAGGCGGCTGCCGAGGTAGCTCTGGATCTGGTCCAGGGAGACGCGCTCCTGCTTCATGGTGTCGCGCTCGCGCACGGTCACCGCGTTGTCGTCCAGGGTGTCGAAGTCGACGGTGACGCAGAACGGCGTACCGATCTCGTCCTGGCGGCGGTAGCGGCGGCCGATGGCACCGGCGTCGTCGAACTCGATGTTCCAGTTCTTGCGCAGGTCGGCGGCGAGGCCCTTGGCCTTCGGCGACAGCTGCGCATTGCGGGACAGCGGCAGGACGGCGACCTTGATCGGGGCCAGGCGCGGGTCGAAGCGCATCACGGTGCGCTTCTCCATGACGCCCTTGGCGTTCGGGGCCTCGTCCTCGTTGAACGCGTCGAGCATGAAGGCGAGCATGGCGCGGTTGACACCGGCCGCCGGCTCGATGACGTACGGGGTGTAGCGCTCGCCCGCTTCCTGGTCGAAGTAGGTGAGGTCCTGGCCGGAGGCCGCGGAGTGCGCCTTGAGGTCGAAGTCGGTGCGGTTGGCGACGCCTTCGAGCTCGGAGAACTCATTGCCGCCGAAGTTGAAGCGGTACTCGATGTCGGCGGTGCGCTTCGAGTAGTGGGACAGCTTCTCCTTCGGGTGCTCGTACCAGCGGATGTTCTCCTCGCGGATGCCGAGGTCGCGGTACCAGTTCCACCGCTCCTGCATCCAGTACTCCTGCCACTGCTCGTCCTCGCCCGGCTTGACGAAGAACTCCATCTCCATCTGCTCGAACTCGCGCGTGCGGAAGATGAAGTTGCCCGGAGTGATCTCGTTCCGGAAGGACTTGCCCATCTGCGCGATGCCGAACGGGGGCTTCTTGCGCGAGGTGGTCTGCACCTGGGCGAAGTTGGTGAAGATGCCCTGGGCGGTCTCGGGGCGCAGGTACGCCTTGGAGCCGGTGTCCTGGGTCGGGCCGAGGTGGGTCTCCAGCATGCCGGAGAACTGCTTCGGCTCGGTGAACTGGCCCTTCACACCGCAGTGGGGGCAGTTGATGTCGGCGAGACCGTTGGCGGGCAGGCGGCCGTGCTTGGCCTCGTACGCCTCTTCCAGGTGGTCCGCGCGGTGACGCTTGTGGCAGGCGGTGCACTCGGTCAGGGGGTCGGAGAACGTCGCGACGTGACCGGAGGCCACCCAGACCTCGGGGGCCAGGATGACGGAGGAGTCGATGCCGACGATGTCCTCACGTCCGGTGACCATCGCCTTCCACCACTGGCGCTTGATGTTCTCCTTGAGCTCGACACCGAGCGGGCCGTAGTCCCAGGCAGCCCTGGAGCCGCCGTAGATCTCACTGCACGGGAAAACGAAGCCACGGCGCTTGCTCAGGCTGACGATGGTTTCGATCTTGTCGGCGGCCACGGTGCTCTCTTCATTACGAGGACGAACGGCGAAGGCTCCAGGTTACCGGCGCCCGCACCCCCCCTATCAAATCGGATCCCCTTCCACGGGCCCGCCCACACCCCTCTCACCAGGCTTTTTGACAACCGTTTCCATCTTTGATGAAAATGGATGTCATGAACGTACGACGCCTCATACCGACCGCCGCCCTCGCCGGGGCCGTGGCCCTCGCCGCCACCGCCCTCACCGCCTGCTCCGGAGCGGCAGGCAGCGGCAAGGACGGCACGCTCGACGTGACGGCGTCCTTCTACCCGATGCAGTTCCTGGCCGAGCAGATCGGCAAGGACCACGTGAAGGTCACCGCCCTGACCAAGCCGGGCGTCGAACCGCACGACCTGGAGATCACCCCGAAGCAGACCGCGCAGCTCGCCGAGGCCGACGTCGTCCTCTACCTCAAGAGCCTGCAGCCCGCCGTCGACAAGGCCGTCGCCCAGTCCGGCGTGAAGAACGTCGTCGACGCCGCCACCCTCACCCGGCTCGAGGCCCACGGAACCTCCGGCCACGACCACGGCCACGAAGGCGATCACGCCGAGGGCGAGGGCGAGGGCCACGACCACGGGGCCGAAGCCGGCGAGGACCCCCACGTCTGGCTCGACCCGGTCAAGTACGCGGAGGTCACCAAGGGTGTCGGCGCGGCCCTGGAGAAGGCCGACCCCGACCACGCGGCGGACTACAGGAAGAACACCGACGAGCTCGTCGGCAAGCTGACCGCGCTGGACACCGAGTTCAAGGACGGCCTGAAGAACACGGCCACCAAGACCTTCATCACCACCCACTCCGCCTTCGGCTACCTCGCCGAGCGCTACGGCCTGGACCAGGAGGGCATCTCCGGAGTCGACCCCGAGTCCGAGCCGAGCCCGGCCCGGATGAAGGAACTCCAGGCCGTCGCGAAGCAGGAGAATGTCTCCACGGTGTTCTTCGAGACGCTGGCCAGCGACAAGACCGCCAAGTCCCTCGCGACCGACACCGGCCTGAAGACGGACGTCCTGGACCCGCTCGAGGGAATCACCGACAAGTCCCAGGGCGCTGACTACTTCGAGGTCATGCGTTCCAACCTGAAGAACCTGCAGAAGGCCCTCGGAGCCAAGTGATGACAGCAGCAGCAACGGAGGCGCGAGCCATGCAGTCCACGCCCCGACCGGCTGACGACCAGCCCGTCATATCCCTGCGCGGGGCCACGGCCTCGCTCGGCTCGCGCCCCGTGCTGCGCGGGATCGACCTCACCGTCCGCCGCGGTGAGGTCGTCGCCCTGCTCGGCGCCAACGGCTCCGGCAAGTCCACCGCCGTGCGTGCCGTGGTCGGCCAGGTCCCGCTCTCCGGCGGTGAGCTGTCGCTCTTCGGCACCGGCTTCAAGCGCTTCCGCGACTGGTCGCGCATCGGGTACGTCCCCCAGCGCACCACCGCCGCCAGCGGCGTCCCGGCCACCGTCCGCGAGGTCGTCTCCTCCGGCCGCCTGGCCCGCTCCCGTTTCGGAATCCTGCGCAAGGCCGACAAGGCCGCCGTCGAGCGGGCCCTGACGCTGGTCGGCATGGAGTCCCACGCCGACGCCTCCGTCAACGCCCTCTCCGGCGGCCAGCACCAGCGCGTACTCATCGCCCGGGCGCTCGCAGTCGAGCCGGAGCTCCTGATCATGGACGAGCCGATGGCCGGGGTGGACCTGGCCAACCAGGAGGTCCTCGCGGGCGCCCTGCGCGAGCAGGTCGCCGCCGGAACCACCGTCCTGCTCGTCCTGCACGAGCTGGGCCCGCTGGAGCCGCTGATCGACCGGGCCGTCGTGCTGCGCGACGGCTGCGTCGTCCACGACGGGCCGCCCCCGGAGGCCGTGGGCCAGCACGCCCTGCCCGGCCACGACCACGTACACCCCCACGCGGCGCACGACGCCGAGCCCCTGCGGACGGGACTGCTGAGCTGATGGACCTCCTGAACTACGCCTTCATGCAGCGGGCGCTGCTCGCGGCCGTGCTGGTCGGCCTCACCGCCCCGGCCATCGGCACGTACCTCGTCCAGCGCCGCCAGGCCGTCATGGGCGACGGCATCGGCCACGTGGCGATGACCGGCGTCGCGCTGGGCTTCCTGTTCAACGCCAGCCCGGTGTGGATGGCCACCCTGGTCGCGGTCGTCGGCGCGGTCGGCATGGAGCTGATCCGCTCCCGCGGCCGGACCAGCGGTGACATCGCGCTGGCCATGCTCTTCTACGGCGGCCTGGCCGGCGGCGTGATGATCATCAACCTGGCTCCGGGCGGCTCCACCGCCAACCTGACCAGCTACCTCTTCGGCTCCATCACCACCGTCTCGGCCGAGGACGTCACGGCGGTCGTGATCCTCGCCGCGTTCGTCATCGCCGTCACGCTGGGCCTGCGCCGTCAGCTGTTCGCCGTCTGCCAGGACGAGGAGTTCGCCCGCGTCACCGGCCTGCCGGTGCGCGCGCTGAACCTGCTGATCGCGGTCACGGCGGCCGTCACCGTGACCGTCGCCATGCGCATCGTGGGCCTGCTGCTGGTCAGCGCCATGATGGTGATCCCCGTGGCGGCCGCCCAGCGCGTCACCCGCGGATTCACCGCGACCCTGTCGGCGGCCATGGTGATCGGCGTGCTCGTCTCGCTCACGGGCACGGTGACCACGTACTACATCGACGCGCCGTCCGGTGGGACCATCGTGCTGCTCGCCATCGCCGTCTTCATGGTGATGACGGCGGTCTCGACCCCGCTGGCCAGGAGGCGGGCGAACGCGGCCCGCGAGGCCGAGGAGGTCTGCACCCGCGACGACGTGAAGGTCTAGGGCGGCCGGCCGCCTGGCACAATGACGGCAGGCCGATACGAGGAGGAACCGGTGGCGACTGCGCCTGGCGAGACGAATACCGCGCCAGTACGAGGACGATCCACCCGCCAGCGGGCCGCCGTAGCGGCGGCGCTGGACGAGGTGGACGAGTTCCGCAGCGCCCAGGAACTCCACGACATGCTCAAGCACCGTGGCGACTCCGTGGGCCTGACCACCGTCTACCGCACCCTGCAGTCCCTCGCGGACGCCGGCGAGGTCGACGTGCTGCGCACCAGCGACGGCGAGTCCGTGTACCGGCGCTGCTCCACCGGGGAGCACCACCACCACCTGGTCTGCCGCAAGTGCGGCAAGGCCGTCGAGGTGGAGGGCCCGGCCGTGGAGAAGTGGGCCGAGTCCATCGCGGCCGAGCACGGCTACGTGAACGTCGCCCACACGGTGGAGATCTTCGGCACCTGCGCCGACTGCGCGGCCGCCGCCCCAAAGGTGTGACCGCGCGCCGCGGCGCCGCCGCTAGAGCCGCTTCAGGTTCCGGTCCAGGATCGCGCGCAGCCGGTCCACCTCGGCCGGGTCCTGGGCGCCGCGCTTGGGCAGGACCATGATGGCCACCGCCCCCTTGCCCTCGCTGAGCAGCACGAACGAACCCGCCGTCTCCGCGTACGTCGGATGCACGGCCCAGCCCATGCGCGTCGTCGAGGCCTGGTTCGCCACCTGGAACCCGGAGTCGTCGACGGTGGTCCGGGTGTCCCCCGCCTTCGCCAGCAGCCCGCCGAAGGCCCGCGCCGTGAGCCAGTGGCCGTACAGCGAGACCACCCACAGCAGCACCCCGGCGGCCACGAAGAAGGCCGGCTTGTCGGTGGAAGGGCTCGACGCGAACAGGGCGGGCACGCCGAGGAGCAGCAGCAGCGTCCCGACCCCGCGGAACACCCAGAGCCTGCGGCGCCCCGCGGCCGTGTGCCGGTCGCGGGCCCGGAGCGCCTCCGCCATGTCCGCCTTGGTGAGCCGGTAGGCGAGCTCCACCGCCTGCTCCTGCTCCTGCTCCACATTCATGTCCATGACAGTGGAGGGTAGCGGCCGGGCGGGCTCAGCCGGTCGGGGATTCCGGCTGGTTGGGCACGGCGCCGCCGAAGCGGCGGTCGCGCTGCGCGTACTCCAGGCAGGCCCGCCACAGGTCACGGCGGTCGAAGTCGGGCCACAGCACGTCCTGGTAGACCATCTCGGCGTAGGCGCTCTGCCAGATCAGGTAGTTGGAGGTGCGCTGCTCGCCACTGGGGCGCAGGAAGAGGTCCACGTCCGGCATGTCCGGGTAGTAGATGTACTTCGCGAAGGTCTTCTCGTTGACCTTCGACGGGTCCAGCTTGCCGGCCGCGACATCGCGGGCAATGGCCTGCGCCGCGTCCGCGATCTCCGCGCGGCCGCCGTAGTTGACGCAGAAGTACAGGGTCATCGCGTCGTTGTCGACGGTCTGCTCCTGCGCGACCTGCAGCTCCTGGACGACGGACTTCCACATCTTCGGCATGCGGCCGACCCAGCGGATGCGGATGCCCAGCTCGTTCATCTCGTCGCGGCGGCGCCGGATGACATCGCGGTTGAAGTTCATGAGGAAGCGCACCTCGTCGGGCGAGCGCTTCCAGTTCTCCGTCGAGAAGGCGTAGAGGGAGAGGTTCTTGACTCCCATCTCCAGGCAGCCCTTGAGCACGTCGAGCACGACGCCCTCGCCGACCTTGTGGCCCTCGGTGCGCGGCAGGCCACGCTCCTTGGCCCAGCGGCCGTTGCCGTCCATGACGATGGCCACGTGGTTCGGGATCAGCTCGCCGGGGATCTTCGGCGGGACCGCACCGGACGGGTGCGGCTCGGGAACCTTGTACTCCCGGCGAGAGCGTCCCAGAATCCCGCGTCGTGCCATGTGTCCAGCTCCTATTTCTCGACGTATCGCAAGGAGCGTAGCCCGCGCTCCAGATGCCAGTGCAGATAGGCCGAGACCAGCCCGCTGCCCTCCCGCACGTGACGCGCCTCGCAGGCGTCCGCGTGGTTCCAGTCGCCCGTCAGCAGGGCGCTGAGCAGGGCGATGGCCTCCGACGAGGGTACGACGCTGCCGGGCACCCGGCAGTCCCCGCATATGACCCCGCCCGCGGCGACGGAGAAGTGCCGGTTCGGGCCGTGGATCCCGCACTTCGCGCAGTCCTCGAAGCTGGGGGCGTAGCCGTTGACGGCCAGGGAGCGCAGCAGGAAGGCGTCGAGGATGAGGTGCGGTTCGTGTTCGCCGCGCGAGAGCGTGCGCAGGGCGCCGACCAGCAGGAGGTACTGCTGTACGGCCGGCTCGCCCTCGTTCTCGGTGAACCGCTCGGCGGTCTCCAGCATCGCGGTGCCGGCGGTGTAGCGGGCGTAGTCGGTGACGATCCCGTTCCCGTACGGGGCGATGATCTCGGTCTGCGTGCACAGCGGGAGGCTGCGGCCGATCAGCTCGCTGCCGCGGGCGAAGAACTGCACGTCGGCATGGGAGAAAGGTTCCAGCCGGGCGCCGAATTTGGATTTCGTGCGCCGGACCCCGCGGGCGACGGCCCGTACCCGGCCGTGGCCCCGGGTGAGCAGCGTGATGATGCGGTCCGCCTCACCCAGCTTCTGGGTGCGCAGCACGATGCCGTCGTCGCGGAACAGACTCATGCGCCCATTGTCGCCTGCCCGGGCAGGGCGATGGCCCTCCGCCCGGACACGGTCCGGGCGGAGGGCCGACGCCCCTTGGGAGGATCAGGAGGCGGGTGCGGGTTCCTCGTCCGCGTCCGCCTTCGCGGCATCTGCGGCGACCGCGGTCACGGCGGCGCCGACCTTGGCCTCGGCCACCGTCTCGGCTGCGGCCTCGGTCTTCGCCTGAGGCACCTCGGGCGCCTCTTCCTTGCCGGCGGGCTTGTCGGCTGCCTTGTCGGCTGCCTTGTCGGCGGCCTTGGCCTCGGGCTCGGGCTCGGTCTCGGACGCGGCTTCCGCCTCGACCGCCGGGGCCTTCGCCTCGGACGGGGCTTCCGCCTCGGCCGGCGCCTCGCTGTCGGCCGGACCCGACGCCTGGGCGGGCACCGCGGCCGATATGGAGGCGTGCGCGTCGTCCTTGGCCAGACCGTTGAAGATCAGGTTGAGCACGATCGCCGCCGTGGCACCGAGCGTCACACCACTGTTCAGGAGCGAGGAGAGGTCCGCGTCCATGTGGTCCTTGAAGAGCACCGGGACGGTGGCGGGGAGCAGCGCGAAGGCCAGGGAGACACCCACGACCAGCGCGTTCTTCTCCTCCTTGAGGTCGACCTTGGCCAGCGTCTGGATACCGGCCAGGGCCACCATGGCGAACATCACGGTCGCGGCGCCGCCGAGCACGCCGTGCGGGACGGCGGCGACGATCGCGGCGGCCTTCGGGATCAGGCCCAGCACGATCATGAAGACACCGGCGGCGACCACGACGAAGCGGCTCTTGACCTTGGTCATGCGGACCAGGCCGACGTTCTCGGCGAAGGCGACGTACGGGAAGGAGTTGAGGACGCCGCCGAGGGCGGTCGCGGCGCCGTCGGCCCGCAGGGCGCGGGCCACGGTCTCGCTGTCGATCTCCTTGCCGACGATGTCGCCGACGGCGTACGTGTCACCGGTGGTCTCGACCATGGTGATCAGCATGACGATCAGCATCAGCAGGATCGGGAACCAGGCGAACTTCGGCGCTCCGTAGTGGAACGGGGTGGTGATGCCGATCCAGTCCGAGTTGGTCACGTCGCCGAACTTGGCGTCGCCGAGCAGGAAGGCGACCGCGGTGCCGCCGACCAGGCCGAGCAGGATGGAGATGCTGGAGAGGAAGGGCTTGCCGAGCTTCATCAGGACGAGGATGAAGATCATCGTGCCGCCGGCGTAGGCGAAGTTCCTGGGATCGCCGAAGTCGGGGCTGCCGAGGCCGCCCGCGGCGTCGTTGAGGCCGACGGGGATCAGCACGATGCCGAGGACGGTGATCACCGTGCCGGTGACGACCGGCGGGAAGAGCCTCATGACCGTACGGAAGGCCTTGGGGGGCAGCCAGGCGAAGGCGAAGGTGGCGATGCCGGCCGTGATGACCGCGCCGTAGATGACGAGCAGGCCCGCCGTCCCACCGCCCGCCCCGAGGCCTATCGCGATCATCGGGGACACCGCGGTGAAGGTGACGCCCTGGATGAGGGGCAGGCGCGCGCCGATCCGGCCGATGCCGAAGGCCTGGATGATCGAGGCGATACCGCAGGTGAACAGGTCCGCGTTGATCAGGTAGACCAGTTGCTCGGTGGTGAGGCCGAGGGCACCGCCCACGATGATCGGGACGATCACCGCGCCGGCGTAGAAGGCGAGTACGTGCTGGAAGCCGTACAGCGCGAGCTTGGGAACGGGGAGCACCTCGTCGACCGGGTGCGTGCTCTGGTCTCCACTGGGGGAGAGCCGGGCGGCGACACGTGCCATCTCTGCCTTGCCCTTCAAAGAGGTAGGTAATTGAGAGGAGATCTGGTTATCCCCGGCCGGAGTGGGTCGCTATCCCGTTGATCCGCCGGGGTTGTCAGTGTGTTCACGCTTATGTGCATCGAAGCCGCTCTGTGTTAACGGCCTCGTGTTGTCGTGTGACCGGAATTGAACGCCTGTGGGGGGCCTCACAGATATCGTCGACTTCCACAAATTGTTGACCCTGGAGAGCACCTGATCTGTAGGTTTCTCCAATGGCACGACCGCGTGCGGAGGTGTACGCGCACAGCGCCCCCAAAAGGGCTCCGACGGCTGCGCACCCGCGAAGTCCACGCCGTCTGACCTGCGAAGAAAGGCTTCGCTTCCCTTCGGATCCGCGAAGTCGGAACGCGCGCTCCGGGTGTCCGACTGGTGGACTGACGGTGTGTGGACCATGTGATTCCGGCGTTCACAGGACGTTCACGAGACCGGAAAAGGGCCCTGTGAGGCCGGATCGTTACCTCCCACCCGGCCACTTTCGGACGGATCCGCTCCGCTCAGCGGGTCCCGGCGTCCGGAACAGCGAAAAACGCCCGAACCCCGGAGGGCTCGGGCGTCACGTCGGCGGGTACGGGGGCGGGCGCTACGGCGCGCGCACCGCCGACAGCAGCCGGGCCACGTCGTCCGCGTCGATCCGCAGCGCCGCGCCGACGGTGGAGAGCACCTCGCGCTCCGCCGGGATGTACGGGCCGTCCGCGAGCGCGATACGGGCCCCCTGCAGCAGGATCGACTCCCGGCCCGGACCCGCCAGGTGCGGAGCGAGCGGCTCCAGGGCCTCGTGGAGCTCGATCGACAGCGCGGCCCCGCAGCACTCCGGTACGTCGTACAGCCCGAGCCGCCCCTCGTCGCTCGACAGCGCCTCCACGAGGGACTCCAGCTGCTCCTCGGAGCAGTCCTGGAACCCCGCGGCCCGTACGGCGTGCAGCGCGGCCTCCAGCGCGCTGCGCGAGGCGGTGCCGCCGGCGGCGAGCACGGCCAGCGCCACGGTGTGCACGGCGTCGCGCAGCATCGCGGTGAAGCGGGTGGTGGTGAGGTGGTCCAGGACGTCCGTGGCGAAGCGCTCCCGGCAGGCCTGGCACTCGACGACGGGCCCGGCGCTCCCGCGCGGCAGCAGCGGCACGCCCATGACGGTGAAACGGCGGCGGCCGGTCCGCCGGCGGTAGTTGCGGTCTCCACCGCAGGCCGGGCAGAAGAACTCCCCGTCGCCCACGGTGCTCCAGGTGGTACGGATGCCCCAGACCGTCAGCTTCCGGCCGTCCCCACCCCGAACTGGCAGCACGTCGCACCTCCGTAAACGCCCCCGTCGCCCTTCGGGCACGGGAGGGACCCCCACGGCAACATCGCCGGGTTGGCGTGATGTTAGCCACATCGGTGAGGATGCGTCAGTCGTGTGACAAGACAACATCGGGCGGGGGCCGCACTTGGCCGAAGTGCGCCCCCGCCACCTCGCCCTCTTCCCTACGCTCGGCCGCATGAACGAGAAGTCCTGTCTGGTGACCGGCGCCGCGAGCGGCATCGGCCGGGCCACGGTCCTGCTGCTGGCCCGCTCGGGGGCCCGGGTGACCGCGTCCGACGTCAACGGCCCCGGCCTCGAGGCCCTGCGCGCGGAGCTGGCCGCCGAGGGTCACACGATCACCGTCGTGACCGGTGACGTGTCCGATCCGGCGGCCAACCGCGCGATGGTCGAGGCGGCCGTCGGCGCGTACGGGCGGCTCGACGTCGCCGTGGCGAACGCCGGCGTGATCCCCCTTTCGGATGTACGGGAGACCAGCCCCAAGGACTGGGACCACGTCATGGCGGTCGACGGCCGGGGGATGTTCCTGACCTGCAAGTACGCGATCGAGGCCATGACCGCCCAGGATCCGCCGGGCGGGGCGCTGGTGTGCCTGTCCTCGATCTCGGGGGTCGCGGGACAGGCCCGGCAGGCGGCCTACGGGCCGGCGAAGTTCGTGGCCTCGGGGCTGACCAAGCACCTCGCGGTGGAGTGGGCGCCGCACGGGATCCGCGTCAACGCGGTGGCCCCCGGCACCATCCGTACGGAGCGGGTGCTGGCGCTGGACGAGGAGCCGGGTGGCCCGGAGTACCTCGCCGAGATCGCCGGAGCCCATCCGATGGGCCGGCTCGGGGAACCGGAGGAGGTGGCCCGCGTCATCGCCTTCCTCGCCTCCGACGCGGCCTCGTTCGTGACGGGGGTGGTCCTGCCGGTGGACGGCGGCTACCTGGCCCGCTGAGGCCCGACGGAAAATGGCGGAGCCCCGCCCCTCCGGCCGGAGGGGCGGGGCTTCGCACGGGTGGTTCAGCGGCCCGCGCGGTTGACGGCGGAGATGACCGCCTTCAGGGAGGCGCGGGTGGTGTTGGCGTCGATTCCGATGCCCCACAGGACACGGCCGTCGATCGCGCACTCGATGTACGAGGCGGCCACGGCGGAGGCGCCCTCGCTCATGGTGTGCTCGGTGTAGTCCAGCAGGCGGGCGTCGACGCCGATGCCGGCCAGTGCGTCGAAGAAGGCCGAGATCGGGCCGTTGCCGGTGCCGTTCAGCACGGTGTCCACGCCGTCCACGACCGCCTCGACGGTCAGCGTGTCGGTGCCGTCCTTGTCGGTGGTGGTCTGGCCGGAACGCAGCTGGATGCGGCCCCACGGGTTCTCGGGGTTCGGCAGGTACTCGTCGGAGAAGACGTCCCAGATCGCCTTCGGCGTGACCTCGCCGCCCTCGGCGTCGGTCTTCGCCTGGATGATCCGGGAGAACTCGATCTGCATGCGGCGCGGCAGGTCCAGCTTGTGGTCGTTCTTCAGGACGTACGCGATGCCGCCCTTGCCGGACTGCGAGTTGACGCGGATGACCGCCTCGTAGGAGCGGCCGACGTCCTTCGGGTCGATCGGCAGGTACGGGACCGCCCACTCGATGTCGTCGACCGTCTTGCCCTGGGCGGCCGCGTCGGCCTCCATGGCGTCGAAGCCCTTCTTGATGGCGTCCTGGTGGGAGCCGGAGAAGGCGGTGTAGACCAGGTCGCCCGCGTAGGGGTGGCGCGGGTGGACCTCCATCTGGTTGCAGTACTCGCTGGTGCGGCGGATCTCGTCGATCTGGGAGAAGTCGATCTGGGGGTCGATGCCCTGGGAGAACAGGTTCATGCCCAGCGTGATCAGGTCGACGTTGCCGGTGCGCTCGCCCTGCCCGAACAGGCAGCCCTCGATGCGGTCGGCGCCGGCCATCAGCGCCAGCTCGGCGGCGGCGACGGCGGTGCCGCGGTCGTTGTGCGGGTGAACGGAGATGCAGATGTGCTCGCGGCGGGTCAGGTTGCGGGCCATCCACTCGAAGCGGTCCGCGTGCGTGGACGGCGTCGAGCGCTCCACGGTGGCGGGCAGGTTCAGGATGATCTCGCGGCCCTCGGCCGGCTGCCACACGTCACAGACCGCCTCGCAAACCTCCAGGGCGAAGTCCAGCTCGGTGTCCGTGAAGATCTCCGGGCTGTACTGGTAGCCGAAAACGGTCTCGGGGCCCAGCAGCTTCTCGGCGTACTCCATGACCAGGCGGGTGCCGTCGACGGCGATCTGCTTGATCTGCTCCTTGGAGCCGCGGAAGACGACCCGGCGGAAGGTCGGGGCGGTCGCGTTGTACAGGTGCACGGTGGCGCGCTTGGCACCGATCAGCGACTCGACGGTCCGTTCGATCAGGTCCTCGCGGGCCTGGGTCAGCACGGAGATGGTGACGTCGTCCGGGATCGCGCCCTCTTCGATGATGGAACGTACGAAGGCGAAGTCGGTCTCACCGGAGGACGGGAAGCCGACCTCGATCTCCTTGTAGCCCATGCGCACCAGCAGGTCGAACATCTCGCGCTTGCGGGCGGGCGTCATCGGGTCGATCAGCGACTGGTTGCCGTCGCGCAGGTCGGTGGAGAGCCAGCGGGGAGCCTTCGTGACGCGGGCGTCCGGCCAGGTGCGGTCCGGGATGTCCACCTGCTCGTACTGGCCGTACTTGTGGATCGGCATCCCGGAGGGCTTCTGGGTGTGGGTCGCGTTGGTGATGGGCGTGGGGCGACCGACAAAAGTGTGCTGACTCATGGCGTTGGGCTCCTCGCGTGTTCGCGTGTAGTTCGCTGAACGGCCGACGACGGTCGTAAAAACCGCAACACCAAACTCCGCGGGGAGGGGGTCGGCCTACGACTACAGACCCTCGCCGCGGCAGCTAAGGAGAAGCAGCCCGAAACGCATGATGGGCCGAGCCTAGCCGAGCCGCGCCGTAACGCGAGGACCTGTTCAGTATGCAAGACCGCCCTGTCCGATTTACACCAAATGTGAGCTAAGCCTCTTTCACTCGGGAAGGTCCGTTGGATCCGTCAACGCGACGCCCCCGCATTCAGACACCTGAATGAATCATGGTTGCAGCTAGTGACATTGGTATGACCCGCTGCCACATTTCCGGGCATGGATGCCTCCCACAGCCACCGTCACCCCGTCTTCTGCACCGTCGTGCCGCCGCACCTGCTCGACAAGGCCGCCCTCTCCGGCGACGCGCGGCGCGCCGATCTCGCCCAGCGCACCCTCGAACGCGACTCCCTCCTGCGCACCCGGCGCCGGGTCACCGCCGTCCGGGGCCTCGCGGCAACGCCGGAGGCGCCCGACTCCGACGATCCGCGCCGGACCGTCTACGACGCCCAGCACCGCACCCGGCTGCCCGGGAAGAAGGTGCGCGGGGAGGGAGAGGAGCCGAGCAGGGACGCCACCGTCAACCGCGCGTACGCCGGGCTCGGGGCGACGTACGAGCTGTTCCTGAAGGGCTTCGGACGGCGGTCGATCGACGGCGCCGGTCTCGCGCTGGACGCGAGCGTCCATTACGGCGAGGACTACAACAACGCCTTCTGGGACGGGCAGCAGATGGTCTTCGGCGACGGGGACGGGGACCTCTTCCTCGACTTCACGGTCGCGGTGGACGTCATCGGGCACGAGCTGACCCACGGGGTCACGCAGTACACGGCGAATCTGAACTACCACGGCCAGTCGGGCGCCCTGAACGAGTCCATGTCGGACGTCTTCGGCTCCCTGATCAAGCAGTACTCGCTGGAGCAGACGGCGGACCAGGCCGACTGGCTGATCGGGGCCGGACTGCTCGGGCCCGATGTCAGCGGGGTCGCGCTGCGGTCGATGAAGGCGCCGGGGACGGCGTACGACGACGACGAGCTCGGCAAGGACCCGCAGCCGGCCACCATGGACGACTACGTGCGGACCGAGCGCGACAACGGCGGCGTGCACATCAACTCCGGCATTCCCAACCACGCCTTCTACGTGGTGGCGACCGAGCTGGGCGGCAAGGCCTGGGAGCGCGCCGGGCAGATCTGGTACGACACCCTCACGGGCGGCGGGCTGGACTCGAACGCCGACTTCGCGGACTTCGCCCGGCTGTCGACGGCTGCCGCCGTCGCCCGGTACGGGGACGGGGGCGCCGAACACCTGGCCCTGCAAAAGGCCTGGTCGGTGGTGGGCGTCGCGCCGGCGGGGTAGAACGGCACGCATGCGGATTCAGGTGGTACGGACGGGCGGTTTCGCGGGCATCGAGCGCCGGGCCGAGGTGGACACCTCGGGCCGGCCTGACGAGGCCGAGTTGCAGGCCCTGGCCCGGCTGGCGCTGCGGCCCGGCCCGCCGGGGCCCGGGGCGGACCGGGTGCGGGACGGGTTCTCGTACCGGATCACGGTGGACGGGCGGACGGTGGCCTGCCAGGAGCCGAACCTGTCGGATGCGCAGCGGTCCCTCATCTCGCGCATCCTGAAGGAGGGGGCGTGAGCGGGGGCGCCTGAGAGGTGGCACGGTGCCGGGAGGGCGCTCTAAAAGGAGTGCCCTCCCGGCACCGTTTTGCTTGGATGGCCGGATGACTACGATCTTGGACTCGCTTGAGCAGTACTACGACACGGCCCCGCGGGTCGGCGGGGCACGGGCCGAGGACTTCGGACCGCTCACCCTGTTCGTCCAGGAGGGCACGGGCTGGCCGTACTATGCGCGGCCCGCGCTCGGGGGCGACGGCGAGGTGACCGCCGCGGACGTACGGAAGGTGCTCGAGAGGCAGCGGGAGCTGGAGGTGCCGGAGTCCTTCGAGTGGGTGGCCGAAACCAGCCCCTCGCTGCGCGCCGCGGTGGAGGCGGCGGGGCTGCACGTGCACGCGCACCCGCTGATGGTGCTCGACGCCGGGGCCATACCGCTCCCCGCGCATCCGGAGGTACGCCTCCTCGGCGCGGACGATCCGCTGCTGACGGCGGCGGTCACGGTCCCGGCACTGGCCTTCCGGGCCCCGGGGACCGCGGTCGGCGAAGCCGGTCCGGCAGAGCTGGCGGCGAAGGCGGCCGAGCCCTCGGCTGAGGAAGGCCGGGCCCGGGTGTCCGGGAAGATCGCGGCAGGTACCACCGCCATGGCGGCCGCCGTCCGCGACGGCGTGGTGCTCTGCTCGGGCCAGTACAACCCGGTCGGGGACGTCGCCGAGGTGGTGGCCGTGGGCACCCTCCCGGCAGCCCGCCGCCAGGGCCTGGCCCTCGGGGTCACGGCGGCCCTGGTCGCGGACGCCCTCGCGCACGGCGCCCGTACCGTCTTCCTCTCGGCGGGCGACGAGGACGTGGCCCGCATCTACGCCCGCGCCGGCTTCCGCCGCGTGGCGACGGCCCTGATCGCGGAGCCCCCGGCGGCCTGAGCGCCGGCCCGGCCGGGATCCGCCGGACACCCCGCGGGGTGTCCGGCGCGTGGAGAGGGAATCAGAAGCCGAGCTTGCGGAGCTGCTTCGGGTCCCGCTGCCAGTCCTTGGCGACCTTCACGTGCAGGTCGAGGAAGACCGGGGTCCCGAGCAGCGCCTCGATGTGCTTGCGCGACTTCATCCCGACCTCCTTCAGGCGGGCGCCCTTCGGGCCGATGATGATGCCCTTCTGGCTCGGCCGCTCGATGTAGACGTTGGCGTGGATGTCGAGCAGCGGCCGGTCGGCCGGGCGGTTCTCGCGCGGGATCATCTCCTCGACGACCACGGCGATGGAGTGCGGGAGCTCGTCCCGTACGCCCTCCAGCGCGGCCTCGCGGATCAGCTCGGCGACCATGACCATCTCGGGCTCGTCCGTGAGGTCGCCCTCCGGGTACAGCGGCGGGCTCTCCGGCAGCAGCGGCGCGATCAGGTCGGCCAGCAGCTGGACCTGGCTGTCGCCGACCGCCGAGACGGGGACGATCTCGGCCCACTCGAAGCCGAGCTCCTCGGCGAGCCGGTGGACGGCGATGAGCTGCTCGCCCACCACCTTGGACTCGACGAGGTCGGTCTTGGTGATGATGGCGATCTTGGGGGTCTTCTTGATCCCCGCGAGCTCCTTGGCGATGAACTTGTCGCCGGGGCCGAGCTTCTGGTCGGCCGGCAGGCAGAAGCCGATGACGTCGACCTCGGCCCAGGTGGTCCGTACGACGTCGTTGAGGCGCTCGCCGAGCAGGGTGCGCGGCTTGTGGAGGCCGGGCGTGTCGACGAGGACGAGCTGGGCGTCGGGGCGGTGCACGATGCCGCGGACGGTGTGGCGGGTGGTCTGCGGCCGGTTGGAGGTGATCGCGACCTTGGTGCCCACGAGTGCGTTGGTGAGGGTCGACTTCCCCGCGTTGGGGCGGCCGACGAAGCAGGCGAAGCCCGCACGGTGCGGGGCGGTGGACTCGGGGGAACGATCGCTCATACGGGCCATTCTCCCCGATGCGACTCCCCGCGCCGACCAGGCCACCGCCGCGAGGGCCGACCCGCCCGCGAGGAGGGGGGCGAGCCGGGGGTGCGCGGCGTAGGCCGCACTGCCCTGAGCTGTGGTTCCGTCGGCCCGGGCGCGTACGGTCAGCTCCGCCCATTCCGCGGGCGGCGGGCCGTCCCAGGCGGCCTTGAGCCGGACTTCCTGACCCGGCAGCAGTTCGGCGGGCAGCCCGGCGAGCTCGCGGCCGCCGCCGGGCAGGGGGCGGCCGAGTGCACCGGTGGCGGTGAGGGTGGCGCGGGGGCGCAGGGTGACGTTGCCGTTGTTGTGGAGCGTGTACGAGACGTCGGTACCGGTGGCCCTGACCTCCCGTACGGCGAGGGCGGGCGCGGTGGGCCCGGTCACCCGGAGGTACACGCGGGCGGCGACGGCCTGCTGCACGCCGATCCCCGTGGTCGCGGCAGCGCCCGCACGGTCCTCCAGGGCCACGATGGCGCCGGGATGGTCGCCGGGTTCCGCCCGGTCGGGGACGGTGAGGCGGAAGGCGACGCCGACCGCGGCCCGGGCCGGTACGGTCACCCGCTCGCGGTCGAGCGTGGCCCATGCGGCAGTGGCCCGGCGCGGTTCGTCGGGGCCGCGGAGGGCGAAGCCGCCGTCGCGGGGGGTGTTGTAGGCGTCGGCGGCGTAGAGGCGGAAGGTGCGGGGGCGGTCGGTGCGGTTGGCGATGGTGACGGAGTCGGTGACGCTCTGGCCGGGGGCGGCGGCGAGGTAGAAGTACGGGCGCTGGCCCACGGTGTTCGCGGCCGGCAGCACGGACCATTGCCCGTTGTCGGCGGCCGCGGCCGTCCCGGCGGGCCCGGCCAGTACCAGGCCCAGGCCCGCTACGGCCGCCGCGGCGACGAGCCCGGCCGCGGCCGCCCCGGCGGCGAACCCGGCCTGCGCCGCCCGGCCGAGGCGGGCCACCGCCGCGCGGGCCGTCACGACAGGGTGAGGGTCAGGACCGCCGTGTACGAGCCCGGCGGCGTGTACGGCGGCACCCGCAGGGTGACGTCCGCGTCCACGGTGAACGTGCCGCCGACCAGCGCCGCGTCGGGCGTCGACGCCAGGACGGCCCCCTCCGGCCCCACCACCCCCGCGCTGCCCGCCACACACACGCTCGGGCTGCCCGCCGCCGCCACGCACGACGGGTTCCACGACAGCGCGCCCCCGGGGATCCGCACCCCTCCCGGCCCCGTGAAGTCGCCGACCTTGCCGGTCAGCGACCAGCCGGCCGGGCCGCCGCGCGCGTCCCTGACCGTGACGGTCCCGATCCGGCCGGGGGCGGCGCCGCCCTCGCCGTACGGGACCGCCCCGAGGGCGATGTCCTCGCCCGCCTGGGTCATGCCCAGCGCGCCCGGCTCGACGGTGGCGGTCAGCTTCTGCGTGCCCGGCGGCAGCGGCGCGGCGTCGACGACCGTGTACGCGGCCGGCCCCGAGCCCCGTTCCGCCGACCAGCCCGGGCCCTCGTAGGCGACCACCGCGCTGGTGGCCCGGTCGGTGACCGGGAGCTGCGCCCGGGCCACGCCCAGCCGGTCCGCCGTGGCGGCCACCCGGTCGGCGGTCTCGGCGGCGCCCGCCCGGCCCGCCACCGTCACCGTGGCTCCCGGGGTGAAGCCGGCGGCGGTGACCTCGACCTTGGCGCCCGGCTTCCCGTACGCCGCCGCGAGCGCGACGCTGCGCAGGTTCGCCGTGGGCAGCGGGGTCGCGTGGAGGCGCTCGGAGACGGGGGTTCCGGTCGCCGAGCAGGTGGTGTCGAGGTCCAGCAGATGGCCGGTGTGCAGGGTGTAGCCGGCGGGGGCCAGGGTGATCTCGCCGGGCGCGGTGACGGTGAAGGTGCCGGTCATCGTGACGGCCGGGAGGGCCGCGCCCGGCGGGACGGGATCGTTTCGCCTGGCGCCGACCACGGTGACCTCGCCGCGCTGGGCGCCCGCGAGAAGGACGCGTCCGGTCGGGGTCAGGACGTCCGCGGGGAGTTCGCCGCCGACGGGGTTCACGGCGGGGGTCACTGCCACCTGGTAGGTCACGGTGACGGTGTCGCCGACCTGCGGGGCCGGGTCGTCGACGGTGATCCGGGCGGTGGTCGGGCCCTCGGCGGGCGGAAGCCCGGCCTCCTGCGGCGGCAGGCAGTGCGTCGGGAAGGTCACCTGGCCGGGGGCCGGTTCTCCGTCGGCGGCGGCCGGTGCGCTCAGCGCGCCCCCGGTCGCGGCCGCGAGGACCGCCATGCCGACGGCCACCGACCATCTCCTGCTGCGCGCCCCTGTTCGCACTGCCCGCCCCCTGGGTTCCGTCCCGCCGACAGGGGGCCATTCACGAGTGGGCGGCGGGAGAAGTCAATGCACGGAGCCGGCATCATCTGATGGCCCATCAGGAGATGTCGGCGAACCGGGAGCCGGGGCCGTCGCCTTGAAGGTGCGGCGGTAGGCGGTCGGGCTGACGCCCAGCGCCGCCTGCACGTGCTTGCGCAGCGACTGGGCCGTCCCGAAGCCGGTCTCCCGCGCCACCTGCTCCATCGGCAGGTCCGTCTGCTCCAGCAACTGCCGGGCCCGCTCCACCCGCTGACCGGTGATCCACTCGCCGGGGCTGATGCCCGACTCCTCCCGGAACCGGCGCGTGAAGGTCCGTACCGACATGGCCTCCTGGCGCGCCAGGTCGCTCAGGCGCAGCGGTTCGTGCAGCCGGTCCAGCACCCAGGCGCGGGCCGCCGTGGTGCTGGCGACCTGCGGCTTCGGCACCGGGCGCGCGATGAACTGTGCCTGCCCGCCGTCCCGGTGCGGCGGTACGACGGTCCGCCGGGCCACGTCGTTGGCGACGGCCGCGCCGTGGTCGCGGCGGACGATGTGCAGGCACAGGTCGATGCCGGCGGCGACTCCGGCGGAGGTCAGCACGTCCCCGTCGTCGGTGTAGAGCACGTTCGCGTCGACCCGTACGGCCGGGAAGAGCCGCTGGAAGTGCTCGGCGTAGGCCCAGTGGGTGGTGGCCCGGCGGCCGTCCAGGTATCCGGCCGCCGCCAGGACGTAGCCGCCGGTACAGATGGAGACCAGACGGGTGCCGGGCCGGATGTGCGCGAGGGCCGCCGCGAGCTCGTCGGTCAGCGCGCCCCGCTCGTGGACCGGGCCCAGCTCGTGCGAGGCCGGCACCACCACGGTGTCGGCGGTGCCGAGCAGCTCGGGGCCGTGCTCGACGTGGATCGCGAAGTCGGCGTCCGTACGCACCGCGCCGGGGGCGAGCCCGCAGGTGAGGATCTCGTACAGCGGCCGCCCGGCCGGGTCCTTGGCGCGGCCGAAGATCCGGTGCGGCATGCCGAGTTCGAAGGGCAGCAGCCCGGTGAGGGCGAGGACGACCACCCGGTGCGGCCTGCGGCCCTCCGACGGCTCCGGGGTCTCCTGCGTCTTCTGCGGCTGGGTCGCATCCATGGCCCGATCATATCGAAGGATGACAGTCAGGCCACTGTCGTGCGGTGTCCCGGAGGCCGGAAGCTGTCGTCGTGACGCAGACAGCACCCACCTCCACCGCCGCCCCGCAGGCGCCCCGCAGGCCCGGACGCATCCACCGCGCGTGGTTCGCCGCCGCCGTGGCCTTCGTGACGATCATCGGCGCCGCCGCCTTCGCCTCCCTCCCCGGACTGCTCATCGAGCCGCTGCACGAGGAGTTCGACTGGTCGCGCGGCACGATCGGCTTCGCGGTCTCCGTCAATCTCGCGCTCTACGGGCTCACCGCCCCCTTCGCCGCCGCCCTGATGGACCGCTTCGGCATCCGCAAGGTCGTCGCGGTGGCCCTGACCGTCATCGCCGGCGGTTCGGCGGCCACGGTGTGGATGACCGCGTCCTGGCAGCTGGTGCTGTTCTGGGGCGTGCTGGTCGGCCTCGGCAGCGGCTCTATGGCACTGGCCTTCGCGGCGACGGTGACCAACCGCTGGTTCACCGCGCGGCGCGGGCTGATCACGGGCATCCTGACCGCCGCCGGCGCCTCCGGGCAGCTGATCTTCCTGCCCTTGCTGTCGTGGCTGGTGGAACACCACGGCTGGCGGCCGGCGTCGATCACCGTGTCGCTGGCGGCCCTGGCCGTGGTCCCCTTCGTGTGGCTGCTGCTGCGCGACCACCCGGCGGACGTGGGCCTGGCCCCGTACGGGGGCACCTACGAGCCCAAGCCCGCACCCGTCACGGGCGCGGCCCGCAGAGCCGTCACCGTACTGTTCAAGGCGGCCCGGACCGGACCGTTCTGGCTGCTGGCGGGCACCTTCGCTATCTGCGGGGCCTCGACCAACGGGCTGGTGCGGGTCCACTTCGTGCCGTCCGCCCACGACCACGGCATGCCGGTGACGGCGGCCGCCGGGCTGCTCGCGGTGATCGGCGTGTTCGACGTGGTCGGCACGATCGCCTCGGGCTGGTTCACGGACCGCTTCGACGCCCGGCGCCTGCTGGCCGTGTACTACGCGCTGCGCGGGATCTCGCTGCTCTTCCTGCCGATGCTGCTGGCGCCCTCGGTGCAGCCGCCCCTGGTCTTCTTCATCGTCTTCTACGGGCTGGACTGGGTCGCCACCGTCCCGCCGACGATCGCGCTGTGCCGCGAGCAGTACGGACAGGACAGCGCGATCGTCTTCGGGTGGGTCCTGGCCTCGCACCAGGTCGGCGCGGCCGTGGTGGCCTTCCTCGGCGGCCTGGCCCGGGACGCCTTCGGCTCGTACGACCTGGTCTGGTACGCGTCCGGCGGCCTGTGCGCGATGGCGGCCCTGATGGCGATGGTCATCCGCCGCTCCCGCTCCGCCGGGCCCGCGCCCGCTGCAGCGGCGGCCCAGTAGTCCCGGCCCGAGGCCTACGGGCCGGCCGGCGTGGACGACTTCAGGGTGCCGTCCGGGGCCGCCAGGAGGACCGGGGTCTCCGGGCCGCCCAGGTCGCGGACGGCCGCCCGGTCGGCCTCGGCCGGGGCGTCGGCCGCGCTGACCACGGCGGCGGCCTCCAGGGACCGGGCCCCGCTCGCCACCGCCATCGCGACCGCGGTCTGGAGCGCGCTCAGCTTCAGGGAGTCGAGCTCCACCGTCCCGGCGACGTAGGTGCGGCCCGTCTCGTCCCGCACCGCCGCGCCCTCGGGCACGCCGTTGCGGGCCCGGGCGCTGCGCGCCAGCGTGATGATCTTGGTGTCCTCGGGGTCGATCCCGGTGGTGTCGGTCATGGGCGAAAGCATAGGGAGCCTCCCGGCGCAGCCGTGCAACCACCCCGCCGGGGCGGTCTCACGGCCGGTCGAGCCGCAGCCGCTCCGCCCTCGGCAGACCGGCGACCACCAGGTCGTACGAGTCCTCCACGAGCTCCCGGACCATCGCGTCCGGCAGGCCGCCCACCGTCACCGTGTTCCAGTGCCGCTTGTTCATGTGATAGCCCGGCGCGATCGCCTCGTGCTCCTCGCGCAGCCGCACCGCCAGCTCCGGCTCGCACTTGAGGTTGACCTTGAGCGGCTCCGCGTCCAGCGCCGACAGCGCGAACATCTTGCCCAGCACCTTGAACACCGAGGTCTCCGGGGTGAACGGGAACTCCTCCACCGCCGCGTTGAAGCTCAGGCAGAACTCCCGCAGTTGCGCCGGGGTCACTCCCCCTCCTCCCCCGCGGTCTCCGCCGCGGCCACCGGTTCCACCAGCACCGTCACGATCTTGTTCCGCCGCCCGGCGGGGGACTCGGCCGTCAGCCGCAGCGGACGCCCGTCGGGCAGGGCCACCAGCGCCGAGGCGCCCGCGATCGGCACCCGGCCCAGGGCCTTGGCCAGCAGTCCGCCGACCGTCTCCACGTCCTCGTCGTCGAAGGCCTCGACCTTGAACAGCTCACCGAGGTCGGTGATGTCCAGGCGCGCCGTGACCCGGTAGCGGTCCTCGCCGAGGTCCTCGACCGGCGGGAGCTCCCGGTCGTACTCGTCGGTGATCTCGCCGACGATCTCCTCGAGGATGTCCTCGATGGTGACGATGCCGGCCGTGCCGCCGTACTCGTCGATGACGACCGCCACGTGGTTGCGCACCTGCTGCATCTCGCGCAGCAGATCGCCCGCGTTCTTGGTGTCGGGCACGAAGGCGGCCGGCCGCATCGCCGTGGAGACCAGGTCGGCCTCCGCCTCCCGGCTGATGTGGGTCTTGCGGACGAGGTCCTTCAGGTAGACGATCCCGACGATGTCGTCCTCGTTCTCCCCGGTCACCGGGATGCGCGAGAAGCCGGAGCGCAGGGCGAGGGTCGTGGCCTGACGGATCGTCTTGTACCGCTCGATGCAGACCAGGTCGGTGCGCGGCACCATCACCTCGCGCACCAGCGTGTCGCCCAGTTCGAAGACCTGGTGCACCATCCGGCGCTCGTCGTCCTCGATCAGCGATTCCTTCTCCGCGAGGTCCACCATCGCGCGCAGCTCGGCCTCGGAGGCGAACGGCCCCTTGCGGAAGCCCTTTCCGGGCGTGAGCGCGTTGCCGATGAGGATCAGCAGCTGCGGGATCGGCCCCATCACCCGGGCGAGCGGGACGAGGACGTACGCGGCCGCCGTCGCGGTGTTCAGCGGGTGCTGTCGGCCGATGGTGCGCGGGGAGACCCCGACGGCGACGAAGGAGACCAGCACCATCACGGCGATGGCCACGAGCAGCGCGGTCCAGTTCTCGCCGAACTCGTCGAGGCAGACGTAGGTGACGAGGACGCCGGCCGCCATCTCGCAGGTCACGCGGACCAGCAGGGCCACGTTGAGGTAGCGGGTGGGGTCGCCGGCCACCTGCGCCAGCTTCGCGCTGCCGCGCCGGCCCGCCCGTACGGCCTGTTCGGCGCGGAAGCTCGACATCCGGGCGATCCCGGACTCGGCGCAGGCCGCGAACCAGGCCACCACCACCAGCAGGACCGCCCCGGTGATCAGCTGAGGCGCGGCGGTCACGAGACGGTGGGGGCCGGGGACGGACCGGTCATGCCGCGCTCGGCGCGCCAGCCGTCGACGATGGCCGCCTGGAGGCCGAACATCTCGGCCTTCTCGTCGGGTTCCTCGTGGTCGTAGCCGAGCAGGTGCAGCACCCCGTGGACCGTGAGGAGTTGGAGCTCCTCGTCCATGGAGTGCTGCGTCGGGGCGTCCTCGCCCTGCCTCTTGGCGACCTCGGGGCAGAGCACGATGTCACCGAGGAGCCCCTGCGGGGGCTCCTCGTCGTCCTTCGCCGGGGGACGCAGTTCGTCCATCGGGAAGGACATGACGTCGGTGGGTCCGGGCAGGTCCATCCACTGGATGTGGAGCTGCTCCATGGCGTCCTCGTCGACGACGATGACGGAGAGCTCCGAGAGCGGGTGGATCCGCATCCGGGTGAGCGCGTAGCGGGCGATGTCGAGGATCGCCTGCTCGTCGACCTCGGTTCCGGACTCGTTGTTGACGTCGATCGACATGGTGCGCTGGGTTCTACTTCCGCTGGAGGCCGTTCGGGGCCGGATGGGCGTCGTCGTACTTCTCGTACGCGTCGACGATACGGCCGACCAGCTTGTGCCGGACGACATCCTCGGACGTGAGCCGCGAGAAGTGGATGTCCGCCACCCCGTCCAGGATCTCCTGGACCTGGCGCAGACCGCTCCTCGCGCCGCCCGGCAGGTCGACCTGGGTGATGTCACCGGTGATGACGATCTTCGAGTCGAAGCCGAGACGGGTGAGGAACATCTTCATCTGCTCGGTGGTCGTGTTCTGCGCCTCGTCGAGGACGACGAACGCGTCGTTGAGCGTGCGACCACGCATGTAGGCGAGGGGGGCCACCTCGATGGTCCCGGCCGCCATGAGCCGCGGGATCGAATCCGGGTCGAGCATGTCGTGCAGGGCGTCGTAGAGCGGGCGCAGGTACGGGTCGATCTTGTCGAAGAGGGTGCCCGGCAGGAAGCCGAGCCGCTCCCCCGCCTCGACGGCGGGCCGGGTCAGGATGATCCGGCTGACCTGCTTGGACTGGAGCGCCTGGACCGCCTTGGCCATGGCCAGGTACGTCTTGCCGGTACCGGCGGGGCCGATGCCGAAGACGATCGTGTTCTTGTCGATCGCGTCGACGTACCGCTTCTGGTTCAGGGTCTTGGGGCGGATGGTGCGGCCGCGGCTGGAGAGGATGTTCTGGGTGAGCACCTCGGCGGGCGTTTCCTCGGGCCCGCCCGCCTTGCCGTTGCCGCTCGCCTTGAGCATGGCGATCGAGCGTTCCACTGCGTCCTCCGTCATCGGCTGCCCGGTGCGGAGCACCAGCATCATCTCGTCGAACAGGCGCTGGATCAGGGCGACTTCCACCGCGTCGCCGACCGCGCTGACCTGATTGCCCCGAACATGGATGTCGGCCTTCGGGAAGGCCTTCTCGATGACGCGCAACAGGGCGTCACCGGAGCCGAGCACCGTCACCATCGGGTGCCTGGCCGGAACGGTGAAGTGGGCTCGCGCCTGCCCCGGCACGGGGATGTGGGCTGTGGGTGTCTGAGTCATGGGCCGGCACTGTGGCCTGCACATACCTCCCGCTGAGGGGCCGCGCCGATCGACGACCTCCGGATAACCAAGCGTACGTCCCCGCCGCGGCTTCCCCGAGGGGTTTTACGCCCTGCTGCGACGCCGGTGCACAGCGCGACGGGGAGAGCCCGGCGCAGGCCTACGCGGAGTGGCGGAAACCGATCGTCGGGACCGCTCTGCGGCGGGCCGCGGGGGTCGAGGCCCCCGGGATCAGGTCGTCCAGGAAGCCGTAGCGGCCGCGCAGGGCCTCGGGGGCGGTCAGCCACCAGTGGGCCACTTCCGGCCAGCCTGGGGCCGACAGGGAGCCGCCGAACTCCTGGACCGACAGGGCCGCCGTCAGCCCGGCGAAGGCCAGCCGGTCCGCCAGCGGCCAGCCCGCCAGGGTCCCGGTGACGAAGCCCGCCACGTAGACGTCCCCCGCCCCGGTCGGGTCCAGCGCGTCCACGGTGATCCCCTGTACGTGCGCCGTCTCGCCGGTGCGCCCGTCCACCGCGTACGAACCCTCCGCGCCCATCGTCACCACCGCGATCGGCACTTTCTCGGCCAGCGCCCGGGCCGCCGCGCGCGGGCAGTCGGTCCGCGTGTACCGCATGGCCTCGCCCGCGTTCGGCAGGAAGGCCTCGCAGTGCTCCAGGTCGGCCAGGGCCCCCAGGTCCCACCGCCCGCTCTCGTCCCACCCCACGTCCGCGAAGACCCGCGAGCCGCGCCGGGCGGCCTCGCCGATCCACTGCTCGCCGCGGCCCGGGGCGAGCGAGGCCACGGCCGCGCGGGCGAGCGGCGGGCACTGCGGGAACGGCCCGGGGCCCGACGGCGGAGGCGCCTCGTGGCCGTGCGAGACCATCGTGCGCTCGCCCTCGTAGGCCATGGAGACGGTGACGGGGCTGTGCCAGCCGGGGATGGTCCGGGACATGGACAGGTCGATGCCCTCGCCCTGCTCCAGGGCGTCCCAGCAGTACTCGCCGTAGTGGTCGTCCCCGAAGGCGGCGGCCAGCGAGGTGCGCAGGCCGAGGCGGGCCAGGGCGGTGGCCATGTTGGCCACGCCGCCGGGGCTGGAGCCCATGCCGCGGGCCCAGGACTCCGTACCGCGCACGGGTGCGGAGTCGAGGCCGGTGAAGATGATGTCGAGGAAGACCGTCCCGGTGAGGAAGACGTCGCAGCCCGGTTCCTGGGGGTCCCGCAGCGGACCGAGGGGGTCCACTGCGGCGGCGCGGCTGTCGATGCTGTCCCGACTGGTCACGGTGTACTCCCCGTAGCTCTTGAAGGGTCGTTTCTGCGGTGGAAAGCTGCCAGCCCTGCCCCTTGCGGGGGGAGCCAAACCCCAGTGTGTCGCAGATCACCTTCACGGCGCCGTTTTCCGCCTCTTCGGGAACCCCCTAGACCCGCTTCGGCAGGGGGACCCGGAGCAGGTCCGCCGCCACCGTCAGCTCGCCCTCGAATCCCGCCGCGCGGGCCTGCCGTTCGAACTCGGACGGGTCGGAGTACCGCTGCGAGAAGTGCGTCAGCACCAGGTGCCGGACGCCCGCGTCCCGCGCCACCCGTGCCGCCTGCCCGGCGGTGAGGTGCCCGTGGTCGGCGGCGAGCTGCGCGTCCTCGTCGAGGAAGGTCGACTCGATCACCAGCATGTCGCAGGCCTCCGCCAGCGCCTCCACCCCGTCGCAGAGCCGGGTGTCCATGACGAACGCGAACCGCTGTCCCGGCTTCGGCTCGCTGACCTCCTCGAGGGTGACCCCGTTCAGCGCGCCTTCCCGCTGGATCCGGCCGACGTCGGGCCCCTTGATCCCGTGCCGCGCGAGCAGTCCGGGCAGTATCCGGCGCCCGTCCGGCTCGGTGAGCCGGTAGCCGAAGGACTCCACCGGGTGCGAGAGCCGCCGGGCCTCCAGGACGTACGAGGCCCCGCGGGCCAGCGGCCCGTCCGCGGCGACCGGCTCCTCGTCGATGATCACCGTCTCCCGGTAGGCCGTGGCGTACCGGAGCCGGTCGAAGAACTTCTGCCCGGAGGCCGGGTAGTGCGCGGTGACGGGGTGCGGGACCCGGTCGAGGTTGATGCGCTGGATCACGCCGGCCAGGCCGAGGCTGTGGTCACCGTGGAAGTGCGTGACGCAGATCCGGTTGATGTCGTGCGCGGCCACCCCGGCGCGGAGCATCTGGCGCTGGGTGCCCTCGCCCGGGTCGAAGAGGATGCCCTCGCCGTCCCAGCGGAGGAGGTAGCCGTTGTGGTTGCGGTGGCGGGTGGGCACCTGGCTGGCGGTGCCCAGCACCACGAATTCGCGTACGGACACGACTATCCGGGGGGCCACTCGAGGCCACGGCCGCCGAGGACGTGCGCGTGGGTGTGGAAGACGGTCTGGCCGGCGCCGGTGCCGGTGTTGAAGACGATCCGGTAGCCGTGGTCGGCGATCTTCTCGTCGGCGGCGATCCGTGCGGCCTCACGCAGTATGTCGGCGGCGACGGCCGGCTCGGCCTCGGCGAGGGTGGCGGCGTCCGGGTAGTGCACCTTCGGGATGACGAGCACGTGGGTGGGCGCCTGGGGGTTGATGTCCCGGAAGGCGACGGTCGTCTCGGTCTCCCGGACCACCGTCGCCGGGATCTTCCCCGCGACGATCTTGCAGAACAGGCAGTCGGCCTGCGGTTCCCCGGCCATTGCTTCGCCTCTCGTGACGGTGATCGTGATCGGTCGGGGCATCGTATCCAGCCGTGCGCCCGCCGCGGGCCGAGGCCCGGTCTGGGCCTCCCGGTTCGGTCCCGTCCGGTCCGGTCCCGGCCGGTTCGGGTCCCGCTTCCGGCCGGCCGGGGCCCGCTCCGGTCCCGTCCGCGCCGGGAGCGCGCCCCGGCCGTCAGGACCAGCGGCCGGTGCGGGCCAGCAGGACGGCGGTCGCGGCCGTGCCGGCCGTGGAGGTCCGCAGCACGGAGCGGCCCAGGCGGTAGGGGTGGGCCCCCGCCCCGGCGAAGACGGCCAGCTCCTCCGGGGAGACCCCGCCCTCGGGGCCGACCACCAGCACGACGGAGCCGGAGGCGGGCAGTTCGGCCGTGGCCAGTGCCTCGGAGGGGGTGTCGCGGTCCTCGTGGAGGACCATCGCCAGGTCGGCGCCGGCGAGCAGCGCCGCCACCTGCTTGGTGGACATGGCCTCGGCCACCTCCGGGAAGCGGACGCGGCGGGACTGCTTGCCCGCCTCCCGGGCCGTGGCCCGCCACTTGGCCAGGGACTTGGCCCCGCGCTCGCCGCGCCACTGGGTGATGCAGCGCGAGGCCTGCCACGGCACGATCGCGTCCACGCCCGTCTCGGTCATGGTCTCGACGGCCAGCTCTCCGCGGTCCCCCTTGGGGAGGGCCTGGACCACGGTGATGCGCACCTGCGGCTCCGGTTCCTCCTCGACGGTGTGCAGGTCCATGACCACGAGGCGGTCCTTGCCCTCGGCGGCCTTGACGACGCCCTCCGTCCAGTGGCCCCGCCCGTCGGTCAGGACCACGTCCTCGCCGGGGTTCAGCCGCTTCACGGACACCGCGTGCCGGCCCTCCGGGCCGTCCAGGACGAACTCCGGTCCCGCGGGGACCTCTTCGACCACGAACACCGGGGCGGTCATGACGCACTCCTCATCTGTCTTGCCTTCAACGTGCTCTGCGCCTCGGCCAGTTCGGCCGCCAGCACCTCCACCAGCTCCCCGGCCGGCAGCGTCCGCGCCAGCCGGTGCCCCTGGCCCGCCCACAACGCCATGCCCTGCGGGTCCCCGGCCGCGGCGGCCGCCTTGCGCAGCCCCGAGGTCAGGTGGTGGATCTGCGGGTAGGCGGCCGGGGCGTAGGGCCCGTGCTCCCGCATGAAGCGGTTGACCAGCCCCCGCGCGGGCCGCCCGGAGAAGGCCCGGGTCAGCTCGGTCCGTACGAACAGCGGGTCGGTCAGCGCCTTCTTGTGCAGCGGGTGCGCGCCCGACTCGGGGCAGGCCAGGAAGGCGGTTCCGAGCTGGCCCGCCTCCGCGCCCGCCGCCAGCAGCGCGGCGATCTGCGAGCCCCGCATGAGGCCGCCCGCCGCGATGATCGGGAGGGCCACGGCCTCCCGTACCTGCGCCACCAGCGCGAGCAGTCCGACGGCCGCCGTGCCGTCGGCCTGCGGGTCGTCCCGGTGGGTGCCCTGGTGGCCGCCCGCCTCCACGCCCTGGACGCACACGGCGTCCGCGCCCGCCTCCTGCGCGGCGCGCGCCTCCTCCACGGAGGTCACGGTGACGACGGTGTACGTACGGACCTTGCGCAGGGCCGCGAGCGCCACGGGCGTGGGACAGCCGAAGGTGAAGGAGACGACGGGGACCGGGTCCTCCAGGAGGATGGCCAGCTTGGCGTCGTAGCCGTCGTCGCTGGTGCCGATGATGTCCTCGTCGGCGAGGGAGACGTCGTACCAGCGGGCCTCGCCGGCCAGCTGCCCGCGGTACGCCTCCACGGCGGCCGGGTCCACGTAGCCGGTCTGCGGCAGGAGGAGGTTCACGCCGAAGGCGCGCCGGGTGAGCGCGCGCACCTGCTTGATCTCCTGGTACATGCCGTCGGCGGTCTTGTAGCCGCCGGCCAGGAAGCCCAGTCCGCCCGCTTCGCACACGGCGGCGACGAGGGGAGGACAGGAGGCGCCGCCCGCCATGGGAGCCTGCACGATCGGATGGCGGCAGAGACCGTTCGGTGCGGTGGACATGGACTGCATCGTGCCATGTCCCGCTCAGGGGGCCGAATCACCGCATTCGCCTGGCATAGTCCGCTTCCCGGCGTGGCCGGAACGGCTGCGGCGGGCCCGGCCGGGGGATGCGGCGAGCCCGGCCGGGGGCGTCCCCGGCCGGGCTCGGCGTATCGGATCGCGGGCCGGTCAGCGGCCGTTGAACGCGTCCTTCAGGCGGCTGAACAGGCCCTGCTGCCCCGGCGCGAACTGGCCCATCGGGCGCTCCTCGCCGCGCAGCTTCGCCAGCTGGCGCAGCAGTTCCTCCTGCTGGGCGTCCAGCTTGGTCGGGGTGGTGACCTCGACGTGGACGATCAGGTCCCCGCGCCCGCCGCCCCGCAGGTGCGTGACGCCCCGCCCGTGCAGCGGGATCGACTGCCCCGACCCGGTGCCGGGCCGGATGTCGATCTCCTCCATGCCGTCCAGCGTCTCCAGCGGGCACTTGGTGCCCAGGGCCGCCGCCGTCATGGGGATGGTGACCGTGCAGTGCAGGTCGTCCCCGCGCCGCTGGAAGGTCGGGTGCGGCAGCTCGTGGATCTCCACGTACAGGTCGCCGGCGGGGCCGCCGCCGGGGCCGACCTCACCCTCGCCCGAGAGCTGGATCCGGGTGCCGTTCTCGACGCCGGCCGGGATCTTGACCTTGAGGCTGCGGCGGGAGCGGACCCGGCCGTCGCCCGCGCACTCGGGGCACGGGGTGGGGACCACGGTGCCGAAGCCCTGGCACTGCGGGCAGGGGCGCGAGGTCATGACCTGGCCCAGGAAGGACCGGGTGACCTGCGAGACCTCACCGCGGCCGCGGCACATGTCACACGTCTGCGCCGAGGTGCCGGGGGCGGCGCCCTCACCGGAGCAGGTGGTGCAGACGACGGCCGTGTCGACCTGGATGTCCTTTTGGGTCCCGAAGGCCGCCTCGTCCAGCTCCAGGTCCAGGCGGATCATGGCGTCCTGGCCGCGGCGGGTCCGCGAGCGCGGGCCGCGCTGCGAGGCCTGGCCGAAGAAGGCGTCCATGATGTCGGAGAAGTTGCCGAAGCCGCCCGCGCCGAAGCCGCCGGCTCCGCCGCCACCGCCCGAGGAGGAGAGCGGGTCGCCGCCGAGGTCGTAGACCTGCTTCTTCTGCGGGTCCGAGAGGACCTCGTAGGCGGCGTTGATCTCCTTGAAACGCTCTTGCGTCTTGGGATCGGGGTTCACATCCGGGTGCAGCTCGCGCGCAAGCCGCCGGAATGCCTTCTTGATCTCGTCCTGCGATGCGTCGCGGCGCACGCCGAGAACGGCGTAGTAGTCCGTGGCCACTTACGACTCCGCCAGGATCTGTCCGACGTAACGTGCCACTGCGCGTACCGCTCCCATCGTTCCGGGGTAGTCCATGCGGGTCGGTCCGACCACGCCGAGCTTGGCGACGGTTTCGCCGCCCGAACCGTAACCGACCGAGACGACCGACGTGGAGTTCAGCCCCTCGTAGGCGTTCTCATGCCCGATCCGTACGGCCATTCCCGACTCATTGGCCTCGCCGAGCAGCTTGAGGAGCACGACCTGCTCCTCCAGCGCCTCGAGCACCGGCCTGATCGTCAGGGGAAAATCGTGTCCGAAGCGCGTGAGATTGGCGGTGCCGCCGATCATCAGCCGCTCCTCGGCTTCCTCGACCAGGGTTTCGAGGAGCGTCGCGAGCACGGTGGAGACGGTGCCGCGGTCCTCGGCCTCGAAGGATTCGGGGAGGTCCTGGACGAGTGGGGGGACATCGGTGAACCGGCGGCCGACGACCCTGCTGTTGAGCCGGGCCCGCAGATCCGCCAGCGAGGTCTCGCCGAAGGGCGCCGGGCAGTCGATCAGCCGCTGCTCGACGCGCCCGGTGTCCGTGATCAGTACGAGCATCAGCCGGGCCGGGGCCAGCGACAGCAGCTCGACGTGGCGCACGGTGGAGCGCGTCAGCGAGGGGTACTGGACGACCGCGACCTGCCGGGTGAGCTGCGCGAGCAGCCGCACGGTGCGGCCGACCACGTCGTCCAGGTCGACGGCGCCGTCGAGGAAGTTCTGGATGGCGCGGCGCTCGGGCGACGACAGCGGTTTGACCCCCGCCAGCTTGTCGACGAAGAGCCGGTAGCCCTTGTCGGTGGGGATCCGGCCGGCGCTGGTGTGGGGCTGGGCGATGTAGCCCTCTTCCTCCAGCACGGCCATGTCGTTGCGCACGGTGGCGGGCGAGACGCCGAGACGGTGCCGCTCGGTGAGCGCCTTGGAGCCGACGGGCTCCTCCGTCCCGACGTAGTCCTGGACGATGGCGCGCAGCACTTCGAGTCTGCGTTCGCTGAGCATCGCGCGCACCTCCAGCTGGTCCGTTGCCTTGTTCGTGGGCAGTTCGTTGGCACTCTGATCGTTCGAGTGCCAGAGATCCCCCCGCTCAGTGTACGGCCGGGTAGTAAGACCCTGGCAAGGGAGGCCCGCCAGGGTAGCGTCGCGGCATGGACGTGCGTTGGGAAGAGGCGGGCTGGGAACGGCTGACCGGGCGGACCGGCCGGAGGCGGCTTCCGGTGTGGGATTGCACGGTGGGGCTGGTGGTGGGGGACGAGTCGGTGCTCCTGATCGACCCCGGTTCCTGCCTGCGGGAGGGTGCCGCGGTGCGGGCCGAGGCGGAGCGGCTGACCGGACGGCACGTGACCCATATCGCATTCACGCACGGCCATTTCGATCACGTACTGGGCGGGGCCGCCTTCGCGGGGGCCGAGTTCTACGGTGCGGTCGGACTCGACGCGCTGCTGTCGACGGGTCGGGAGGCGCTGCGCGCGGACGCGGTCCGCCACGGCCTGGCCGAGGCGGAGGCCGCGGAGGCGGTGGACCTGCTGGTGCTGCCGAAGCACCTGGTGTCCGGGGAGTGGACGCTGGACCTGGGCGGGGTGCAGGTGCTGCTCGCCAACGTGGGACCGGGCCACACCGGGCACGACCTGGCCGTCTGCGTACCCGGCGAGCGGGAGGCGGTGTTCTGCGGGGACCTGGTGGAGGAGTCCGGCGAGCCGCAGGCGGGCACAGACGCCGTGCCGCGGCAGTGGCCCGCGGCCCTGGACCGGCTGCTGTCGCTGGGCGGCGAGGACGCGCTGTACGTGCCGGGTCACGGAGCGGTGGTCGACGCGGGCTTCGTGCGTGCGCAACGCGCCACACTGGCCGCCCGTTTCGGCGTGTCGGAGACGTGACGGCCGCGGCTCTCCTAGTGTCGGCCGGATGCGCGAGTACTCCCCCGACCTGACCCCGCAGTGGAAGCGCCCCAAGGCCGTGCCGGAAGTGCCGGCCGAGCCCGATCTGGTGGTCGAGGTGGCCGGTATGGACTTCTGCGGCGCGGTGGTCGCCTGCGAGGCCGGCACGGTGACCCTGGAGGACCGGTTCGGCAAGCGGCGGGTGTTCCCGATGGAGCCCCGCGGCTTCCTGCTGGAAGGCGCCGTCGTCACGCTGGTCCGGCCGTCCCGGGCGCCCTCCGCGCCGCGGCTGACGGCGTCGGGCTCGCTGGCCGTTCCGGGGGCCCGGGCGCGGGTGGCACGGGCGGGCCGGATCTACGTCGAGGGCCGGCACGACGCGGAGCTGGTGGAGCGGGTCTGGGGTGACGACCTGCGCATCGAGGGCGTGGTGGTGGAGTACCTGGAGGGCATCGACGACCTCCCGGCCGTGGTGGCGCAGTTCGCCCCGGCGCCGGACGCCCGTCTGGGGGTCCTGGTGGACCACCTGGTCCCCGGCTCGAAGGAGTCCCGCATCGCGGCCTCGGTGACCTCACCGGACGTGCTGGTCGTGGGCCACCCGTACGTGGACGTCTGGCAGGCGGTGAAACCGTCCGCGCTCGGCATCGGCGCGTGGCCGGAGGTTCCGCGCGGTCAGGACTGGAAGACGGGCATCTGCCGGGCGCTGGGCTGGCCGGAGAACACGGGGGCCGCCTGGCAGCACATCCTGTCCCGGGTGACGTCCTACAAGGACCTGGAGCCGACCCTCCTGGGCCGGGTCGAGGAGCTGATCGACTTCGTCACTGTCGGTGGTACTTCTTGAACTTCGGCAGCGTGCCGAACTCGCCAGTCTCCAGCTTGAGGTCCAGGACGGCCAGGGGGACGGGGTCGCCGAACGGCACCCTTCGTTCGACCTTGTAGTCGGCGTCCTCCCCGGCACCGGTCGGCTCCGTGAGGAGCAGGCATTCCGCCTCGAACGGATCGATGATCAGGTAGGCGGGGACCTGGCCCGCCGCGTACATCGAACGCTTGATCCCATAGTCGGCGACCGAGCTGTTCTTGGACACGACCTCGACGAGCAGCGTGATGGCCGGGGCGGGCACGAGCCTGCCCGGACCGTCGAAGGCACCGTGCTCGACGACCACGAGGTCCGGCTGCGGCTCCGAGGACTCTCCGGGAATCGCGATGTCCTGCGTCTGCACCGGATACCACTTGTCGAGTGGGATCTGCTTCTGCACATGCAGGACGATCAGATTATGGACCCAATCGGGCCCGGCCATCATCACGATGTCCCCCCTGAGGAGCTCCGCCTTGAAACCCTCGGGGACCTCCAGGTCCTCGAAGGCTTGGACGGCATCCGTGATCAGCCGGTCATCCACAGCGGTCATCTCCGTGGTCCTCCGCGTCCTGCCGCCGTCACTTACGGTGGCAGCCTAGGAACAGGATAGGCAGGCTCGCGCCGGTCCCGCCCGGATTCACCCGCGCGAGTGGTCAGTCCACCAGGTCCCGGACCACCGCGTCGGCCAGGAGCCGCCCCCGCAGGGTCAGCACGGCCCGCCCGGCCTCGTACGGGCCCGCCTCCAGCAGCCCGTCCGCGAGCGCCTTCCCTGCAGCTCTGAGCCCGGCCGGGGCCAGCAGGGACAGCGGGACCCCGTCCACCAGGCGCAGTTCCAGCAGGATCCGCTCGACCCGGCGGTCCTCCTCGGAGAGGAGCTCGCGGCCCGCGCCCGGGGAGCGGCCCGCGGCCAGCGCCGCCGCGTAGGCGCCCGGGTGCTTGACGTTCCACCACCGGACCCCGCCGACGTGCGAGTGGGCGCCGGGGCCCGCGCCCCACCAGTCGGCGCCGCGCCAGTACAGCTCGTTGTGCAGGCAGCGCCCGGCCTCCGAGGTGGCCCAGTTCGACACCTCGTACCAGGAGTAGCCGGCCTCGGCCATCACGGCGTCGGCGATCAGGTAGCGGTCGGCGTGCACGTCGTCGTCCGTCATCGGGACCTCGCCGCGACGGATCCGGCGGGCCAGCTGCGTGCCCTCCTCCACGATCAGCGCGTACGCCGAGATGTGGTCCGGGCCGGCCCCGAGCGCGGCCTCCAGCGAGGCCCGCCAGTCGTCGTCCGACTCGCCGGGCGTCCCGTAGATCAGGTCCAGGTTGACGTGCTCGAACCCCGCCGCGCGGGCTTCGGCGACACATGCCTCCGGGCGGCCGGGGGTGTGCGTGCGGTCCAGCACCTTCAGGACGTGCTGCCTGGCGCTCTGCATGCCGAAGGAGATCCGGTTGAAGCCGCCGGCCCGCAGCTCGGCCAGGTACTCCGGATTCACCGACTCCGGGTTGGCCTCGGTGGTGATCTCGGCGTCGGGCGCCAGACCGAACTCGTCGCGGATGGCCGCGAGCATCCGTACGAGGTCCCCGGCGGGCAGCAGCGTGGGCGTACCGCCGCCGACGAAGACGGTCCGGACCTCCCGCGGGTCGTCCCCGAGCACCTTGCGCGCGAGCCTGACCTCGTCGATCAGGGTGTCGGCGTAGTTCTCCCGGGAGGCGAGCACCCCGCCGGTGCCCCGCAGCTCGGTGGCCGTGTAGGTGTTGAAGTCGCAGTACCCGCAGCGCGTGGCGCAGTACGGGACGTGCAGGTAGAACCCGAGCGGCCGGTCCCCGGCGCCCGCCAGGGCGTGCGACGGCAGCGAGCCGTCTTCGGGCATGGGTTCACCATCGGGCAGTGCGGAAGGCATACCCCCATCATCCCGCACCGCCGCACGTCCGAGACCGCCCTCCGGCGAGGGAGCCCGCTCCTGCAGCCGCACCCGCGTACTCGAGCGGGGGCAAAACCAGCCCCGCCGGCGTTTGAGGCGCGGGGTCCGGGGCGGAGCCCCGGGAAGCGGCGCCGCAGGGAACCACGGCCGTACGCCCGGCACTGGCGGGGGCGGCGGGGCAGCCCAGCCACCCCACCCCCCGAGCCCGCGGCAGGCGTCAGGCCTCGCGCGCCCCCTCGTACATCTCCTCGATCAGGTGCTTGAACTCACGCTCGACGACCGGCCGCTTCAGCTTCAGGCTCGGCGTGAGGTCCCCGTGCTCCACGTCCAGGTCGCGCGGCAGGATCCGGAACTTCTTGACCGTCTGCCAGCGCTGCAGGCCCTCGTTCAGGGTCTGCACGTACGTCTCGATCATGCGCGCGGTCTCCGGCGCCGCCAGGACCTCCCCGTACGTCTTCCCCTCCAGGCCGTTCTCGGCCGCCCAGCCCAGGATCGACGGCTCGTCGAGCGCGATCAGCGCCGAGCAGAAGTTCCGGTCGGCGCCGTGCACGACGATGGTCGACACGTACGGGCAGATCGCCTTGAACTGGCCCTCGACCTCGGCCGGGGCGACGTACTTGCCGCCCGAGGTCTTGATCAGGTCCTTCTTGCGGTCGGTGATGCGCAGGTAGCCGTCGGGCGACAGCTCGCCGATGTCACCGGTGTGCAGCCAGCCGTCGGACTCCAGCACCTCGGCGGTCTGCTCGGGCTTGCCGTGGTAGCCCTGCATGATGCCGGGGCCGCGCAGCAGGACCTCGCCGTCGTCGGCGATGCGGACCTCGGTGCCGGGGAGCGGCTTGCCGACCGTGCCGGTGCGGTAGGCCTCGCCCGGGTTGACGAAGGAGGCTGCGCTGGACTCGGTCAGGCCGTAGCCCTCCAGGATGTGGATGCCCGCGCCGGAGAAGAAGTAGCCGATCTCGGGGGCCAGGGCGGAGGCGCCGGAGACGGCGGCGCGCAGGTTGCCGCCGAAGGCCTCGCGGAGCTTGGAGTAGACGAGCGCGTCGGCGATCTTGTGCTTGGTGGCGAGGCCGAGGGGGGCGGTCGCCTGGCCGGTCCGGCGGAAGTTGTCCTGGGTGACCTTGGCGTACTCGCGGGCCACGCCCACCGACCACTGGAAGATCTTGTACTTGGCTCCGCCGCCGGCCCGGGCCTTGGCCGCGACCCCGTTGTAGACCTTCTCGAAGATGCGCGGGACGGCCGCCATGTAGGTCGGCTGCACGATCGGCAGGTTCTCGATGATCTTGTCGATGCGGCCGTCGACGGCGGTGACGTGCCCGACCTCGATCTGACCGGAGGTCAGCACCTTGCCGAAGACGTGCGCGAGCGGCAGCCACAGGTACTGGACGTCGTCGCTGGAGATCATGCCGGTGGCGACGGTGGCCTTGGCCATGTACGACCAGTTGTCGTGCGGCAGCCGGACGCCCTTGGGGCGGCCGGTCGTGCCGGAGGTGTAGATGAGCGTGGCGAGCTGGTCGGCGGTGATGGCCGCGATCCGCTCCTTGACCGCCTCGGGGTGCTTGGCCAGGTACTCCTTGCCGCGCTCCTCCAGGTCGGCGAGCGAGAGCACCCAGCCCTCGGGGTCCCCCTCGGCGGCGAGCGCATCGGCCGCCTCCACGACCACCACGTGGGCGAGGTGCGGCAGGTCGGCGCGGCGCTCGCGTGCCTTCGCCAGCTGCTTCCCGTCCTCGGCGATGAGCACCCGGCTGTCGGAGTCCGCGAGGATGAACGCCGACTCCTCCGCGTTCGTGCTGGGGTAGATGGTGGTGACCGCGCCGCCGGCGCACATGACGCCGAGGTCGGCGAGGATCCACTCCACGCGGGTGTTGGAGGCGAGCGCGACGCGCTCCTCCGGGCCGAGGCCGAGGCCGATCAGGCCGGCGGCGATGGCGAAGACCCGGTCGGCCGCCTGGCCCCAGCTCAGCGACTTCCAGTCGTCGGGGCCCTGGCCGCCGGCCGCCGGAACGGGGAACCGGTACGCCTCCGCATGGGGCGTGGCGGCGACGCGCTCAAGGAAGAGGGCCGCCACGGTGGGCGGGCGGTTCTCGATCAAGGTCTGTGTGTCGCTCACGGACGTCCTCCGGACCAGCGGCAGGGGCTGTCATTCAGGGTCTTGTAACTGGCGAGTAACCATCGAGCAGTGATCAGACTAGGGGCCCTCCGCCTGGCGCGTAAGGGCCCGCGAGCGGCCGATTCATAACGAAACAGGCCCCCGCGCTTCCGCGTGGGGGCCTGTTTTCACACACGAGCGGGCGGCGGGCGCCGACGATCGCCCGCACCGCTGCCTGATCGGCTACTTCTTCTTGCCGCCGGACTCGTCGCTGGAGAGGACGGCGATGAAGGCCTCCTGCGGGACCTCCACGGAGCCGACCATCTTCATCCGCTTCTTGCCTTCCTTCTGCTTCTCCAGCAGCTTCCGCTTACGGGAGATGTCACCGCCGTAGCACTTGGCGAGGACGTCCTTGCGGATGGCGCGGATGGTCTCGCGGGCGATGACGCGGGAGCCGATCGCGGCCTGGATCGGCACCTCGAAGGCCTGCCGCGGGATGAGCTCGCGCAGCTTGGCGACCAGGCGCACGCCGTAGGCGTAGGCGGCGTCCTTGTGGGTGACGGCGGAGAAGGCGTCGACCTTGTCGCCGTGCAGCAGGATGTCGACCTTGACCAGGCTGGAGGCCTGCTCGCCGGTGGGCTCGTAGTCGAGGGAGGCGTAGCCGCGCGTCTTGGACTTCAGCTGGTCGAAGAAGTCGAAGACGATCTCAGCGAGGGGGAGGGTGTAGCGGATCTCGACCCGGTCCTCGGAGAGGTAGTCCATGCCGAGGAGGGTGCCGCGACGCTGCTGGCAGAGCTCCATGATCGCGCCGATGAACTCGGTGGGCGCGAGCACGGTGGCCCGCACGACCGGCTCGAAGACGTCCTTGATCTTGCCTTCGGGGAACTCGCTCGGGTTGGTGACGGTGACTTCCTTGCCGTCCTCCAGCACCACCCGGTAGACCACGTTGGGCGCGGTGGCGATCAGGTCGAGGCCGAACTCGCGCTCGAGGCGCTCGCGGACCACGTCCAGGTGGAGCAGGCCGAGGAAGCCGACGCGGAAGCCGAAGCCGAGCGCCGCGGAGGTCTCCGGCTCGTAGACGAGCGCGGCGTCGTTGAGCTGGAGCTTGTCCAGGGCCTCGCGCAGGTCGGGGTAGTCCGAGCCGTCCAGCGGGTACAGGCCCGAGAAGACCATCGGCTTCGGGTCCTTGTAACCGCCGAGGGCCTCCGTCGCGCCGTTGCTGAGGCTGGTGATGGTGTCACCGACCTTGGACTGACGGACGTCCTTCACGCCGGTGATGATGTAGCCCACCTCGCCGACGCCGATGCCGTCGGCCGGGGTCATCTCCGGGGAGGAGACGCCGATCTCCAGCAGCTCGTGCGTGGCGCCGGTGGACATCATCCTGATGCGCTCGCGCTTGTTGAGCTGGCCGTCGACCACACGGACGTAGGTGACCACGCCGCGGTACGAGTCGTAGACCGAGTCGAAGATCATCGCGCGGGCGGGCGCGTCCTTGACGCCGACCGGGGCCGGGACAGTGGCGACGACCTTGTCGAGCAGCGCGTCGACACCGAGGCCCGTCTTGGCCGAGACGCGCAGCACGTCGTCCGGGTCGCAGCCGACCAGGTTCGCGAGCTCCTCGGCGAACTTCTCCGGCTGCGCGGCCGGCAGGTCGATCTTGTTCAGGACGGGGACGATCGCGAGGTCGTTCTCCATCGCCAGGTACAGGTTGGCGAGGGTCTGCGCCTCGATGCCCTGCGCGGCGTCCACCAGCAGGATCGTGCCCTCGCACGCGGCGAGGGAGCGCGAGACCTCGTAGGTGAAGTCGACGTGCCCGGGAGTGTCGATCATGTTGAGGATGTGGGTCTTGCCCTCACCCTCGCCCGTGGTGGGCGCCCAGGGCAGCCGGACCGCCTGGGACTTGATCGTGATGCCTCGCTCACGCTCGATGTCCATGCGGTCGAGGTACTGGGCGCGCATCTGCCTCTGGTCGACCACACCGGTGAGCTGGAGCATCCGGTCGGCAAGGGTCGACTTGCCGTGGTCGATGTGCGCGATGATGCAGAAGTTGCGGATCAGCGCCGGGTCGGTACGGCTCGGCTCGGGCACGTGGCTGGGGATCGCGGGCACGCAGTGTCCTGATTCTCGGGTCGCAGTCGGAACGAAGCTCGGAGCGAAAGTTCGGATCTCGTCGCCTTCGTCGGCGCGATGTCGGATCTGTACGCAGGCTCCCATGGTCCCATGGACGGGGCAGTGCGCTCGGTTTGGGCTGCCCGAAGCGTGCCTGGTAGCCTGGGCAGCTGTGTCTCGTATGCCCTCTCAGCTGTCGAGGCACAATCCGAAGATCAAACTCTGAACCTGAAAAGGCTCTTTCGTGGCGAACATCAAGTCCCAGATCAAGCGGAACAAGACGAACGAGAAGGCGCGCCTGCGCAACAAGGCCGTCAAGTCCTCGCTCAAGACCGCGATCCGCAAGGCCCGCGAGGCCGTCCTCGCCGGTGACGTCGAGAAGGCCACCGTGGCTTCCCGCGCCGCCGCGCGTGCGCTCGACAAGGCTGTCTCGAAGGGTGTCATCCACAAGAACGCCGCCGCCAACAAGAAGTCGGCGCTGGCCTCCAAGGTTGCCTCCCTGCAGGGCTGAGCTCTCGATGTGAATCGCCGGTAAGGACCCAGCGGGCCCTCTCTTCCGCTCCGGACCGGCACACCGCGCCGCACGCGGCCTGCGTTCGCCACGCGGGTGCGGCGCACACAGAGCAGTAACGACGAAGGCCCCGGTCACCACCCTTCCCCAGGGTGGCGCCCGGGGCCTTCGTGCTACCCCGGAGGTAGGCGACAGGCCGGAGCGGATGGTGACGTCGGCGGCGCCGGGCGGGTCGCACAGCCGGTGCCGGTCGGGCGGGCGGCGGCCCACTGCATCAGGTGGCTCAGGGCCGGCCACAGGGCGAGGCCCTTCTCCGTGAGGGCATATGCATCTTCTACGGAGACCAGCCCGCCGGGATCCGGACACCGAGCGCCGCCCCACCCCAGGCGGAGCCCCGGCTCCGCCCGGAGCGGCACGCACAGGACCGCGCCCCCCGCCGAGCCGCCGGAAGCACCCCACCCCCGGCGGTGCACCCCGCCCACAACCACCCGGGCCGCGGCGCCCCGAACCCACCAGCGGGCCAGGGCAAAACAGGGCGGCAGGGCGGCAGGGCGGCAGGGGCAGGGCGGCAGGGCGCATCGAACCCGGGGCCAGGCCCGCTCGGGTCCCGAGGCGGGAGGTCCGTCCTAGCGGCGCTGGGGGCGGGCGGCGCGGGCCACTGCCACGACCGCCTTCTCCAGGGCGTACTCGGGGTCGTCGCCGCCGCCCTTCACTCCCGCGTCGGCGGCCGCCACGGCGCGCAGGGCGTCCGCGACACCGTCCGCCGACCAGCCGCGCATCTGCTGGCGGACCCGGTCGATCTTCCACGGCGGCATGCCGAGGTCCCGGGCGAGGTCGCCCGGGCGGGCCCCGCGCGGGGCGGAGGCCAGCTTGCCGATCGCGCGCACGGCCTGGGCCAGCGCGCTGGTGATCAGGACCGGCGCCACCCCGGTGGACAGCGACCAGCGCAGGGCCTCCAGGGCTTCCGCCGCGCGCCCCTCGACCGCCCGGTCGGCGACCGTGAAGCTGGAGGCCTCCGCCCGCCCGGTGTAGTAGCGGCCGACCACGGCCTCGTCGATCGTCCCCTCGACGTCCGCGCACAGCTGCGCGGCCGCACTCGCGAGCTCCCGCAGGTCGCTGCCGATCGCATCGACGAGCGTCTGGCACGCCTCCGGGGTCGCCGAGCGGCCCAGCGTGCGGAACTCGCCCCGGACGAAGGCCAGCCGGTCCGCCGGCTTGGTCATCTTCGGGCAGGCGATCTCCCGCGCACCCGCCTTCCGGGCCGCGTCCAGCAGGCCCTTGCCCTTGGCGCCGCCCGCGTGGAGGAGGACGAGGATGATCTCCTCGTAGGGCGCGTCGAGGTACGCCTTCACCTCCTTGACCGAGTCCGCGGACAGGTCGTGGGCGTTCCGCACGACCAGGACCTTGCGCTCGGAGAAGAGCGAGGGGCTCGTCAGCTCGGCCAGCGTGCCGGGCTGGAGCTGCTCGGAGGCGAGGTCGCGGACGTCCGTGTCCGGGTCGGCGGCGCGGGCGGCCGCCACCACCTCCCGCACGGCACGGTCGAGCAGCAGGTCCTCCTGCCCCACCGCGAGGGTGAGCGGGGCGAGCGGATCGTCGGTTGAGTTCTTCCTGGTGGCCATCGGCTCCAGCATCCCACGCCGCACTGACAGCCCCCCGCGCGGCGGCCCCGCTCGGCGCATACTCGAGAATGGTCGCGTGAACGTGCGACATGTACTCGTCCTGCCCGACCGTGACGCCGCCGAGGATGTGGCGCAGGAGGCGGTCGACCGCTTCGGCCTCCCCGAGGAACCGCAGTTGGTCCGCGACGCCCTCGCCGGCGAGGACGACGCCGAGGACGCCCAGTGGCTGGTGGTCGTCGAGGACCCGCGCGAACAGCTCGACGCCACCGCCCTGGACGCCCTCGCCGCCGAGTACGAGGGCTGGCTGGAAGCCCCCTAGGGGCCCCGTCGCCCGGGGCCCTGGCCTCAGGCCTTGTGGACGATCTGGACGTCCAGGGTCACCTGCACGCTCGAACCGATCGCCGCGATGCCGTGGGCCAGAATCGACTGCCAGTTCAGGTCGAAGTCCTCGCGCTGCAGTTCGGCGGTGGCCCGGCAGGCGGCCCGCGGCTCGCCCTCCAGGCCCGTGCCGAGGCCCAGGTACCGGGTGTCCAGGGTGACGGAGCTGCTCACCCCATGGAGGGTGAGGGCCCCCGCGACGGCCCAGCGGCTGCCGCTGCGGTGGATGAACCGTTCGCTGTAGAACTCCACCGTGGGGTGACGGGCCGCGTCCAGGAAGTCCGCCGACCTCAGGTGGTCGTCGCGCATCCGCACCCCGGTGTCGATGCTCGCCGCATCGATGATCACGTGCATGGAGGAGTCCTCCATGCGCTCGGCTATCCGAACCGCGCCGGCGAACGTGTTGAACCGGCCGCGGATCCGCGCGAAGCCGATGTGCCGGGCCGTGAAGCCGATGGACGAGTGGGTCGGGTCGAGCTCCCAGTGGCCGGGCTGCGGCAGCAGCGGCGGCTCCACCGTGTCGAGGATGATCTCCCCCGTACCGGGCTGCGCGGGGTCCCCCACGAGCGTCGCCCCGTGGAACGGCGCGTACCCCTCCGCGGTGACCGAGAGCCGGTACTCCCCCTCCGGCACGGCCGCCGTGAATCCGCCGTACGGGTCGGTCTCCCCGCTGACGATCCGGCGGCCGATCGGGTCGGTCACCTCGAACGCGGCCTGCCGGACCGGCTGGTGGACGGTGTCGAGAACCCGGCAGCTGAGCAGCCGTGCCGTCGGCGGCAGGCTCAGTGTCGCGGATGTGTGTGGGCTGGAACTTCCGGCCGTCTCCATCCCCCGTCGGCGACCGAACATGGCTGATGCACCCCCGTGCTGTGTGGACTTGGACCGCTCTGGCGAAGACGCATTCGATCATGCTGCCGGGTTGGGGGCAAACAGAATGGTCGCGCCCGGTATGCCCACACCGGCGCCGCCGCCGGTTGGCCGGAACCGCCCGCATCCCCAGGCCGCTTCCGGTGACCGCGATCGAGCCGTCGGTGTCGGTGCGCAGTACGGTCGCCCCCACCGCCCGCAGCCGGGCGAGCGTACGGGGTGCGGGGTGCCCGTAGCGGTTGCCCGCACCGACCGGGACGACCGCGAGCCGGGGCCGGGCTCGGGCGAGCAGCGCCGGGTCCTGGTGCGCCGAACCGTGGTGCGCGACCTTCAGCACGTCCACCGGCCCCAGCTCCGGATGACCCCTCAACAGGGCTTCCTGGGACGGTGGTTCGAGATCACCGAGCAGCAGCAGCGTCAGTCCCGCGCCCCGCACCAGCAGGGCCACGCTCGCATCGTTGGGCCCCTCGGGCGGGGGCGCGTCGGAAGGCGGCCAGAGCACCTGCCACTCCAGCGGTCCGGCGCGCCGCCGCTCCCCGGCCACCGCCCGGACGACGGGCACCCCTGCGGCCGCAGCGGCCCGGTGGACGAACTCCGCCTGGCCCCGCGGCTCTTCCAGCGCGGTGGCCTGAATCACACCCACGGACCGGCCGCGCAGCACCCCTGGCAGACCTCCCACATGGTCGGCGTGAAAGTGCGTCAGCAGCAGCATCGGCACCCGGCGCACGCCCAGGGACCTCAAGCAGGAGTCCACCGGACCTGGATCCGGACCGGTGTCGACCACGACGGCCTCGCCCGGGCCGACGGCAAGTACGGCGGCGTCCCCCTGGCCCACGGCGCACTGGACGTAGCTCCAGTCGGGCGGGGGCCATCCGGTGAGCGTACGGGTCAGCTGCGGCGGCCGCAGGACGACGAGGAGCAGCAGCACCGCCAGGGCGGCACACACCCACCGCCGCCGGCCGAACCGCGCGCCGAGGCCGACGAGGACCACGGTGGCGGCGGCCAGCAGCAGCCCGCCGGTGAGCCCGCCCGGCCAGGACAGCTCCGCTCCCGGCAGCCGTGCCCCGGCCCGGGCCACGGCGGCGATCCACCCGGCCGGCACCCCGGCGCACCACGCGAGCACCCGGGCCGCGGGCATCCACACCGGGGCCACCGCCAGCGTCGCGAAGCCGAGCACGGTCGCCGGACCGGCCGCCAGCTCGGCCAGCAGGTTGCACGGCACCGCCACCAGGCTGACCCGGGCGGCGAGCACGGCGACCACGGGCGCGCACACCGCCTGGGCGGCCGCGGCGGCCCCCAGGGCCTCGGCGAGCCGGGGCCGCATCCCGCGCCGCTGCAGGGCTTCGCTCCACCGGGGAGCGAGGGTGAGCAGGGCCCCGGTGGCCAGGACCGAGAGCAGGAAGCCGTAACTGCGGGCCAGCCAAGGGTCGTAGAGCACGAGGAGCAGCACGGCGGCGCCCAGAGCCGGGACCAGTGATCTGCGCCGCCCGGTGGCGATGGCCACCAGGCCGATGGCGCCGCAGGCCGCGGCCCGCAGCACGCTGGGCTCCGGCCGGCACACCACCACGAAGGCCAGGATCAGGGCCGCCCCGCCCAGGGCGGTCGCCCGGAGCGAGAGTCCCAGCCGGGGCGCCAGTCCGCCCCGCTCGGCCTGCTGTGCGCGGGCCGGCGGCCCGATGAGCAGGAACAGCACCACGGTCAGGTTGGATCCGGAGACGGCCAGCAGGTGCAGCAGGTCGGTGGCCCGGAAGGCCTCGTGCAGGTCCGGCGGCACCCTGGAGGTGTCCCCGACGACCAGCCCCGGCAGCAGGGCCCTGGCGTCCGGTGCGAGCCCTTCGGTGGCCCGGCGCAGCCCGGCCCGCAGCCGTCCGGCGAACCTCTGCGCGGGATCCGGTCCGCCGCTCACCTCGGGCGGGGTGTCACCGGCCGGGCGCAGCAGGGCCACCGCCCGCTCCCCGCTCCGCGCCGGGGCGAGCCGTGCGACCACCGCGACCCGGGTGGAGGGCTGCAGCCGCGCCCATCCCGGGTGTCCCGCGAGCATCCGTACCGGGGTCCGCACCCGGGTGCTCGCCCCATCGGGTCCGGTCACCCGGGTCACCACCGCGTCCAGCACCACCAGGGGCGGCCCGCTCCCGCTCGGGGAGAGCGGGACCCGCGGATCGGAGCCGACGGTGAGCTCCGCTTGGACACGGGCATGCTCGCGGGCCAGCGCGGCGACGGGCCCGGCCCGTGCTTCGGCCCGCTGGAGCCCCGCCACCCCGGCGCCGGCCGCCGCGCACAGCAACGCCGCGGCAGCCGCCGGGGCGATCCTCCACAGCGCCCGGGGGCGACGGCATCCGACCGCCAGGAGCAGCCCGGCGGCGACCACCGCCAGGCCCGCCCCGGCGGCGCTCACGCCCGCCGGGGCGTCCAGGGCGAGGGCGGCTGCCGCCCAGGCGGCCAGGGCGGGCACGACCAGGCGCAGGTCCGCCGGCCTGCGGTCCCCTGGGCGGTTCACGGCCTCACCAGCGTGCGCAGGTCGGCGAAGCGCCGCTCCCCGATGCCGTTGACCTGTCGGAGCTCCTCCACGGAGCGGAAACCCCCGCGTGCGGTGCGGAAGTCCACGATGTGCTGGGCCAGCACGGGCCCGACTCCGGGCAGGTCGTCCAGCTGCTCGACCGTGGCCGTGCCGAGGCTGACGGGGCCGGGACTCGGCCCCGCCCCGCCCGGCGGCGGCTGTGCGGGGGCGCCCACCAGCACCTGTTCGCCGTCCACCAGCACCCGGGCCCGGTTCAGCCCGGAGGTGTCCGTACCCGGCCGCACTCCCCCGGCGGCGGCCAGTGCGTCCTCGACCCGCGAGCCGGCAGGCAGCCGCCGCACACCCGGGTCCCGGACCTTGCCGCTCACGTCGACCACGATCCGCCCGGCGGCACCGGCGGGGGCGGGCGGGCCGGCGATTCCCGCCAGGGCGGGCGCCGTCGCGGCCCCCGGGCCGGGGTTGACCACTGCGGGCACGGTCACCGGCTGCGGCCGCGCCGACCAGTACTGCTGCGCCGCGAAGCCCAGCCCGGCGGCCAGCACCACCGCCACCGCGGCCACCGTGCGCGGCTCCACCGCACAACGGGCCTGGAGCCACACCGGCAGCCGTTCCCGTACGGCCAGCCTCCGCGCCCGCCCGGCGGACGACTCGGCCGCCTCCCCGGGCGGGGCTCCGGACGCCGCCTCGACGGGAGCGGGGACCGCGGGCGGAGGCGGGGGCTGCAACGAGGACGGCGCCGCCGGCGCGGCAGACGACTCCGCCGGTGGCGGACTGCTGCCGCCCAGCAGGGCCTCCGCGCGGCGGCGCACCGCGGCCGGTTCGGGATGGGGGCGGCGCCGCTCACGGCGGTGCCGTACACGGCTGTCGGAGAGTCGGGGACGGCCCGGGCCGCTGGTGGCGCCCGAGCCCGACGGATGTGAGGTACGCGTTCGAAGAGTCATGCCACGACGGTAGGGGCGAAGCACGGGCGCCGTTCGGAGCCCTCAATTCCGGGGGACAACCAGCCCGTTGTGGATAACCGGGTCACCCGTTCCGGTGATCAGCGGGGAGAGACGACCGCCGCCAGCAGCCCCGGCCCGGTGTGCGCGCCGATCACCGCGCCGACCTCGCTGACGTGCAGCTCGACCAGCCCGGGGATGCGCTCCCGCAACCGCTGGGCGAGCTTCTCGGCCCGCTCCGGTGCCGCCAGGTGGTGCACGGCCACGTCGACACTGCCCGACCCCGCGCGCTCGACCGCCAACTCCTCCAGGCGGGCGATGGCCTTGGAGGCCGTACGCACCTTCTCCAGCATCTCGATCCGGCCGCCCTCCAGCGTGAGCAGCGGCTTCACGGCCAGGGCGGAGCCGAGGAGGGCCTGCGCGGCCCCGATCCGTCCGCCGCGGCGGAGGTAGTCGAGGGTGTCAACGTAGAAGTACGCGGACATGTCCGCGGCCCGCTTCTCGGCGGCGGCCACGGCCTCGTCGGCGGAACCGCCCGCCTCGGCGGCCTCGGCGGCGGCGAGCGCGCAGAAGCCGAGGGCCATGGCCACCATGCCGGTGTCCACGACGCGTACGGGTACGGGCGCGGTCCTGGCGGCGACCACGGCGGCGTCGTACGTCCCGGAGAACTCCGCGGACAGGTGCAGGCTCACGATGGCGGCCGCACCGGCGTCCACGGCCGCCTGGTAGGCCCGTACGAACTCCTCCGGGCCGGGGCGGGAGGTGGTGACCGACCGGCGCTTCTGCAGGGCCAGGGCCAGGCTGCGCGCAGAGATCTCGGTGCCCTCCTCCAGCGCCTCGCCGCCCAGTACGACGGTGAGCGGGACGGCGGTGATTCCGTGCCGCGCCATGGCCGGTTGGGGCAGGTAGGCCGTGGAATCGGTGACGATGGCGACATGGCGGGACATGAGGCGGAGGTTACCGCCAGTGGGGGTGCGACGGCAGCCTGGGCCCCCGTGCCGGTGCATCGACCGCGCCGCCTGCCCGTCCCCGGCGGGGCCGACCGCGGGCCGCGTGCCTGGCCCGGGGCGCCGGTACGCCCCTCACGGCGGGCGGTCAGAGCCTACGGCAGCCGTGGCGCCAGGCGGCGAGCCGGGGCGGTGGCTTGGCCCTGCGGGGCTCTCCCCCACCCCGCCCCTTCCCGAAACCGGGGGGCTCTCCCCCGGCCCCCCCTGCCTGGGCTCCGCCCCGGAACTGACGGCAGCTCCGGCGCCCGGGCCGACCGACCGCCGGCCAATGCCCGGCCCGTGCCGCGTCCCTGACACGGCGCCGGGCCGGCCCCGCCCCGTGCCGTGGCTCCGCCCCGAAATTAACGGCAGCTCCGGTCCGGGCCGGCCCCATGCCCGGCCCGTGCCGCGTCCCTGGCCCGGCGCGGGGCCGGACCCGCCCCCAAGCCGTGGCTCCGCCCCGAAATTAACGCAGCAGCTCCGGGGTCCGGGCCGGCCCCATGCCCGGCCCGGGCCGCGTGCCTGGCCCGGCGCGGGGCCGGACCCGCTCCCAAGCCGTGGCTCCGCCGCACAATTAACGGCGGCTCCGGCGCCCGGGCAGGCCGGGCGCATGCCTAGCCCCGGCCGCGTCCCTGGCCCAGCGCGGGGCCGGCCCCGCCCCACGCCGGGGCTCCGCCCCGGAACTGACGGCAGCCCGCCCCGGCCCACGCAGTCCGGGCGAGTCCCACGCCGGACCCCCGCGAAGGCTCCGCCCCCGAAAACCCAAAGCGCGCACCCACCAGCCCCGGCGGGAACACCGGCCCCCTCAGCCCGCGCTCTCCGGTCGGGGGGTTTTCTGCCAGGGGTACGGCGTCGCCGGGGGCGCCGGGTTCAGGGCCGCGGGCCGTTGCTGCGGCTGCTGCTGCGGCTGCTGAGCGGCGGGCGGGGTCTGCGGCGGGGTGGCCGGCTGGGTCGCGTCCCAGGCGGCTGCCGCCGCCGCCAGGTCGTCCACCGATTCGCGGGACCAGTCCCGCAAGGCCCCGGATTCCATCTCGATCTGTTCCGACAACGCGGACAGGTCGTCCTCCGCGAAGCGGCGGGCCCGGTCCCGGGCCGCCCAGCGCAGGGAGTCCGCGGCTTTGGTGATCTGGGCCGTGCGCTCCCGCAGCTCCGGCAGGAGTTCGGCGGTGCGCCGCCGGTCCGGCTCCTGCTCCAGCCGCTTGAGCTCCGCGTCCAACTCCTGCCCGTGTGCGCTCAGCCGCTCGAACAGCCCCAGAGACTCGCGCAGCGAGGCGTCCGTCCGCGCGCCCTCGGACAGGGCCTGCTGCGTGGCCCGCATCGACGTCCGCAGGTCCAGGCGCAGCTGGGCCAGCGCGCTCACCACCCCGATCTGGCCGAGGCTCTTGGCCCGCAGGGTGGTGTCCTCCACCGTGCGCCGCGCCTGCACGACCGTGCGCTCCACGCCCCGCTTGGCCGCGCCCACCGCCTTGACCGTGAGGTACGCGCCGAGGCCGACGAAGGCCAGCAACATCAGCGCGAAGATGATCAACGCGGCCTCCATGGTGGCCCCTTTCCCCAGGCGTCAGCTCTTCCCCTCCACCGTAAACGCCACGAGCAGGCCAGGGGTTCCAATCGAACCCCCAACCTGCCCGTACGGGATGTCCCCCATGGGATGCCCCCATGGGGGCACCGGCGTCAGATCCGGGACATCAGATGACGATGTTCACCAGCTTCGGCGCACGCACGATCACCTTGCGGATCTCCGCGCCGCCCAGCGCCGCGACGACACCCTCATCGGTCACGGCCAGCTGCTCCAGCTCCGCCTCCGAGATCGTCGGCGACACCTCCAGGCGCGCCTTGACCTTGCCCTTGACCTGCACGACGCACGTCACGCTCTCGTCCACGACGTACGCCGGGTCCGCGACCGGGAAGTCCTGGTGGACGACCGACTCGCGGTGGCCCAGGCGGTGCCACAGCTCCTCCGCGATGTGCGGGGCCAGCGGGGCGACCAGCAGGACCAGCCGCTCGGCGACCGAGCGCTCCAGCGGGCGGCCCGCCTTGGTCAGGAAGTTGTTCAGCTCCGTGATCTTGGCGATCGCGGTGTTGAACCGCAGGCCCGCCATGTCCGCGCCGGCCCCGTCGATCGCCTTGTGCAGCGCGCGCAGGGTGTCCTCGCCCGGCTCGCCGTCGACGACGGTGACGGCGCCCGTCTCCTCGTCCACGATGTTGCGCCACAGGCGCTGCAGCAGCCGGTACTGGCCGACCACGGCCCGCGTGTCCCAGGGCCGGGAGACGTCCAGCGGGCCCATCGCCATCTCGTACAGGCGCAGGGTGTCCGCGCCGTACTCCTCGCAGATCTCGTCCGGGGTGACGGCGTTCTTCAGGGACTTGCCCATCTTGCCGTGCTCACGCTTGACCGGCCGGCCCTGGTAGAAGTAGCCGCCGTCGCGCTCCTCGACCTCCGCCGCCGGGACGTACACGCCGCGCTCGTCGGTGTAGGCGTACGCCTGGATCATGCCCTGGTTGAACAGCTTGTGGAACGGCTCCGCCGACGACACGTGGCCCAGGTCGAACAGCACCTTGGACCAGAAGCGCGCGTACAGCAGGTGCAGCACCGCGTGCTCGGCGCCGCCCACGTACAGGTCGACACCGCCGTGCGGGGCGCCCTCGCGCGGGCCCATCCAGTACTGCTCGACGGCCGGGTCGACCAGCGCCGAAGAGTTGTTCGGGTCCAGGTAGCGCAGCTCGTACCAGCAGGAACCGGCCCAGTTGGGCATGGTGTTGGTCTCGCGCCGGAAGGACCGGACGCCCCGGCCGTCGCCCAGGTCCAGCTCCACGTTGACCCACGCCTCGTTGCGGGACAGCGGGGTCTCGGGCTTCGAGGCGGCGTCGTCCGGCTCGAAGGTGCGCGGCGAGTAGTCCTCGACCTCCGGCAGCTCCAGCGGCAGCATCGACTCGGGCAGCGGGTGCGCCACGCCGTCCTCGTCGTAGACGATCGGGAAGGGCTCGCCCCAGTAGCGCTGGCGGCTGAACAGCCAGTCGCGCAGGCGGAAGTTGACGGTGCCCTCGCCGATGCCGCGCTCGGTCAGCCAGTCGGTGATCGCGGCCTTGGCCTCGACGACGCCCAGGCCGTCCAGCGAGATGCCCTCGCCGGTGGAGTTGACCAGCTTGGCGTCGTACGACACGAAGGCGTCGTCCCACGTCGAGGGGTCGGTGCCGCGCCCGTCCGACGGCTGGACGACGCAGCGCATCGGCAGCTCGAAGGCGCGCGCGAACTCGAAGTCGCGGGCGTCGTGCGCGGGGACGGCCATGATCGCACCGGTGCCGTAGCCCATCAGCACGTAGTCGGCGATGAAGACCGGGACCTTCTCGCCGCTGACCGGGTTGACCGCGTACTCGCCGGTGAAGACACCGGTCTTGTCCTTGGCCTCGGCCTGCCGCTCGACGTCCGACTTCGAGGAGGCCTGCTTGCGGTACGCCGCGACGGCCTCGGCCGGGGTGGCGTGCCCGCCGGTCCATACGTCGTGGGTGCCCTCGGGCCAGGCGGCCGGGATGAACTTCTCGACCAGCGGGTGCTCGGGCGCCAGGACCATGTAGGTCGCGCCGAACAGGGTGTCGGGTCGGGTGGTGAAGACGGTGACGGCCTCGTCGCCCAGCGCGAAGTCGACGCGCGCGCCCTCGCTGCGGCCGATCCAGTTCCGCTGCTGCAGCTTGATCGCCTCGGGCCAGTCCAGCTCGTCCAGGTCGTCCAGCAGCCGGTCGGCGTACGCGGTGATGCGCATGTTCCACTGGCTCAGGCGCGACTTGAAGACCGGGAAGTTGCCGCGCTCGGACCGGCCGTCCGCGGTGACCTCCTCGTTGGCCAGTACGGTGCCCAGCCCGGGGCACCAGTTCACGGGCGCGTCGGAGGCGTACGCCAGCCGGTACCCGTTCAGTACGTCGGCCCGCTCGCCCGCGGTCAGACCGGCCCAGGAGCGGCCGCCGGGGACCTCACGGGTGCCGTTCTCGAAGGCGGCGACCAGCTCGGCGATCGGGCGGGCCTTCTTCGCGTCCGCGTCGTACCAGGAGTTGTAGATCTGCAGGAAGATCCACTGGGTCCACTTGTAGTAGTCCGGGTCGATCGTCGCGAACGAGCGGCGCTTGTCGTGGCCCAGGCCCAGCCGGCGCAGCTGGACCTTCATGTTCTCGATGTTCGCCTCGGTCGACACGCGCGGGTGCGTGCCGGTCTGCACGGCGTACTGCTCGGCCGGCAGGCCGAAGGCGTCGAAGCCCAGGGTGTGCAGGACGTTGTGGCCGGTCATCCGCTGGTGACGGGCGAAGACGTCGGTGGCGATGTACCCGAGCGGGTGGCCGACGTGCAGCCCCGCACCGGAAGGGTACGGGAACATGTCCATGATGAACTTCTTGGGCCGTGCGACGACCGCGGCGTCCCCGGCCAGGTCACCGGTGGGGTTCGGGGCCTCGTAGGTGCCCTGCGCGTCCCATACGTCCTGCCAGCGTGCCTCGATGTCGGCGGCCATGGCAGCCGTGTAACGGTGCGCCTCGGCCGCCTCGGGGGCCGGGGTGTTCGTCTCGCTCATGATTCCTGAAGCTCCATCGATCGTCTCTGCCGTCTCTGCCTGCCCAAACGAAAAAACCCCTCGCACAGGAGGGGACGCCGCGCCGATGCCGACCGTCTCGAAGGGTCGGCACTGATCAGCGCGGCTCGATAAGCAGAAGGCGTACGGCACGCATGGCGTCAGGGTACCGCAGCGGCCCCCGCGGGCGCTCAGCCGTTCCGAGGGCCGAGCACAACGAGAAGCGGGCCACCCGATCCGGGTGGCCCGCTTCTTCTTCACTGTGGAGCTAAGGAGAATTGAACTCCTGACCTCCTGCATGCCATGCAGGCGCTCTACCAACTGAGCTATAGCCCCTTGCCCTGCTTGCCGCTTCGGTTTCCCTTGCCGGTTCCCCTTGGCGACGTCCCAAACATTACACGGTCATGGCCCTGGTCCAAAAATCGGTTTCCGTCAGCCCCGAGCCATGCCCGATTTGACCCATCTCGTCACGACATTGCGCCGTCACGCCGCCACGCAGTCACGCTCTCGCGAACTGGTAGAACCGCTTCAGCGTGCAGTGCTCGTCGAGCAGCCGGCCATAGATCGGCTCCCCCTCCAGCTCGCGGTACGTTTCGATCGGGTCGCCTTTTATGATCAGCGCCCGCGCGCATTCCTCGCACCAGTACTGGTAGTCGGGGTTGACCGGGTCCATGTCCCGCACGATCGGCGTGCCGTTGTTGCACCAGTCGCACCGGCGCCGGTGTGCACCCATCCGTCAGCGACTCCCTCCCGCATCGGGCCGTCGTCTCCCCCTCCGGCGGTCCGATTCTGCCATGCCGGTGCGGGCCCGGTCAGCAAACGCAAAGGGGACAAAAGCAAGGATCCCGCCCCCTGTTGGGGACGGGATCCTGATTGTGGAGCTAAGGAGAATTGAACTCCTGACCTCCTGCATGCCATGCAGGCGCTCTACCAACTGAGCTATAGCCCCGCTCTCCACCGCGCTCCCCCCGTTTCCGGTGTTCTGCGCTGCGAACAAGAAGAACTCTAGCCTGTGACCAGCCGGAAAGTGAAATCCGGGTGGCAGCCCCGGCGGGGAGCGGTCGGGAGCCGCTCAGTCGTCGTCGCCGAGCACCGGTTCCGGCAGCGTGCCGGCGTTGTGCTCCATGAGACGCCAGCCGCGCGCGCCCTCGCCGAGGACGGACCAGCAGCAGTTGGAGAGCCCGCCCAGGCTCTCCCAGTTGTACGCCTCCAGGCCCAGCAGGCGGCCGATGGTCGTACGGATCGTGCCGCCGTGGCTGACCACGACGAGCGTGCCGCCCTCCGGCAGCCGGCCGGCGTGCTCCAGCACGACCGGCGCCGCGCGGTCGGCGACCTCGGTCTCCAGCTCGCCGCCGCCCCGGCGGACCGGCTCGCCGCGCTTCCACGCCGCGTACTGCTCTGCGTACTTCGCGACGATCTCGTCGTGCGTGAGGCCCTGCCACTCTCCGGCGTAGGTCTCGCGCAGCGCCTGGTCGTGCGCCACGGGCAGCCCCGTGACGGCGGCCAGCTCGGCGGCCGTGGCGGAGGCGCGCCGCAGGTCGGAGGCGACGATGGCGTCCGGCTTCAGCGAGGCGAGCAGCCGGGCCGAGCGGCGCGCCTGCGCCACACCGGTCTCGGTCAGCTCGATGTCCGTGGAGCCCTGGAAGCGGCGCTCCAGGTTCCACGAGGTCTGGCCGTGTCGCCAGAGGACGATCTTCCGGCCGGTCTTTCCGCTGGCGGTCGTGCTCAGAACAGATCACCGTCCAGCTCGTCGTCGCCCGCCGCCTCGCGCAGCTTGGCGTGCTCCTCGGCCTTGCCGATGGTGAGCTTGGCGTCCTCGGGCAGCTCGATCTCGGGGCAGTCCTTCCACAGGCGCTCCAGCGCGTAGAAGACCCGCTCCTCGCTGTGCTGCACGTGGACGACGATGTCGACGTAGTCGAGCAGGATCCAGCGGGCGTCGCGGTCGCCCTCGCGGCGCACCGGCTTGGCGCCGAGCTCCTTGAGCAGGCGCTCCTCGATCTCGTCCACGATCGACTTGACCTGGCGGTCGTTGGGCGCGGAGGCGAGCAGGAAGGCGTCGGTGATCGACAGCACGTCGCTGACGTCGTACGCGATGATGTCGTGCGCGAGCCGGTCGGCCGCTGCCTGGGCAGCGGTGGTGATGAGCTCGATGGAGCGGTCCGTGGCGGTCACTGGCCATGCTTTCGGGTTGGCGGGCAGATCCTTACAAGGGTCTCATGTACCGCCGACACCGCCCGCGCGGAACGTTCCGCGCGGGCGACGATGCTCCCCGGGGCCTGGTCAGGAGGGTTTGTAGTCCTTGCCCAGGATCACCACGACCTCGGCGTTCACCGCGTTCTCGCCCTTCTTCACGACCGTCTCCGGCAGCCCCAGCGTCTTGGCGACCTCGATCGCCCGGTCCCGCTGCGCGTCGTCCTGGTACGTGATCTGCGAGGTGGCGGCGGTCTTGTCCGCCTTGCCGCCCTCCACGAAGGTGTAGCCGCCGTTCAGCAGGGCCGCCTTGGCCGCGACCTGCGTCTTCTCGTCGCCGGTGGCGTCCTTGAGGCCGACGCGCGGGGCGGCGCCGGGCTGCGCCGCCGCGACCGAACCGCCGAGGACCTCCTTGACGACCTTCTGGGTGGCGTCGTCCGTCAGCGTCCCGTCCGGCTTCACCGCGAGGAGGTCGGTGCGGTACGCGCCCACCTTGGCGTGGGCGCCGAGACGGGACAGCAGTGCGCCGAGGGTCTGGGCGTTCAGGGCCGGGTCGAGGATCTGGCCCATGCTCTCCACGGTGACGGCTGCCGCCTTCGGGTCGGCGGGCACCTTGCGCAGGACGGCGTAGAGCACCTTGCCCATGCGGTCCAGCTGCTTGGCCTCCGGTTCGCCCTGGGGGTGGTGGGTGGCGTAGGCGACGGCCATCGCGCCGCTCAGGCTCTGCTTCTGGCCCTGGGCGACGGCCGGGGCCTTGGCCGCGTCGTCGGCGGGGACCGCGGTGTCGGTGTCGACCTCGATGCCGCCGACCAGCTCGACCAGGTTCTCCAGGAAGGGGGTGTCCAGGCGCCAGGTGCCGCCGATGTGGGTGCCGAGCACCGAGTCGAGGGACTCGCGGGTGCCGAGGCCGCCCTCCTCCACCGCCTTGCCGAGGCCGCTGGAGGTGCCGTCCTGGGAGGGGACCGCGAGGGCGTTGGGCAGCAGGACGGTGGCGCCCTGCTTCGCGGTGACGTTGTCGACGAGCAGCGCCGAGGAGGTGCCGCCCTTCTTGGTGTTGTGCAGGTGGACGACGATCATGTCCCGCTTCTGCGCGCCGGCGTCGGCGGTGGCACCGGTCTGCTTCTCCCCCGGACCCTCGAGGAAGGGCAGCTTGCCCGCGTACCAGAGGTAGCCGAGACCGCCGACGACGAACAGGGCGAGGACGACGATCAGCGCGACCACGCGGTTGCGGCCGCGGCGGCGGGCTTCCTCGCGGCGCTCGGTCCGGCTCTCGGTGAACTTGAGCCAGTCGATGACGTCCTCGGAGTCCTCGTCCGGCTCCTCGATGAAGGAGAACTGCTCGGTGCGGTAGTCGGACGCCCTGCGCGGCTCGGGGACGTGCGCCCCGGCCGGCTGCTGTCGGTCGGGCTGAGGCTGCTGCCGGTCGGGCTGCGGCTCGGGCTGCGGCGGCTCCGGTGCGGTCTGCTGCGGGATCCACTGCTGGGTCTGCTGCGTGTCGTACCCGTAGGCCGGCGGCTGGGCGTACTGCTGGGGGGCGGGCTGCGGCGCGTAGTACTGCTGCTGTTGCTCGTAGCCGTACTGCTGCTGCGGCTCGTACGGCTGCTGGTACTGCTCGTACTGGGGGGCGGACTGCGCGGGCACCTGGCCGTACACCGGCCGTCCGTACGCGTCGTAGCCGATGAGCTGCTGCTCGTGGGCGGCGTGCGGATCGTACCGGTCGTACGGATCCTGTCGGTCGTTCACCGCGGGGCCCCTCTCTCCGGAAGCTCAGGCTCCCCGGTACAGCTCACGCTTGTCGATGTAGCGCACCACGCCGTCCGGCACCAAGTACCAGACAGGATCCCCCTCGGCGACCCGTGCGCGGCAGTCCGTGGAGGAAATCGCCAGCGCGGGCACCTCGACCAGGGACACCCCGCCCTTGGGCAGGCCGTCGTCGGTGAGCACATGACCCGGCCGGGTGACTCCGATGAAATGGGCGAGCGAGAAGAGCTCGTCGGCGTTTCGCCAGGTCAGGATCTGGGCGAGCGCGTCGGCGCCCGTGATGAAGAACAGGTCGGCGTCGTCGTTCAGCGCCTTCAGGTCCCGCAGGGTATCGATGGTGTACGTCGGTCCGCCACGGTCGATGTCGATGCGGCTGACCGAGAACTGCGGGTTCGAGGCCGTGGCGATGACCGTCATCAGGTAGCGGTCCTCGGCGGGCGACACGGCCCGCTGCGACTTCTGCCACGGCTCGCCGGTCGGTACGAACACCACCTCGTCGAGGTGGAAAAGGGCGGCGACCTCGCTGGCGGCCACCAGGTGTCCGTGGTGGATCGGGTCGAATGTCCCGCCCATCACGCCGAGCCGGCGCTTGACCGGGCCGGTAGGCATTTCCTGCTCTCCCATGAGCGCAGAGCCTACTGGCCCGGTGGCGCGTGCACTGCGGTCGGACGGGGCCTAGCGGTCACGGTTCAGGCGCGTGGTGATCCAGAGCATCAGGCAGAGGATGAAGAGGGCGCCGCCGCCGGTCAGGTAGGGGTTGAGGCTGTCGTGGTTGCCGCCGTGCTGCTCGGCCCCCTCCGAGGCGAGGACGACCAGGTTGTGGGCGGTGGAGGAGAGGCTCATCAGGCAGGTACCTATCGAGTCGGGGAGCGGGCGGAGACTTCGCTCACATCGTATGCGGGGGCCTGGGGCACGCTCGCGCCGACTCAGGCGTTGGAGAGGATAGACGCAGAGCGGTCAGGTCGATCCAGGGGAGGGCGCAATGACGGAGACAGGGTTCGGACAGGCACCGGCGCGGGACCGCAGGAGGTTCCCCGGCATTTCCTCGCGGACGTACGAGCATCCGGCGGACCGCTCGGCGCTGGTCGCGCTGCGGAAGCTGAGCGGCTTCGACACCGTGTTCAAGGCCCTGAGCGGGCTGCTCCCGGAGCGCAGCCTGCGGCTGCTGTTCCTGTCGGACTCCGTGCGGGTGGGCGAGACGCAGTTCCCGCACCTGTACGCGATGCTCCGCGACGCCTGCTACATCCTGGACCTGGAGAAGGTCCCGCAGATGTACGTCCAGCAGGACCCGAAGCCCAATGCCATGTGCATCGGCATGGACGAGCCGATCATCGTGGTGACCACGGCCCTCGTCGAGCTGCTTGACGAGGAGGAGATGCGGGCGGTGGTGGGCCACGAGGTGGGCCACGCGCTGTCGGGGCACTCGGTGTACCGCACGATCCTGCTGTTCCTGACGAACCTGGCGCTGAAGGTGGCCTGGATCCCCCTGGGCAACATGGCGATCATGGCGATCGTCACGGCCCTGCGGGAGTGGTTCCGCAAGTCGGAGCTGTCGGCGGACCGGGCCGGGCTGCTGGTGGGGCAGGACGTGCAGGCCTCGATGCGGGGGCTGATGAAGATCGCGGGCGGCAACCACCTCCACGAGATGAACGTGGACGCCTTCCTGGCCCAGGCCGAGGAGTACGAGGCGAGCGGCGATCTGCGCGACTCCGTACTGAAGATCCTCAACATGCTGCCGCGGACGCATCCCTTCACCACGGTGCGGGCGGCCGAGCTGAAGAAGTGGGCGGAGAGCCGCGATTTCCAGCGGATCATGGCCGGCCACTACCCGCGGCGGGACGAGGACAAGGACACCTCGGTGACCGACTCCTTCCGGGAATCGGCCGCGCACTACGCCGATTCGGTGCGCACCAGCAAGGATCCGCTGATGAAGCTGGTGGGTGACATCGCCGGCGGGGCGGGCGACCTGGGCGGCAAGCTCCGCGACAGGTTCACCGGTGCCGGCTCGGGGCCCGCCGCGGGCGGCGGCCCGGGCGCCGAGGGCAAGGGCGGTGGCGGGGCTACGGAGCAGGGCTGACCGGGGTGCCCGTCGGGGTCGCGGGCTGGGCCAGGACGCCGCACAGCCCGGCCGCGCGCCGCGGGTGGCCGACGGCGTACGGGTCGCTCGCGGCCGGGCCCACGGTGGTCGGTCCGGCGCCGGCCAGGGCGGGGCGGAAGCCTCCGGCCGGGTCGGCGGAGCAGTCCTGCGGCCCGGCCATCACGTAGGCCGAGGCCAGCTCCGCCCGCCGGGCGGCGAGGTCCTCCCGGTCGAAGCGCAGCCGCAGCTCGCGGCGGACGGTGAAGAGCGAGGCGCCGTCGGCCGCGGCGGGGGCTCCGGTGGCGGGGCGTACGGCGTACACGAAGGTGTGGTCGGTGGTCACTTCCAGCACGTTCGGGGTGACCTCCGCGACGGAGAGGGTGCCGCCGACCCGGACCCGGGAGTCGGCGAGGACGGCGGTGCCCGGGTCGAAGCGGACCAGCCAGCCGGTGGCGGCGTGCGCGCCGTCGCCGACGGGGGCGCTCATGCTGCGGTCGAACTGCGCCAGCTGGTCGGGGTCGAGCAGCACCCGCACGGGCCGGGAGGCCGTCCCGGCCAGGACGTCGGGGTCCAGCGAGGACTGCACGAGGTAGTCCTTGGCGATGGACAGCGCGGTGACGACCTGCCCGTCGGTGAAGTGCTGGGTGCGCCGCACGGCGGGCAGGGCGATCCCGGACGCCCCGACGCGGAAGTCGGCGGCGGGGCTCGTCGCGTACAGGTCGGCGGGCCGCCCGCCGGGCACGGCGGCGGCGGGCGCGAGGGGGACGACGGTGCTGGCCAGGGGCTGGGCCGGGCCGCCCGCCGGGGGCACGTAGGGGTTGCGCAGCCCCATGTAGACGGCGGCGGCGAAGGCGGTGGCGATGAGCAGCACGAGGAGCATGCCCTGGCGGGCGCCGCGGCCGGGAGTGCCGGTGCGGGAGGCCGATGCGCCGCCCGATGACCAGATCGACCGGCTGCGTACGGCGCGGGCGTGCTCACCCATGCGCTCCTGCGCGGAGTACTCCTGGAGCCGGGCGGCCCGCACGAAGTCCTCGTCGAACACCACCGACCGGAATTCGTCCGCACGGAATTCGTCGTCGCCCCCTCCGATGCCATCGGGGGTGCCGCTGGGTGGATCTCCTGGCACGGCCATCGCTTCTCCCGCTGTCCCCGCTTCAGAGAAGCCCCCACCTCCAACGTAAGCGAGTGGGGTCGTACCTTCAGGGTTGGCGGCCGGAGGGGTACGTAAACGCGCCGACGCCGGTGACTTCCCGCAGGGGGGTGCTGGCGGGCGCGGGGGCGGGATCCGCCTCGCCCGCGGCGCTGCGGTAGACGGCGCTGAAAGCGAGCGCGACCATGCCGAGACCCATCACGAAGGCGAGCACCCAGGCGACGGGACGCAGCCAGGGCGCGCGGCCGCGGTAGGGGCGCAGGCTGCCGCCGTAGGCCCCGTACGGTCCGTCGGAGTAGCCGTGGCCGCGGTCCTGCTCCCAGCCGTGGTCGTCGGAGCCGTACCCGTCGGGGTGGCCGTAACCGTAGCCGTCGTAGTCGTCCTCGCCGGTCCAGCCGCCGGCGACGGCGCGGGCGGCTTCCGCCTCGGCGCGCGCCCGGTCGGCCGCCCGCTGGCGCTCGGCGGCGCTCGGTTCGTGGATCTCGGCGTTCCGGACGAAGTCCTCGTCGAACACCACGGAGGCGAAGTCCTTGTCCGCGCCTCCGCGGTCGTCTGCATGGTCTTCGGGGGTCCCGTCGTCCGGGAACGGCTTGCCCCCCACGTCGTCCGGCACAGGACCAGCGTAGACCTGGGGGGCCGCTTTGGGCAGGGTGTGAGCCGAATCCGGCCACACCGTGTTCAGGCTCCGACTACCTCACGTGACCGTCGCCGGTGACGATGTACTTGGTGGAGGTCAGCTCGGGAAGGCCCATCGGGCCCCGGGCGTGCAGCTTCTGCGTGGAGATCCCGATCTCGGCGCCGAAGCCGAACTGACCACCGTCGGTGAACCGGGTGGACGCGTTCACGGCGACCGTGGTCGAGTCGACCAGCTGGGTGAAGCGGCGGGCGGCGGCCTGCGAGGTGGTGACGATCGCCTCGGTGTGGCCGGAGGTCCAGCGGCGGATGTGGGCGACGGCCTCGTCGAGGGAGTCGACGACGCCGGCGGCGATGTCGTAGGAGAGGTACTCGGCGGCCCAGTCCTCGTCGGTGGCGGGCAGGGTGGTGGCCTTGCCGCCCTCGGCGGCGGCCAGGACCCGGGCGTCGCCGTGGACCGTCACGCCGGCGTCGGCGAGGGCGTCGAGGGCGCGCGGCAGGAAGGCGTCGGCGATGTCGCGGTGGACGAGTAGCGTCTCGGCGGCGTTGCAGACGGAGGGCCGCTGGGCCTTGGAGTTGATGAGGATGTCCACGGCCATGTCCAGGTCGGCCTGGGCGTCGACGTAGACGTGGCAGTTGCCGGTACCGGTTTCGATGACCGGAACGGTGGACTCCTCGACCACGGTCTTGATGAGCGAGGCGCCGCCGCGCGGGATGAGCACGTCGACGAGGCCGCGGGCGCGCATCAGCTCGCGGACGGAGTCACGGGACTCGCCGGGGACGAGCTGGACCGCGTCGGCGGGCAGGCCGGCGCTCTCGACGGCGTCGCGCAGGATGGCCACGAGCGCGGTGTTGGACGCGTACGCGGAGGAGCTGCCGCGGAGCAGGACCGCGTTGCCGGACTTCAGGCAGAGGGCGGCGGCGTCGACGGTGACGTTGGGGCGGGCCTCGTAGATGATGCCGACGACGCCGAGGGGGACGCGGATCTGCCGGATGTCGATGCCGTTGGGAAGGGTGTTGCCGCGGACGACCTCACCGACGGGGTCGGGGAGGGCGGCGACGTCGCGCACGTCGGAGGCGATGGCGGCGATGCGCTCGGGGGTGAGGGTGAGGCGGTCGATGACGGTCTCGCTCGTACCGGCGGCGCGGGCCTTGTCCGTGTCGACGGCGTTGGCCGCGATGATCTCGGCCGTACGGGCCTCCAGCGCGTCCGCGATCGCCAGCAGCGCGGTGTCCTTGGCGGACCGCGGGAGTGGCGCGAGGGCGGCGGCCGCGGTGCGGGCCGCTGCCGCGGTGGCGAGGACGGGCGAGGTGGCGGTGGCGTCGTCGAGCGAGGTCATGCCGCCCAGGGTAGTCCCCGGGCAGCCCCCGGCCGACGCCCTTTCCACCCCGCGAGACGGCCTCCGGCCGGGCCTGCGGGTGCCGCTGCGCGGGGCTGGTCCCCTACCCGCCCTTCCGCCGTTCCCCGGGCGCTGCCCGGAGCCGCCCCAAACGCGGGCGGGGCTGGATGTGGGTCCCTGGGTTCGCGGGTGCGGCTTCAGGATCGGGGCTCCGCCCCGTACCCCGCTCCTCAAACGCCGGAGGGGCTGGATCTTGCCACGTTCAGTACGGGTGGACGCCCACCGGGTGGGCGGGGGGTAGGCCGTAGCCCTCCGCCACCCGTTGGTGGTAGGTGGCGCGGTCGATGACCTCCAGGCCGACGATCTCCCACGGCGGGAGCTGCGCCGAGGAGCGGTGTTCGCCCCAGAGCCGCAGGGCGACGGCCGCCGCGTCGTGGAGGTCGCGGGCCTCCTCCCAGTAGCGGATCTCCGCGTGGTCGTCGGCGTACCGGCTGGTCAGCAGGAAGGGGTGGTCGTGGGCCAGTTGCTCCAGCCCCCGCCGCACCTCGGACAGCGGCGCCGGCTTGCCGGAGACGCTCAGGGTCACGTGCCAGAGGCGGGAGGTCTCGTCCCGGTCGTCTCCGCCACCGCCGCCGTCACCCGCACCGTCGCCCGGACCGACGCTGGTCAGCGCTCGTCTCACCAGTCGCCTCCTCGTCTCCGCCGCGGGTGTCCGCCGCGGGTGTCCGCCCCTCACAGTTGACCAGTCCCCGGCCCGCCGCGCGGCGGTTTTGCCGAACCTCAGCCCTGGAGCAGGACGAGATCGTCCCGGTGGACGACCTCCCGTTCGTACGCGGGTCCGAGTTCCCGCGCGAGATCACGCGTGGAACGGCCCAGCAGCTGCGGCAGTTCCTTGGCGTCGAAGTTGACCAGTCCGCGCGCCACGGCCCGGCCCGAGGTGTCGCGCAGTTCCACCGGGTCGCCCGCCGTGAACTCGCCCTCGACCGCCGCGATGCCCGCCGCGAGCAGCGAGCTGCCGCGCTCGGTGACCGCGCGTACGGCCCCCTCGTCGAGTACGAGGTGTCCCTGGGGGGTGGAGGCGTGCTGGAGCCACAGCAGCCGGTCCGCCGAGCGCCGGCCCGTCGCGTGGAAGTGCGTGCCCGTGGCCCGCCCGGCCAGCGCGTCGGCGGCCTGGCTCGCGGAGGTGAGCACCACGGGGATCCCGGCGGCGGCGGCGATCCGCGCCGCCTCGACCTTGGTGACCATTCCGCCGGTGCCCACGCCCGCCTTGCCCGCGCTGCCGATGGAGACGTGCGCGATGTCCTCGGGGCCGCGGACCTCGTCGATGCGGGTGGTCCCGGGCAGCGAGGGGTCGCCGTCGTAGAGGCCGTCCACGTCCGAGAGGAGGACGAGGAGGTCGGCGCGGACCAGGTGGGCGACCAGGGCGGCGAGGCGGTCGTTGTCGCCGAAGCGGATCTCGTCGGTGGCGACGGTGTCGTTCTCGTTCACGACGGGCAGCGCCCCCATGGCCAGCAGCTGGTCAAGGGTGCGGTACGCGTTGCGGTAGTGGGCCCGGCGGCTGGTGTCGTCGGTGGTGAGGAGCACCTGGCCCACGCGGACGCCGTAGCGCGCGAAGGAGGCGGTGTAGCGGGCGACGAGCAGTCCCTGGCCGACGCTGGCGGCGGCCTGCTGCCGGGCCAGGTCCTTGGGGCGGCGGCGCAGGCCGAGCGGGGACAGTCCGGCGGCGATGGCTCCGCTGGAGACGAGGACGATCTCCTTCTCCCCGCCGCTTCGGGCCTTGGCCAGGACGTCGACCAGCGCGTCCACCCGGTCGGCGTCGAGGCCGCCGGCCGCGGTGGTCAGGGAGGAGGAGCCGACCTTGACCACGATCCTGCGGGCGTCCACGACACCTTGCCTAGCGGCTGACACGTCTTACCCCTTGCCCCTTGCCGGATTGCTGCCGTCTCAATCTACGGGGTGGGCCGCGGCGGCCGCCCGGGGGTTTCAGCCCCTGGACGACCCGGCCTCCGTGGGCTGGGGCTCCTCGGCCCGGGCGGCGGCCCCGGGGACGAGGATCTTGCGCGAGAGCAGGAAGGTGAAGGGGATGGCCACGATCGCGGCGACCAGCGGGGCGATCCGGGTGTCCATCCCGACCCAGGTCACCAGGACGTAGAGGCCGACCGACTGGATCACGTAGTTCGTGACGTTCGTCAGCGGGAAGAGGACGAACTTCTTCCAGGTCGGCCGGGTCCGGTAGGTGAAGTAGGTGTTCATGAAGAACGAGCCGACCATCGCCAGCACGAAGGCGAGCGAGTAGGCGGCGAAGTACGGCATCCACGGGTGCAGGAGCAGGTAGATGCCGAAGAAGGTGGCGGTGTTGACGCCGCCCACGAGGGCGAAGCGGAAGATCTGGCCGAGCTGTTCCCTGCGGCTCATCGGGTGCTGCCGCGGCCGCTGCGCTGGGGCTCGGACGGGGACGGGGACCCGGGCTCCGGGGCGAGTTCCCGCTCCGGGCCGCGCTCCGCGATGCTCGCGCCCGCCACCGCTTCGGCCCGCCGGGCCCGCGCCAGCGGATCGGCGCCGTGGGCCTCCTTCACCAGGAAGTGCGGCCTTCGCTTGGTCTCGTAGTAGATACGGCCGATGTATTCGCCGATCAGACCCAGCATGATCATCTGAACGCCGCCGATGCCGGCGATCAGTGCCACGAGGGTGACGTAGCCCGGCGACTCGACGCCGTTGGTCATCGCCACGATCGTGATCCACAGGGCGTACAGGCCGGTCAGGGCGACCAGCGACACGCCGAGCCAGATCCCGATGCGCAGCGGCCGGTTGTTGAAGGAGATCAGGCCGTCCATGGCGTAGTTCAGCAGCGAGCCGAACTTCCACTTCGTCTCGCCGGCCTCGCGCTGGGCGTTGCGGTAGTCGAAGTGGACGGTGTCGAAGCCGATCCAGGAGAAGAGGCCCTTGGAGAAGCGGTTGTACTCCGGCAGCGAGAGCAGCGCGTCCACGGCCGGGCGCGAGAGGAGGCGGAAGTCGCCGACACCGTCGGTGAGTTCGACGTCGACCCAGCGGTTCACGCCGCGGTAGTAGAGGCGGCTGAGCGCGGAGCGGACCTTCTTGTCGCCCTCGCGCGTGCGGCGGGCGATGATCTGGTCGTGGCCCTGCCGGTGGTAGTCGAGCATGGTCGCGATGAGCTCCGGCGGGTGCTGGAGGTCCGCGTCCATGATCACCACCGCGTCGCCGGTGGCCTCGCGGAGGCCCGCGAGCATGCCCGCTTCCTTGCCGAAATTGCGGCTGAAGGAGACGTAGCGGGTGCGCTCGCCGTGCTCGGCGGCGATCTTGCGGAGCTTGTCGAGGGTGCCGTCGCGGCTCCCGTCGTCGACGTAACAGACCTCGTACTCGACGGGCAGGGCGTCCAGGACCCTGCGGATCTCCACGTCGAAGCTGTCGATCACGGCTTCTTCGTTGTAGCAAGGGACGACTACGGACAGCTTCGTCATGAACACTTCCTGCTGGGTCCGAACGGGTGATTATCGGCGACCGGACCCGCCACTCACCTCTTCCTTAGAAGTATGCACGCCGAGGGTCGGCCTGCCCGAGTCGAGTGCGGCACACGGTAGCTTTGACGGGATAAGCGGAATGAAGCGAAGGGATCGAGGTGCACGTGCCTGACGTCTCCGTGGTCGTCATCGTCTACAACGACGCAGAGCGTCTGTCGACAGCAGTCCAGTCGGTTTTGGACCAGACCCTGCACGGGGTCGAGGTTGTGATCGTCGACGACTGCAGCCAGGACCGCTCGTACGCGGTCGCCCAGGAGCTGGAGGCCGCCCACCCGGGCAGGGTGCGCGCCTTCCGGCTGCCCGAGAACAGCGGCGGCTGCGGCGCGCCCCGCAACCACGGCATCCAGCAGGCCACCGGCACCTACGTCATGTTCCTGGACAGCGACGACGTCCTGGAGCGCAACGCCTGCCGGAACATGCTCGACGCCGCCGAGCGCACCGGCTCCGACCTGGTGTCGGGCATGTGCGTGCGCGTGCACCTCGACAACCGGTGGGGCAAGACCACCGAGTGGTACCCGTGGATCTACTCGCGCACGCGCACCCTGGAGTCGATCACCGAATTCCCCGACCTGCTGGTCTACGACACCCTCTCCACGAACAAGTGCTACCGGCGCGCGTTCCTGCTGGAGCAGGGCCTGGAGTTCCCGGTCGGGATCCACTACGAGGACCTGCTGTTCTCCGCGCAGGCGTACGTCGCGGCCCGCCGCATCACGCTGATCCCGAACCACGTCTACTTCTGGAACGTCGTCGAGAAGGCCGCGTCCAAGTCGATCAGCAACCGGCGCCACGAGATCGCGAACTTCGTCCACCGGATGGAGATCCACCGCCGCGTCGACCAGCTGCTGGCCGCCAAGGGGCACACGGACATCAAGTCCGCGAAGGACGCCAAGTTCCTCAAGCACGACCTGGTCCTGCACCTGCGCGACCTGCCGTTGCTGAGCGACGAGTACCGCCAGGAGTTCGCCCGCCTCGCCAACGGCTACCTCGCCGGGATCGATCCGGCCGCGTACGAGAACGTCACGTACCTCCAGGCGATCTGCGCCTACCTGCTGGGCAAGGAGGACTGGGACAACCTGCTCCCGGCCGCCGACGCGATGACCAACAAGGGCCGGCTCTCCTCGCCGCTCGCCGAGCGGGACGGGCGCGTCTACTGGTGCGCCCGCCACATCGACGGCCCGGACGGCGACGAGGCCCGCCGGATACTGGACGTCACGGAGCAGGGCTTCCACACCACCCCGCTCGGCTCCCTGCAGCTCGGCAACCGCCTCACCTCGTACGAGGACGACGGGCGCGGCACGGTCACGCTGTCCGGCGCCGTCGTCAATCCGCTCGGCCGGATCGCCCCGGACGCGGAGCTGAAGGCCTCCCTGGAGTTCCGGGCCCGCCGGCAGATCGGCGTGCGCTCGTTCAGCTTCCCGGTGGCAACCGTGCGGCACGCCGGTGACACGATCGAGTGGACCGCTACGGCCGACGTCGGCGGCACCGTCCGTCCCCTCGGCATCATCGACGCCGTCTGGGACGTCCGGCTGAAGCTGACCGCCGGCGGCGACCGGGTCACCACCCGCGTCTCGGTCGGCGGCGTGGACCTGGATTCGGCGGCCCGGCTGCGCGTGCGACCGCGGCTGACCCGGCTGGTCTCCGACCGGTTCGAGCCGGAGGTGACCAAGAAGGGCAACCTCTCGTACGTCCTGACCGCCGAGAGCGCCGCCGCCGTCCGCACCCAGAGCCTGCTCAACAACGCCATACAGGGCAAGGCTGCCAACGTGGTCAAGCGGGGCCTGCGCAAGGCCCTGCGGGCCCGCCGGAACATGGGCTCCGGCGAGCAGAAGGTCAAGATCTACCACGAGGTCTTCTCGAAGCTGCCGATCAAGAAGGGCACGGTCGTCTTCGAGAGCCACATGGGCAAGCAGTACAGCGACAGCCCGAAGGCGATCTACGAGGAGATGGTGCGCCAGGGCGCGCCCTTCGAGGCGATCTGGTCGTACGCGGGCGGCAAGCCCACCGGCTTCCCCAAGGAGGCCACGTTGGTGCGGCGCTGGGGCTGGGCCTATCTGCGCGCGCTGGCTCAGGCCGAGTTCTGGGTCGACAACCAGGGCTTCCCGCTGGCCCTCGCCAAGCGCCCTGGGACCACGTACATCCAGACCTGGCACGGCTCCGCGCTCAAGCGGATGGGCTTCCACGAGCCGCGTACCAAGGCGCAGGGCCGCGCGGGCCAGGACAAGTTCCAGGCGGCCATCGACCGCTTCGACCACTTCCTGATCCGCTCCGAGCACGACACCCGGACCCTCGCCAAGGCCTTCCGGCTGCGCGACGAGGTGCTGCTGCGCACGGGCTACCCGCGCAACGACGCCCTGGTGGAGGCCCACCGGAGCGAGGCCCAGAGCGGCGAGCGGGTCCGCGGCCCGCTGGCGGCCGAACTCGGCATCGACCCGGCGACGAAGGTGCTGCTGTACGCGCCGACCTTCCGGGCCGGCGCGGACGGCTCGGTCGAGGGCTTCACCTTCCCCTTCGACGTGGAGGAGTTCGCCGACCGGCTCGGTGACCGCTTCACGCTGCTGGTGCGGACCCACTACCTCAACAGCGTCTCGCTGCCGCCGTCGGTCGCGGGCCGCGTCATCGACGTGTCCCGGCACCACGACATCACCCCGCTGCTGGCCCTCGCCGACGGACTGATCACCGACTACTCGTCCGTGATGTTCGACTACGCGGTCCTGGACCGGCCGATGCTGTTCTTCGCGTACGACTACGAGGAGTACGCCACCGACATCCGCGGCACGTACTTCGACCTGAAGGAGAAGGCCCCGGGCCCGGTGGTGGCCACGGCGGACGAGCTCCTCCAGGCCCTGGCCGCCTTCGAGGAGGCGGACGTCAAGTACGCGGAGGCGCGCCAGCGCTTCCTGACCGAGTTCGGCGAGTACGACCGCGGGGACGCGGCCCGCCAGATCGTCGAGAAGTTCTTCACCAGGAGCGGCAAGTGAGCCAGCAGACCGCCACCCCGGGCGGCCGTGACATCTTCATCGTCTCCAACAACGTCGACGAGCTCGGCGGCGTGACCACCTGGTCGCACCAGATGGCCCGGCTGTTCACCGACCGCGGGCACCGGGTGCACATCGTCGGCATCGCCCCGGTCGCCGAGGAGATCCGCCAGGAGCTGCCGCAGGGCCTGCCGTACGAGGTGACCACCCTCTACGAGACCCACCCGCCGGCGGCCCGCCGGCTGCGCGGCATCAAGGGTCGGCTGAACGCGCCCGAGCGGCGCCGCCAGGCGGCCCGGCGGGCGGGGATGCGCGCCAAGGCGGAGACGCTCAGCGAGCTCTTCCGCGGCGCGCGCCCGGGCGGCGTGGTCATCGTCACCCAGGTCTGGGCGATGGAGTGGGTGGCGCTCGCCGACACCAAGGGGCTCAGCGTCATCGGCATGAGCCACGAGTCCTTCGAGGCCAGCAAGAAGTCCACCCGCGGCGAGCGGGTCCGCCGCCACTACGCGGAGGTCGACCGGCTGCTGGTGCTGACCGCCGAGGACGCGGACCTGTGGATCCGGGCGGGCATGGAGAACGTCGGCAGCATGCCGAACCCGCTGCCCTTCATGCCGGACTCCCCCGCTCCGCGCACCGAGAAGGTCGTCGCGAGCGTCGGCCGCCTCGCCTTCGAGAAGGGCGTCGACCTGCTGCTCGACGCCTGGGCGGACGCCGTCCCGCACCACCCCGACTGGGTCCTGCGGATCTACGGGGCGGGCCTGGAGGAGCCGGCGCTGCGGGCGCACTGCACCTCGCTGGGGCTGGACGACTCCGTGGAGTGGATGGGCAGCACCGGCGACGTGCTCGGCGCGCTGCGCGGGGCTTCGGTCTTCGCACAGGCCTCGCGGGCCGAGGGGTTCCCGATCACGCTGCTGGAGGCCATGGCGGCGGGCCTGCCGGTGGTCGCCTTCGACTGCGCGCCGGGCGTACGGGAGATCGTGACGCACGGCGAGGACGGGCTGCTGGCCCGGCTGGGCAACACGATGGAGCTCGCCGGGCACCTGGACGCGCTCATGTCGGACCGTGAGCTGCGGGACGGGCTCGGCGACGCCGCCTTCGAGTCGGTCAAGCGGTACTCCAGCGCCGAGATCACCGACCGGTGGGAGACCCTGTTCTCCTTCCTGGAGCGCTGACCGCCGAAACCGCCGTACGTACGAAGCCGCCCGCCCCGGATCCCTCCGGGGCGGGCGGCTTCGTCACACGGCAGCGGCCTCGGCTCAGGGGCGGTGGACGTCCTTGTGCGCGTCCTTGCGGGCGGCCTTGTTGGCCTCCCAGCCCGCCCAGGCGGAGGTGACCATCTCGCGGACGTCGTGGCGGGCCTTCCAGCCCAGCTCGCTGGTGATCTTGTCGGCCGAGGCCACGACCTTCGCCGGGTCGCCGGGGCGGCGCGGGCTGATCACCGGGGCGTGGGTGTGCCCGGTGCCCTCGTTCAGCAGGGCGACCATCTCGGCGACGGAGACGCCTTCGCCGCGACCGATGTTGACGGTGAGGTCCTTGTAGTCCCCGGCCGACGCCCACTCGGCGAGCTTGCGGGCCGCCGCCACGTGGGCCTCCGCGAGGTCCTCGACGTGGATGTAGTCGCGGATGCAGGTGCCGTCCGGGGTCGGGTAGTCGTCGCCGAAGATCTTCGCGCCCTGGCCGGCGTCGTAGCGCTCGAAGACCATCGGGACCAGGTTGAAGACGCCGGTGTCGGCCAGCTCGGGGGTCGCGGCGCCCGCCACGTTGAAGTAGCGCAGGCAGGCGGTGGAGATGCCGTGCGCCTTGCCGGCGGCGCGCACCAGCCACTCGCCGGCCAGCTTGGTCTCGCCGTAGGGGCTCAGCGGGGCGCACGGGGTGTCCTCGGTCACCAGATCCACGTCGGGCATGCCGTAGACGGAGGCGGAGGAGGAGAAGAGGAAGTTGCGGATGCCCGCGGCGGCCACGGCCTGGAGCAGGACCGTGAGGCCGTACACGTTCTCGTGGTAGTAGTACAGCGGCTTCTCGACGGACTCGCCGACCTGCTTCTTGCCCGCGAGGTGCACCACGCCGGTGATCTTGTGCTCGGCGATGGTCTCGTCCAGCACCAGCCGGTCCAGGACCGAGCCGACCACCAGCGGGACGCCCTCCGGCACGCGGTCCTCGTTGCCCGTGGAGAGGTCGTCGAGGACGACGACCTTCTCACCCGCGAGGAGCATCGCGCGGACGACGTGCGCGCCGATGTATCCGGCGCCACCGGTGATCAGAAACGTCATGTGTAACTCCTTGGTCCTGTCTTTGGTTCCGCGGCCGGCGGTCGTCGACCCGTCAGCGCGCGACGCGGGCCGCCTTGGCCCGGCCGAGTCTGTTCCGTACGAGGTACATCGCGCCCGCCGCACCCGGCGCGAGGCGCAGGGCCAGCGAACCGGAACCCGTACGGTACGGCTGCGTCAGCAGGACACCGTACCGGCTGCTCGGCAGGGCCCGGCGACGCAGCAGCCCGCCCCGGGGGCGCAGGGAGGTCGACAGAGAGCTCCCGTCCGCGCAGTCCACGACCACTTCGACGTGCCATGCCTGGAGCCTGCGCAGGCCCAGCCGGCGGCCGGTGGCAGCCAGGTCGGCGAGGCGGAAGGGCAGCACGGCCGTCCAGCCGCCGGCATCGGCGCCATCCCGGGTCAGCGGCACCGGCTGGGCCAGTACGGGGTCTCCGCCCGCGCGGGGCAGGAAGCGCAGCTGGGCGGTGAGCGGGCCGGCCTCGGCCAGCCGCCCGTAGAGGTCGTGCAGGCGCAACCGGACGGCGGCGTTGCCGGCCGGCTCGGCGTCTATGGTGACCGGCAGCGCGGCGACCGGCATCTCCCGCAGCCCGTCCAGCTCGACCGGGAGCTCCTCGCTCCACACCGGCACCCCGTCGGCTCCCGTCGCGTACGGGGGCAGCAGGCGCGGCGGCTCGGCGGCGAAACGGGTCAGCCGCTCGACGTCGGCGGGCGGGGTGGCGGTGGCCCGCAGCACCCGGACGATCCAGCGGGCGTGCGGGGCGGCGGCCTCGACGGCGGCCTCGTCGAAGGTGTCGAGGTACTCGCGGGTCAGGGTCCACCAGGCGGTCTGGTAGCCGGGGTCCTTGCCGAGCTCGCGCAGGTACATGCGCAGGTCGTACTCGAGGAACTTCACCTGGCAGGCGCGGCCCAGCTCCGGGGACGCGGCGGCGAGGGTCCGCCAGGCGGTGCGGTGGGCCTCGACGCGGGCGCGCCAGTTCCCCACGTCCTTGCGGTCCAGGGAGATCGACACCTGGGCGGCGTCCCGGCGCACGTGCCAGACGTAGACGAGGTCGCCGATGACCGCGATGCGGGGGGCGGCGGCCAGGACCCGGGCGGTGAAGACGAAGTCCTCGTAGATGAACCGTCCGTCGGGGAACCGGATCCCGTGCTCGTCGAGGAAGGACCGGTCGTACAGCTTGTTGACGCAGAGCGTGTCCCGGACGAGTTCCGGCCGGTCGGCGGGCCGCTCGACGACCTCGCCCGGCGTGTAGAGACCGGGCACCCACGGCACGTCGTGGTGCAGCGGCAGCTCGCGGCGTACGCACGCGCCGACGGTGACCGGCGTGCGGTGCTCCTGGGCAGCGCGCAGCAGGGCCTCGGCCGCCCCCGGTGGCAGGACGTCGTCGCTGTCGAGGAACAGGACGTACGGGGAGGACGCGGCCGCGATCCCGTCGTTGCGCGGGGTGCCGCACCCGCCGCTGTTCTCCGTGCGGTGCACGACCTTGAGGCGGGGGTGTACGGCGGCCAGCTCGTCGAGGACCCGCGCGGTGCCGTCGGACGAGGCGTCGTTCACGGCGATGACCTCGGCGACCGCCGGGCCCTGGGCGAGGGCCGATGCAACGGCCTCGCCCACGAGCCCGGCGTCGTTGTACGCGATCACCACGATGGAGACGGTGGGAGGTTTTGCGCTGCTCACCCGGTGGATCCTAGGCGACCCGGGTAAACATCACTTCAAGGCCGCCCACCGGTCCAAAAAGGGCAGATCAGAACGGCCGGAACTCGTCGTACTCCTGCTGCGCCGAGTCCCCGCGCTTGGCTTCCTTCTCCTTGCGGCGCTGCGTGGCCGGGCGCGGAGCCTCCATGCGGTGGTCCTCGCCGCGACGGCCCAGCATCTCGGCGCCGGCCATCATGGTCGGCTCCCAGTCGAAGACGACCGCGTTCTCGTCGGAGCCGATGGCGACGCCGTCACCGGCGCGGGCGCCGGCCTTCTTCAGCGCGTCCTCGACACCGAGGCGGTTGAGGCGGTCGGCGAGGTAGCCCACGGCCTCGTCGTTGTTGAAGTCGGTCTGGCGGACCCAGCGCTCCGGCTTCTCGCCGCGCACCACGTACACGTCCTCGGCCTCGTCGTAGGCGACCGTGAAGCCGGCGTCGTCCACGGCCTTCGGGCGGATGACGATGCGGGTCGCCTCCTGCTTGGGCTTGCGGGCGCGCGCCTTGGCGACGATCTCGGCGAGGAAGTACGAGAGCTCCTTGAGGCCCGTACGGGCGACCGCGGAGACCTCGAAGACCTTGTAGCCGCGGGCCTCCAGGTCGGGGCGGACCATCTCGGCGAGGTCCTGGCCGTCGGGGATGTCGACCTTGTTGAGGACGACGAGGCGCGGGCGCTTCTCCAGGCCGCCGCCGTAGATCCTGAGCTCTTCCTCGATGACGTCGAGGTCGGCGACCGGGTCGCGGTCGGACTCCAGGGTGGCGGTGTCCAGCACGTGCACGAGGACCGAGCAGCGCTCGACGTGACGCAGGAACTCCAGGCCGAGGCCCTTGCCCTGGCTGGCTCCGGGGATCAGGCCGGGGACGTCGGCGATCGTGTAGACGGTCGAACCGGCGGTGACCACGCCCAGGTTGGGGACGAGGGTGGTGAACGGGTAGTCCGCGATCTTCGGCTTGGCGGCGGAGAGCACCGAGATCAGCGAGGACTTGCCGGCGCTCGGGAAACCTACCAGCGCCACGTCGGCGACGGTCTTGAGCTCCAGGACGATGTCGCCGGTGGTGCCGGGGACGCCGAGGAGCGCGAAGCCGGGGGCCTTGCGGCGGGCCGAGGCGAGCGCCGCGTTGCCGAGGCCGCCGCGGCCGCCCTCGGCGGCGACGTAGGTGGTGCCCTGGCCGACGAGGTCGGCGAGGACGTTGCCCTCCTTGTCGAGGACGACGGTGCCGTCCGGGACGGGCAGGATCAGGTCCTGGCCGTCCTTGCCGGAGCGGTTGCCGCCCTCGCCGGGCTTGCCGTTGGTGGCCTTGCGGTGCGGGCTGTGGTGGTAGTCCAGCAGGGTGGTGATCGCCTGCTCCACCACCAGGATCACGTCACCGCCACGGCCGCCGTTGCCGCCGTCGGGGCCGCCGAGCGGCTTGAACTTCTCCCGGTGAACGGAGGCGCAGCCGTGGCCCCCGTTACCCGCGGCGACGTGCAGCTCGACGCGGTCCACGAAGGTGGTCATGGTTGTTCCTCCAGATACAGCGGGAATGGTCCGGAAAGTCCGGTGGCAGACCTAGCTGCCCATTAAACGTGCCTGAGCGTGTCTCTGAGACAACGCGCCGAGGGCGGACCTCTCTTCCCGGCTGACGCCGGGAAGAGGTGAGATCCGCCCTCGGGAAGTTACGTACGCGCGATCAGCAGGAGCTGGATCAGGCGGCCGGAACGATGTTGACGACCTTGCGGCCACGGTGCGTGCCGAACTGGACGGAGCCAGCCTGCAGCGCGAACAGCGTGTCGTCGCCACCGCGACCGACACCCGCACCCGGGTGGAAGTGGGTGCCGCGCTGGCGGACGAGGATCTCGCCGGCGGAAACGACCTGACCGCCGAAGCGCTTCACGCCGAGCCGCTGGGCATTGGAGTCGCGCCCGTTCCGGGTGGACGATGCGCCCTTCTTGTGTGCCATGTCTCAGTCCCTCTTACTTCGCAGCCGCGGGGATACCGGTGACCTTGATCGCCGTGTACTGCTGACGGTGACCCTGGCGACGGCGGTAGCCGGTCTTGTTCTTGTAGCGCAGGATGTCGATCTTGGCGCCCTTGTGGTGGTCCACGACCTCGGCCGTGACCTTGATGCCGGCCAGGACCCACGGGTCGCTGGTCACGGCGTCGCCGTCGACAACGAGCAGGGTCGAGAGCTCGACCGTGTCGCCAACCTTGGCAGTGGAAATCTTGTCAACCTCAACGATGTCACCAACAGCAACCTTGTGCTGGCGACCACCGCTGCGCACGATGGCGTACACGCGGATCTCTCTCTCGCTCGATGGGAACCCCTGAAGCCAGCCGGCCCCGCGGGAACCGCAGGCCGGCCTCCCCCACACCGCGAGGCGGTACGGGAGGTGAGGTGCTCAGTGGATGGCGTGCACGTAGACACGCCAGCAACCTAGGTTACGGGCCCCGGTCCGATGAATCAAACCGGGGCCCAGCGGCACGCCAGGACCGGCGCGGCCCCCTCCGGCCGGCTAAGCCAAGCCGGAGGAGAACGTCACGATGGGACCGTCCTCGGAATCAATGACCCGAACATCGAAATTCCGCTCGGGAAATTCTGCGCGCAAGGCAGCCCGCCATGTCTTCACAATGCAGTCAGCAGCGAACTTCAACGCCTGCCAATCTTCCTCCACGTCCTCCGATTCGACGATCTGCCAAACTCGGAGTTGATTGAGCGTCGCCTCAATTTTCCGGGTGTCGCCGGAGAGGCTGTCATGCCACAGTTCGAAATTTGGCTCCTCGTATGCGCGATCCCACAGCACACAGCCTTGAACTTCGACAAACCTAGGCCAGAGCAGCCGAGACAATGCCACCAGCATGGCTAGATCGCCGTTGCTTTTCACGTAATCGACATAATCGACGCCACCTCCCCACTCATCTGCCCAGGATTTAATTCCCGGATATTCCATCGGATCATCCATCGGCAACTCCTTCAGGTCACTCACGCAGATGAGGTCGAACGCGCGCTGAAACAGGGAAATACTTAGACGCCCGCCATTTTGCTGGCGGGCGCCTAAGTGTTGGGCGCAGCTATTACGATATTTGACTATCTACAGATCTGGTGGGCTGCTCCGATCACGTCGCGCGCCACCTACCGACAGCCGCACAGCCGCTCTTCCGGCCGTAGGGGCCGCGGCAACTTTGCCCAGGTACGGAAGACCTGTCCAGTCTTCGGATTCGTGTTCTTCACCATGTCGAGGATGTGCGGGGCCGGTATGCCGGCATGGGGGGCCGAAGCGGGGTCCACGTCTGCACGCTGCAGCATCTCGCCGTCATCGTCATACCTTGCATAAGCAGTAACCGTACCGTCCTCCTTCTGACGGAAGAGCGTCTCGCCGGGGTCGGCAGTCTTGGGGAAGCGTCCACTCACCTGCCGCGCACCTGCGAGGCTCAGCCCGCCGGTATCGCAATTGTGCACGAGTACCGGCACCGTCGCGGCCAGCACGTAGTACGTGTGGATGCCCTCAATGGTCAGGTCGTGCGTCCGGCGCAGTTCATTGAAGAATCGCATTCCCGACAGTTCGACAGTGGCGCCGGTCGGCGTACGCAACCGCATTCCCGGCCTCAGGTCACCTGCATCGATGAAACGCTGTTCGCTCTCGACCCAGAAGGGGTGGGTGACAGTCGAGACGAGTGACGCCTCTCCAGCCCCGGTGTCCATCGTCAGATCGACGAAGTGCTTGTCATCACGGGTAACGATCGTGCCGACGACTTCCCGCGTCACGTTCTCACCAGTCGACGGGTCCGTCGTGGTGATCCGGTCCCCGACCTTGACGTCTTCGATCTTCTTCGTTGATCCGTCGTCAAGCAGGACTTCCGTGCCCGGCAGGAAGCTGTGCGGGATGGGGCAGCTGCCGCCGGAACCCTTGAACCGAGCCTTCGCTGCCGCCAATGCGCCCTTGGCCTTTTCGACCTTCTCCGAGGTCTTGAACCAGGCCTTGACCCCGTCTACCAGGTCGAGCGCCAGCCCGCCCAGTTTCTTGACGAGAGACGCGGCCTTCTCCCATTGGGTCGGCCAGCCGTACTTCTTGAGGACCTTGCCGGCGATGCCGCCGGCGAAGCTGCTCGCGATGTTGAGCGCCGTTTCACCGCACGCACCCAGGTCGCCGCTGGAGAAGCAGTCCAGGGCCGCCGTCACACCGAGCTCATCCATGAGGATTTTGGTGATCTGCTTGACGGCGTTCTTGATCTTCGCCTTGGTGCGGTTGTGCTCGCCCTCGGCATCACGCAGATCGTTCTCGGCGTCCGTGACCGGGGGCGGCGGCGGGTCGTCCTTGTCGGGCTTCGGGGTGTACCTGCCGTTCGTGCAGTCGTCCCTGCCCTGGCAGAACGCACGCTCGTCCGGGTCGTACAGACCGCTCGGGTCGCTCGCCGAGACCGGACGGTTGTGCGCGTACGCGTACGCGTTCAGCTGCTGGGCGTCGCTCGTGTCGACGACCGGGTCCGGGGTGATGAACTTGCCCAGGAACGGGTCGTACTCGCGTGCCCCGATCGTCGTGAGACCCGTGGACGCGTCGATCGTGCCGCCGACGAAGCCCTTTTCGCCCTTCCAGGTGCCCTGGGGGGTGCCACGGCTGTTGCCGTAGGGGTCCATGCGGCGCTGGGTGACCGCACCTGTGGTGGCGTCGATCGACATCTCGGCCGTGCCGTGGTGGTCGGAGGCCAGGAACGAGAGCTTCTTGTCCGGGGTGCGGATCGCGATGCTCTGTCCCGCGAAGGCGTAGTACCGCGTCGCCTTGGCGGTGGTCGTCCCCGCGTCCAGGCGCAGCTCCATGCCCGGCAGGTACACCGTGGTGCCGGTGGCGTCCTTGCGCTGGACCCGGCCGCCGTCGGGGCCGTAGAGGAACGTCGTCTCCGACGCCTCGTTTGTGCCCGGCGTGGTGACGTCGTCCGGCTGACTGTTCTTGACCGGGTCGCCGAGGGCGTTGTACTCCAGGGTCTGGGTGTTGCCTCCGATCGTGCGGGTGGTGGTGTTGCCGGCCGTGTCGTAGCCGTAGGTGTACTGGTGGTCGCCGGTCGGGGTGTTCTCCACGACCTTCTCGACCCGGTGGGTGCCCGCCTTGTAGGTGAAGGTGCGCTTGACGTCCTTCGAGGCGGTCAGACCGGTGTCGTGCGCCGTCTCGGTGAGGCGGTTGCCGACCGAGTCGAAGGTGTACGAGTTCCAGTACGGCGCCGGGCCTCCCAGCGCGGAGGCGCCGGGAGCCGTGTTGCAGGCCGCCGGACCCGATCCCGAGACCGGGACCTGACTGCCGACCGTGCCGGACGCGGCTGCTGCGGCCTTGGTCGTGGCCGGGGTCCAGGACTCCGTCATGCGGGCCTGGTAGTCGTACGCGAAGCACTGCAGGTCGGGCGTGCCCGCTCCCGCCACGTCCGCGATGGACTTGACGTTGCCGACCTGGTCGTACGAGTAGTTCGACTGCTTGGCAGGCCCGGTGGTCGAGCCGTAGACGTCCACCTTCGACTGCATCAGCCGGTCGGTGCCGGTCTCGTACTGGAAGGTCTGCCAGACCTTCTTGCCTCCGTTGTTCAGTTCCAGCTGCTGTAGGAGCGTCCGGCCGGACCACGTGGCGTCGGTGACGTACGGGGTCGCGCCCGTCATGGTCTTCAGGCGCTGGATGTCGTCGTAGGTGTAGGCGAGGGTCTCGGCGTCGAGACCGCCCGCAGCCGGGAGCGAGTCGCTCTGCTTGCTGCCGTCACGGTTGTAGGCACTGCTGAAGACATAGGTGCCGGCCAGGCCCGTTCCCGACGAAGCGGGGACGGTGTAGGCCGTCTTCAGCGGCTGGTAGAACTCGTCCATCGCCTGGACGATCGTGCCGAAGTACTCCGTTGCGTTGACGTAGCGCAGTGAAGCCCATCCGTAGCCGAGCCAGCCGGCCTTGTCGTACCGCTGCTCCGTGAGCTTGGTCCCGGTGTTCGCGGGGCCGTCCCACGTCGTCAGGACGCGGTCGAGCTTGTCGTAGACCGTCGAGACCGTCTTGCCGCGGGCGTCCGTGGTGGACGTCGGCCGGTCGGCCTCGTCGTAGGCCGTCGTACGCTTGCCCGAATCCGGGTCCACCGCCTCGATCAGCCGGTCGAGCTGGTCGTACTTGTACGACCACACGTTGTTCGCCGGGTCGGTGAGCTGCTGGAGCTTGCCCGTCGGGGTGTACGTGTACTTGGTGGCGTCGTAGCCGGAGGTCGGCCCGTTCGGCACCGGGGAGGCGCCCTTGTAGTGACGGACCTCGGTGGTCCGCCCCTGCGCGTCGATCAGGGTCGTCGTGGGCGTGCCACCGGCCGGCGGGTCCACATGGGTGCGGTCGCCGCCGTGGACGATCGTGGTCCGCCACTGCTCACCGCCGGCCACGGCGGAGATCTGGGCCGTGGTACGGCCCAAGCCGTCGTACTCGTACAGGGTCTGCGCGCCCACATCGCCGTTGCGGACGATCAGCAGCTCGTCGGAGACCGCCCCCGCCGCGTTGTACGTGGCGTTGACCTTGGCGATCTTTCCGGTCGGCGTGTAGAAGGTGTCCGCCACCATACGGGTGCCGGACGGTCCCTCCGTCTGCTTCTGGCGCGGCCGCAGCAGGCTGTCGTAGAGGACGTACTCCGCGCCGTAGGAGCCGTCGATCTCGATCTTCTCGGTCTTCAGCGCGACCGGCTTGTCGAGACGGTAGTTGTAGCTGTACTTGACGCTCGGCGTCTGGCCGGCGCTCTTCGAGCGGTCCGGGAGCCAGACGGAGACCAGTCGGCCGAGCGGATCGAAGGCGAGGTCGCCGCGCTTGCCGTTCGGATCGGTCTGGCCGGTGGACAGGCCCCAGGCGGGGTCGTAGTCCCTCGTGTTGACGTGACCGAGGGCGTTGGTGACCTTGGTCTGGGAGATGAGGCCGTTGACGTCGGTGTACGCCGTCTTGGTGTCGGCGCCCGCGGCGTCGGTCTGCGTGGTCGGCCGGCCGAAGGCGTCGTACGCCGTCGTACCGGTGACCTGGTATGTGGCCGTCGTCCCGTTGTGGGACGTCATGCGCTCGGTCTGCGTCGCGTTGCCCACGGTGGGCGCGGCGCCGAAGGCCAGGCCGTCGTACGAGGTGCGCTCGTCCGAGATCACCTGCGTCCTGCGGTCAGGAGCCGTGGCGCACTTCACCGAGACGGACTCGACGCGCGAGGTCGCGGCGAGGATGTTGGCCGCCGCGTTGTCCGCGTAGGTCGTACGGGTGCAGGTGTCGTCGGCCGTGGTCGACAGGTCGCCCAGGTCCTCCGACTCCAGGATCCGGCCGGTGCCGTTGGTCAGGTCGTACGTGGCGTTCGACTCCGCCTCGCGGCGGCCGTCGCCGCCCTCGGTCACCGTGTAGCCGCGCGTCTTGACGGTCCTGGTGAACGAGGCGTGGCTGGTGCCCCAGGTGTTGGTGTCCGTCGCGGTGTAATGCCGCATCGGGGTCTTGATGACCTTCGAGACGAGCTTGTCGCCGTCGTAGGTGGCGGACTCCAGCTCGTGCCCGCTGAACTCCTTGTAGTCGGTGTAGGTGCCGCCTTCGGAGTCGGTGACCGTGACCGAACGGGTGCCTCCGGCGGAGTTCTTGTCCCCGTCCATGCCCTGGAGGTACGTGTAGTCGACCCGGGTCTTCGTGGTGGCCGTGCCACCAGTGGTCACCGTGACCTTGCCGTAGCCCTGCCAGCCGCCCCAGGTGAGGTACTTGTCCTCGGTGATGCCGTCCGGTTCGGCCTTACGCCAGGCCGCCGGGCCCTGGTAGGCGTAGTCCGTGACCTGCTGGGGGGCGCCGCCCGTCCGGTCGGTCTCGATGACCTGGGCGACGACGTACTTGTGGAACCAGTCGGTGATCGGGTCGAGGAAGCCCGGGGGCGACCAGACGACCGGGTAGCACCGCTGGGTGGACTCGCCCGGCTTGGGCAGGGCTTCCTTGGTGCACTCCGCCGGGGCGTAGTTCACGTCCAGTTGGGCGCCGGTCTCGCTGAGGACCGTGGACAGGCGGAAGCGGTAGAAGGGAGCGATGCTCTCGTTCAGGCCGTCGACCCGGTTCTTGAGCTGGGTACCCATCAGTTCGACCGAGGGGACGCTCGCGGTGCCGCCCCTGCGGCCCTCGTGGTCGATCTTCGACAGCCACAGCGTCTTCGACTGGTCGCCGTTGTCGGTGAACTGGTGGGTGAACGTCCAGGCCTCGACGTCGTCGTAGTTCGTGGCGTCCTTGCGGATCTGCGTGGTGACGCCGGTCAGCCGCTGGCGGGTCCAGAAGGAGGCCGCGACCTGCGTGGCAGTGCACTTGGTGCTCGGCGCGCAGTAGCGGTCCATCGGGACGTCGGGCCAGAAGGCGGCGTTCTCCTTCTTGAAGTCGGTCGGGAGGCACTTGAAGGTCTCGGTCGGCAGGCACCGCTCCTGCGTGGTGAACACGACGCGGGCCGGCGCCTTGGCCGAGTAGACCGTGGCCTCGCGCTGGCCGTAGTCGATGCGCTTGAGGTAGCCGCCGGCCGTGTACGGGGTGCCGTTGACGTCGGTCTTGCCGTTCAGGGCGTAGTGGTTCGTCTCCTTGCCGTAGAAGTACGACATGACGCTGCCCTGGCGGTCCTTGACGTAGTCCAGGTTCCAGCGCCAGGCCTGCTGGCAGGAGGCGTTCGCGAACGTGGCGTTGTAGCAGGGCTCACCCGAGTTGTTGCCGAAGACGGGGGCGGTCCAGACCGAGGAGGTCTCCTCGTTGCCCGTGGCCCAGCCCGGCAGACGGTTCTTGCCGAAGTAGTACTCGGTGCCGTCGGCCGTGGTGATCTTCCAGTGCTCGCCGTCGTTGTCGCCGTTCACGGCGCCGGTGAGCTGCTCGACCTTGGAACCGTCGTCGGAGGCGAGCCGCCACTTGCCGTCGGCGTCACCCTTGATCAGCTCGGTGGCCGAGCCGTTGAGCATGACGGTGGCGTTGTCGAAGGCCCAGCACTGCTCGGCGGAGGACGTCTGGCCGTCCTTCGCACAGGGCTTGTAGCGGCGCTCGACGTAGCCGGGCTCGTAGGAGAAGCCCTCACCGAGCCAGGAGCCCTGGTTGTTGGTGTCCGAGGTACGTCCGTCCGCGGACTGCGAGGAGTAGCCGAGGCCGACCGTCGGCACCTGGCCGCCCGGGACCGGGGGCGTGCGCAGCGGGTACGACCAGGAGAAGCCGCCCGAGGAGTTCGACACGCTCCACTTCGCCGACGGAGCGAGCGGAGTGGCCGCATAGTTGCCCTGCGAGGACGAGTCACCGGCCGCGAGGGCGACCATCGAGCCGCTCGCGGACGGACCAGCCGCCATCGTGGACATGCCGGCCGTACGCGCCGGAGCGGTCAGATCCGCGGAGACCGTCTTCGTCTTCGGATTGTTGACCGTCTTGAGCGGCTTGGGGAGTTCGGGGCAGGCTGCGGTGCCGGGGTCGGCGACCGCAGCACAGGCCGGCAGCTCGACGAGTTGGAGGCGGGATCCGTAGGCGCCGCCGAAGCCGTCGGCGAAGGCCGAGTAGTCGACGTTCAGCCGGACCTGGCCGCCGTCGGCGGCCTGGTCGGCCCGCTGGACGCGCAGCAGCGCGCCCACGCCGAGCTTGGCGGCCCGCTCGGGGGCCAGCACGTCGACCTGGACCTTGCCGGGCTGCTTGGCCCCGCCGACCGCGGCGGCCTTGAAGGAGGCGGCCGGGGCCTTCGCCCCGGGCTCCTTCGGGGCGGTGACGGTGACGGGGAGGCCGCCGACCTTCACCTGGGCTGCGGCAACACCCAGTTCGGCGCTGCCGCTGCCCGGCCAGACCGGCTTGTCGAGCTTCTTGACGGCCGCCTTGGCGGCGGCGTTCGCGGGGCGGCCCTTGGGCTTGGCCTTCGTTCCCTTCACGGGGTCGCCGAAGTTCTGGACTCCGGGCCGCTTGGTGCCGCCGGGAGCGGCTTCGAGGGCCTGTACGGAGGAGGCGGACAGAGCAAGGCTCAGTCCGATGACGACGGACCCCAGTGTCCGCCTGGATATGCGCCGATTGAGCAATCGGCCGCGTAGAGACATCAGTGCACTCCACAGAGTTCGAGCAGGAAGGTGGTGCGTGATCGGACAGGTGTGCCCGCCCCGGGGGAGGGGCGGGCACACCTGTCAGGAAGGGGAGGCCTAGCGGTCGGTCAGCTCGCCGGTCGAGGCGAGCTGGATGACGGCCGTCGGGTCGATGGCTCCGTCGTACGCGCGGACCTCGTCGATGGCTCCGGCGAAGTACTCCGTGTTGCCGCGCAGCGAACGGCCCACCTGGAGGCCGCCGGTGGCGGCCCACAGGGTGTTGTCGACGCCCTTGGCGGAGGCCGCCAGCTGGCCGTTGACGTACAGCCGGATCTGGCCGGCGAAGGAGTCGTAGACCACGGCCAGGTGCTGGCCCACCGGGTTGGTGTCCGGCAGGGCCTGGTCGTCGGAGAAGACCTTCACCGCGGCGCCTGCCGTGTCCGAGGAGGCCACGGCCAGCTCCCAGCGCTTGGTGGCGCCCTGGTAGCGGACCTGGACCCGGTTGGTGTTGTTGCCCGGCAGCGAGAAGACCGTCTGCGAGGTGGGGGCGTCGATCGAGGTGAGCTGGACCCGCGCCGCGAGGGTGAAGCTCGCGGTTCCGGTGACCGGGGCGGCCGCCGTCGTGGCGTAGTCCCCGTTCCCGTCCAGGACCAGGTGACCGGCGCCCACCATGGGCGCGGTGGGGGCCTCGAGCGGGTCGTCCATGTTCGGGGTGTACAGGGCCGCGTTGCCCGCCAGGGTCAGGCCCTGGCCGCCGGCGATGTCCGGGGTGACACCGGACTGCGCCGAGTTGAGCTGCCAGTACCCCTTGCGCGCGGGCTTGACCGTGCTGATCTCGTTGATCTGGCCCGGCAGCAGCGGCCGGCCGAAGACGCGGACCTCGGCGAGGTCGCCGACGAAGGCGTCCTCGTAGCCCGTCTTGTCGATGTGGCGGCCGATCTGCAGCGCGCCGTACGACTTCCAGGTGGAACGGCGGACCGTTTCGCCCTTGAGGTCCTTGTTGACGTACAGCTGGATCTTGCCGGCGGCGCCGTCGTAGAGGCCCGTCAGCAGCACCCACTGGTCCTTGACGGGGGTGACCCCGGTGGACACGGCCTTCCACTCGCCGAGGGTCTCCACGTCACCGACCGGGACGGAGAACTTCCAGGTCTTGGCCACGGCGTCGTAGCCCAGGACGAAGCCCGGCTCGCCGGTGCCGTCCTGGCTGACCACCGTCATGTCACGGCTCAGGTCGGCGGGCCGCACCCAGGCACTGACGCTGAAGCCCTTGAGGGTGTCCAGCACCGTGCTGCCCGCGTCCACCCAGCTGTCGGCGGTGCCGTCGAAATGGGCCGCCGAGTCGATGGAGCCACCCGGTCCGGGGACACCGAAGGTGACACCGGGGCCGAAGCCCGCCGGGTACTTGCCCTGTTCCTCGTCGGCGGCGTTGCCGCCCGGCGCGTCGGCGAGGTTCCACTGCGCGGCGGCGGTGGCGCCGGAGGCCACGTAGAAGCTGTGGCGGGCCGTGGCGCTCGGGTGCGCCGCCTTGTCGATCGCGACGACGTCGACCCAGTGCGGGCCGGGGCGGGTGGGCGTCCACGTCACCGAGCCCGGGCCGCCCGCGGCGGCGTTGGCCACCTCCTTGTTCGGCTCGCCGTCGAAGGAATAGCGGTACTTGACGACGTCCGTGTCGGGCACGGAGTCGTTCGGGTTGGGCGAGAAGGTGAAGGTACCGGGCGCGCCGACACCGTCGTGGTACTCGTTCGTGGCCGAGTACTCGGGTGAGAACACATTCGGCTTGCCCGGGAAGGACTTGTCGTACATGAACTCGCACGTGCCGCTCCACGGCCCCCAGCCGTCGCCGTCATGGGTGGCGACGCTCCAGGAGATGGGCGTGTTCTCGGGGATCGTCGACCTGACGGTGCGCTCGAAGGGGGTCGAGGTCGTCGGCGCCTTGTACTCCGTGTCCTCCTCGTACGACTGGGCGGCGCCGGCCGCGTCCTTCCACTGGACGCGGAAGCGGACCTTCACCTGCTCACCGGAGTCGACGTCGTTGGCGACGGCACGCAGTGTCGGCGGCACGTCGGTGTAGGGCCGGCCGGACCCGGTGACGCAGGCGCCACCGGGGTTGGACGACATGGCGCTCGCGCTGATCTGGCCGGGCAGCGTGTTGTAGCTGATGGTCATGTACGCGTTGCCGCATACGCGCTTCCAGCCGCCGAAGCTGCCCTCGTCCTGCGCGCGCAGGTTCAGGAGCATCGAGTCCCAGCCGTCGTTCGCCGCAGTGCGCACGCTGTTGGTCAGGCCTCCGGAGGCACCCGACTTGAAGTGCATGTTGGCCTGCGACTCGCAGCTCGTGGGCTGGATCTTCTGGTTGAGCGTCTCCAGCGTCGTCAGCGTGGTGTTCTGGGTGTTGGACCAGTTGCTGGCACTGTCGATGTGGGCCGTACTGCCGCCGATCCGCTGGAGCTGGATGGGTTCGGCACGGGCATCGGCCCAGTACACGTGCTGGACGCGCGCGCTGAAGGTCGCGTCGAGGATCTGCTTCCCCTTGTAAAAGGACAGCGGGATCTGGAAGGCGACGCGGCGCACGCCGACACCGGCGCAGGAGGCCGCGCTGTAGTCCGTCGGGCACTTGCCGACGCCCGCGCTGCCGGAGTACTGCCACTCGCCGACCGAGGGCTTGCCCGACATCACGCCGAGCCAGCCGGAGCGGTCGGCGGTCTTCTGGATCGGGTCGATGACCACGGGGAAGACGGTGGCACCGTCGCGCAGCAGCTTCTGGTCGGGGACCAGGGTCAGCTTGTCGGCCGACACTTCGAGTCCGAGCGGGGCGGCCTTGCCGCCTCCGCCCGGGCCCTCCAGCGCGGGGGCGAGCGCCGCGGCGGCGTCCTTCCCGGTGGGCGCGTCGGCGCGGGCCGCGGACAGGGACTGCGCGACGGCCTTGGGACCCCTGGTGCGGGCGGCGGCCTCCTGGGAGGAGGCCGAGTCCCACATGCTGGGGGCGCCGGACTGGAAGACGGTGCCACCGACGGTACTGTCCACGGCGGTGACCGCGCCGTTCGCGTCCTTCTTGTACGTCAGGCCCTTGGACTTGAGGCCGAGGTCCAGGCGCGCCAGGCGGGGATCGGCGGCGGCCTGCGGGGTCTTGACGACGAGCAGGTGGCCGAAGCCGTTGGCCTCGGCCCGCACCTTGAGGTCGACGCCCGGCAGGGCGTCGGGGTAGGTGGCGGTGTCACCGTCGAGCACGGGCGCGGGGAGCTTGCCGTAGGGCCAGGTCAGCGACATCTCGCGGGTGGCGCGGCGCATCGTGACGAACGGCTTGCCCGCCTCGCCGCCCGAGAAGGTCAGGGCGACAGTGGTCGCCTTGGGCCCGACGCTGCCGTCGGCCTGCTTGACGAGGGTCTTGTCGATGTCGACCCACTTGCCGTTCTGCACGGCGTGGACCGGCTCGGTGTACTCGCGGGCCGTGTACGTGCCGTCCGGCGCGGCGAAGATCTCGCGCTGCTCGGTGCGCAGGCCGAGGACCTCGACCTGCTTCCCGCTCGTACGGGCCGCGATCCGCGCCTCGGCCTCCGTCTGGACGGGGGTGCCGACGGCAACGGGCTCCGGTCCGCGGGCCTGGTCTTCACCGGTCCACAGGTCCAGACCGAGGGTGGTGGCGACGAGGGCTCCGGCGGTGACGGCCGCGAGCGAGGCGCGGCGCAGCACGGTACGGCGCAGTCTCGTGGGCTGGGGCATCATCGGGCCACCGTTCCGAAGGTGGGGGCATCGGCGGGCAGACCGCCCTCGCCGGGCTTGAACGTCTCGATGGGTGTGCCCCCCGAGCCGCTGATCGTCCACGGGAACAGGTAGACCGCGCGGCCCCCGGCCGGGCCGTACGGCATGCCGACGTAGAGGCCGGCAGAACCGCCGCCGATGCTCATCCCGGCGTACAGGTGCGCGGCCGACGGCGTCTGGATCTCGGAGCCCGGCTCGAGGAGCTTGTCCGAGTCGCCGGGCGGTCCGACCATCCCGAACATGTGCACCATGCCCCGGTCGGCGAGACCGCTGACCGAGTCCTCGCCCGGAACGCCCACGGCGAGCCGGACGTTGGCCGCCGTGCTCGTGGCGGTGGGCTCGGTGTTGAAAGCGGCGACGCGCTGGCCGAAGCGGTCGCCCGGCTCGGACTCACCGCCGACATTGGCCACGTTCTGGTGGATCCAGCCGAGATCGGTGTAGGCGCCGGCCGCGTCGAGCTTGAGCACCTGGACGGCGCCCGCGTCGACGGTGGTGTCCAGGTCCTCGCCCGGGACACCGACGGCGAGGAGCGACTCGGTGGTGCTGGTGGCCCCGGCCGCACGGTAGGGCACCGCCGTGATCGACGTGCCGAAGACGTCGCCGTTCTCGCAGGAGCCGTACATGTTGGGGGTGTCCTGGGTGACCACGCTCAGCGGCTTGGGCGAGCCCGATGTGAGGGCGTGGCTGAAGATCGTCACCGCGCCGGCGTCAGGGATGGCCCCCTGGGCCTCACCCGGGGAGCTGACCACGAGGTGGGTGGGGGTGGCCGTGATGGCGGTGCCGAACCGGTCGTACGGCTCGGCGGCGTCGGGCACCGCTCCGGCCGTGGTCGAGTCCTGGGTGACCAAGACGGCCGTCACCGTGGTCGATCCGGAGATGTAGAAGAAGTCGCCCGCGTCGGTGATCGTGCCGACGTCCTCCCCGGGGGCGCCGAAGGCGAGGAACGGCACGCCGGTCGAGGACTTGCCCGCGGCGAGCGAGTAGCCGGTCCAGTCGTCCGTCTCAGCGGGGATGTTGGCGAGCAAGCCCGTGCCCTGGGTGTAGTCGACGGCCTCCTTGCCGGCCCCCAGGCCGGCGGGGGAACCGTAGACGACGATGACGCGGCCGGCGTCGGCCTTGGTTCCGATGTCCTCGTACGGCGCACCGACCGCCAGGTCGCTGCACCCGTCAAGGTCTGCGTCGTAGACCGCCAGCGAGTAGCCAAAGCGGTCACCCGATTCGGAGGCCCCGGCCTTCGTGACCTCCTGGGTAAGTTCGAGCACTCCCTTGCCGCCGCCGTACACGATGTGCACGACCCCGGCCTTGGACATGCCCGCCGCCGTGGCCTCCGGGTCGGCTATGGCCGTATCGCGGATTCCGTCGCCGTTGAAGTCCGCCTCGGCTCCGCTGCATCCGGCGGCCAGCGCGACCGCGGCGGCGGCCGGGGTGGACAGCGGCAGCGGCCCCGTCGTGAGGGCCAGTGCGGCGGCCACGGCTGCGAGGCCCAGCCTCCCTCTGATGGCATGCCGCACAGAAGCGCCGGGCGGCGCGGGGGTTCTTCTGATCACCTGATGTGGTCCGTCTCCGTCGAATTCGCGGGGCGCTGCAGCGCGGCTGGAATTCGGATGGAGCAGAAAACGGAGCGAAGTGACGAAAAGGAGCATCAATGCGCACGGTCAAGCGCGTTTGGCCGTTTCCCCCCGCTTGCCGTAGATCCCCACCAGGACAAGCCGCATTGAAGCGTCCGCACACCATCGCCCGCCATACACGCCTGCGACAAGGGGCGATATCCGACATCAGGCGATCTTGCTCGTTAACGGATTGATCACTTTCACGCCAAGATCCGCAAAAGTGCGAGAAAAAGCCCCGCCCGGCACCGGTATTCCGGTGCCGGGCGGGGCCGGGTGGAGCAGGGACCGCGGGGGCCGGAGATCAGCCTTCGGTCGGTGCCGAGACGGAGGGCTGCGACTGCTGCTCCGCCGCCGCGGTCTTCTTCGTCGTCCGCTTCGCCGCGGTCTTCTTGGTCGTGGCCGCCTTCTTGGCGACGGTCTTCTTCGCGGCCGCCGCCTTCTTGGCCGGTGCCTTCTTCGCCGTGGTCGTCGCCTTCTTGGCGGCCGTCTTGCGGACCGCCTTCTTGGCGGGAGCGGGCTCCTCGGCCTCGGCCGGGGCCGGGGCCTCCGGCTCGGCCGACGGGGACTCCACGACCACGATGGCCGCCTCGGCCGCGCCCGCCGGGGAACCGGCCGGGGCGGTGGCCTTACGGGTGGCACGCCGGCGCGGACGGGCCGGCGCGGCCTCGGCCACGGGGGCCTCGGCGACCGGGGCCTCCGCGACGGGCTCGGGCTCGGCCTCGGCGACGACCGGCTCGGGCTCGGGCTCCACGACCGGCTCCGGCTCCGGCACGACGACCGGCTCCGGCTCCGGCGCCACCTCGGCCGCGGGGGCCGGGGCGCCCGCCGGGGCGGTGGCCTTGCGGGTCGCCCGGCGACGGGTACGGCCCTTCGGCGCGGCCTCCTCGACCGGAGCGGCCTCGACCGGGGCGGCCTCGACCGTCTCGGCGGCCTCCACGGCCTCGGCGACGACCTCGGCGGCCGGCTCCAGGACCGTGTCGGCCGGCGCGGTGACCGGCTCGGCGACGACCTCGGCCACGGGGGCCGGGGCCGGCTCGGGCATCGGAGCGGCCGTACCGCGCGGGGCGCCCGCCGGAGCGGTCGCCTTGCGGGTGGCACGGCGGCGGTTGCGACGGCCGCTCAGACCAGCGGCGGCCTCCGCCTCGGCCGGGCTGCTGTACAGCTCCTCGTCCGCGACGAACTCCGGCTCGGGCAGCGCCCGCGGCGCGGCGGCCTCGGCGGCCACCTCCGCCTCGGTTTCAAAGGCCTCCGCCTCGACCGTCTCGATCTCGTGGTCGTGCTGGTCGAACTCGCCCTTGCCGGCGCGGCGCTTGGCGCGCTTGCCGTTGCCGCCGGCCGCGGTCGGGGTCTCCATGTGCACGATGACACCGCGGCCGTTGCAGTGGACGCAGGTCTCGGAGAAGGACTCCAGCAGACCCTGGCCCACCCGCTTGCGGGTCATCTGGACCAGGCCCAGCGAGGTGACCTCGGCCACCTGGTGCTTGGTGCGGTCGCGGCCCAGGCACTCCAGCATGCGCCGCAGGACCAGGTCGCGGTTGGACTCCAGGACCATGTCGATGAAGTCGATGACGACGATGCCGCCCAGGTCGCGCAGCCGCAGCTGGCGCACGATCTCCTCGGCCGCCTCCAGGTTGTTCCTGGTGACGGTCTCCTCGAGGTTGCCGCCCTGACCGGTGAACTTGCCGGTGTTGACGTCGATGACGATCATCGCCTCGGTCTTGTCGATCACAAGCGAACCGCCCGAGGGCAGCCACACCTTGCGGTCGAGCGCCTTGGCGAGCTGCTCGTCGATCCGGTACGTCGCGAAGACGTCGACCTCGGAGGTCCAGCGCTGGAGCCGGTCGGCCAGGTCCGGGGCGACGTGCGACACGTAGCCGTGGATGGTCTCCCAGGCGCCGTCACCGCTGACGATGACCTTCGAGAAGTCCTCGTTGAAGATGTCGCGCACGACGCGGACGGTCATGTCCGGCTCGCCGTACAGCAGGCTCGGCGACGACGTCGTGATCTGCTTCGACTTCTTCTGGATGTCCTCCCACTGGGCCTGCAGACGCTCGACGTCGCGGCGCAGCTCGTCCTCGCTCGCGCCCTCGGCGGCGGTGCGCACGATGACACCCGCGTCCTCGGGGACGATCTTCTTGAGGATGGTCTTCAGGCGCGCGCGCTCGGTGTCGGGCAGCTTGCGGCTGATGCCGGTCATCGAGCCCTCGGGCACGTAGACCAGGTAGCGGCCGGGCAGCGAGACCTGGCTGGTCAGGCGGGCACCCTTGTGGCCGATCGGGTCCTTGGTGACCTGCACCAGGACCGACTGGCCGGACTTGAGGGCGGACTCGATGCGGCGCGGCCCGTTGGCCATGCCGAGCGCCTCGAAGTTGACCTCGCCGGCGTACAGGACCGCGTTGCGGCCCTTGCCGATGTCGATGAAGGCGGCCTCCATGGACGGCAGCACGTTCTGGACCTTGCCCAGGTAGACGTTGCCGACGTACGAGGTGGCCTCTTCCTTGTTGACGTAGTGCTCGACGAGCACGTTGTCCTCGAGGACGCCGATCTGGGTGCGCTCGCCGGACTGGCGGACGACCATCACGCGCTCGACGGCCTCACGGCGGGCCAGGAACTCGGCCTCGGTGATGATCGGAACGCGGCGGCGGCCCTGCTCGCGGCCCTCGCGGCGGCGCTGCTTCTTCGCCTCCAGGCGGGTCGAGCCCTTGATGGACTGGACCTCGTCGGAGGAGGTGGACTCGGCGCGCTCGCGGGCCGGGCGCGGCTCGCGGACCTTGACGACGGTGCGTACGCCGTCCTCCTCGCCCGCGGCCTCGGCGGTGACGTCGGCGGGCTCACCGCTGCGACGGCGACGACGGCGGCGGCGACGGCTGGAGCTGGAACCGAGGGCCTCTTCGGACTCCTCTTCCTCCTCCTCTTCGGCCTCCTGCTCGGCGGCCTCGGCGGCGGTGTCCTCGGCGGACTCGTCGAGGTCGGCGGCCTCACCGCGGCGGCGGCGACGGCCCCCACGGCGGCGGCGGCGCGAGGGGCGCTCGCCCGACTCGTCGCCCTCCTCGTACTCCTCTTCGATCTCGGCGGCCTCGGCCTCCGGCTCCTCCTCGGCGAGCACCTCGGGAAGGGAGACCGGCGCGGACTCGGCGACCGGGGCGGCCTCGGCGGCGCCGCGGCCACGGCGGCGGCGACGGCCGGCCGGCTGCGGGGCCGGGGCCTGGACGGCCTCCGCCTCGAGCTCGGTCTCTTCCTCTTCCTCGACCTCTTCGGCCGGGGCGGCGGCGCGGGCGGCCATGGCGGCCATCGCGGCGGTCTCGGGGGTCTGGAACATCGGCTCGGCGAAGACCGGGGCCTGGAAGACGGCCACGGCGGGACGCGCGGCGCGGCGGGCACGGGCCGGGGCGGCGGGCGCCTCGGCCTCGGCGGCGGGCTGCGCGGGGGCGGCCGGAGCCGCCGGAGCCGCCGGGGCGGAGGACCGGGTGGCGCGGCGGCGGCCGCCGCGCTTCGGGGAGTCCAGCGCGTCGGCGACGGTGAAGGTACGGGCGGCGGCCTTGGGGGCCTCTTCCACCTCGGCCGGGGCCGCGGGGGCCTCCTCGGCGGGAGCCGCCTCGGCGGGGGCGGGGGCGGCGACGGCGCGCGTGGCGCGGCGGCGGGCCCGCGGAGCGGGAGCGGCGGGCTCCTCGGCCTCGACGGCGGCCGGAGCCTCCGCCACGGGGGCCGGGGCGGCCTCCACGGCCGCAGCGCTCTCGCCGGCGGGGGCGGCGACGGCACGGGTCGCACGGCGACGGGCACGCGGAGCCGGAGCCGCGGGCTCCTCGGCGACCGGGGCGGCAGCGTCGGCGGCCGGGGCCTCGACGGCGGTCTCCGCGGCCGGAGCCTCGGGAGCGGCCACGGCGCGCGTCGCACGGCGGCGGGTACGGGGGGCGGGAGCGGCCGGAGCCTCCTCCTCGACCGCCGGGGCGGCCTCGGCGGCGGGAGCCTCCGGGGCTGCGGAGGCGCGGGTCGCACGGCGGCGGGCCCGCGGAGCGGGAGCGGCGGGCTCCTCGACGGCGGGGGCAGCGGCGGCGGCCGGGGCCTCGACGACGACCTCGGCGGCCGCAGCCTCGGGAGCGGCCACGGCGCGGGTCGCGCGGCGGCGGGTACGGGCGGGGGCGGCGGCCGGGGCGGCCTCCTCCGCGGGGGCGGCCGGAGCGGCCTCGGTCACCGGGGTCGCCTCGGCAGCGGTGGCGCCGGGCGGCCCGGCGGGCCGGGAGGCGGCGCGGCGGCGCCTGCGCGGAGGCAGGTTGTCGCTCGGGCTGTTGTTGTCGGCGGTGGTGTCGATTTCGTTGTCGTTCATTGCGGGCGGTTCTCCCGTCACGCTCCCGGGCGCCGCGGCTGACGTCCGGTCCGGCACGGCGTCCGCGTGATGAACGCGGAGCCGGCCTCCGGGGCGCGTTCGCCACACGGGAGCTGTAGTCCATGGCCGCCGGTTCCGTACGTAGGTCCGTACGGCCTGGCGGAAGTCTTCAGGTCTGTGCGCTGCCCGACCCAGGTGGCTCCCGAGTGCCAGGGCGGCGCGACGACGACGGTCCCTACGCGGCGGGACCTTCCGGCGCCTTCGCGTCGGCGGCTACGGCGGCCGTGGGTGGGGCGGCCGTGACAGCCTCGCGGTCGGGCGCGAGCGGGTCGGTCACCGTGCCGGACTCCTCGTCGAAGAGCCCCTGCGCCAGCCTGGTCACCGCTGAGGGGACCGGCGGCGCCAGGTCGGCCACAGCTCGGAGACCGGACAGGACGTCGTCGGGTCGCACGGCAGGTGTCAGATGCCGAACAACCAGGCGCAGTATCGCACAGGCACTGTCCAGCGGCCTATCAGCCTGGGCGGAAAGGGCCTCCAGACTGACGACCGCGCTTCGGGTGTCGAAGGTCCGCATGCCGTTCTTGGTCCGGCGCTGGACCTCCACGGTCTCGGCGGCGAGGAAGGCCGCCACGGCCCGCTCGGCTTCGGCGGGCTCCACGCCGTCCAGGCGCATCTCCCATACGGAGGCGGTCAGCCGGTCCGCGAGGCCGGAGGTGCGGGCCTCGACGGCGTCGACGATGTCGAGGCCGGCCGGCATCGACTCGTCGAGCAGTTCGCGCAGCTTCTCGGGGTCACGGGCCTCGGCGAGGCCGATCTCCAGGTACTCCGCCTCGCTGCCGGTCCCGGTCGGGGCGGCGTTCGCGTACGAGACGCGCGGGTGCGGGGTGAAGCCGGCCGAATAGGCCATCGGCACCTCGGCGCGGCGCAGGGCCCGCTCGAAGGCGCGCTGGAAGTCGCGGTGGCTGGTGAACCGGAGGCGGCCGCGCTTGGTGTAGCGCAGTCGGATGCGCTGCACCACCGGTGCGGGAGGCGGGCCTTCGGGCTGTCGCTTGCCCAGTGGTTCTTCTCCTTGTGCGGGGCTCCGCGGCTCGCGCGTCGCCCTGAGGTCGTCTCGACCCGCTCCGGCTCACCCCTGCCGTTGGCGCAGGGAGATCTCGTCTGCGGGTGCCGCGTCGGCGGCTGTCGTACTACCCAGAGTACGCGCCCGTGACCTCGCCGGTTCCCGGGGAGGAGTACCGAAGAGCACCCTTCGCACCTCGGCGCGCACCTCCCGGACGGTCTCGCGGGCGGTTCGCCACACCGCGCGCAGGAGGTGCCCGGCCGGCGTCAGCACGTACCGGTACACCTGCGACAGGGGCCACCCGACGAGCACCCACCCGACCGCCTTGGCCCCCCGCCACAGCGCACCGGTGATCACCCCGGCCACGCGCCAGGCCCAGCCGAGGACCTGCCCGAGCGGGGTGAGCACGTACCGGTAGAGGGGCCGCAGCACGTACCGGTGGGCGGCGGCGGCCAGCCACACCAGGGCCCGCCCGACCGGCACGAGCACATACCGCCAGGTCGCCCGGGCCAGGGGCAGGATCAGGCAGCCGTACAGCACCCGTCCGACGGGGGCGAGGAGGTACGCGTACAGCCAGGCCCCCACGGGCCGCAGCACGTACCGCCACAGCGCGGCCCACGGCCAGACGAAGACCAGCCTGAGCAGGGTGGCCACCACCCACCCGAGGGCCCGCACCACCGGTTCGAGCACGTACTCCCACAGCGGCGCGAACACGTACCGCGCCAGCCCGCGGCCGAGGGCGGCGAGCAGCTCGCACACCACCCGTACGGGCAGCACGATCAGCACCGCCACGATCTTCACGGGGATCCGGACGGCTCCGGCCAGGCAGCCGTCGCCCTGCGGGGACCGCGGATTGTCTCGTTCCATGATCCTACTGACACACGAGAGGCCCCCGGCCGTTGCGGCGGGGGGCCTCTCGATACGCAGGCGTTACTTGACGACGGTCAGCGGCAGGAGCTTCTTGCCGGTCGGGCCGATCTGGATGTGCGTGTCCATCTGAGAACAGAAGCCCACGCGTCGACAACCGGAGGCAGGGGCCGTCGTTGGCAGGACGTGATGACACCCATGAACGAGAAGCAGGGCACGCTCATAGCCGGCGTTCACTGGAGGGAGCCCGACCTTGCGGTGCTCGATGAGCTCCGACAGGCCGAGAACGCGCTTCCTGCGGATGCCCCACGGGCCCTGATATCGGTGAGGCTGTCGGCGCTCACCGCGGACACGACGTCGCCCGTGCGTCAGGAGCTCGAACTGCGCAGCCTGGCCCGGGAACGAGGGTTGCGTGTCGTGGGTGTCGCCAGGGACCTCAACGTCTCGGCCACCCGGGTCCCGCCTTGGCAGCGTAAAGAACTGGGATGCTGGCTGAACGACCGTGCGCCGGAGTTCGACGTGATCCTCTTCTGGAAGATGGATCGGTTCGTCCGGCGGGTGACCGACCTCAGCACCATGATCGATTGGTGTTCGGCCCACGGGAAGAACCTCATGTCGAAGCACGACGCCATCGACCTGTCCACCCCGCTCGGGAGGGCCACGGCAGAGGTCATCGGCGCTTTGGCGGAGATCGAGACGGGCAGCACGAGCGCCAGGGTGTCAAGCCTCTGGGACTACGCCAAAACGCAGTCGGACTGGCTCGTGGGGAAGCCGCCCTACGGGTACGTGACCGATGGCGGCGGAAAGCTGGTCATCGAGCCGCAGGCCCAGCGTGTGCTGCGATGGTGTTACGGCGCGGCGATGCGCGGAGTCTCGGCCCGTCGCATGACCACGGTGCTCACCCGCGGCGGGCTTCCCACCGGTGGTGGCGGGCAGTGGACGGCCAGCACGCTGCTGAGGAGATTGCGGAACCCCGCACTGATGGGTCTGCGCGTCGTGGAGGACAAGGATGGCGGCGTCCGCCGGTCAACAGTCGTCCGCGACAAGGACGGTGTTCCCGTTCGCGTGGCCGATCCGATCTTCACCGAGTCCGAGTGGCAGAGCCTTCAGACAGCCCTCGACCAGCGGAGCAGGTCGCAACCGCCCCGCAATCCGGGTGGCGCGACCGCTTTTCTGGGGGTTCTGGTCTGCACGGACTGCCGCACGAACATGACGGTCCAGCGGTCCTGCGTCCACGGCCGCACCTACGCCTACCTGCGCTGCCGGAATTGTCCGAGCGGAGGCTTGGGCGCTCCCGACCCGGATGCCGTGTACCGAAGGCTGTACACGCGTGTCCTGACCGCACTGGGTACGCGGCCGGTGCGCACACGGGAATACGTGCATGGACAGGTGGACTCCCCTCGACGGTCCGAGCCGCATTGGAGCATCTCGGCAAGCGGGGAAACCTTCCGCGACCGCTGGGAACGCGAGGGCCGGGAGGTCATGGCCGACGACCTGCGGCGGGCGGGAGTCACCTGCCGGATCAGCCGTACGAAAATCCCCAGGACCAGGGCACCCGAGATCGAGCTGGAGCTCCGCATTCCACCCGACGCCGAGGAGCGACTGATCGTCAAGCGGGAGGTCTTCCCCGACGTCGTCCGCTGACGCCGTCGGCCCCGTCCGGATGGACGGGGCCGACGGGGGCGGGGCCGCTACTTGTTGACGACCGTCAGCGGCAGGAGCTTCTTGCCGGTCGGGCCGATCTGGATGTCGAGTCCGAGCTGCGGGCAGACGCCGCAGTCGAAGCACGGGGTCCAGCGGCAGTCCTCGACCTCGGTCTCGTCCAGGGCGTCCTGCCAGTCCTCCCAGAGCCAGTCCTTGTCGAGGCCGGAGTCCAGGTGGTCCCAGGGCAGGACCTCCTCGTAGGTGCGCTCGCGCGTGGTGTACCAGGCCACGTCCACGCCGTACGCGGGCAGCGTCTTCTCGGCGGCCTGCATCCAGCGGTCGTACGAGAAGTGCTCGCGCCAGCCGTCGAAGCGGCCGCCGTCCTCGTAGACGGCGCGGATGACGTCGCCGATGCGGCGGTCGCCGCGCGAGAGGAGACCCTCGACGATGCCGGGCTTGCCGTCGTGGTAGCGGAAGCCGATGGAACGGCCGTACTTCTTGTCGCCGCGGATCTTGTCCCGGAGCTTGCCCAGGCGGGCGTCCGTCTCCTCGGCAGAGAGCTGCGGCGCCCACTGGAACGGGGTGTGCGGCTTCGGCACGAATCCGCCGATGGACACCGTGCAGCGGATGTCGTTCTGGCCGGAGACCTCGCGCCCCTTGGCGATGACGTTGACCGCCATGTCGCCGATCTGGAGGACGTCCTCGTCGGTCTCGGTCGGCAGGCCGCACATGAAGTACAGCTTCACCTGGCGCCAGCCGTTGCCGTAGGCGGTGGCGACGGTGCGGATCAGGTCCTCTTCCGACACCATCTTGTTGATGACCTTGCGCATGCGCTCGGAGCCGCCCTCGGGGGCGAAGGTCAGGCCGGAGCGGCGCCCGTTGCGGGTCAGCTCGTTGGCCAGGTCGACGTTGAAGGCGTCCACGCGGGTCGAGGGGAGGGACAGGCCCACCTTGTCGTCCGTGTAGCGGTCCGCGAGGCCCTTGGCGATGTCGGCGATCTCCGTGTGGTCCGCGGAGGAGAGGGACAGGAGACCCACCTCCTCGAAGCCCGTGGCCTTCAGGCCGCGCTCCACCATCTCGCCGATGCCGGTGATGCTTCGCTCCCGCACGGGGCGCGTGATCATGCCGGCCTGGCAGAAACGGCAGCCGCGGGTGCAGCCGCGGAAGATCTCCACGGACATGCGCTCGTGGACGGTCTCGGCGAGCGGGACCAGGGGCTGCTTGGGGTACGGCCACTCGTCGAGGTCCATGACCGTGTGCTTGGACACGCGCCACGGCACGCCGGAGCGGTTCGGGACGACGCGGCCGATGCGGCCGTCCGGCAGGTACTCCACGTCGTAGAAGCCGGGGACGTAGATGTTGCCGGTCTTGGCGAGGCGCAGGAGGAGCTCCTCGCGCCCGCCGGGCCGGCCCTCCGCCTTCCAGGCGCGGATGATCTCGGTCATGTCGAGGACGGCCTGCTCGCCGTCGCCGATGACCGCCGCGTCGATGAAGTCCGCGATCGGCTCGGGGTTGAAGGCGGCGTGGCCGCCCGCCAGGACGATCGGGTGGTCGACCGTACGGTCCTTGGACTCCAGCGGAATGCCCGCGAGGTCCAGGGCCGTGAGCATGTTCGTGTAGCCCAGCTCCGTGGAGAAGGACAGGCCGAACACGTCGAAGGCCGACACGGGCCGGTGGCTGTCCACGGTGAACTGCGGGACCTTGTGCTCGCGCATGAGCGCTTCCAGGTCCGGCCACACCGAGTACGTGCGCTCCGCGAGCACGCCCTCGCGCTCGTTCAGCACCTCGTAGAGGATCATGACGCCCTGGTTGGGCAGCCCGACCTCGTACGCGTCCGGGTACATGAGCGCCCAGCGGACGTCGCAGCTCTCCCACTCCTTGACCGTGGAGTTGAGCTCACCACCGACGTACTGGATGGGCTTCTGCACGTGCGGAAGCAGGGCCTCAAGCTGAGGGAAGACCGACTCGGTCATCACGCGACTTTCGTGAAGCGGGCAGGGGGCAGCTCTCAAGCGTACCCCCAGGCCCGGCCGCCCCCACCCACATGATCATTCCAATGCGGACCTCAGGGCCGGGTCCGAGGCCTTCGCCCAGAGGTGCGGCAGCTCCCGCTCGCTCCGCTCGGCCAGGGCTGCCTCGCGGCCGTGGAGCAGCCCCCAGGTGAAGGCGGACTCCCCCGCGCCGGCCGCTTGGACGCCGAGGCCGCGCAGGGCGTCGCGGGCCACGACGCTGTCCTGGTGTTCGCCGAGCAGGGACTGGACCTTCTTCACGGCCTTGGCCAGGCGTTTCGCTGCCTTGCCGAGGGCCGGTACGGCCGCGTCCGCCGCGTACCGGGCGCGCTTGGCCGCCTTGCGGGCGTCGTGCAGGGCCACGTCGCGCTCGTGGCCGGGCGGGAGGGCGAGCGCCTTCTCGATCCGGCCGGCGAGGCGCTCGTAGTCGTGCAGCACGGCCTTCGGCAGGACGCGTTCGGCCCGCCCGTGGGCGGCCTTCAGCAGCGGGGGCCGGTCGAGCAGGGCGTCGAGGGAGTCGAGGAGGGCCAGGTAGCGCTCGCTGTCGAGCGCGTCGAGCACCCGGCGGCGCGACTCGGTGGCGCGGGCGGCGTTCCAGATCTTCAGCCGGCCGCGGACGGGGCCCAGCAGCAGGGTGCCCGGCAGCTCGTCGAGGCGGGTCCGGATCCGTTTCAGCAGGACCTCCTGGTCGCGGTCGGCGCCGAGTTCGGCGGCGAGCCAGCGCAGTTCCTCGCCGAGCGGGTCGGTGGCCCCGCGGTCCAGCACCTTGCGGTAGGTCTTGAAGGCGCTGCGCAGCCGGCGGGTGGCGACGCGCATCTGGTGGACGGAGTCGGGGAGCTGCCGCCGCACGGCCGGGTCCTGTGCGATCAGGGAGTCGCGCTGGTCCCGCAGGTACGCCAGGACGTGGGCGCCCGCCGTTCCGTCGGGGCCGTCGTCGCCGGTCCGGGCCGGCGCCGTGCCGGTCTCGGCCAGCGCCCGGGCGAGCTTCGAAGGGGCGTCGGAGACCTTGAGCCCGGCCTTGCGGAAGGTCTTCTCGACCTCGTCGAGCAGCGTGGGGTCGGCCCCGTCGGCGAGCTCCACCTCGACTTCGGTCCAGTCGGCGCCGGCTTCGCCCCGCTCGGCCCGCACCGTGTCGGTGCTCAGTTCCGCGAGCAGGGCTCCGTCGGCGTCCAGGAGGTGGCTGACGCGGCGCGAGGAGAGGAGCCGGACCTGCGGCTGGAGGGTCGAGCGGCGTACCCGGGAGCGGACGAGGGCGGCGAGCGCGGGCGGGACGGTGTCGCTGAGTGCCACCCCGATCTCGTCGCGGACGCCCGGGGAGACGGGGAGCTTGAGGTGCCAGCCCGCGTCCTTGCCGCCCGTTCTGCGCCGCAGGGTGAGACCGGCGGCGGCGAGCCGCTGGTCCGGGGTGTCGTAGTAGACGGCGTCGAGGTCGACGGTGCCCTGGTCGGAGACGGCCGCGATCGTGGCCGTCCCCGTCAGGTCCGGTACCTCGCGCCGGGCGGCCCCGGACCGCGTCGCGCCGCCCTGCGTGAACTCGAATTTCCGCTCGATCTCGCGTTTCGTGTCCGCCATGCATCGAAGGTAGTCCCGAACGGATCACCTCGACAGGGCGCCACCCGGATCAGGACGCCACCCGGATCAGGCGGACAAGGGCCGTTGCACCTTGATGGACTGCAACAGCCCGATGGCCACCCACACCGCGAACATCGACGAACCCCCGTACGAGACGAAGGGCAGCGGAAGTCCGGCCACCGGCATGATGCCGAGGGTCATCCCGATGTTCTCGAAGGACTGGAAGGCGAACCAGGCGATGATCCCGGCGCACACGATGGTCCCGTAGAGCTCGGTGGTCTCGCGGGCGATCATGCAGGCCCGCCACAGGATGATGCCCAGCAGCGCCAGGATCAGGCCGGCTCCGATGAAGCCCAGTTCCTCCCCCGCGACCGTGAAGACGAAGTCGGTCTGCTGCTCGGGCACGAACTGGCCGGTGGTCTGCGAGCCCTTGAAGAGCCCGGAGCCGGTCAGGCCGCCGGAGCCGATCGCGATGCGGGCCTGGTTGGTGTTGTAGCCGACGCCCGCCGGGTCGAGTTCGGGGTTGGCGAAGGCCGCGAAGCGGTTGATCTGGTACTCGTCGAGGACGCCGAGCTGCCAGACCAGGATGGCTCCGCCGGCGCCGGAGCCGATCAGGCCGAGCACCCAGCGGTTGGAGGCGCCGGAGGCCAGCAGCACGCCGAGGACGATGACGACCATGACCATGACGGAGCCGAGGTCGGGCATCAGCATGACGATGCCCATCGGGGCGGCCGCCAGGCACAGCGCCTTGACGACCGTGCGGTGGTCGGGATGGGTCAGGTCGCCCGCGTCGACCCGTGTGGCCAGCAGCATCGCCATGACCAGGATGATCGTGATCTTCACGAACTCGGAGGGCTGGAGGGAGAATCCGCCGCCGATCACGATCCAGGCGTGGGCGCCGTTGATGGTGGCGCCGAGCGGGGTGAGCACGGCGATGATCAGCACCAGTGAGATCCCGTAGAGGATCGGCACGGCGCCGCGCAGGGTGCGGTGGCCGAGCCAGACGGTGCCGATCATCAGCACGAGGCCGATGCCGGTGTTCAGGGCGTGCCGTTCGAGGAAGTAGTACGGGTCTCCCTGGTTCAGCGAGGTCCGGTTGCGGGTCGCCGACCACACCAGCAGGCAGCCGATGAGGGACAGCGCGAGCGAGGAGAGGAGTATCGGCCAGTCGAGCCGGCGCACGACCGAGTCGCGGGCGGTGAGCTTGGCCATCGCCCCGCGCTCGGGCGCGTACCGGGAGACGGAGAACTTGTTGGCGGTCTGCATGTCGTTCGGTCCTCGGTCCTCAGTCCAGGTGCTTGGGGCGCTGTGCGGGCGGCCCGGCGAGCACGGGCGGCTCCAGCTCTTCCGGTGACGGCGGCACGTACGGCCGGATCTCGGGGGAGTCGATGGAGCCGTCGGGGTGGACCTTGGGCAGCTTCGCCTCCGGCGCGAGCAGCAGGGCCTTCTTCACGTCCTGCTTCCCGTCCATGCTCAGACCGTAGATGGCGTTGTAGAGGTTGCGGACGGCGGGGCCGGAGGCACCGGAGCCGGTGCCGCCCTGAGAGATCGTCATGACGATCGTGAAGTCCTTGGTGTAGGTCGCCAGCCAGGACGTGGTCTGCTTGCCGTAGACCTGGGCGGTGCCGGTCTTGGCGTGCATCGGGATCTTGTCCATGGGCCAGCCGAGGAACCGCCATGCGGCGGTGCCGCCGGGCTCGACGACCATGCGCAGGCCCTTGTCGAGGTTGCTGATGGTCTGGGCGTCGATCGGCAGCCTGCCGTGGGCCCTGGGCTTGATCATCTCGACGTGCTTGCCGTCGGGGCTGATCACGGCCTTGCCGACGGTGGGGTCGTAGAGGGTGCCCCCGTTGCTGATGGCGGAGTAGGCGGTGGCCATCTGGATGGGCGTGACGAGGACGTCGCCCTGGCCGATGGCGAAGTTGATGCTGTCGTACGCCTTCAGCTGGTTGCCTTCGAGGCAGCTCTCGTAGGCGATCTGCTCGACGTAGGTGCCGCCCTTCTTGCCCTGCTTGCACCAGGAGTCCTTGTTGGCCTTCCAGAAGCTCTGCTTCCACCGGCGGTCCGGGATGCGGCCGGTGACCTCGTTCGGCAGGTCGATGCCGGTCTCTGCGCCGAGTCCGAACTCCCGGGCGGTGCGGTAGAACCAGTCGTGGGCGTCCTTCTTGGGGCTGAGGCCGCCGTCGCGCTGCCACTCCTTGTGCCCGAGGGCGTAGAAGACGGTGTTGCAGGAGAACTTGAGCGCTTCGGCCAGGGTGATGGGGCCGTGCCCCTTGGACTCGAAGTTGGCGAAGCTCCGGCCGCCCATGTTGTAGGAGGCGCTGCAGTTGTACTTGCCGTCGAAGTCGTAGCCGGCGCGTACGGCCGCGCTCGCCGAGACCACCTTGAAGATGGAGCCCGCGGGGGCCTGGCCCTGGATGGCGCGGTTGAGCAGCGGGTAGTTGGAGTTCTTGCTGGTCAGTTTGGCGTAGTCGGCGCCGGAGATGCCGCCGACCCAGGCGTTGGGGTCGTAGTCGGGCTGGGAGGCCATCGCCACGACGCGGCCGGTCTTGGCCTCCATGACGACGACGGCGCCCGAGTCGGCCTCGTACTTGCGGCCGGTGATGTTGTCGGTCTCCTGGCGGACGGTCTTCATCGCCTGCTGGAGCTCGTACTCGGCGACGGCCTGGACCCGGGCGTCGATGCTGGTGACGAGGGTGGAACCGGGAATGCCCGGGTCGGACTTGGTCTGGCCCATGACCCGGCCCAGGTTGTCGACCTCGTACGAGGTGACCTCCGCCTTGCCGCGCAGCTGCTTGTCGTAGGTGCGCTCGATGCCGGAGCGGCCGACCTGGTCGGACCGCAGGTGCGGCGAGGCGGTGTCCTTGGCCTTCTGGATCTCCTCGTCGGTGACGGGCGAGAGGTAGCCGAGCACCTGTGCGGTACGGGCTCCGCCGGGCGCCGGGTAGCGGCGGACGGCGGTGGGTTCCGCGGTGATGCCGGGGAAGTCCTCCGGTCGTTCGCGCAGTTGCAGCGCCTGCTGCGTGGTGGCTTCGAGGGTGACCGGGATGGGCTGGTACGGGGAGCCGTTCCAGCAGGGCTTGGGGGTCTGGGAGTCGCAGAGCCTGACCTTGTCCATGACCTCCTTGGGGGTCATGTCCAGGACGTCGGCGAGGCGGGTCATCACCGCCTTGCCCCGGTCCTTCATCCTCATCAGCTTGGTGCGGCTGGCGGAGACGACCAGGCGGGTCTCGTTGTCGGCGAGCGGGACCCCCCGGGCGTCGAGGATGGAGCCGCGCACGGCGGGCTGGACGACCCGCTGGACGTGGTTGCTCTTCGCCTCGTGGTAGTACTCGTCCCCGTTGCGGATCTGGAGGTACCAGAGGCGACCCCCGAGGGTGACCAGCATGGAGAGGACGAGTACCTGGATCATGACGAGCCGGATCTGTACCCGGGAGGTGCGGCCGGTTTCGGGGATGTTGGTCACGTCCGCTCCTCCGTCACAGTTTCTTGACGCTCTTCACGCCCTTCACGGCCTTGACCCCCTTTATGCGGCCGGCCCGGTTGGCACGGGAGCGCCCGGTCCTCAGGCGCAGGCCGCCGCGCTGGCTGCCGATGCGCAGTCCGGTGCCGCCGGCCAGCCAGCCGGAGGACACGTCGGCGGGCTTGTTGGCGGGGCCTCCACCGGCCTCGACGGCCATCGGATCGTTCTCGGCGCGACGGGCCAGGGCCATGATGAACGGCACGGTGAAGGGCGCGAGCAGCAGGTCGTAGAGGGTCGCGGTGAACAGCAGCCCCAGCAGACCCACGTGCCGGGCGGCGGTGTCCCCGACGAGGGCGCCCACGCCCGCGTAGAGCAGGGTGGAGCCGATCGCGGCCGCGACGACGGTGAGCATCGGGCCCCAGGCGGAGCGGAACCGCCCGTTGTCGGGGCGGACCAGGCCGGCCACGTAGCCGATGACGCACAGGACGAGCGCGTAGCGCCCGGCGGCGTGGTCGGCGGGCGGGGCAAGGTCGGCGAGCAGCCCGGCGGCGAAGCCGATGAGCACGCCGCTGACCGGCCCGTACACGAGTGCGAGGGCGACGACGGTGAGCAGCAGCAGGTCCGGCACCGCGCCGGGCAGTTGGAGCCGGCCCAGGATGGTGACCTGGACGACGAGGGCGACCACGACGAGCGTGGCGGAAAGCAGGATCCGGTTGAAGCGCATGGTCGGTCTGCTCCTACTCGTCGTCCGGCTTGGCGGGCACGGAGGCGGACCCGGACGGGGTGACCGTGACGGTGACCGTCGGGATGGGCTTGGGGGCCTCGGGCTTGGGCGGCAGGACGGCGTCGCGCGGGTCCTCGCGCGGCGGCATGACCACGACGCCGACGATGTCGAGGCGGGAGAAGCCGACGAACGGGCGGACCCACACGGTGCGGGTCAGGTCGCCGCGCGAGGGGTCGACCTTGACCACCTCGCCGATCGGCACGCCCGGTACGAACGGCTTGTTCCCGCGCGAGCCGAAGGTGACGAGCCGGTCGCCCGGATTCACCTTGGCCTTGCCGTTGAGCATCTGGACGGACAGGGCGCGGTCGCCCTGGCCGGTGGCGAAGCCGAGTTCGCCGGTCTTCTCCAGACGGGTGCCGACGGTGAAGTCGGGGTCGTTGGCGAGGACGACGGTGGCCGTGTCGGGGCCGACCGTGGTGACCCGCCCGACGAGTCCGTCCCCGTTGAGGACGGTCATGTCGCGCTCGATGCCGTCCTTGCTGCCGGCGTCGATGGTCACGGTCCAGGAGAAGCCCTGGGCCGCTCCTATGGCGATGACCTCGGCGCCCTTGATGCCGTACTGGCCGGCGCCGGCCCGCTTGAGCATCTCGTCGAGCTCGCGGATGCGGCTCTGGGTCTGGGCGTCGCTGCCCAGTTTGGCCTTCAGGGCCGCGTTCTCGCGCTCCAGCGTGGCGATGCGGTTGTGGCGCTCACCGGAATCCCGTACCGCCCCTATGGCGTTGGCGACCGGGTCGACCGCGGTCGACACGCCCTTCTCGACCGGCCCGAAGACCGCGGCGGCGGCCTGTCGGGCACCGTCGACCGGCGACTCCTCGCCCGCCCTGATGTCCACCGTGATCAACGCGAACGCGATGGCGATCAGAAGCACCAGGAGCAGCCGGCTTTCTCGTGTGTCCCTCACGTGCGGCGGCCGTGCCTTCCTCGTCGGAATTCTCTTTTGCCTGTATATCAACGATCCGCCGCACGGGCCCGGTAGCACCCGTACGGCGGATCCTTGTGTGTTGTCCTCCGGATGGAGGGGATGTTCGCCGGTCAGCGCCGGGGCTGGGCGTCGAGGACCTGCTGGAGTGCCTCGAACTCCTCGACGCACTTGCCGGAGCCGAGCGCCACGGAGTCGAGCGGGTCCTCGGCGATGTGGATCGGCATGCCCGTCTCGCGCCGGAGCCGCTCGTCGAGGCCGCGGAGCAGGGCGCCGCCGCCGGTCAGGACGATACCGCGGTCCATGATGTCGCCGGAGAGCTCGGGCGGGCACTTGTCGAGTGTGGTCTTGACCGCGTCGACGATGGCGTTGACGGGCTCCTCGATGGCCTTGCGCACCTCGGCGGCCGAGATGACGACCGTCTTGGGCAGGCCGGAGACCAGGTCCCGGCCGCGGATCTCGGTGTGCTCGTCCTTGTCGAGGTCGTACGCCGACCCGATGGTGATCTTGATCTGCTCGGCGGTCCGCTCACCGAGGAGGAGCGAGTACTCCTTCTTGATGTGCTGGATGATCGCGTTGTCGAGCTCGTCGCCGGCCACCCGGATGGACTGTGCCGTGACGATTCCGCCGAGGGAGATGACGGCGACCTCGGTGGTGCCGCCGCCGATGTCCACGACCATGTTGCCGGTGGCCTCGTGGACGGGCAGGCCCGAGCCGATGGCGGCGGCCATGGGCTCTTCGATGATGTGCACCTGGCGGGCGCCGGCCTGCGTGGACGCCTCGATGACGGCGCGGCGCTCCACTCCGGTGATGCCGGAGGGCACGCAGACCACCACGCGCGGGCGGGCCAGGTAACGTCGCTTGTGGATCTTGAGGATGAAGTACCGGAGCATCCGCTCGGTGATCTCGAAGTCGGCGATCACGCCGTCCTTGAGGGGCCGTACGGCGACGATGTTGCCGGGCGTGCGCCCGATCATCTTCTTCGCCTCGGAGCCGACCGCCAGAATGCCACCGGTGTTCGTGTTGATGGCGACCACGGACGGCTCGTTCAGGACGATCCCCCGGCCCCTCACGTACACCAGCGTGTTGGCGGTCCCGAGGTCGATCGCCATGTCACGGCCGATGAACGACATGTTGTTCCCCTTGTTCCCCATGAGGAGCGTCTGGCCTTCCAGTTGATAGCGGCTGCTGTCAGGTCGGCGAGGTGGGTGTGTGGGTGGAGGCCCCATCGTAGTGCCGCGAGTACGGACACCGCGCGACGGGACTCCGGCAATCCCGCCGGAACGGATACCCGCCCCCTAGTGGTGACGTCGTGTCTTGCCCAGGCGTTCCCGCTCGTGGCCCGGAAATACCCGGGGGCGACCGAAATTACTTCGGTCGCCCCAGGTCGTGAGCGCTATTTGGCTGATGTCGCGTCAGGGAAGTGTGGCCGAAGTGTGCCCGAACAGCGCTCAGAGAGCGGGGAAGAAGAGCTTGAGCTCGCGCTCGGCGGACTCCTCGGAATCCGAGGCGTGGATCAGGTTCTCCCGGGTGACGGTGCCGAAGTCGCCCCGGATGGAGCCCGGCGCCGCGGCGATCGGGTCGGTGGGGCCGGCCAGCTGGCGGACGCCCTCGATCACCCGTTCCCCTTCGACCACGAGGGCGACGACGGGACCACTGGCCATGAAGCCCATCAGGGGCTCGTAGAAGGGCTTGCCCTTGTGCTCGCCGTAGTGCGTCTCGAGGGTCTCCTGGTCCAGCGTGCGCAGCTCCAGCGCGGGGATGGTCCAGCCGGCCTTCCGCTCGATGCGGCCGATGATCTCCCCGACCAGGCCGCGGCGGACGGCGTCGGGCTTCAGCAGGACGAGGGTGCGCTGGGTCATGTTGCGGCTCCTTGCGGCAAACGGGTGCGGTGGGACGAATCTACAGGGCTGTTCCGGGGACCCGTCACGCAGCGTCAGGCGCCGCGGGCGTGCCCTGCGCCTCGTTCTGCGCCGCCCACCGGGCCTTGATCGTGTCGATCTTGCGGCCGTAGTGCACCGAGCACCACCACAGGCCGGCGAAGACCGCGCCGAGGAAGAACATCGTCGGGACGACGAACCCGCTCGCGATCAGGCCGATCTGCAGGGCCCAGCCCAGCTGGACCGCCCCGGGACGGGACAGCATCCCGCACAGCAGCACCGACAGCAGCATCGTGACCCCGCACACCGTCCAGACCTCCGCCTGGGTCAGCTCCGGGTTCTTCATGGCCACCAGGCCGGCGAAGCCGATCACGAAGAACTCGCCGATCAGCGTGCTCGCACACAGCGTGCGCATCCCTCAGCCCCTCTTCAGCAGCAGGCGGGCCTCGCCCACCGTGATCACGGACCCGGTCACCAGGACCCCGGCCCCTCCGTACTCGGCCTCTTCCTCCGCCAGGGTGATCGCCGCCTCCAGGGCGTCGTCCAGCCGCGGCTCCACCTGCACCCGGGCCACGCCGAAGACCTCGACCGCCACGGCCGCCAGCTCGTCCGCGCCCATCGAGCGGTGGCTGGAGTTCTCCGTCACCACGACCTCCGCGAAGATCGGCTCGAAGGCCTCCAGCACCCCGCGGACGTCCTTGCCCTCGCTCGCGGCCACGACCCCGATCAGCCGGCTGAACCCGAACGACTCGGTGACCGCCTCCGCGGTGACCGCCGCGCCCGCCGGGTTGTGCGCCGCGTCCAGGACCACCGTCGGGCTGCGCCGCACGACCTCCATGCGGCCCGGGGAGGTCACCGAGGCGAAGGCCCTGCGTACGGTCTCCACGTCCAGGACGCGGGCCTGCTCCTGGCCGACCCCGAAGAAGGCCTCGACCGCCGCCAGCGCCACCGCCGCGTTGTGCGCCATGTGCGCGCCGTACAGCGGCAGGAAGATGCCGTCGTACTCCCCGCCCACACCGCGCAGCGTCAGCTGCTGGCCGCCGACCGCGACCTCGCGCGAGACCACGCCGAACTCCATGCCCTCGCGGGCCACCGTCGCGTCCACCTCGACGGCCTTCTTCAGCAGCACCTGGGCCGCGTCCACCGGCTGCTGAGCCAGGATGACGGTCGCGTCCTGCTTGATGATGCCGCCCTTCTCCTGGGCGATCTCGCCGGGCGTGGAGCCGAGCCGGTCCGTGTGGTCCAGGCTGATCGGGGTGATCACCGCGACCGAGGCGTCGATGACGTTGGTCGCGTCCCAGCTGCCGCCCATGCCGACCTCGACCACGGCCACGTCGACCGGGGCGTCCGCGAAGGCCGCGTACGCCATTCCGGTGAGCACCTCGAAGAAGGACAGCCGGTACTCCTCGGCGGCGTCGACCATCTCCACGTACGGCTTGATGTCGTGATAGGTCTCGATGAACCGCTCGGCGTCGATCGGCGCCCCGTCGAGGCTGATCCGCTCGGTGACCGACTGCACGTGCGGGCTGGTGTAGCGGCCGGTGCGCAGCTCGAAGGCGTTCAGCAGGGCCTCGATCATGCGGGCGGTGCTGGTCTTGCCGTTGGTGCCGGTGACGTGGATGGACGGGTACGCGCGCTGCGGCTCGCCCAGCACGTCCATCAGCGCCGCGATCCGCGACACGGACGGCTCCAGCTTGGTCTCGCCCCAGCGGGTGGCGAGCTCCTGCTCCACCTCCAGCAGCGCCTTCGCCACCTCCGGGTCGGTGGGCCGGGCGGGTACCGGGTCGCCCTGCGGCGGTCCGGCCTGGGCCCGCAGGGTGCGGCTGCCGGCCTCGATCACCGCCAGGTCGGGGTCGCGGTCGGATTCCTCCGCCACGATCTGGTCGAACTCGTCGAAGCGGTCGTCGTTCTCGGGCTGCTGCTCACTCACAGGCCCAGTCTACGGACGAGGACCCGCGGGACTTTCGCCGCCGGGCGTCCGGGGCCCCCGGGCGGGCGCGGGGCGACCGGATCGTTATGCAAAGCGGCGAAAGGCATGGGAAAGCCCCCGCACCGTCCGGCGGTACGGGGGCCTCCACTCGCTCGGGGGCGGCTACGCGGGCGGCAGCGTCTCCAGCTGCGCCTGGATCCGGGCGATGTCCGCCTCGGCCTTGGCGAGCCGGCCCTTGATCTTGTCCACGACGTTGTCGGGGGCCTTGGCGATGAACGCCTCGTTCCCGAGCTTCGCCTCCGCCTGCTGCTTCTCCTTCTCGGCGGCGCCGAGGTCCTTGGTCAGGCGCTTGCGCTCGGCGGCCACGTCGATGGTGCCCGAGAGGTCGAGCGCGACGGTGGCGCCGGCGACCGGGAGGGTCGCGGTGGCGCTGAAGGCGTCACCCTCCGGCTGCAGGCGCAGCAGCTGGCGGATGGCGGCCTCGTGCGCGGCCAGCGCGGTCCCGGCCAGGTCGAGGCGGGCCGGAACCTTCTGGCCGTCCTGCAGCCCCTGCTCCTTGCGGAAGCGGCGGACCTCGGTGACCACGGCCTGGACGCTCTCGATCTCGGCCTCGGCGGCCTCGTCGCGGAAGCCGCTGTCGTTCGGCCACTCGGCGATGACGAGGGACTCGCGCCCGGTGAGCGTGGTCCACAGCGTCTCGGTGACGAAGGGGACGACCGGGTGCAGCAGCCGCAGCATGACGTCGATGACCTCGCCCAGCACCCGGCTGGAGACCTGGGCCTGCTCGCCGCCCGCGAAGAAGGTCGTCTTGGACAGCTCGACGTACCAGTCGAAGACCTCGTCCCACGCGAAGTGGTAGAGGGCCTCGCTGAGCTTCGCGAACTGGAAGTCGTCGTAGTAGGCGTCGACCTGCGCGACCGTCTTGTTCAGCCGGGACAGGATCCAGCGGTCGGTCGCCGACATCCGCTCGACCGGCGGCAGGTCGCCCTCGATCGTGGCGCCGTTCATCAGCGCGAAGCGCGTGGCGTTCCAGATCTTGTTGGCGAACTTGCTGGAGGCCTGGACCCAGTCCTCGCCGATCGGCACGTCGGTGCCGGGGTTGGCGCCCTTGGCCAGGGTGAAGCGGACGGCGTCGGAGCCGTACTTGTCCATCCAGTCCAGCGGGTCGACGACGTTGCCGAAGGACTTCGACATCTTCTTGCCGCGCTCGTCGCGGACCAGTCCGGTCAGGGCGATGGTCTTGAAGGGCGCCTCGCCGTCCATGGCGTACAGGCCGAACATCATCATCCGGGCGACCCAGAAGAAGATGATGTCGTGGCCGGTGACCAGGACGTCCGTGGAGTAGAACTTCTCCAGGTCCGGGGTCTTCTCCGGCCAGCCGAGCGTGGAGAACGGCCACAGGCCGGAGGAGAACCAGGTGTCCAGGACGTCGGTGTCCTGGGTCCAGCCCTCGCCGGCGGGCGCCTGGTCGTCGGGTCCGACGCAGACGACCTCGCCGTTCGGGCCGTACCAGACCGGGATCCGGTGGCCCCACCACAGCTGGCGCGAGATGCACCAGTCGTTGAGGTTGTCGACCCAGTCGAAGTAGCGCTTCGACATCTCCTCGGGGTGGATCGAGACGCGGCCGTCGCGGACGGCGTCGCCGGCGGCCTTGGCCAGCGTCTCGACCTTGACCCACCACTGGAGGGAGAGGCGGGGCTCGACGGTGGTGCTGCACCGCGAGCAGTGCCCGACGGAGTGCAGGTAGGGGCGCTTCTCGGCGACGATGCGACCCTGCTGGCGCAGGGCGCCGACGACCGCGGACCGCGCCTCGAAGCGGTCCAGGCCGAGGAAGGGACCGTGGACGGTGATGACGCCGTGCTCGTCCATGATCGTCATGTTGGCGAGCCCGTGGCGCTGCCCGATCGCGAAGTCGTTCGGGTCGTGCGCCGGGGTGACCTTGACGGCGCCCGTGCCGAACTCCGGGTCGACGTGCGTGTCCGCGACGACCGGGATGGTCCGGTCGGTGAGCGGCAGCTTGATCTGCCGGCCGACCAGGTGCTTGTACCGCTCGTCGTCCGGGTGGACGGCGACGGCGGTGTCACCGAGCATCGTCTCGGCACGCGTCGTCGCCACGACGAGCGAGTCCTCGCCCTCGCCGTACCGGATGGAGACGAGCTCGCCCGCGTCCTCCTGGTACTCGACCTCGATGTCGGAGATGGCCGTCAGACAGCGGGGGCACCAGTTGATGATGCGCTCGGCGCGGTAGATGAGCCCGTCGTCGTAGAGCTTCTTGAAGATCGTCTGGACGGCCCGGGACAGGCCCTCGTCCATGGTGAACCGCTCGCGCGACCAGTCCACACCGTCGCCGAGGCGACGCATCTGGCCGAGGATCTTGCCGCCGTACTCTTCCTTCCACTGCCAGACCCGCTCGACGAAGTCCTCGCGGCCCAGGTCGTGGCGGGACTTGCCCTCCTCGGCGAGCTGCTGCTCGACCTTGTTCTGGGTGGCGATACCGGCGTGGTCCATGCCGGGCAGCCACAGCGACTCGTAGCCCTGCATCCGCTTGCGGCGGGTCAGCGCGTCCATGAGCGTGTGCTGGAAGGCGTGCCCCAGGTGCAGGGAGCCCGTGACGTTCGGCGGCGGGATGACGATGGTGTACGCGGGCTTCTCACTCGCGGGGTCGGCCGTGAAGTACCCACGCTCTACCCAGCGCTCGTAGAGCTTCCCCTCTACCTCGGCCGGCGCGTAGGACGTCGGCAGTTCGGAGTTGGGGCTGCTGGGTGTCTGCGTGTTCTCGGTCACGAGCCACAGGATAAGGGCGGCCCCACCCCTGGTACGAATCCATTGCCCGGGCGGGCACGGGAACCGCGGGCCGCGATCGGGCTCCCCGCGTCGTGGTTCCGTAACGCCTGGGACCCCGGCGCCCTGTCATCCCCGCGCTTCCGACAGGATGAGAGCAACATAAGAGATTCCTAAAGGGGGACGCACAGATGAGCTACAACCAGCCGGGGCCTTACGGCCAGCAGCCGCAGCAGCCGGGACCGTACGGGCAGCAGCCCCCGCCGCCGCCCGGCCCCTACGGCCAGCCCGCGCCCCAGCCGGGTTACGGCTACCCGCAGCAGCAGCCGGGCGTGCCGCCGCAGGGTTACCCGCAGCAGCCCCAGCAGCCGGGCTACGGCTACCAGCAGCCTCCGTACGGCGGAATGCCCCCGCAGCAGCCCAAGAAGTCCAAGGCCGGCGTGATCATCGCCGTGGTCGTCGCGGTCGCGCTGATCGCGGGCGGCGGCTGGTACTTCCTGAAGGGCGGCGGCGCCGGCGGCGTGGTCTCCGCCGACACCAAGGGCTACAAGCTGGTCGCCCCGGAGACGGTGGACAACTTCAAGAAGGACCCGAAGTACACGCAGGAGGAGTTCACCGACGAGGACAAGAAGGAGGCCGAGACGGCGGGCGTCAAGAACCCCACCCAGGTGGGCATGGACTACGTGACCGGCGACCCGAGCAACCCGCTCTCTGCCAAGGCGATCAACTTCCAGGGTGTCTACGGCGAGATCGCAGACCCCGAGAAGGCCGTGGACGCGTACTTCGCGATGGCCAAGCTGAAGGCCGGCAAGGACGACAAGGACGGGACGGCCGAGCTCATCGGCACCCCCAAGACGATCACCCCGGCCGGCTTCAAGGGCGCTGTCCTGAAGTGCCAGGAGGCCAAGTTCGTCTCCAAGGACACCAAGTCCAAGGGCCCCAAGGAGTTCACGATGCCGATCTGCATCTGGGGCGACTACAGCACCATGAGCATGGTCACCGCCCTGGACGTGTCCGCCATCCTCGGCGGCGGCAAGGGCTACACGCTGGAGCAGACCGCCGACTTCGCCGCGAAGCTCTACAACACCGCCCGCGTGAAGAAGTAGGGGCAGCAGCCTGCCCGGCGCCACACTCGCAGAAGGGGCGCCCCCGGTCGGGGGCGCCCCTTCTGCGTGGTGTTCGCTGCGGCTACGCCGACTTCTCGTGCGGGCCCTGGTCCTTCGGGACGATCCGCGGGACCAGCGTCGGGTTGACGTTGGAGCGGACGACGTCCGCGGTGATGACCACGCGGGCCACGTCCTTGCGGGACGGGACCTCGTACATCACCGACATCAGGACCTCCTCCATGATGGCGCGCAGGCCGCGCGCGCCCGTCTGGCGCAGGATCGCCTGGTCCGCGATGGCCTCCAGCGCCTCGCGCTCGAAGTCCAGCTCCACACCGTCGAGTTCGAACAGCCGCTGGTACTGCTTCACCAGGGCGTTGCGCGGCTCGATGAGGATCTGGAGCAGGGCCTCGCGGTCCAGGTTGTGCACGGAGGTCAGGACGGGGAGGCGGCCGATGAACTCGGGGATCATCCCGAACTTCACCAGGTCCTCCGGCATGACCTCCTGGAACTGGTCGCTCGCCTCGATCTCGCGCTTCGAGCGGATCGTCGCCCCGAAGCCGATGCCCTTGGCGCCCGCACGCGACTCGATGATCTTCTCCAGGCCGGCGAAGGCGCCGCCCACGATGAAGAGCACGTTCGTCGTGTCGATCTGGATGAACTCCTGGTGCGGGTGCTTGCGGCCGCCCTGCGGCGGGACCGAGGCCGTCGTGCCTTCCAGGATCTTCAGGAGGGCCTGCTGAACGCCCTCGCCGCTCACGTCGCGCGTGATCGACGGATTCTCGCTCTTGCGGGCCACCTTGTCGATCTCGTCGATGTAGATGATCCCGGTCTCGGCCTTCTTGACGTCGTAGTCCGCGGCCTGGATCAGCTTGAGCAGGATGTTCTCGACGTCCTCGCCGACGTAGCCGGCCTCCGTCAGCGCCGTCGCGTCGGCGATGGCGAACGGGACGTTCAGCATGCGCGCCAGCGTCTGCGCGAGGAGGGTCTTGCCGGAGCCCGTGGGGCCCAGCAGCAGGATGTTGGACTTCGCGAGCTCGATCGCGTCCTCGCGGCCCTGCGCGCCGCCGTTCTCGCCGGCCTGGACCCGCTTGTAGTGGTTGTACACCGCTACGGAGAGCGCCTTCTTCGCCGGCTCCTGGCCGACGACGTAGCTCTCCAGGAACTCGTAGATCTCGCGGGGCTTGGGGAGTTCCTCCCACCGGACCTCGGAGGTCTCCGCGAGTTCCTCTTCGATGATCTCGTTGCAGAGGTCGATGCACTCGTCGCAGATGTACACACCGGGTCCTGCGATGAGCTTCTTCACCTGCTTCTGGCTCTTTCCGCAGAACGAGCACTTGAGCAGGTCGCCGCCGTCACCGATGCGTGCCACGAGGTGCTTCCCCTTCGCCTGGGAGACGCCTGGTTCAGCGCTCCTGGTGCCTCATATCCGACGGTACCTTGCCGGGGGCCCCGAGCGGGGCCCCCTTGACGTGGTTCACACCGCCCAATCCGGCAGCGTGTCCACGCCAACTGGCGGCAAGGATCAGACCTTGCTGCTCTTGCGGGTGGAGACGATCTGGTCGATCAGCCCGTACGCGAGAGCGTCCTCGGCAGTGAGGATCTTGTCGCGCTCGATGTCGTCGCGGATCTTCTCGATCGGCGTGGTCGAGTGCTTGGCCAGCATGGTCTCCAGCTGGTCGCGCATGCGCAGGATCTCGTTGGCCGCGATCTCCAGGTCGGAGAGCTGCTCACGGCCGGTGCCGCCGGAGGGCTGGTGGATCAGCACGCGGGCGTTCGGCAGGGCCATGCGCTTGCCGGGGGTGCCGGCGGCCAGCAGGACCGCGGCGGCGGAGGCCGCCTGGCCCATGCAGACCGTCTGGATGTCCGGCTTCACGAACTGCATGGTGTCGTAGATCGCCGTCAGCGCGGTGAAGGAGCCGCCGGGGCTGTTGATGTAGATCGAGATGTCCCGGTCCGGGTCCATCGACTCCAGGCACAGCAGCTGCGCCATGACGTCGTTGGCGGAGGCGTCGTCGATCTGCACGCCGAGGAAGATCACCCGCTCCTCGAAGAGCTTCGCGTACGGGTCGTACTCGCGGATGCCCTGCGAGGTGCGCTCGACGAAGCGCGGGATGACGTAGCGGTTGTCCACCTGCGGGCCGGAGTAGAGGCCGCTCGCGGGAGAAAGGTTGTTCATGTGCATCTGGGTGTTCACCGTCCTGGTGGCGTTCTGCGGGCTGAGGCTTGCCTGGTACGGGCTGGCGTACGGGACGTCGTACGAGGTCTCGCGCGCCGGGGCCGGGATCAGGCCCCGGTGCCGCCGCCGCCCGGAACCAGCGACGCGGCGGAGATGATCTCGTCGATGAGGCCGTACTCCTTGGCCTCCTCCGCCGTGAACCAGCGGTCGCGGTCGCCGTCGCGGATGATCGCCTCCACGGTCTGGCCGGAGTGGTGCGCGGTGATCTCAGCCATGCGCTGCTTCGTGCGCAGCAGGTACTGGGCCTGGATCTTGATGTCCGAGGCGGTGCCACCGATGCCGGCGGAACCCTGGTGCATCAGGATGTCGGTGTTCGGGAGCGCGAAGCGCTTGCCCGTGGTGCCACCGGTGAGCAGGAACTGGCCCATGGAGGCCGCCATGCCCATGCCGATGGTGACGACGTCGTTCTTGATGTACTGCATGGTGTCGTAGACCGCCATGCCCGCCGTCACGGAGCCACCGGGGCTGTTGATGTACAGGTAGATGTCCTTCTCCGGCTCGGCGGCCAGGAGCAGGAGCTGCGCCGTGATCTTGTTCGCGATGTCGTCGTCGACCGGCTGGCCGAGGAAGATGATGCGCTCGCCGAGCAGCCGGTTGTAGACATGGTCGCCGAGGCCGCCACCGATGGACGGCTCACCCGCGGCGTAAGGCATCAGATTCGTCACGTATCCACCTGCTCGTCTCCGACGGCCATGTGCCGTCTCAGCGTCTCGTTCTGGGGCGCACCCGGCCGGTGCGGACGTGTCCGCCGGCGTCCGGGTCATGCAGAGCCCTCGTATTCATGGACCCTAACGCGCAGGTCGGACAACGCCATCCCGCTTCCCGAACTGTTCGCTGGGAGCGCAAGGTCCGGGGGCCTTCCGGGCCCTGTGCCGAAGGGCCCGGACGCGGCTGCGTCCGGGCCCTTCGGGCACTGCTCAGGGGTACCGCTCAGCGGGCTGCGCCCGGGGTGTTACTTGGCCTCTTCGTCCTTGGCCTCGTCACCCTCGGCGGAAGCCTCGACCGTCTCGGCCTCCTCGTCCTCGTCGGAGAGGTCGACCACGTTGCCGTTGGTGTCGGTGACCTTGGCGGCCTCGACGACGACCGCGAGGGCCTTGCCGCGGGCGACCTCGCCGACCAGCATCGGAACCTGGCCACCCTCGACGACCGCCTGGGCGAACTGGTCGGGGGACATGCCGGAGGAAGCGGCGCGGCGCATGAGGTGCTCGGTGAGCTCCTCCTGGTTGACGCCCAGCTTCTCCTTGTTGACCAGCGCGTCGAGGACGAACTGGGTCTTGATGCCCTTGACGGCCTGCTCGGAGGTCTCGGCGTCGAACTCCTCGACCGTCTTGCCCTGGAACTCCAGGTACTTCTCGATGGTCAGACCCATCTGGCCGAGCTGGTGGTGCTCCAGGTTGTGCTTGCGGGTGTTGACCTCGTCCTCGAGCAGCTTCTCGGGGATCGGCACCTCGACGAGCTCCAGCAGCTTCTCCAGGACGCGCTCCTGGGCCTGCGTGGCCTGGTCGTACTGCTTCATGTTCTCGAGGCGCTTGCGGCTGTCCGCCTTGAGCTCCTCGAGGGTGTCGAACTCGCTCGCCATCTGCGCGAACTCGTCGTCCAGCTCCGGCAGCTCACGGGCGGAGACCTTGGTGACCTTGACGGTGACCTCGGCGTCCTTGCCCTCGGCGGAGCCGCCCTTCAGCTGGGAGGTGAAGGTGGCCTCGCCGCCGGCCTCCAGGCCCTTGACGGCCTCGTCGATGCCGTCGAGGAGCTCGCCCGAGCCGATGGTGTAGGACACGTCGGAGGCGACGCCGTCCTCGAGCACCTCGCCGTCGACCTTGGCCTCGAGGTCGATGGTGACGACGTCGCCGTCCTGGGCGGCGCGCTCGACGTCCTTGGTGGACGCGAAGCGGCCGCGCAGCTGCTCGACCGACTTCTCGACGTCCTCGTCGGAGACCTCGATGGCGTCGACCTCGACCTCGATGCCGGAGTAGTCCGGGATCTCGATCTCGGGACGCACGTCGACCTCGGCGGTGAAGGCCAGCAGCTCGCCGTCCTTCAGCTCCGTGATGTCGACCTCGGGCTGGCCCAGGGGGTTCAGGTCGGCCTCGTTGACCGCCTCGGTGTAGAACTTCGGGAGGGCGTCGTTGACGGCCTCCTCCAGCACCGCACCGCGGCCGAAGCGCTGGTCGATGACGCGGGCCGGGATCTTGCCCTTGCGGAAGCCCTTCACCGTGACCTGCTGGTTGATCTTCTTGTACGCCGCGTCGAGGCTGTCCTTCAGCTCCTCGAAGGGCACCTCAACAGTGAGCCGAACCCGAGTCGGGTTCAGGGTCTCCACGGCGCTCTTCACGGTTCGGTCTCCTTGTGGCTGACTGCTGGGGGTTCTGCCGTCACGCTGCGATTCAGCGGTTCAGCGGACTTCGGCCCGGTACATCAGACACACGGGCACGCAGCTTGCATAGTAACCGCAAGCGGCAATCAGCCCACAACGCGATCTTGTGGCGACCCTCGATGGAGCATGAAGGGGGACACTGGTGGTGGTCGGGGTGGCCGGATTCGAACCGACGACCTTCCGCTCCCAAAGCGGACGCGCTACCAAGCTGCGCCACACCCCGTCGGTGCGACACGTAGGGTACATGCCCGGAGACCCTCCGACGCGCGGGGTTTCCGAGTTTCCCGACGGTCTTCCCGCCCCCACCACGCGGGCGACACGAAAGTGGTGTGCGCTCCCCCGGCGCGACCCGCTAGGATGCTGTCCGTTGCCCCGGTCCCCGGACCTGCGGCGACGCGTTGCGGGCGTAGCTCAATGGTAGAGCCCTAGTCTTCCAAACTAGCTACGCGGGTTCGATTCCCGTCGCCCGCTCTGAACAGCGAAGGGCCAGGTCAGAGGATGTTTCCTCGACCTGGCCCTTCGTCGTTCCCGGGCCCGTGGGGCCTAGAGCTTGATGTTCGCGATCATCGTCGCGAGGGAGTTGAGGAAACGGTTCACGTCGTCCGCGATGGAGCTGGACGCCAGGAAGAAGCCGAAGAGGGCCGCGACGATGGCGGGCCCCGCCTTGATGTGGTTACCGCGGATCAGCACCACCAGGATGACCGCCAACAGAACCACCACTGACAGCGAAATGGCCACTACTGATCACACCTTCGGTCGTCCCCTGGTCGGCCCGGGGCGCACGGCCGCGCACACCCCCACATGGACCATCCTCCCACCAATAGGGCGCGTCTATCCGCTCCGTGACGCATCACCATCGTTCCGTTTCCGCCAACCACACGTGCGGAAGGCATATTTCGGGCATCGGGGGTGTCACGGGGTGGGGAGACCGAGCAGGGAGCGGACGTGGGCGTACTTCGCGGACAGCCGGTCGCGGGTGGGGGCGTCGAGTACGGAGAGCCGTGCCGGATCCGCGTTGTGCGCCAGGTCGGCCTCCTTGACGAGCAGGGCGCCGGGGGTGGCGAGGATGCGGGCCGTGTACTGCTCGACCGGTTCGCCGGGGCGCTTGGTGACCGCGAGCACCATGTCCTTGACGGACTGCGGGAGGGCGGCGGAATCCAGCCAGGTCATGCTGAGGGCTTCGTCCTCGATGGCGTCGTGGAGCCAGGCCGCCGCCTGCTGTTCGGGACTGCCGCCGCGCGCGCGGACGCCTTCGGCCACGGCCGCGAGGTGCTCGGCGTAGGGCCGGCCGGCCTTGTCGGTCTGGCCCTCGTGCGCGGTGCGCGCCAGGGCTTCGACCTCGATCAGGGTCAGGGGACTGCTCGTCATGCGATCTCCCTTGCTGCTGCGCCGAGCGCCTCCGCGGCCCGGCGTACATCCGCGTGCGTGGTGCGCCAGTTGGAGAACGCGGCGCGCAGGGCCGCGGTTCCCGCGTAGACGGTCGGGGTGACGAAGACCTCGGCGGCGACGGCCTCCCGGAGGGCCGCCAGGCGGTCCGGGCTGGGGTCCTCGGCGAGGGTGAAGCAGACGACGTTGAGGCGGACGGGGGCGAGGAGGCGGAAGGCCGCGTCCCGTTCCAGTGCGGCGCCCAGGGCGCGGGCACAGGCGATGTCGCGTTCGACGATCTCTCGGTGGCCCTGGCGGCCGTAGGCGCGGAGCGTGAACCAGGCGGCGAGGGCGCGCAGCCGGTGGGAGTTCTCGGGGGTGAGGTGGACGAGGTCGGGGTGGTCGCCGAGGGGGCCGAGGTAGGCGGCGGCGTTCTGGAAGACGCGGGCCTGGAGGTCGCGGCGGCGGGTGAACTGGACGGCGCTGTCGTAGGGGACGTTGAGCCATTTGTGCAGGTCGACGCAGAGGGAGTCGGAGGCGTCGAGGCCGGCGGCCAGGTGGGCGTGGTCCGGGGAGAGGGCGGCGAAGGCGCCGAAGGCGGCGTCGGTGTGCAGCCAGAAGTCGTGGCGGGCCTTGAGCGCGGCGACGGCCCGGAGGTCGTCGAAGTCGACGGTGTTGACGGTGCCGGCGTTGGCGACGACCACGGCCGGACCGGGGGTGTCGGCGAGGGCGCGGTCGAGGGCGGCGGGGTCGACGGCCTCGCGGCCGGGCAGCGTGGGGACCGTGACCAGGGAGCCACGGCCCAGGCCGAGGACGGAGAGGGCCTTGGCGATGGAGGAGTGCGGGGCGCCGGAGAGCACGCGGACGGGGCCGAGGGCGGCGACGCCGTCCTCGGCCGGGGAGACGCCGAGGCGTTCGCCGAGCCATTCGCGGGCGATGGCGAGGCCGGTGGTGTTGGACATGGTGGCGCCGGAGACGAAGGTCCCGGAGTGGGCGTCGGAGAGGTCGAAGAGCGCGCGGAGCCAGCCGACGGTCTCGCGTTCGAGGTCCTGGCCGGGGCCGTCGAAGGCGGAGTTGGAGTTCTGGTCGTGGGCGGCGGTGAGCCAGTCCCCGGCGAGGGCGGCGGGGGTGGCTCCGCCGGTGACGAAGCCGAGGTAGCGGGGCCCGGCGGAGGCCGACAGCCGGGGCTCCCACCGCTCCCGGAAGGCGGCGAGGGCGGCTTCGGTCCCGGTGCCGTGTTCCGGGAGGGGCTCGGGCCGCTGCTGCCCGGGGGGCGGCGGTACGACGGGGCGTGCGTCCAGGGTGGCGAGGGCGTCGGCGGCGGCGCGGCGGGTTGCGTCGAGGAGGTCGGGAAGCCGGGCGAGATCGTCGGCGAGGGTGCGGTCCATGGGGGCACGCTAGGGCGGCCCGTTGCCGCGGGGGGCGGGCCAATCGGGGGTGAGTGGCCCGTGTGCGCCCGGCGGGGGCCGGCTTCAGGCAGCGGGCTGGCGGCCGCCCCCGGCCCCGCGCCTCAAGCGCCGGCGAGGCTGGGTGGTTCCCGCGGCCTCCTGCGACTGGCTCTGCGGGGGGTCCTGGCGGGGGCTTCGCGGGGGGGAGAGACCGGGGGAAAGGGCTGCCGAGCGGCGGTCGTAGGGTCGGGGGATGGG